>NZ_JBIRLM010000016.1:0-121823 GCF_044330565.1 Streptomyces sp. NPDC017448 | reverse complement strand
CGGGGGCCGGCCGGGGGGGGGGGCCGGTTGTCTCCCCCCCCCCCCCCCCCCCACGTCCGGGCCCGTCGTGCCCCGGCGCTCTCCGTTCGTTCCGTACCGCGCTCAGATCCGTCCGCGCGCCAGCCGGGTCAGCGGGCCCATCGGAGGCTTGGCGGACGAACGTCCGATGGCGAACGCCGCTCCGGCGATCCCGGCCACTCCGGCCGCGGCTCCGGCGGCGACCGCCTTGCGGTGCTTGACGACGGTCCAGGCCGTGCCGGCCGCGCTCGCGGCCTTGGCCGCGTTGGCGGCCACGGCCTGCTGACCGCTCTGGATACCGGAGGCGGCGGCGCGGCCGACGCGCCGGGTGGTCTCCCCGGCCGCCCGCACGCCCTCCGACGCCGTGCCCTTGGCGCTCTCGGCCGCGGACAGCGCCTCGTCGCTCTTGTCCCGGGTCTGCGTGCCGGCCTTTCCGGCGGTGGCGCCGGCCGCCTTGCCGGCCGAGTCGGCCGTCTTGCGGGCGGTGGCGGTCCGGCTCTTGCTCCCGGTGGAGTTCTTTGCGTCGTTGTCGTCAGTCATGGGCTCCTCCTTGCCGTGCGCGTGGTGATGAAACCTGGATTCCGGCGCGTTCAGGCGCCGTTGTGCGGAAGCAGCGAACCGAGCGGTCCGAGGTCGAGGTTGAGGTCGTCCATCGTCAGGCCGTAGCGGTCGCACAGCTCCGTCATGCGTTCGTTCAAGATCATCAGGGTCATGCCGATCCGCTCCTCCTGGAGCTCGCTCAGATCGCCCTGCTCGACGCGGTGGATCGCGGTGCGCTCCATGAGCTGGCGGAGCAGTTCGACGATGGTGAGCACCAGTTTGATGAGGTCGCGCTCCACGGTGTCCGGGTCGGTGTGCAGCCGCTGGGCCGTCGCGGAGGGGCCGCGTCCGTCCTCGGGCGGAGCGGGGCTGAGCCCGAACGCGCGGGCCGCGGCGCGTGCCACCTCTTCGGCCGCCGCGGCGGGCGTCCCCTGCGCGCCTCGTGCGCGGTCGTCCTCGGTCATCGTCTCCGCCTCCTCCCCGCTCTCCGGGGTCTCCCGCTCGTACGCCGCCGGGGGCGGGCTCACCACGGCCCCGGCTCCTCACCGGTGATCGAACGGATCACCGCTCGCAGATTGATGTGGACGAGGTCCACGTCGGCGATGGACAGGACGAGGTCACCGGTGAGCACGGCCCCGCCGTTCAGCAGTCGGTCCAGAAGATCGATGAGGGCGACGGGCGGGCCGCTGCGGGGTTCGCTCTCGCCGAGAACGCCGCCGACGAGGTCGGTGCTCATCGGGGGCCCCCGCCGTCCGCGCCCTCCGCCACCATGGCGGTGGCGAACGAGTAGGGCGCCCACGGCCCGGTCACCTCGATCGACACCCCGGGGGCGCCGCCGGCCAGCGCGGCCAGCTCGCGGTGCAGCCGCGCCGCGTGCTCCCGGGGGACGAGGTAGGCCTCGTTGGTCACGTTCACCCCGGCGCGGGCGGCGAGCTGCCCCTGCTGCGGGCGGTGCACCGCCCGCGAGGACGCCACCCCCTCGGCCAGCCCCGCGGCACGGGCGGCCAGGTCGGAGGCGGCCTGATAGACGTCCTGGCTGTCGCGCTGCTGGGCCTGGCGCCGCCGCAGATAGGCGCGGCCCGCGCCGGCGCTCGGGGGCGTCGCGGCGGCCGGCTCGGCGGACGCTGTCGCGGTGGCCGCACGGGGATCGGCGTACACCTTCACCCCCAGCTCGACATGGCCCTCCAGGCGCCCCAACAGCTCCTGGAACTCGCTGCGTTGCCGCACCAGCATGTCGGCCACCCGGGCGTCGTCCAGATAGACCGTCGCCAGCCGCATCGGCAGGACGGAGGTCTCCGCGAACGCGGCGTCCACCACGGCGTGGTGGGCGCGGGCGACGGCTTCCAGCCGGTCCAGGTCCTCCATCTGCGCGGTGAGCCCCTGCTCGCTGAAGGCGTCCGCCGGTACGGGGGAGACGAGCGCGCACAGCCCTCCTCCGACCACGGGGCGCAGGGGGCGGCCGTCCACGCCGGGCAACCGGGTGGTGAGCCCGTCCAGGGCGGGGCCCTCACGGCCGACCGCGTAGACGTAGCTCATCTCCCCGGCGCCGGCGTCCGGAACACCGGCGGGCGGGTTCGGTGCGGTGCTCATCGCTCCTCCTCCTGTCCGGACTGAGCCGTCTGGGCCTCGGCGGAGCCCGGAAGTCCGGCCGCCGACCGCAGACGGGCCAGTTCGGCGCGCAGCCGCTCGTTCTCCTCGGCCAGCGCCTCGTTCCCCGAGCCGGTCCCGGCCCCCGGCGGGGGGCCGATCTCGGCGCCGGGCGCGCTTCCCGCCTCGGTCTCCCGCGCGGGGCGGGCCCGCGAGGAGAGCGAGGGGTCGTGCTCCCACCAGTCGATGCCCATTTCCTTGGCCTTGTCGACGGAGGCGACGAGCAGACGGAGCTTGATGGTGAGCAGTTCGATGTCGAGCAGGTTGATCTGGATGTCGCCGGCGATGACGATGCCCTTGTCCAGCACCCTTTCCAGGATGTCGGCGAGGTTGGCCGACGAGCCCTGTTGCCCGTATGCCGGGGCGGCCCCCCGGGGCGAGGCCGGCAGCCGGCCGGCCAGTGAATCGGACACGGTCTCTCACGCCTTTCCGTGGGGTGTCGGTGGGGTGGTATCGGTACGGGCCCGGTGGCCGGCCCCGGGGCCTGTGCCCCGGGGCCGGCCGCCGATGGGCCGGGGGGCGGGGACGGTCACCGGTCGGCGGTCGCGCGGCGACGGGAGCCACGGGCCGGTCGCGACTCCTCCTCCGCCTCTTCCTCGTCCGCCGGTTCGGCGTCCTCGTCGGTGTCCGCCTCGTCCGCCTCGTCCAGATCCTCGGCTTCCTCAGAGTCCTCGGCGTCCTCGTCGGCGAACTCCTCCGCCGGCTCGGCCTCCTCGGCGTCCTCGTCGGCGAACTCCTCGTCCTGCGGCTCCTCGTCGTCGGAGTCCACCGGCTCGTCCTCATCGAGGTCGTCGTCCTCGATGTCGTCGAGGTGTTCGTCCTCGGGCGCGTCGTCCTCGTCGCGGGGCTGGTCGTCCTCCTCGTACGCGTCCTCGGAGGCGTCGTCCTCGGATTCGGTGGGCTCGTCGTCCCGTTCCTCCTCCTCGATCGCCTCGTCGTGGCTGACGACGACCTCTCCGTCGCGGATCTCGCCCCGCCAGCTGTCGGTCGCCTCGCCGCGCATCATGATGAACTTGCGGTAGAGCTTGAGGTCCAGCCGCGCCCGGCGGCCCTGGGCCCGCCAGATGTTGCCGGTCTTCTCGAACAGCCCCTTGGGGAAGTACTCCAGGACCAGCAGGACACGGGTGAGGTCGTCGGTGAGGGCGTGGAAGGTGACCACGCCCTTGACGGTGCCCTTGGCGCCCTCGGTGGTCCAGGTGATCCGTTCGTCGGGCACCTGCTCGGTGACGTTCGCCTTCCAGCTGCGGGTGGACTTGGCGACCTTCACCTTCCAGTTGCTGGTGGTGTCGTCCGCCTTCTCCACGCTCACGACGCCCTTGGCGAACGAGCTGAACTCCTGGAACTGGGTCCACTGGTCGTACGCCTCGCGGACCGGCACGCCGACGTCGATGTCCTCCACGATGGTGACGCTCTTGGACTTGCCCCCACCGGACTTGCGCCCCTTGCCGAACAGGCCCTTGACCTTGTCCTTGACGGTGTCCTTGAGGTGGGAGGCGCCCGCGCTGAAGGCGGCCTGCCCCGGCGACTTCCCCTCGCCGAGCGCCTGGCCGCCCTTGGCCAGGCTCTTCAGGGCGCCGCTCCCGCTCCCCGGCTCCGCGAGCTTGGACACCGAGTCGCCGAGGCGGTGGCCCAGCTGGGTCACGGCGTGTTCGGCGCGAGCCCGGAGATAGTTCTGCAGCTCGTCCTTGAGACGGTCGGTGGCCGGGTTCTTGACCACGTCGTCCTTGAGGCCGCTGAGCGCGGATTCAGGCATCGTCGCCTCCCCGGGCCTTGCGGGCGCCGGAGGACGCGGTCTTGCGGGCGGCGCTGCCGCGCTTGCGGGCGGGGGCGGCCGACTTGCTTCCGCTTCCCGACCGGCCGGTACCGGACGAGGAGCCGCTCCTGGAAGGGGAGTCGGAGGAGGCGGTCTTGCGGGGGGCGCGCTTGCGCTTCCCGCTCCCGGCGGTGTCCTCGTCCCGGTCCTCCCCGTCGCCCTTCTTCGGCTCGTCGTCCTCGGTGGCCTCGTCGTCCTCGACAGGCTCCTCCTCCTCGGCGGCGGGTCCGGAGCCCAGCGCCTGCGTGCGCTGCTGCAGGGAGTCCGCGAGGCTGCCGGCCCGCTGGGTGAGGGCCTTGGTGGCGGCGGTCTTGGTGGCGTCCACCAGTTCCTTGCGCACCTGGTCGTTGAGCGAGCCCAGGACCGGCGAGTCGGCCAGCATTCTGCCGAGCTGCCGCGGGTCGAGGTCCATCTTCTTGCCGAGGAGGAACATCCCGAACCCCAGGGCGAGTTTGGCTTTCTTGGTGCGCCCCAGCAGGTATCCCCCCACCAGAGCCGCGCCTATCTTGGCGTTCTTGGTCATGTGCGATGCACCTCTGATCTCCCCCTGTCACGTGTGATGGCGTCTGACGTTCACGGCCCCTGCCGCGTGCTGTTCCGGTACGCCTCGATCTCGTCGAGCCGGTCGAGCAGTTCGTCCTCGAGCCGGTCGAACTCCTGGTCGTCGATGAGGCCGTTGTTCAGGTCCTGCTCCAGCTGCGCGAGCCGGGCGCGTACCGGCTCGGGGTCGTAGTACTCCTGCTCGGCCGCCTGGACGACCTGGTCGAGAACCCAGGCCGTGCCCCGTACGGGGGCCAGGGGCAGGGTCAGGATGCTGCTGATGAGGCCCATGGCGGACGTCTCACCTCCGCTTCCCGGAACGGGACGGACGGGCCGCGGCGGTCAGACGAAGCTGTACGGCGGCAGCGGGCCCGTCAGGGTGAACGAGTAGGCGTCGCCGCGCCGGTCGGACTCCTTCTGGACCGCCGCCACGAAGGCCTCGGTCTCCGCCCGGGGCACCAGGAAGGACAGGTTGAGGAACTGCTGCGGGGCCGGCTCCGCGTGCGAGCTGCGGGTGGCGGTAGCCGCCAGCCGCTGCGCGACGTCCTCCGCCTCCCGCTGCCCGCGGGCGGTCACCTCGCGCGCCACCATTTCTCCCAGGGCGATCCGGTCGTCGTGGCTGCCCTGGGCCCGCGTCCGCTCGTTGAGCTGCCGGATCTCGTCGGACTCGGTCATGATCTCCCGCAGGAGGTCCTCCTCGTCCCGGCCGGCCTTGAGGTTGTACTCCACCTGGCCGTCCAGCTCCGCCAGCCGCTCCTCGTACGCGTCGGCCTCCCGCTCCAGCGCGGCGGTGACCTCGTCGTCGCCGGGGCCCACCAGGCCGAACCTCATCGGCAGGGTCGCGCCGCCCGCCATCAGCGCTTCCAGCACGTTCTGATGGGCCATCACATCGCGCCGCTTGGCCCGGAGCCCGGGGGGCGCGTCGCCGACCACGGCGGCCAGTCGGCCGGTGCGGACGGTACGCAGCTCCGAGGGCGGGTCGCCCACGCCGTGCAGGCCCTCCAACGGCATGGGGTGGTCGGCTCCGGTGATGGCATAGATGTACGTGGGCACCGCTACTCCTCGCGTCGCTGGGACTGACGGGTGGACGTGGTCTTACGGGCCGTGCGCTTGCGCGGCTGCTCCTCTTCCTCCGGCTCGTCGTTCTTGCTCTGCAACGAGTCGGTGAAGGCCTCCACGGCGCCGGAGAGCGCGCCCTTCGACTTGCCCTTGGCGCCGCTCTCGGTCATGTCGCCGACCAGGTCGGTGAGCTGGCTCGGCGCCTTGCGGCCGGATTCCAGGTCCAGGCGGTTGCAGGCTTCGGCGAACCGCAGGTAGGTGTCGACGCTCGCGACGACCACCCGGACGTCGATTTTGAGAATTTCGATACCGACCAGGGAGACACGGACGAACGCGTCGATGACGAGCCCGCGGTCGAGTATGAGTTCAAGAACGTCGTAGAGATTTCCCGAGCCGCTCCCACCGGACGTCGCATTGCTCTGTTGAACGAGGGACATGGGGAACTCCTTTCGGTGATCTTCCCCGAGGCCGCCTTTCGGCGGTCTCCTTTACGCTGGACGACGGAATGTCAGCGACGATCGATCTGGCCGCGGGCATACCGGCGCAGCCGCTCGTAGGACAAAAGCGTTCCCTGGGGGTCGAGTTCGACCCGGTACGAGGCCATCACGCTCATGGTGTCCGGCACCCGTTCCAGCTCGACGACCTCCACGTCCGCCGACCAGCCGCTCTCGGTGGCCTTCACCGAGGAAACAGAACCGGGCTCGCACTGGAGCAATTCCGTGAGCTGCGCGGATGCCTGTCGCATGGCGGTAGGAACGTCGACGCGCTTTCCGTCGTGCTCTTCATCGGTCTTCTTCTCGGTGCTCATCCTCCACCTGTCGCCGGGGATGACCGCTCACTGATCGGTCTCCGTCGTCCTTGGCTGACATCCGCCTGCCCCTGCGATCCGGACATATGCGCGAACAGAGCGATCGATGACGGCGATGCCCGAATCCGGCCGCCGATTCCCTTCGCCCCGGCGGCGGACGGGTTCGAGCCCCGCGCGCGGCGGGGGTTCTCGCCGCCGCGCGGGGTACGCGAGGCGGACACGCCGTCCCCGAAGGAGTGGTCAGCCATGGAAATCTCCGGAATCGTCAGCGCCGTGTTCATCGGTGCGGCGATCGGCCTGCTGGGGCGCCTCGTCCTGCCCGGCCGTCAGCACATCGGCGTCCTGTGGACGTTCGTCGTCGGCGTCGCCGCCGCGCTCCTGGGCTCCCTGCTGGCGTCCTTGTCGGGGGTGGCGGCCACGCGGGGCGTCGACTGGACCGAGTGGCTCCTCCAGATCGTCCTGGCCGGCCTCGGCGTGGCCGGCCTCGACCGCGCCCTGGCCGGAACCGAGCGGAAACCGCGCCTGCGCGAGTGAGGCCGGCGGCGCAGCCGGCCCCCGCGCGGGGGCGGAGGCACAGCCGGCCGCCGCGCGGGGGCGGAGGCACAGCCGGCCGCCGCGCGGGGGCGGGGCCCGGCGTTCAGCCGGTCGCAGGGCGCTGGAGGGGCCCGCCGTTCAGCCGGACCGCAGGTCGCTGGAGGGGCCCGTCTCCCCCATGGCCCGGCGGTCCTCCTCGGACCAGGAACGCGTGTCGCGGGGTTCGACGTAGGGCTCCTCGTACGGAGGGAGACCGCCCAGGATGGCGCGCTCGCGCGCCATCTCCGCGTCGAACTCCAGCCCCAGCAGGATCGCCAGGTTGGTGATCCACAGCCAGATCAGGAAGACGATGACGCCGGCCAGCGCACCGTAGGTCTTGTTGTACGAGCCGAAGTTGGCCACGTAGAACGCGAACCCGGCGGAGGCCGCCATCCAGATCAGCAGCGCCAGCACGCTGCCCAGGGAGCCGAAGGCGAAGCCCCGCCCTTTGGCGTTCGGCGCCGCCCAGTAGAGGAGTGCCAGCATGACGGCCACGAAGACGACCAGGGCGGGCCACTTGGCGATCGACCAGACCAGCAGGGCGGTGTCCCCGATCCCCAGCAGGGAGCCGAGCTCACGGGCGATCCCCCCGCTCACCACCACCATCAGGGCGCAGACGGCGGCCAGCACCATGAGCACCAGGGTGAGCCCGACGCGAACCGGGAGCACCTTCCACAGCGGGCGGCCCTCCGGCAGGTCGTAGACCGCGTTCGCCGCCCGCATGAAGGCCGCCACATAGCCGGAGGCGACCCACAGGGACCCCAGCAGGCCGACGACCGCCAGCACCGAGCCGGTGCCGCCGCTCCCCTCCAGCTGGGTGATCGCGCTCTTGATCACGTCCTTGGCGGCCCCCGGAGCCAGCTTCTCGACGTGCTCCAGCGCCTTCCGCGTGGTCGACTCGCCCGCGATCCCGAGGAGGGAGACCAGCACGAGGAGGGCCGGGAAGAGCGACAGGATTCCGTAGTACGTGAGTCCCGCCGCCCGGTCGGTCAGCTCGTCCCGCTGGGTCTCCTTCGCCGTCCGCTTGAGGACCGCCCACCAGGACGCCCTGTCCAGGTCGGTCGGCGCGTCCGGCGCGTCGCGCTCCACCCGGTCATCAGGCCCGACCGGCTCCTCCTGGCCCCCCTCCCCCACCCGTCCCGTTCCTTCGCGGCTCCCCGGGACCTTTCCGTACGGGGAGCCCTGCTCGGTGCGCTGTTCGTCTGCCATGAACGGCGGCTACCCCGACCAGCGCCGTTATGCAGGTCCGGGGCCTTTCGCCGAAGGCGCGGGCGCACTCCGTCCACGGGGCGCCGGACCCCGGAGACCGGCCGGTGTGCTCCTTTCGGGGCAAATGTGCGCCTATGTCGGCTCGGTGACGTCTCGTCACGGGGCGCGTATGGCATCTCTGTAACCGCACCCCGATTAGTACGACAATCTCACCACTCAGGAGTCGTCATGTCGTCGTTCACCCTCTCGCGCACCTCCGTCCGACGCCTCGGCGCCGCCGCGGTCACCGCCGTCGCGGTCACCGGTCTCTCCCTCTCCGGCGCGTCCACCGCCGCCGCCGCCCCCGGCGACCTCGGCGAGATCAAGATCCACAAGCCGGGCACGCCCAACAGCGACCCGCGTGACGAGGTCAAGATCTGCCGCTTCACCCTGGCGGCCGTCAACTTCGAGACCCTGCCGCTGGTCAACGTCACCGTCACCCCGCAGCCGGCCACCCCGACCCGTCCCACGCTCACCGCTGCCGTCGCCCTGACCGCGGGGCTCGGCAACACGCAGGAGTACTCGCTGCCCAACGGCCAGTACAAGGTGACCTGGACGTTCCCGGGCGGCACGCCCAAGGAGAAGCTCTTCACCGTCGACTGCCGTCCCACCGGCGGCGTTCCCGCGGGCGGTGGCGGTGTTCCGACCGTCGAGAGCAGCACCGCCGGGGACGGCGGCATGTCGCTCGGCACCACCTCGGCACTGGCGGCGGGCGGCGTAGGCGTCCTCGGTCTCTTCCTCGCCCGCCGCGCCGCCCGCCGCCGCACGCATGGCGCCGCGTAACACGGTTCACCGTCGTCGGCGACGGCGGCGCGGACCGAGCCGCGCCACCCGTCTCACCCTCACGCTGAGCGTCACCTTCTCGATCGTGGCCACCGTGGTCCAGGGGTGCGGCGCCTCCCCCGACCACGGAGCCGCGACCGCGTCGGCCCCCGGCGACGGAAAGGTGTCCCAGCAGGCGCCGCCGGGACGGGAGACGGGCTCGTCCTCCTCCCCGGCGGCGCACCCCGGATCCCCGGACGGGAACAGGGCGACGGAGAAGCGGGCGGCGAAGCCGACACGATCCGCTCCGCCGCCGGCGCCGCTCCCCCGGTCCCCGGCGACGAAACTGTCGATCCCCGCCCTGTCACTGGAGGCGCCGGTCGTGGGGCTCCCCCTCGACCCGGCCGGCCACCCGGGAACCCCTCCCATCAGCAAGCCGAAGCTGGTCGGCTGGCACCGCGACGGGCCGACGCCCGGCGAGAAGGGGACCGCGCTGGCGGTCGGGCACCGGGACACCCTGACCGGGCCCGCCGTGTTCCTCAACATCAGCATGCTGCGCCCCGGCAACACCGTCCGGGTCACCCGGGCCGACCGGCGTACCGCGGTCTTCACCGTCGACGCGGTCCGCACGTACCAGAAGGCCTCCTTCCCCGACAAGGAGGTCTACGGCGAGCGGGGGCGGCCGGAGCTGCGGCTGATCACCTGCGGCGGACGCTTCGACAAGAAGGCCGGCTACGCGGCCAACGTCGTCGTGTTCGCGCATCTCACCGACGTCGCGAAGGCATGAGGAGGGCGCCCGTCGGCGCCCTCCTCTCGCACGGCGACCGCCGTGAACGCCCCCGCCGTCTTCACTCCCCCAGCCCCCACGCCCGGCGAAGCCGCCCCGGGCGTCACCGGCCGACGGTCCGTACGGGCGGGCGGGCCCGTCGGGCCCCCGCAGGCGAGAACCGCGGCCCGCCCACGACGCGGAGATGTCTCGCACCATCGGCCCGCCCGAGATGCGGCGTGCCCGAATGTGACGAGACTGGGCGCTATGGCAGACCAACGTTCGGCACGGGCCACCGGCCCGGCCAGGACCCGGAAGAAGCCGGCGTCCACCAAGGGGCCCGAGCACGCTGCTCGGGCCGCCTGCCGGAGTCTGGAGGGGCTGATCGACCACCCCGCCGAAGGCGTCTCCGCGGTCCGGCGCTCGGACGACGACGGCTGGTGCGTGGTCGTGGACGTTCTCGAGGTGCCCCGGATCCCCGACACGACGAGCCTGCTCGCCTCCTACGAGGTGCGTCTGGACGGAGCCGGAGAGCTCCAGGAGTACCGCCGGGTCCGTCGCTACCGGCGCGGCTCCGCAGACGAGTGATCCCCGACCGTCCGATCAGCTGGAAGGACCCACCCCCATGACGGCCACGACCTACGCCGACGAGATAGCTCCGTGTCCGCCTCGCGCCGGCACCCTGTACGACGTGCTGGAACTCATCCTGGACCGGGGCATGGTGATCGACGTGTTCGTCCGGATCTCCCTGGTCGGCATCGAGATCATCAAGATCGACGCCCGTATCGTCGTGGCCAGCGTGGACACCTACCTCCGCTTCGCCGAGGCGTGCAACCGGCTGGATCTGGAGCGGGACTCCGGCAGCACGACCGTCCCCGAACTGCTCAGCGGCGGTGTGGCGAAGTCCATCGGCAAGCGCAAGGTGCGCAAGGCCGCGGAGACGGTGGGCGACACCGTACGCAGAGCGGTGGGGCAGGACGACGCACCCGACGAGGTGGAGGAGGAGGAACCGCGTCCGAAGAAGCGCCGGGCCCCCGCCCGCAGCGGCAGCGGCGCGAGCCGGCGCCGCCGAGCGGAGGCGTGAGCGTGGCCGGCGCCGGACTGTACGTCTACGCGGTGGTACGCCGTGGAACCCCGCTGCCCGCCGGGGCGGGCGGGGTGGGCGACCCGCCCGGCGTTCCGCGCACCGTGACCATCGGGGGGATCGCCGCGGTGGTCAGCGACGCCCCCGCGCGGCTGCGCGCCCGGCGGCGGGATCTGCTGGCCCACCAGAACCTCCTGATGGGCCTGGCGGAGGGCGGACCCGTGCTGCCGATGCGTTTCGGGATGGTGGCCCCGGACGAGGACACCCTGCTCGCCCGGCTGGCCGGGGCTCGGAGGAGCCATCTCGCCATCCTGGAGCAGTTGGACGGGCACGTCGAGGTCAACGTCAAGGCGCTGCCGGCGCCCGACTCCCTGGCCGAGGTGGTGGTCGAGGACGCCGTCGTACGGCGGCTGCGGGACGAGGCGCGCCGCCGACCCGGATACGAGGCCAGCGTCCGGCTGGGCGAAGCGGTGGCCTCGGCCCTGACGCGCCGTGCGGCCGAGGCGGGACGGGAGGTGCTGCGCGAGCTCGCTCCGCTGGCCCGTGCGACCGCCCCGGGGCCCGACGTCCAGGGATGCGCGCTGAACACGTCCTTCCTGGTGCCGCGCGGCCGCAGCCAACGATTCCGTACGGCGGCCGAGCGGCTGGCCGAGGCGCACCGGAGCCGCGTCGAGCTCCGCTTCGCGGGCCCCCTGCCCTGTTACAGCTTCGTCGGTGACGCGGACTCCCCGGGCCGGCCGGGCGCGATGGCCGGAGGCTGACGATGGGACTGGTCTCCGGACTCCTGCTCCTGCCCCTCGCTCCGGCGCGCGGGGTGGTCTGGGTCGCGGAGAAGCTCCAGGAGACCGCCGAGCGCGAGCTGTACGACCCCGGTGTGCTCCGTGCGCAGCTCGCCGGGCTCAACCGCGAACTGGACGAAGGGCTCATCGACCTCGAAACGTTCGAGGCCGAGGAGGAAAGGCTGCTCGACCGGCTTCACGCCGCTCAGATGCGCCGCGACGTCGACCACAGAAGGTGACAGACATGGATGACCAGGCCAAGGCGGCACTGGCGGCCGCCGTAGTGGGCGGGTATGTGCTGGGCCGGACGAAGAAGGGCCGGCTCGCCCTGAGCGTAGCGACCTACCTGGCAGGACGCCGCTTCGGGCTCGAACCCCGCCAACTGGCGGCCGAGGGGGCGCGCCGGCTCGGGCAGGTGCCCCAGGTCGCGGAGTTGCAGGAGCAGTTGAGGGGCGAGGTCCTCGACGCCGGGCGCCAGGCCGTGACAGCGGCCGCCAACCGCGGTATGGCCTCGCTGGCGGACGCCATCGGCGACCGCACGCTGCGTCTCGGCGCGGCGGACGAGGACGAGGGTGAGGGCGAGGAGTACGAGGACGAGGAGTACGGGGAGGAGGGGCCGGACGAGGAGGAACCCGAGGAGGACGAAGAACCCGAAGAAGAGGAAGACGACGAGGACGACCAGGACGACCAGGACGAGGAACCGGAGGAGGAGGCCCCTGCTCCGCCGCCCCGGCGTGGAAAGAAGCCCCCCACCCCCGCGAAGCGGGCTCCGTCGCGTAGGCCCGCCTCGGCGAAGAAGTCCGCCGCCCCGGCGAAGAAGGCCCCGGCCGAGAAGACCGCCGCGAAGAAGCCGGCCCCGGCCAAGAAGACGGCTGCCAAGAAGGCAGCCCCCGCGAAGAAGTCCCCCGCCGAGAAGACGAAGAAGTCCGCTCCCGCCCGGAAGGCCCCGGCCAAGAAGACGGCTGCCAAGAAGGCGACGGCGAAGAAGGCTACGGCGAAGCAGCGGTCCGCCAAGTCGGCCTCCTCGAAGCGGGCCCCGTCCAAGCGCTCCGGTAGCGGGAGGTAGACGTCATGGTGAAGACGGACAGGGACGAGCCGGAAGAGACGCAGGAGTCGGGGGTCGATCGCCTGAAGGAGGAGCTGTCGAAGTACGCCGGCGCGCAGGTGAAGAGGCTCGCCGAGAGAGCCGGTGGCAAACTCACCGATCTCACCGGCCAGTTGAACGACGTCGCGGAGAACGGCGGCTCCTTGCCCGCCATCGGCTCCCGCGTGCTCCAGGGGGAGTCCCCGGTGAAGGCCTTCGTCTCGGAGAAGGCCAAGGGAGCGAAGGACGCCGTGGTGGACAAGGCCAAGGACACCTTCGGCGGTGGCGGCAGGAGCAAGCGCAAGTCCAGCGGCAGCAAGGTCATGAACATCATCGAGGTGCTCGATGTCGGTGTGCCGCTGCGCAGGGCCTATGACGCGTGGACGCAGTACGAGGAGTTCAGCAGCTTCGCGAAGGGGGTTCGCGACGTCTCCAAGAGCGACGAGGTGGAGAGCGACTGGAAGGTGAAGATCGGTCCCTCCTCCCGCAGCTTCAAGGCCACGGTCCTGGAGCAGGTGCCGGACGACAGGATCGTGTGGTCCTCGGAAGGCGCCAAGGGAACGGTCAACGGAGCGGTCAGCTTCCACGAACTCGGGCCCACGCTGACCCGGATCATCCTGGTGGCGGAGTACTACCCCTCGGGGTTCTTCGAGAAGACGGGCAACCTCTGGCGCGTCCAGGGGCGTCGGATGCGACTCGACTTCAAGCACTTCCAGCGCTACGTGACCCTCACCGAGGAGGAGCCGGAAGGCTGGCGCGGTGAGATCCGTGACGGGGAGGTGGTGGTCTCCCACGAGGAGGCCGTCGAGCGCGAGGAAGCGGAGCGGGAGGAGGGCGAGGACGAACCGGAGGAGGAGTACGAGGACGACGAGGAGAACGAGGACGACGACGAGTACGACGGCGAGTACGAGGACGACGACGAGTACGACGGCGAGGACGAGCCGGAAGAAGACGAGGACGACGAGCCGGAGGAGTACGAGGACGAGTCCGAGGATGAGGAAGAGGACGAGGATGAGGAAGAGGACGAGGAGGAGCCTCCCGCCCCGAGCCGCCGCGATCGTAGGCGTCGCGCGGAGGGTTCACGGTGACGGACCTCGACTTCCGGCAGGACGACCGGCCCGTCCCGGGGCCTCCGAACTCCAACCTCGCCGACATCCTCGAACGCGTCCTGGACAAGGGCATCGTCATCGCCGGGGACATCAAGATCGATCTTCTCGACATCGAGTTGCTCACCATTCGGCTCCGTCTGTTCGTCGCCTCGGTCGACACCGCGAAGAAGGCGGGCATCGACTGGTGGGAGACCGACCCCGCGTTGAGTTCCCGGGCGGCCCGCAACGCTCTGGAGGAGGAGAACCGTGAGCTGAGGGAGCGTCTGCGGGAACGTGAACCGTCCGCCGAGGACGAAACGCCGTCCACGGGCCCGACGTCCCGGGCGGCGGACCACGAGGGGCGGGCGGAAGCGGAAGAGCGGACCGGCCGGAAGAAGGAGAGCGAGCGGAGATGACTCAGCCCTCGGCGCCCCGGGTGCCGCCCCCGCATGCGGACGACGGGGCCACCTATGTGTTCGCCGTCTGCCGCGCCACACGTGCCGCGAGCGCGCTGGAGCTCGGCGATGAGGCCGGCATGCCCGGCGGCGGAGCGGTCCGGCTGCTCCGGGCGGGCCTGCTGACCGCCGTGGTACAGACCGTTCCCGCCGCCGACTTCACGGACGAGGTCTGGCAGCGGCGGCTGTCCGACCGGACGCAGATCGAGCGGTACGCACGGGCACACCACACGGTGGTCTCGAACGTGGCCGCGCACGGTCCGGTCGTCCCCCTTCCGCTCGCCACGCTTTACCACGACGACGACCGGGCCCGCAGCCGCCTGGCGCAGGAGACGGACCGCTTCCACACCGCGCTCAAGCGCGTCGCGCACCACGCCGAGTGGGGCGTCAAGGTGTACCGGCCCGTGGCCCCGGAGCCCGGTCCCCTGCCGGACGAACCGCTGCCGGAGGCGACGGGCGGCCGTGCTCCCGGGGCCGGCCTCGCCTATCTGAACCGCAAGCGGGGCGCCCAGGCGCTGCGGGAGAGGCGCCGGGAACAAGCGCTGGACGTCGCCGAGGCGGTCGACGCCGAGCTGCGCGGGCTCGCCGCGGCGTCCCGACGGCTGCGCACGCACGGGGCGGCGCTCTCTGGCGACCGCCGGATGCACGTGCTCAACGCCACGTACCTCGTCGCCGACGAACTGGCGGACGAAGTCCGCCGCCTGGTCACGGTGTTGGGCGACCGCACCGGAGCGCAGATCGAGCTGTCGGGCCCCTGGGTGCCGTACTCCTTCGTCGGAGAGGTGTGACCATGGCGCACGACGTGGTGCCCTGGGACAGCCCGGAGCCCTTGAGCGGTCCTCTCGGTGTGCCGCTCGTGGACCTGCTCGACCGGGTCCTGGCGACGGGGGTGGTGGTCAGCGGCGACCTGGTCATCGCCATCGCCGACGTCCCTCTCGTCCGGCTGTCGCTGCACGCGCTGCTCTCGTCGGTCAACGAGCGGGTACCGGCGCCGTGGAGCGACGGGGGGCCGCTGTGACGGGTTCCCGCGTCGACCTGGACTCCGAGCGGATGGGGCGGGACCTGGTGGCGCTGGTCCTGACCGTGGTCGAGCTGCTGCGGCAGCTGATGGAGCGGCAGGCCATCCGCCGGGTCGAGCAGGGTGGTCTGAGCGACGAACAGGTCGAGGAGATCGGGACCACGCTCATGCTGCTCGACCAGCGGATGAAGGAGCTCTGCGAGCAGCACGGCGTACGTCCCGAGGACCTCAATCTCGATCTGGGGCCGCTCGGAACCCTGTTGCCCCGCGACTGAGGACCCATGCCCGCCCGGCACTCGAATGGCGTACGCGGTCGAGCAGGCGCAGAGTGAGGAGAGGGGCCCGAACGGGCCGATCGGCGGCCCGTGGCAACGACTCTCTGTGAGGCGGACATGGCCGACATCGACACCCAGGGCGACAACAGGGCGACCGGCGACCGGTCCGGAGGATCCGGCGGCCGCGGAAAGACGACCATCAGCGACAACGTCGTCTCCACCATCGCAGGCATCGCGATCCGCGAGACCGACGGCGTCCACTCCGTGGGGCGGGGAGCGTCCAAGGCGCTCGGTACCGTCACCGGGCGCAGGTCCGGCGCCTCCGGCGCACGCCGCGCCGTCAAGGTGGAGGTGGGCGAGAAGCAGGCCGCGATCGACGTCGACATCGAGGTGGAGTACGGCATCCCGATCCACGAACTCGCCGATCGGATCCGGTCCAACGTCACCGACGCCGTGGAATCGATGACGGGGCTGGAGGTCGTCGAGACCAACATCGTCGTGTTCGATGTCCACATCCCCGACGACGACGACGATTCCGACGAGGACGACGGGGGCGACTCGGACCGAGGCGCTTCTCGCGTGCGGTGAGGGGGATGCCCCTCGGGCGGTAGGGGCCGGAGGCGCGTAAGGGCCGAACGGGGATGACGGCCGCCGTGACGGGGCTGCCGGAGCGTTGCTCCCCGCCGAGCGGCCGGAGCCGTGATCGCCCCCGAACAGTTCCCTCTGCTCCCGACACGCCCCCGGCGGCCACGGTCGAGGCCCCGTCGACCGGGTCGTGGCGGTCGGTGCCGGTCCGGCGGCGCCGACCCCCGCCCCTCCTCGGCGGCCCCCGGGCCTCCTCCGTCGGGCCCCGCCTGCGCACGGACGCCGTCCGGCCCCGTCGGAGCCGTGCTCCGCGGGGCCGGACGGCGCTGCTCGGACGGCCTCAGTCCTTGAGGGCGTCCTTGGCCTTCTCCTTGGCCTGGCGGGCGTCGCCCTTGGTCTGGTCGGCACGGCCCTCCGCGACCAGACGCTCGTTGCCGACGGTGCGTCCCGCCGCTTCCTTGACCTTGCCCTTGGCCTGGTCGGTCTTGGCCTGAGCCTTCTGATCGGCACCCATGGCATTCACGCACCTTGCTGTGTTCGGCTTCGCGGTCTCCCCCCTCCTGACCGCCCGCCTCCGGATCAAACATGCCGGCCTCCGGGGCCCGAGAAGTCCGGTTGCGGTGGCCTGTCCCCGGCCCGACGGTGGTACGGGAAGCCGCCGACCCGACGGCGTCCCGGCCGAGAGGCCGACGAGGGAGCAAGGAGAGACGATGCCCGACATCCCGGACGTGCGCGGCCTCCGCCGGATCCCCCCTGGACCCGCCCGCCCGCTGGAGGGGCGGGTCGCGGTCGTCACCGGCGCCGCTCGCGGCATCGGCGAGGCGCTCGCCCGGAGCCTCTCCGAGGCCGGGATGCGGGTCGCACTGCTGGGGCGGGAGCGGGCGACCCTGCGGGAGGCCGCAGAGGCGCTCCCCGGCCCGACCCTCTGCGTCGAGTGCGACGTCACCGACCGTGCGGCGCTGGCGGAGGCCGCACGGTCGGTGGAAGCCGGCCTCGGGCCCGCCTCGGTGGTCGTGGCGAACGCGGGCATCGCGGTGAGCGGCCCGTTCGACCGTACGGACGCCGATCTCTGGCAACGCGTCATCGACGTCAACCTCACCGGGTCCGCCGACACCGCCCGCGCCTTCCTGCCCCACCTGACCGCCACACGCGGCTACTTCCTCCAGATCGCCTCCACCGCCGCGTTCGGGGCGGCCCCCATGATGAGCGCCTACTGCGCGTCCAAGGCCGGGGTGGAGTCCTTCGCGCTCGCCCTGCGCGGCGAGGTCGAACCGGACGGGGTCCAGGTCGGCGTCGCCTACCTCCACTGGACCGGGACCGACATGCTCACCGGCATCGACGACCACCCCGTCCTCGCGGCCCTGCGCCGCAACCAGCCCCGCCCCGCCCGCCGCGTCCACTCCTCCGGTCAGGTCGCCCAGTGGCTCACGCGGGGCATCACCCGCCGCGCCCCGCAGATCTACGCACCGCCGTGGCTCCGCTGGTGCCAGCCGCTGCGCCCGGTCTTCCCCGCCCTCGTGGCGTGGGCCGCCCGCCGCGAACTACGGGCCCACTCCAGCGACGAACTGTCCTCCCCCGTCGAGGTGCTGGGCGCCGGAGGCCGGGCCGACTGGCACTCCTTCCGGGCCTCCCGGGATTCTTCCCCGCCCGACCGGTAGGCGGCCCGTGGCCCGGCCGCGCCCCGGACTCACGGCCGGTGGCGGCGTACGGTCACGGCCGCTCGCCCCGTAGGCGGGCGGTCTCGCCGACCCGGTCCCGCCGGGCCAGCAGCCGCTGGGCGGCGGACAGCGCGGTGGTGGTCGCCCGCGTGGAGCGGAGGGCGGCCCGAGCGGCGTTGGCCCCCGGGGCCCCGTGCACCCCGCCCCCGGGGTGGGCCGAGGCGGAGGCCAGGTACAGCCCCTTGACGGGCGTCTCGGGGCGGCCCGTCCCCGGCACCGGCCGGAAGACCAGTTGCTGGTGCATCGCGGCCGTACCGCCGTTGATGGCCCCGTTGCACAGATTGGCGTCCGCGCTCTGGAAGGTCGTCGGGGCGAGGATCCGCCGGGCCAGGATGCGGCTGCGGAAGTCCGGGGCGTACCGCTCCACCTGCTGCTCGACCCGGTCCGCCATCCGTTCCGCCTCCCCCGCGTCCCAACCGCCGGTCAGCCCGGCGGCGCCCGCGTCGCCCTTCACGGTGTGCGGCACATGGGTGTAGGCCCAGGCCGACTCGGTGCCCCGGGGCGACCGGGTCGCGTCCGCCGTGGTCATCTGCCCGAACAGCAGGAACGGCCGGTCGGGGATCAGGCCCCGGGCGATCTGGGAGGCCCACCGGCTGAGCTCGTCGACCCCCTCCGCGAGGTGGACGGTCCCCGCCGACGCGGCGGCGGGGCTGCTCCACGGAACGGGGCCGTTCAGCGCCCAGTCCACCTTGAAGGTGGCGAAGTCCCACTGGAAGCGCCGCATGTCGTCCAGGAGCAGGGCGGGCAGGTGTTCGGCGGCGACCAGCGATCCGTAGAGGCTGGGGGCGGAGACGTCGGCCAGTACGGCCCTGCGGGCGGGAATCCCTTCCCCCGTCTCCGTACGGACGCCTACGGCGCGGCCCCGGCCGACGACGACCTCGGTGACCCGCTGCCCGCACCGGACGCTTCCTCCACGCCGCTGCAACCGCCTCACCAGGGCGGCGGTGAGG
The DNA here is from genome assembly GCF_044330565.1 of Streptomyces sp. NPDC017448. Lineage (NCBI taxonomy): Bacteria > Bacillati > Actinomycetota > Actinomycetes > Kitasatosporales > Streptomycetaceae > Streptomyces > Streptomyces sp. NPDC017448. The sequence goes on along the minus strand of NZ_JBIRLM010000016.1, from coordinate 103,013 downwards.
GCGCCGGCCCCTCCGACGGGGACGGGGAAACCGTGGAACTGCCCCAGCATGGACATCAGCCAGCCGAAGCCGCCGCTGCCCGCAGCCTCGGGGGCGAGGTCGGCGTGCAGGGCGTTGCCGGCCAGCAGCAGCCGCCCTCCCTCCTCGGCGAACTCCTCCTCGCCCAGTCTGCGGACCGGGAGGACGAGGCTGCGGGCCAGCCGCAACCCGCCCGCCGCCCGGAGCCGCGCCGCCAGTACGGCACCGGCCCGGACGGGCGGAAAGGGCGCGAAGAGGGCGTCGACGATTCCGTCGCCCAGCCGGTCCCAGATGTGGCAGAGGTCCAGCCATGCCTCGCCGTCGCCGGGGGCGAAGCGGTCGAGGCCGGCGGCGGTCGCCGTCCGGTCGCGGTCCAGCACGGCGCACCTGCCGTCGAGCAGCGGATGGGCGAGCACCTGGGGCGCGTGGCTCCAGCGGAGCCCGTCCCGGTGCAGATCCAGCCCGGCCAGCACGGGGGAGGCGGCGGCCAGCGGGTAGAACGAGCTGAACAGGTCGTTGACGTACTCGGGGTGGACCCCGCGGTCGCTGCGAACGGCGCCGCCCGGCTCGTCCTGGGCCTCCAGCACCTCCACCGACCAGCCGGCGTCGGCGAGCAGGTTGGCGGCGACCAGGCCGTTCGGTCCACTGCCGATCACTACCGCGTCGACCATGACGGCCTCACCTTCCGTTGCAATGGCAAAAGTCCGGGCACAGGGCGGGCGTCCCGTTCCCGGTGAGGGCCCATGGTCAGCCGGCCGCCGCGGGGCGGCGGGCGGCGGCGTCCGGTCCGGGCGGCGTCATGCGCTCGGTCAGCCGGGTGAGGCGCGCGAGCATGGCACGGTGGCGGATCTGGATCAGCCAGTCCAGCAGGAAGTTGTGGAGCGTGCCGCCGACACCGCGCAACGGGTGTTCGTCGACCGTGACCAGGGTCTTCTCCCCCCACGGCCGGACTTCCAGCGCGATGCGCGCCGACCCGAGCGCACCGGCCTCGGCCTCCAGCTCCAGCGTGTGCGGCTTCTCGATGCGCCGCACCACCGTGCGGCCGGTGAACTCCTTGGGCCCCAGCCGTACGCAGTAGACGAGCGAGGAGCCCACCTCGGGCCAGTGGCCCTGTTCCGGCCGGGACTCGGAGGTCCCCACCACCCATCTGCCGTACAGGTGCGCGTCTTCGAGGACCGCCCACACAGCGGAGGGCGAGCGGTCGATGAGATGGTGCCTGGCGGCCATGGTCATCCTCGATTCGTCGGTCGGTGCGTACCGGAGGCCGGAGAGCGGGCGCTGCCGCAGGGCGGGCGCTGCCGCGGCTCAGCCGTCCCCGCCGTCGGGCTCACCCGTTGTTCGGCTTCAGCTGTCGGATGCGGCCGTCGAGTTCACTCCGGTAGAAGTCGATGAAGCCGTCGGGGTCGGGCCCCGCGTTCTGCATGACCAGCCGGTCGTAGCCCGCGTCGACGAACGGTTGGGCCACTTCGACGTACCGGTCCGGGTCCGTGCCGCAGGCGAACTTCCCCAGGACGTCCTCCTCGCGGACGGTGGCGGTCGCCGCGTCGAAGTTGACCGGGTTGGGCAACTCGCTCATCACCTTCCACCCGGTCAGCGCCCAGCGCGTCGTCTCCAGGGCGGCGCGTGCGCCGGTGTGCGCGTCGGGCGCCCAGGCCATGGGGACCTCCGCGTAGCGGGGGCCGCTGCCGCCCGCGTCGCGGTAGTGCCGCACGATGCTCGGCTTGTCCTCCGTGGCGAACAGGCCGTCGCCCAGTTCGGCGGCGATCCGGGCCGACTTCGGGCCGCTGGCGGCCACCGCGATCAGGGGCGGCTCGTCGGGCAGGTCGAAGACCCGGGCATCGTGGAGCCGCAGGTGCTTGCCCTCGTAGGACCGGTACCCTCCGCTCCACAGCAGCCGGATGATCTCCAGGGCCTCCTTGAGCATGGCGTGCCGGGTGCTGACCGCGTCGGGGAAGCCGGGGCCGACGACGTGCTCGTTGAGCCGCTCCCCCGAACCGACGCCCAGGACGAAGCGGCCTTCCGAGAGCAGGGCGAGCGTCGCGGCCGCCTGGGCGATGATCGCGGGGTGGTAGCGCACGGTGGGGCAGGTCACCCCGGTCGCCAGACCGATCCGCGACGTCTTGGCGGCGATGGCTCCCAGCACCGTCCAGGCGAAGGGGGAGTGCCCCTGGTTGTCGAGCCAGGGGTGGTAGTGGTCGCTGATCTCCACGAAGTCGAAGCCCGCCTCCTCGGCGAGTACGGCCTGTCTGACCAGCTCCGCCGGACCGAACGCCTCCGCCGACAGCTTGTATCCCACCTGCATGTGATCCTCGTTCCGCACGCGTCCAGGGTCGGTTTGTCCCGCCTAGGGGTACCCCCTCTTCCCGACGCGTAACACGGGATCCCCCTCCGCCGCCGGGGCCGCCCGTCCGCCTTCCGGCACGCGCCGGTGGCCGGCGGGCGCGGCGGAGAACGGGGCGGTGGCGGGGGGGGCGGCGGGGGTTCAGGACAGGGCGGCGGTCGCCGTCTCCGGTGCCGGGCGGCGCAGTTGCTCGCGGGCGGAGAGGAGAGCCGAGGCGATGTCCCGGGTGCCGGTGGTCACGCACAGGGTGTAGCTCACGTCTTCCAGGCGCCGGTTCACCTCCTGGGCGTCCTCTCCGCGTCCGGCCGTCAGTTCGTCGTAACGACGCAGCAGCTCTTCGAGTACCGCGGGGTGGGCCAACAGCATCGCACTCGGCCTTTCTCTCGCAACGGAGCGCCGACGGGGCCGGCGGGGAGCGGAGGGACAGGGGGGACCGGCGCCGTGAACCTCTTCGGGCGCGGCCGGGCCGCCCGGGGGCGTGGGGCCGCCCCGGGGCAGAGAGGAAAGCAGGACTCGCAAAGGAGTGGATCACAGGTGGTGCGGGAACCTCACCGCCCACCGGTGGAGGACGGCAGCGGGTTCGTGCAGGCCGCTTCCTGACCTCCACTGTCACTTTTCCCACCTGGGCGTGGTTCATGCAAATCGCGCCGGCGCACAACCCGGGGCGTCCGCTCGCCTCTCCCCCGGGTTTCACCTGTTCGGCGTCGCACGGCAGGGGCGCTCCCGGCGCCCGGGCGGACACCGGGCCCGGCAGCGCCGGCGCCTCTCCGGCGGCGACCTCCGATGAGGGGGGCCTGCGACCCGCTCCCGGGTCCGCCCGCCCCGTCTCCGCGCACCGCTGGGCGGTGCCCACGGTGACCGTCCCGGCGGCCGAACCGCGTTGCGGTGCGCACCGGTTGACGGATCGCTCCGCTCGGTCCCGGTGCGGCCGGGTGCTGAGTACGCGTACTCAGGCGGGCCTGGACACCGGCTGGGAGGCTCCGCCGTATGGAACCCGGTAGAGCGACGCTTACGGCACTGCACCTCTTCCTGGTCTGGGCGACCACGGCGCTCGTGGGGCCGGCGCTCGGATTCGCACTGGTGGGGGCGGCCTGGGGCGGTGGAGCCGGTGCGGCGGTGCCGGTCCTCGCCGCGGGGGCGGCCCTGATGGTGGGGCTGCTGGCCCTGGCGGGGTTACCGGCACGGACCGTGGTGCCCTGGTGTGGTTCCGGGGCACGGCGCCTGGGCTGGGCGGCCCTGGTCTTCGTCCTCGGCACGCTCGGTGTGCTGGCGGGAGTGGCCGCCTACGGCGAGGGGGTCGGGCTGGGGGGCGCCGGCACGCGGTTCGCGCTGGTCGGCGTGGTGTACGCCCTCGCCGCGGCCTTCTTCGTGCCGAGCCGAGGCGTGCGGCTGGGGGCGCTCGCCGTCCTGGTGGGCGGAGTGGTCCATGGAGGCTTCGTGGGCCCGGACCAGGCTGAGCAGCGTCGGCACGAGGCGGAGACCGCCCGGTACCGGGAGAGGGCGGAGCTGCTGTATCTGGGGGACGCGCCGCCGGGCATGGAGGTGACCCGCGCCGAGGTGGGCCCCGCCTCCTTCGGCGTCGAGTACCACCCCGTCCGGGAGGGGCACTGGTCCGGCTATGTGGGGCTCGTCGTGCGTTCGCCGCTCACGCCCGCCTTCCGGTGCCCCGAGCCCCCGGCGGAGGACCGGACCTGCACCGCGGACGAGCACGGCGGGACCGTCACGGTCCACGAGCTCCCCGGCGGCGTCCGCGAGGTCACCCTCACCCGCCGCCACCGGAACGTACAGGTCGAGGTCGCCAGCCAGATCCTCGACGAACCCGGACTGCGCCGTCTCCTCGGCACACTGCACCCGCTGTCGGACGCGGAGTTGGAGGAGCTGATGCGGGAGAAGAAGATCTACCACCGGTCCTGACCTCCGCAGCGCCGGCAGGGCCCCGGCGGTGTCCGGGTCTCCTGTCCGCTCGGCGCCCGGCAGGCGCGGGGCCTGCCGTCACCGTCGGTCCCCGCCGTCCGGCCGCGGCGTTTGGCGCTCGGCCACCGTGGTACCCGGCGAGAGCCGGATCGCCCGGCGCAGCGCACGCGACCGCTGCGGGGGCGGACGGCGCGGCAGTCCGCCCCGCCGGTCCGGCGCGAGCCGGAGGGTGGGCGCGGGCGCGTTACCTAGTCGGCGCGCGACCTACGCAGGGAGAACACGTCATGGCCCTCCCCCGCTCCTTCCCGGGGCCCACGGAGTCCTACTGGATGGAGACCGCCCCCTTCCCGCCGTACCCGCCTCTGACCGAGGACATCGACGTGGACGTCGCTGTGGTGGGCGGTGGGATCGCCGGGCTGAGTACGGCGTGGGAACTGGCCCGGGCCGGCCGGAAGGTCGTGGTGCTGGAGGCGGACCGCCTCGCCTCCGGCGTCACCGGCCACACCACCGCGAAGGTCTCGGCGCTGCACTCGCTCGTCTACGACCGGCTGCGGCGGACCCGGGGCGCCGCGGCGGCGCGCCTGTACGCCGCGTCGCAACGGGACGCGGTGGAGCGGCTGGCCGCGATCGTCGACGAGGTGGGCATCGCCTGCGATCTGGAACGGGTGAGCGCCTACTCCTACGCCGCCGTGCCGGAGACGCGGGAGGCCGTGGAGGCGGAGGCCCGCGCCGCCGCCGAGGCGGGCCTGGACGTCTCCTACGTCACCCGGACGGAGCTGCCCTTCCCGGTCGAAGGCGCGGTCCGCCTCGACGGGCAGGCGCAGTTCCACCCGCGCAAATACCTCGCGGCGCTGGCCGAGGACCTGCTGGAGCGGGGCGGCCTCGTCCACGAGCACACCCGGGTCACCCAGCTCTCGGAGGGGCAGCCCTGTCGTCTGACCACCGAGGACGGTCGGCGGGTCACCGCCCGCGACGTGGTCATCGCCACGCACTACCCCGTCTTCGACCGCGCCCTGCTCTTCGCCCGGCTCTCGCCCCGGCGGGAACTGGTGGTGGCCGCCCCCATCGCCGCCGACGAGGCCCCGCAGGGCATGTACATCACCGAGGACGAGGGGAAACGTTCGGTGCGTACGGCACCGCTCGACGACGGCCGCCGCCTGCTCATCGTCACCGGCGAGAGCTTCACACCCGGCACGGGTGATCCGCAGGAGGGTTTCGCCCGTCTGGACGCCTGGATGCACGAACGCTTCCCGGTGGGGCCCACGGCCTACCGGTGGGCGGCGCAGGACAACGATCCCAGCGACACGGTTCCCCTCGTGGGCCCTTTCCACGTCGGGGCCCGTCATACGTACGTGGCGACCGGCTTCGGAGGCTGGGGGATGACGGGCGGTGTCCTGGCCGGCCGTCTGCTGACCGCCCTGATCACCGGTTCGGAGGCTCGTCCGGCCTGGGCGGAGCTGTACGACCCGCGGCGTATCGCGGGCGTGCTGCGCGAGGGCTCCGCGCTCCTGGGGCAGCAGGCCGAGGTGGCCAAGCACTTCGCCGGGGACCGGTTGCGCGTGACGCGGGTCGACGCGGTCGACGCCATTCCGCCGGGCACCGGGGCGGTCGTACGGATCGGGGGGCGGCGCTGTGCCGTCCACCGGAGCCAGGACGGCACGGTGCGGGCCGTCTCCGCGCGGTGCACCCACCTCGGCTGCCTGGTCTCCTTCAACGAGGCGGAGACGACCTGGGAGTGCCCGTGCCACGGATCCCGGTTCGGCCTCGACGGCGCGGTGCTCCAAGGGCCGGCGACCCGGCCCCTGGAGCAGGTGGAGGTGGGCGAGCCGGAGGAGGAGAACCCGTGAGCGCGGACGAGCGCATCCGCGTGGGCCGTCGCACCGTCGTCGTCACCCGGCCGGACAAGGTGCTGTTCCCGGCGGACGGGATCACCAAAGCCGGCCTGGCGGAGTACTACCGGCTCGTCGCCGGTGCGATGGTGCCCCACCTGCGCGGACGGCCGCTCATGATGGAGCGCTGCCCCGACGGCATCGACGGCTCGTCCTTCATGCAGAAGGAAGTGCCGGACCACTTCCCGGACTGGTTCCGCCGTGTCGAACTGCCCAAGGCGGACGGGACGGTCGCCTACGCGGTGTGCGACGAACCGGCGGCCCTCGTCCACCTCGCCGGACAGGCGTGCGTCACCCCGCACCGCTTCCTCTCCCGCGCGGACCGGCCGGACCGGCCGGACCGGATGGTGTTCGACCTCGACCCGTCCGACGACGACTTCGGCGCCGTCCGCACGGCCGCCCTGGGCCTGCGCGGCCTGCTCGGCGAACTGGAGCTGCCGTCGGCGGTGATGACCACGGGGTCGCGCGGTCTGCACGTGGTGGTACCGCTGGACCGCCGGGCGGACTTCGGCGAGGTGCGCGATCTCGCCCGCCGGATCAGCGACCTCCTGGCCGCCCGCGCCCCCGACGCGCTCACCACCGCGCCTCGCAAGGAGGCGCGTGGCGGACGCCTCTACCTCGATGTCCAACGCAACGCCTACGCCCAGACCGCGGTCGCCCCCTATGCCGTACGCGCCCGCCCCGGGGCGCCGGTCGCCGCACCGCTCGCCTGGGCCGAGGTCGAGGAGGGGCGTATCCACGCGCGGAGCTTCACCGTCGCGTCGATGGCCGACCGGATCGACGACGATCCGTGGAAGCACGCCTTCGGCCGTCCCCGGTCGGCTCGCGCCGCGGCACGGCGTCTCGCGGTGCTCGAAGCCGACGCACGCTGACGCGCCCCCGACCGCTGACGCGCCGTCGGCCGCATGCGTCGCGTACCGGGCGGGAACCGTGCCCGGCCTGCGGGGCGGGGGCTTCTGCCGACGGACGGGTTCAGCCTGCGCGACCTGCGAAGCGTCTGCATGATGGTGAAGGCACCTCCCGGCTCCACAGCTTCCGCCCGCCCCCTCGGCCCCGGGCCGGACCGTCGGTAAACTCGGCCGCAGGCCCGCCCCTCCAGCCCCCACCAGCGAAAACACAGATCGACGAGTTCTCTGCCACGCTCCCCAGGAGATACACGTGAAGATGTTGATCAACGTTCCCGAGACCGTGGTCGCCGATGCGTTGCGGGGCATCGCCGCCGCGCATCCCGAGCTGACCGTCGACGTGGAGAACCGGGTCGTCGTCCGGCGGGACGCGCCCGTGGCGGGGAAGGTGGGCCTGGTCTCCGGGGGCGGTTCGGGGCACGAGCCGCTGCACGCCGGGTTCGTCGGCCCCGGGATGCTGTCGGCCGCCTGCCCCGGGGAGGTGTTCACCTCCCCGGTTCCGGACCAGATGGTGCGGGCGGCCGCGGCCGTCGACAGCGGGGCGGGGGTGGTGTTCGTCGTCAAGAACTACACCGGCGACGTGCTCAACTTCGAGATGGCCGCCGAACTGGCCGAGGACGAGGGCATCCGGATCGCCCAGGTCGTGGTGGACGACGACGTGGCCGTGAGCGACAGCACGTTCACCGCCGGGCGGCGCGGCACGGGCGCCACGCTGTTCGTCGAGAAGATCGCCGGAGCGGCGGCGGACGAGGGCGCTCCGCTGGAGCAGGTGGCCGCGGTCGCGCGCCGGGTGAACGGGGCCTCGCGCAGTTTCGGGGTGGCCCTCGGCGCCGTCACCACCCCGGCCAAGGGCACTCCCACCTTCGATCTGCCCTCCGGGGAGCTGGAGTTGGGCATCGGTATCCATGGAGAGCCGGGGCGGGAGCGGCGGCCGGTGATGACCTCCGGGGAGATCGCCGACTTCGCCGTGAACGCGGTCCTGGAGGACCTGCGCCCCACCGGCCCGGTGCTGGCGCTGGTGAACGGCATGGGGGCGACGCCGCTGCTGGAGCTGTACGGCTTCAACGCCGAGGTCCACCGCGTCCTGTCCGAGCGGGGCGTCCCGGTGGCTCGTACGCTCGTGGGGAACTACGTGACGTCGCTCGACATGGCAGGCTGCTCGGTGACGCTGTGCCAGGTCGACGAGGAGTTGCTGCGGCTGTGGGACGCGCCGGTGGAAACGGCCGCGCTCCGCTGGGGCCGCTGAGCCGCCGACGGGGTTCCGTGACCGTGTGCGCGGCGCGGAGCGGCCGTACCGAGCCCGTACCGCCGGGGCGCCCCGGCGGGATCGAGGAACAGGAGATCTTGTGCTCGACACCGACTTCTTCCGCCGCTGGATGTCCGCCGCCGCGGAGGCCGTGGACCGGGAGGCGGCCCGTCTGACCGAACTGGACTCGGCGATCGGGGACGCCGACCACGGCAGCAACCTCCAGCGCGGCTTCGCGGCGGTGACGACGGTGCTGGAGAAGGACGCCCCGGAGACGCCCGGCGCGGTACTGGCCCTGGCCGGGCGGCAGCTCATCTCCACGGTCGGCGGGGCGTCCGGTCCGCTCTACGGGACGCTGCTGCGTCGTACGGGCAAGGCGCTGGGGGATGACGCCGAGGTGAGCCGGGAGCAGTTCGCGCAGGCGTTCGCGGCGGGGGTGGCCGCGGTGGGGCAGCTGGGCGGGACCCAGGCCGGGGACAAGACGATGCTCGACGCGCTGCTGCCCGCGGCGGAGGCGCTGGCCCTCTCGTTCGACGGCGCGGCGGAGGCGGCCCGGGCGGGCGCGGAGGCGACGGTGCCGATGCAGGCGCGCAAGGGGCGGGCCAGCTACCTGGGCGAGCGCAGCGTCGGGCACCAGGACCCGGGGGCGGCCTCGTCGGCACTGCTGGTGGAGGCCCTGGCGGCGGCGGGCGGGGAGGGCGCGTGAGCGGGAAGCGGCAGGTCGGCATCGTGCTGGTCTCCCACAGCGGACCGGTGGCCGAGTCGGTCGCCGAGCTGGCCCGCGGCCTCGCCGCCGGAGGGGTGACCGCGCCGGTGGCCCCGGCCGGCGGGCTGCCGAACGGCGGGCTCGGGACGAGCGCGGAACTGATCGGCCGGGCCGCCGCCTCGGTGGACCGGGGGGCGGGCGTCGCGGTGCTGGTGGACCTGGGCAGCGCGGTCCTCACGGTGAAGTCCATGCTGGCCGAGGGCGACGAGCTGCCCGAGAACACCCGGCTCGTGGACGCCCCCTTCGTGGAGGGCGCGGTGGCCGCCGTCGTGACCGCCTCGGCGGGCGGCGACCTGGCGGCGGTGGAGGCCGCGGCGTCGGAGGCGTACGGCTACCGCAAGACGTAATGCGTACTTCCCGGGCGGCCGGGCAAGGTCGTCGTCCCCCGGCGTGCGGGGTGTCCGTCCCGAAGCCGACGAGCCCCTGCTGAACGCGGGGCGCCCGGCCCGGGGCGCGCAAGGCGCCCCTCCCGGCACGCCCGATCCTGCGGCCCCGGCCGCGCCGGTCGCCTGCGGCGCGCTCCCCCGGCCCGTGCCTGGCGCCGCACGCCCCGCCGCCGCAGACTTGACGGCATGGCGAGAAGCAGGCGCAGTGCGGGGCTCCTTCTCTTCCGGGTCGCGGAGGGGACGGGCGGGCGGGACGTCGAGGTGCTGATCGGGCACATGGGCGGACCGTTCTGGGCGGGGCGGGAGGCGGCCGCCTGGTCGGTCCCGAAGGGCGAGTACGGACCGGAGGAGAGCGCGGAGGAGGCGGCCCGCCGGGAGTTCGTGGAGGAGCTGGGGGTGCCGGTCCCGCCCGGCGAGTGGATCGCTCTGGGCGAGTCCCGCCAACGCAGCGGCAAGAGGGTGAGCGTCTGGGCCCTGGAGGCGGAGCTGGACGTGGCGTCCGTCGTGCCGGGGACGTTCACGATGGAGTGGCCGCGGGGCTCCGGCGTGCAGCAGGAGTTCCCGGAGATGGACCGGTTCGCCTGGTGCACGCCGGAGCAGGCCGCGGAGCGGTTGATCGCCGGCCAGCGGGTCTTCGTCGACCGGCTGCGTACTCAGGTGCGCCGCAGGGCCGCCTCCCCCCAGGCGTAGGCCGGGACCGCGTCCACCGGGCGGCCCGCCCGCAGCTCCAGCACGTCGCCCGTGAAGCGGGACCGGAAGCTGCGGTCGTGCGAGACGACGACGACCGCGCCCCGGTACGCGTCGAGCGCCTGCTCCACCTCCTCCACGAGGCTCAGCGCGATGTGGTTCGTCGGCTCGTCCAGCACCAGCAGATCGGCCGGCCGGGTCACCAGGCGGGCCAGGGCCAGCCTGCGTTGCTGGCCGGCGGAGAGGGACGCCACCGGCACGTCGAGGTCCTGCGGGCGGAACAGGCCGAGGGCCAGCAGGTCGTCGGTGTACTCGTCGGGGAAGCCGGGCCGGCCGGCCGCGAAGGCGGCCAGCAGGGTGCGCCGGGTGGGGCGCGCGGGCAGCTCCTGCGGGAGGTAGCCGATGCGCGCGTGCCGGGTGACCGTGCCCGTGTCGGGGGCCAGGTCGCCCGCGAGGACCCGGAGCAGGGTGGTCTTCCCCGCGCCGTTGCCGCCGGTCACCAGGAGGCGGGCGCCCGCCTCCACGCGCAGGGCGGGGAGGCGCAGGCGATCGCCCACGGAGACGGATTCCAGCTCCACGAGCGTCCTGCGGCGGTCCGCCGCACCGGCCGCGGTGGCGCTCGCGGCCCGGACGGCCGGGCTCGCCCCGTCGGCGGAGCCCGCCCGGCCCGCCGCACCGGGCCCCGGGGCGAGAATCCGGCCGCCGGTGAAGGCGAGCGGAGGGGGCGGGGGCGGCACGGGCGACCGCCGCAGCGCTTCCAGCCGGGTCCTGGCCGCCCTGACCCGGCCGGACAGCTTGGCCTCGTGCGAGCGGCGGTGTTTGCCGAAGCCCTGTTTCGGGTCGCCTCCGGTGGCCGCGAGCCGCGCCCCGGCCGCCGCGACCAGCTCCTCGGTACGGGCCAGGTCCGCCAGGTACTCCTCGTGCTCCCGGGCCCAACGGCGGCGTGCGGCGGCCTTGGCGGTGCGGTAGCCGTCCCAGCCGTCCCCGTACCGGGTGACCGTGCGGAGGTCCCGGTCGACCTCCAGGACCACCGAGGTGACGCGCTCCAGGAACGCCCGGTCGTGGGTGATCGCCACGAGGGTGCCCCGGTGCGCCCGCAGCTGGTCCTCCAGCCAGGCGACGGCAGGGGCGTCGAGGTGGTTGGTCGGCTCGTCGAGCAGCAGCAGTTCGGGCCGGGAGGCCAGGACGCAGGCGAGGGCGAGCCGGGACTGTTCGCCGCCGGAGAGCGTGGCGAGCGTGCGGTCACGGGTGAGGTGGGCGAGGCCGAGGCCGTGCAGGGCCGCTTCGATGCGGGCGTCCGCCCGGTAGCCGTCGCGGTCCTCGTAGGCGGTGAGGAGGTCTCCGTAGGCGGCGAGTCGCGCGTCGGTGGGGCCGGGGCCGCCGGGCTCGCGGTCCGAGAGTCCGGCTTCCGCCCGGCGGATGCGGTGTTCGAGGTCGCGCAGTTCGGCGAGGGCCGCGTCGACCACGTCCTGCACGGTGTCGGCCGGGCCGAGGTCGAGCGTCTGGGCGAGGTGGCCGACGCCGCCGGGGAACCGGACGGTGATCTCCCCGGTGTCCGGGGCCTCGGCCCCGGCCATCAGGCGGAGCAGGGTGGACTTCCCGGAACCGTTCTCACCGATGACGGCGGTCTTCTCGCCGGGCCGGACGGTGAGGGTCACCTGGTCGAGTACGGAGCGGTCCCCGTACGCCTTGGAGACGTCCTTCAGGGTCAGTTGGGCGCGGTCGCGCTGGGGGTGCATGGGTGCCTTCTCCCTGGTTACGGCCCGTGGCAGCGCACACGGAGGCGCGGCGGCGGGGCGCGGGTGCCGGACGGCGGAGGGGACGGCGGCGGGCGTACGGGTGACGTGGACGTCACCGGGTGATCGGCATCGGGGCGTCTCGGTGGGACGCGCGATGCGGCGCGCTGCGGCCGTCCGGGCCGGGGATCAGCGGAAGAAGGGGAAGTAGTACGAACCCATGCCGGCCAGTCTAGCGGCGGCCGGCACGCGGGGCCCGGAATTATCCGCCCCCGCCCCGCGGGCGAGGACGGGGGCGGGGAGCGACCCGGGGGGGGTCAGCCGTGGGGGAGGATGACGGCCCGGCCGTTGATCCTGCCCTCGTGCAGGCGCTCGTAGGCGAGCGGGGCCTCGTCGATGGGGTACGTCTCCACGTGGACGTCCACCGCTCCGGCGTGGGCCAGGTCGAGGACCTCGGCCAGTTCCTTGCGCGAGCCCCAGTAGGGGGCGCAGACCGTGGTGCCGTACGGCAGGGCCCCGAAGCCGACCGGGAGCGCGCCGCCGCCGAGGCCGACGATGGTGACGTCGCCGTCCACGCGGGAGACGGCTCCGGCGGTCCGCACGGTGGGAGGCGCCCCGACGAAGTCGAGGACCACCTGGGCGCCGAGTCCGCCGGTCAGCTCCATGACGCGCGCGGCCGCCTTCTCGTCGGAGAGGACCGCTTCGTGCGCACCCACGGTCCTGGCCAGGTCGAGCTTCTCCTCGTTGACGTCGAGGGCGATCACCCGCGCGGCCGTCATGGAGCGCAGCAGCTGGATCGCGACGTGGCCGAGGCCGCCGGCGCCGATGACGACGGCGGTGGAGCCGGGCACGAGCTTCGTCAGCGAGCGCACGATGGCGTGGTACGGGGTCAGTCCGGCGTCGGTGAGGGGCACCGTCTTCACCGGGTCGAGGTCACCGATGGGGGCCAGGTGGCGGGGGTCGTCGACGATCATGTACTCGGCCATCGCGCCGGGGGCGCCGAGGCCGGGCGGCATGATGCCGAGCTCCTGGGCGCGCAGGCAGTAGTTCTCCTTGCCCTCGGCGCAGTTCACGCAGGTGCCGCAGCCCCAGGGCCCGTACACCGCCACGGCGTCGCCGACCTCGAAGGCGTCGACGCCGTCGCCGAGCCCGGCGACCGTGCCGACACCCTCGTGGCCGAGCGTCAGGGGCAGCGGGAAGGGGATCTGGTCGGCGGGCCAGCTCATCACGGCGATGTCCGAGTGGCAGACGCCGGCGGCGGTGACCTTCAGCAGGACCTGGCCGGGGCCGGGCTCGGGATCCGGGACGGTGACCACCTCGGGGGCGGCGCCGACGGTTCGGTACTGAACGGCTTTCATGGGGTCTCCTCGCTCTTTCCCTCGCGTGCTTCCTTTGTCGCCCCCGTCTCCCCCGCGCGCCACTCGGGGCCCGCGCCGCGGGGCCGAGCAGCCGCAGTCCATCAGGGGGTGGCCGCCGCGGAGGAAGGAAGCCTTGTCGGAGAGCAGGAAGGGCAGCCGGCTCGGCGGCCTCCCGCCGTGGTCGGCGGCGACGACCGCCCGCCCCGCCACCGCCAGGGGCATCAGCCTGTTCTCAGGGCCAGCAGGCTGTTCCCAGGGGCCTCAGGGGGTGGTGATCAGACCGTCGCCGCCCGGCGCCGGAGCCGCGGGGGCGGGCACGGCGGGCCCGGGAACGAGAGGGACGGCGCCGGGGCCCGCGGGCCGCCGTCCCGCCTCGACCGGGGCCCGGCGCAGGGCCAGCGCGGCGATGTCGTCGCGCCGGACGCCACCGGAGAACCCCTCCAGATCGACGTGGAGCGCGTCGAGCAGCTCCTGCGGCCCGTGGGCGGCCCACCCCCCGGCGCGGTCGCCCAGCGGGTAGAAGGCTCCGGCGGCGTCGCGGGCCTCGGTCACCCCGTCGGTGACGACGAGCAGCGTCGCGCCCGGCGGGAAGTCGAAGGACTCGGCCGCCCGGGCCTCCCGGCTGAGTCCGGCGAGGCCGAGCGGGACGTACGCCTGCCGGAGCCGGACGGCCCTGGCCCGGCCGTCGTGCAGCAGGAACGGCGGCAGATGGCCGCAGTTCACGGTCTCCACCCGGCCGCCCCCGTCGAACCCGAGCACGAGCGCGGTCACGAAGCGCTCCGCCTCACCGGTCTGGGCGGAGAAGGCGTTGTGCCGGACGACGGCGTCCTCCAGCGCCCCCACCACTCCGGTGAGCGTGGCCTCGCGGATCGCCGCCTCACGGAACGCGGCGATGGCGGCGAACCCCGCACCGATCGCCGCGAGCCCCTTGCCCTGGACGTCCCCGATGATCACCCGGGTTCCGTAGGGCGACTCGACGACCTCGTAGATGTCTCCGCCGACGAAGCGGTCCTCCTCGATCGGCACGTACAGTCCGTGGGCGAGGACGTGCCCGGTCGTGACGGGCAGCGGTCGCAGGATCTGGCGCTGCAGGATGACGGCGGCGGACCGCAGCCGCGCCATCTCGGCGGCGTGCCGGATGCGGGCCGCGCAGGCGGCGACCCCGAGGGCGCAGGCCAGTACGGCGAAGCCGATGCCGAAGACGAAGTCCCAGAAGGTGCCGTCCGCGCCGGCCCGGAACCCGACGACGACCGTGGTGATCCACACAGCGACCCAGATCGTCTGGCGGAGGCTGCAGTAGACGGAGGCCAGGGCGGGGACGACCACGAGCAGCGGCACGACCCTCAGGTCGTGGCCCGTCGTGGCGTCGAGGAGCACGACCAGCACGGTCAGCAGGGCGAGACCGCCGACCAGCGCCCAGGTGCCGATCCGGCTCTGGGACACCGCCGCGACGCCCGGGTCCGCCGCCGGGGCGGCAGCGTTCCGGGCTCGGGTTCCGATCCGCTTCTGTGCCATGTCCAGCAACCTCGTGGGCACGGCCCGTCCTCCTGCTGATCGCTCGGCGCCGCCCGCGGTCCGGGCAGTCCCTTCCAGTTGACCGGGGCGCGGGCGCGGGCGCAGGAGGGCTTAGGGCCCGAGCGGCCGCCGAAGGTCCCGCCCGGGACCTTCGGCCCGGGACCTCCGGCCGGTGGCGGGGGTGTCGCAGGTCCCGTCGTACGGGTACGAAGGGCGGGTACGGGGGCGGGTACGCCTGCGGCGGGGCGCGGAACGGTCCGGCGGAGGGGCGGTCAGCGCGGCGCGGCCCCGCGGGCCCCTTCCGCCGCCGGAAGCGTGGCGGGGACCAGGGCGGAGAGGAATTCCGTACGCCGGCGGAGCCGGAAGCCGAGCGCCTCGTAGAGCCGGACGGCGCCGGTGTTCGAGGCGGCGGCGTGCAGGAACGGCGTCTCACCGCGCTCCCGGATCCCGTGCGCGACCGCCCGGACCAGGCGGCCCGCCAGCCCCTGACCCCGTACGGACGCGTCCGTGCAGACGCCGCTGATCTCCGTCCACCCCGGCGGGTGCAGCCGCTCCCCCGCCATCGCCACCAGGACGCCGCCCCGGCGGATGCCGAGGTAGGGGCCCAGTTCGATCGTGCGCGGCAGGAAGGGGCCGGGGCGGGTGCGCGCCACCAGCTCCAGCATCTCCGGAACGTCCCCGACCCCGAGCCGGACCGCCTCGGGGTCGGGCGCGGCGTCCACCGACACGTCGACGAGCTGGACGCCCTCGGCCCGGAAGACGATCTCCCAGTCCGTCGGCGGCGCCTCCTGGAAGGCGGCCAGGGTGACGACGCCCCCCGGCCCGGCCAGCGCCGCGACGTCGGCCCACTCCGGGGACTCCGGGGCGTCGGGGAGCGCGACCCAGGGGGTGACCTCCGGGGGGTAGCGCAGGATGCGCCCGCGGCGCTCGGCGAAGTGGGCGTGCGGACCGGTGAGCGAGGAGCGGGTGGGGTTGTCCAGCGGGTGGAGTCGGGAAGGGGCCGGGGCGGGGGGCCGGGCATCGGCCGGGGGCCCGGCATCGACCGGGGGCCGGGCGTCCACCGCGGGCCGGGCATCGTTCCAGGGCATCGTCTTCCTCGCTCCGTCCACCGCACGTCTTCTCGGCGGAGGGTGCTCAGCGGTCGAAGCGGCGCACCCCCCGTGGGGGAAAGCCTCGTGGAGGCGGCGGGTATTCCGCCGGGTGCGGCGGTTCACGCCGCCGTGCCCCTCGGGCCCGGGCCGCCCGGCCGCCGGGGCCCTGCGCTCTTCGGCCCCGGAGCCCGGCCCCCCCGCCCGGGCGCCGCGAGGACGAGCGACCAATTCGACTCATCCATAGGCCGATACGCGCCGCTCCGCTCCCAACCTCCCCCCGGCTGTGGCACTCTGGTGGCGGCCGCCCCACCGGGCTCCCCCGTACCGGTGGGGCGGCTCTCTGCCTCCCCGCGAGCGCTGCGGCGCTGCTCCGGGACGCCGCCGGACCCTTCCGGGGCTCCTCCCCGCCCTCCTCGCCCCCGCCCCGCCCATGACGCCGCCTCAGCGGTGAACGCGGGCCGTTTCCGGCCGACTCGCCCGGCGCTCGCAGATCAACTCGTTCTCGCACGCATGAGAGTCATGACCCCGGGAAGGCGAACAACCCTGAGGGCCTTCGAACCAGGGAGCGTGAAGCGACATGACCGTGCAGACCTCGCAGACCGCACAGTCCGTGCGGACGGCCGACGTGGAGGGTGTGGGAGCCGCGGAGGACCTTCCCTGGATCGAGGAAGCCGGGAAGGTCGCCCCGATGGACGCGCGCCGGCTTTCGCGCCTCTTCTTCGACCGGCTCCAGACGCTGGAGGAGGGCACGCACGAGTACCAGTACGCGCGCAACACCCTCATCGAGATGAACCTGTCCCTGGTCCGCTTCGCCGCCAACCGCTTCCGCAACCGGGGCAGCGGCGACATGGAGGACATCGTCCAGGTCGGCACCATCGGGCTGATCAAGGCGATCGACCGCTTCGACCTCTCGCGGGAGGTCGAGTTCACCTCGTTCGCCGTTCCGTACATCGTCGGGGAGATCAAGCGGTTCTTCCGCGACACGAGTTGGGCGGTGCACGTGCCGCGCCGCCTCCAGGAGCTGCGGGTCGACCTCGCCAAGGCGAAGGAGGCGCTCGCCGCCGAGCTGGACCGGGATCCCACGGTGCGGGAACTGGCGGATGCCCTGGGCATCGAGGAGGCCGAGGTCACCGAGGGGATCGTCGCCTCCAACGGCTACACGGCGGGCTCCCTCGACATGCCGACCGACACCGCGGAGAACGGGTCCGGCCAGAGCGGGGCGCGGACCTTCGCCGATGTGCTGGGCGGCCCCGACCCCGCCATGGAGACCGTGGAGAACCTCCACACCCTCGCTCCCCTGCTGAACGAGCTGGACGAGCGGGAGCGCCGGATCATCGACATGCGCTTCGGGCAGGAGATGACTCAGGCGCAGATCGGCGCGGAGCTGGGCATCTCCCAGATGCACGTGTCCCGGCTGCTGAGCCGGATGCTCGGCAGGCTGCGGGACGGGATGCTCGTCCAGGAGTGAGCGCGCCGGACGACGTACCCGGGCCGGCGGCCCGCGCCTCGTGGGGAGGAGCGGGTCGTCGGCCCCTCGCAGGGCCGGCGGGCGGGTGACCCCATGAGCCGGTCCCCCGATTCCGTCACCGCAGACCACTCCCCCGAGGGCCGGGACCGCCAGGAATCCGCAGCGGCCCGGCCTTTCGAGGTCGAGCAGATCCGCGCGGAGGCCGTCCGGCCCCGGCAGCCGGCGCGCGCGGTGCCGATCCACCGGCCGACGGTCTTCGTCCTCCGCGCCGCGCACCACGCTGCCGACGCGTTCCCCCCGGCCGGGCCGGGCGCCGTCACGGTGCCGGGCGGGCTCCGGTCAGGACGGCGGTGTGCACGGCGCGGGCGATGCGCGCGCCCCAGGTGGAGCGGGGCCCGGCGAAGGCTTCGCCGGAGTCGGCTGCCGGCTCGGGGGCGATGACGCACACGGCGTCCGTGGGGGTGCCCGAGCAGTCGAGTCCGGCGTCGAGGAGGGCCTGGACCTTGGCCTCGGTGGCGGTGGCGACGGCGTTGACGAGGGCGGCGTCGAAGAGCGGCACGGGCAGCGTCAGGACGATGTTGACCGTGCCGGGCCTGAACGGGACCGCCGGGGCGCCGGTCTCCGGCGCCGCTGCCCAGCCCCGTACGCCGAGGCCGGTGGTGACGGTCGCCGTGACACCGCCGTCGTGCGCTGTTGTGTACGCGGCGACCTCGGCGGCCGTCATCAGTCCGGCACCGGCGCCCGTGAGCCCTTCGGCGGCGGCGATCTCGGCGAGGTGGCGGTCCGGGTCGAGGCGCGGGTAGCCCCCGGGGACCTGAGCGTTGAGGACCCAGGCGCGGGGGCCGATGCCGCCGCCGAGTACCGCGCTGCTGCAGACCCGAAAACCCGGCCCCAGCCGCCACACCAGGTGGTGGAGGCGGTGCCCGTCCTCGTGCCGGTCGCGCAGTTCGGCGCGGGGTCCGGCGGGGGGTTCGCCGCGTTGCGCGGGCGGCCGGAGGCGTACGGAGGAGATGGCGCACCCCTGGTGGCTCGGCGGGTCGGCTGGCGGGGCGGCGGTGGTCCGTACCGCGGCCGCCCTGTCCGCCGATCCTATGCGGGGCCCGGGTACTCACCCGATTGGCCTAACGGGCTCCCGGGTGGCCCGACCCCTTCGTGCGGGGGCCCACGGCCCGTCCCGGCCTTCCGGGCGCCGGAATCCGGGCGGGCGGGCGGTTGCACGGGGCATGCGGGTGAGGCGCGATGGAATCCGGACGCGCCACCTCTGGTGGAGCCACCCACAGGGCGTGCCCGAGAGGAGGAATCGGTTATGGGAGCCGCTGACGGTTTCACGGATTCCGGAGAGCTCGACGGTCTGACCGTGTACGACAACGACGGTGAGAAGGTCGGCAGTGTGGGCCGGGTGTACGTCGACGACGACACCGGCAAGCCCGACTGGGTCACGGTCAAGACCGGCCTGTTCGGTATGAAGGAGAGCTTCGTCCCGCTCGCCGGAGCCCGTCGGGTGGGCTCCGACCTGCACGTCGCCCACCCCAAGGAGAGCGTCAAGGACGCGCCTCGGGTGGACGCGGACGCGCACCTCTCCGTGGCCGAGGAGGAGGAGCTGTACCGGCACTACGGCCTGACCAGGAAGACCGGCAACCTCGCCGGGAACCGGTCGCAGGGCACGGACGCGCCGACCGCCGCCGGCACCGGGGCGATGGGCGCGGCAGGCGCCGCGGGCACGGCCCGCGGGACCGGGAAGGCGACGACGGCCGGCACGGGCAAGCACCGTGACACGGACGCCTCCGCCACCTCGCGCCCCCTGGCGGGCGCCGGAGCGGGCACGTCCCGCGCGGCCGAGCGGGGCGGCAAGGAGGAGATGATCCGCTCCGAGGAGGAGCTGCACGTCGGCAAGGAGGAGTACGAGAGCGGCCGGGCCCGGCTGCACAAGTACGTGGTGACCGAGGAGGTCACCCGGACGGTTCCGGTCTCCCACGAGGAGGTCCGGGTGGTCCGCGAACCGCTCCGGCCGGGCGACAAGACGGCCGGGACCACGGACTTCGGCGAGCAGGACGTCGAGGTCACGCTGCACGCGGAACGCGCCACCGTACGCAAGGAGGCCGTGCCGGTGGAGCGGGTCCGGCTGGAGACCAACCGGGTGACCGAGCAGAAGGAGGTCTCCGCCGAAGTCCGCAAGGAGAAGATCGACTACGCGGACGGGACGGACGCGGGCACCGGCAAGGACGCCGGTGGCGAGTTCGGCCAGGGGCGACGCCGCTGAGCTGGACCCCTTCAGGTGGCCGGCAGGCCGCTCCCACGTCCTCGGCCGCCGGGCGGATCCGTTCCACGGGTCCGCCCGGCGGGCTGTGCGGCACCGTCGCTCAACGGCGCGGCAGGAACCGCACCGAGGGGCGGCCGTCCGGCCCGTCGGGGGTGACGACCGCCCGGACCCCGTAGACGTCCTGGATCAGCTCCTCGGTGATGACCTCGGCGGGGGTGCCTCCGGCGACCACCCGGCCGGCTTTCATCACGGTGATCCGGTCGCAGAACATCGCGGCGAGGTTGAGGTCGTGCAGGGCGACGACGCTGGTGACGGGGAGGCCGGCGACCAGGGCGAGCAGGTCCAGCTGGTGCTGGATGTCGAGGTGGTTGGTCGGCTCGTCCAGGAGGAGTTCGCGGGGCCGCTGGGCGAGGGCGCGGGCGATCTGGACGCGTTGGCGCTCCCCGCCGGACAGGGTGTGCCAGGACTGCCCGGCACGGTCGGTCAGCCCGGTGCGGCGCAGGGCGTCGGCGACGGCTTCCTCGTCGGTGCGGTCCGGCGCGGACCAGGCGCGGCGGTGCGGTATGCGGCCCAGGCGCACGACGTCCAGGACGCTGAGGTCGACCTGGGTGGCCGCGTGCTGGTCGACGACGGCGATCCGGCGGGCGACGGTACGGCGGCCGAGCCCCGCGAGGGGGCTCCCGTCCAGGGTGACGACGCCGGTGTCCGGGGCGAGGAGCCCGGCGAGGACGCGGAGCAGGGTGGACTTGCCGGAACCGTTGGGGCCGAGGAGTCCCACGGTCGCGCCGGGCGGCGGGGTGATGGTCACGCCGTCGAGGATGAGCCGGCCGCCCGCCTCCCGCCCGACGCGCTCGGCGCGCAGCCCCCCGGGGGCTTCCACGGGGAAGCCCCCGGGGCTCGCGGGGTCGGTCATCGGCTGCTCCGGGTGCGGTACAGGACGAGGACGAAGGCGGGGACGCCGATCAGGGCGGTGACGACGCCGACCGGTACCTCCTGCGGGTCCAGGGCGGTCCGGGCGAGGGTGTCGACCCAGACGAGGAAGACCGCTCCGGCGAGCGCGGTGACCGGGAGGAGCCTGCGGTGCCCGGAGCCGGTGAGGGCGCGGGCGGCGTGCGGCAGGACCAGACCCACGAAGCCGATCGCCCCGGCCGCGCTGACCAGCGCGGCGGTCAGCAGGGCGGTGGCGCACAGCAGCACGGTCCGGGTGCGGGCGACGTTCACGCCGAGCGCGGCGGCCGCGTCCTGTCCGAAGGCGAAGGCGTCCAGGGTGCGGGCGTGGGCCAGGCAGGCCGTCAGGCAGACGGCGAGGACGGCGGCGCAGACGGCGACCTCGCTCCAGCCGGCCCCGCTGAGCGAACCGAGCAGCCAGAACAGCACGCCCCGGGTCTGCTCGGCGTCGGCGGAGGTCATCACGACGAAGGAGGTGAGGGCGGAGAAGAGCTGCATGACGGCGACGCCGGAGAGCACGACCCGGTCGGTGGAGCCGCCGAGGACATGGCTGACCAGCATCACCAGGGCGAACGAGCCCAGCGCCCCGGCGAACGCCCCGGCCGACAGGGACACCGCTCCCCCGCCGACCCCGAGGACGACCACCACGACCGCCCCGGTCGAGGCCCCGGAGGAGACGCCGAGGACGAAGGGGTCGGCGAGCGGGTTGCGCAGAAGGGACTGCATCACCGTGCCGCACACCGCGAGTCCGGCTCCGCACACGGCGGCCAGCAGGGTGCGCGGCATACGGAGGTTCCAGATGATGCCGTCCCGGATCGGACTGAGATCACTGGCGCCGAAACCGAGGTGCGCGGCGACGGCGGACCACACGTCGGGGACCGAGATCCGGGCGGGTCCGATGGTGACGGCGACCGCGACGGAGAGCAGCAGGAGCAGGATGGAGCCGCCCCACAGCAGCACGGCGAGCGGGGCGCCGGGCCGGCCGCCCTTCCGGAGCGGTCCGCGGGGGGCGGAATCCCCCGCCGGGCCGGGTGGGGCGCTGGGGCGTCCTGCCGGTCCGGGCGGGGCGCCGGGGACTCCGGACGTCCGCTCCCTGCCGCCGGGCGGGTGGTCCTCCACCGCCGGATGGCCGGCGCTCACCCCGCGAGCCCGAAGCCGCGCAGGCCGGCCGCGACGGTCTCCAGCCCCTCGACGGTCCGGATGGTGGGGTTCATGGCCTGTCCGCTGAGCAGCACGTAGCGGTGGTTCCTGACCGCGTCCATGGTCCTGGTGACCGGGTGGGACTCCAGGAACGCGATCTTCTTCTCCGCGCTCTCGGCGGTCTGCGTCGTACGGGTCAGATCGCCGACGACCAGGACGTCGGGGTTGCGGTCGGCGACGGTCTCCCAGCTGATCCGGGGCCATTCCTCGTGCGTGTCGTCGAAGACGTTCTTCGCGCCGAGTTGGTCGGTGATGACGCCGGGGGCGCCGCAGCAACCCGCGAGGTAGGGCGCCTTGGAGTCGGAGAACCAGTAGAGGAGGGACGCGCCGGAGGCGTCGACGCCCTCCTTGGCCTTCGCCACCCGTGCCCGGAGGTCTTCCACCAGCTTCTCGCCGCGCTCGGGGACGGCGAACACCCGGGCCAGCTCGCGCACTTCGTCGTAGACCGTCTCCATCGTCAGCGGCGCGGTCCGGGCGCCGTCGCCACCGCCGCTGTCGTCCTTGGCCGTGCAGTCGGCGGGCGAGACGTAGGTGGGGACGCCGAGCTTCTCGAACTGCTCGCGGGGCGCCACACCGCCCTTGGCGAGGGTGGAGGTGAAGGACGCCGAGAGGAAGTCGGGCTCCTGGTCGAGGACCTTCTCGAAGGAGGGGCGGTTGTCCGATATCCGCTCGACGCCGGCGTTCGCCTTCTCCAGCCCCTTCATGACCGGGTCGGTCCAGGTGGCGGTGGCGGCGAGCCTGTCGGCGAGGCCGAGCGAGAGCAGGATCTCGGTCGAACCCTGGTCGACGGAGACGGCCCGCTCGGGCGGGGCCTGCACGGTGACGGTGCGCCCGCAGTTCTCGAACGTGAGCGGGAATCCGTCGGTGCGGCCGCCCTCGGCGGCCCGGCCGACGCCCGGGCCGCCGCAGGCGGTGAGCGCGAGGAGGCCCGCCGCGAGCAGGGCGGCGGTTCGTATCGGGGCGGGAGCGGCTGTGGGCAGCACGAAGGACCTCGGTGTCTCTGGGCCCTGTCGCGGAGCCCGTCGTACGGTTCCCGCGCCCGGGTACGGGCGCGGGCGCCAGCAGGTCTTCGGACTCGGGTTCGTCCGGACGGGGCGCCTTCCCGGAGCGCGGGTGCGCTCCAGTGGCCGTGGCCCCGCCCGTCCCCCTCACCGCTGCGCGTCAGTTCCGGATTCGCACCGGATTCCCTGACCCCGTCGCTGGGGTTCGACTGGCCCCGGCAAGCTATCACGCACCGTCCCGCGGACCGGTCGCGGTGCGGCGGCCCGGTGCGCGGGGCCGGTGCGGCGTGGGATCGGCCCGCCGCACCGGCCCGGGGAATTCCGCCCGGGCGCCGGAGTCCGTGGTCCACCCGGCCCGGGGCAGGGGTTCCTGGGTCAGGGGGCGGCCTGGAGGGCGATCACCGCGTTCTGGCCGCCGAAGCCGAAGGAGTGGCTGACGGCCCGTCGTACGGGAGTCACGCGCGGGGTCTTGGTGACGCAGTCGATGGCGAACCCGGGCTCGGGGGCGTCCAGGTTCGCGATCGGCGGGATCACCCCGTGCTGGAGGGTGAGGATCGTCAGTCCCGCTTCGATGGCGCCCGCCGCCCCCATGCAGTGGCCCAGTACGCCCTTGGGGGCGGTGACGGGAGGCCGGTGCGGGTAGGCCCGGCCGATGAGCGCGGCCTCGGTGGCGTCGTTGAGAGGGGTGGACGTCCCGTGCGCGTTGACGTGGTCGACGTCCTCGGCCCGCCAGCCCGCGTCGCGCAGGGCGGCGTCCACGGCCGCCCGCGCGACCGCCCCGGAGGGGTGGGGGCTGGTGGGGTGGTGGGCGTCGGTGGTGGCGCCGGTCCCGGCGATCAGCGCGCGCGGGGCGGCACCTCTGGACCGGGCGTCCTCGACCCGTTCCAGGACCATGATGGCGGCGCCCTCGCCCATGACGAGCCCGGCCCGGTCGGCGGCGAAGGGGCGGCAGAGCCGGGCGGGGTCGCCGTCCCGCGGTGCCGCCGCGCCGGAGCGGCCGAAGCCGGTCATGGCGACCGGGAAGACGATCGATTCGGTGGCGCCGGCGACGGCGATGTCGCAGTGGCCCAGCGTCAGCATGTCCCGGGCCACCGAGAGCGCGGTCACCCCGGAGGAACAGGCGGTGCAGGGGGCGAGGCTGGGGCCGGTGGCCTTCATGTCGATGGCGATCTCGGCGGCGGGCATGCTCGGGATGGTCAGCAGGATGCCCGAGGGCGAGGTGGCCTCGGGGCCGCGGCGCTCCAGCGCGACGGCCTGTTCGGTGAGCCCGGCGGATCCTCCGCTGCTGGTGCCGACGACGACGGCGACCCGGGCGCCGTCCCAGTGCGCGGGGTCGAGCCCGGCGTCGGCGACCGCCTCACGGGCGGCCAGGAGGGCGAACTTGACGTACCGGCCCATCCGGAACGCGGACCGGCCGCCGACCGCGTCGTCGAGGTCGATGCCGGAGACCGTGCAGGCGAAGTCGACGGCGCAGCCGTCCAGTCCGGGGACGGTCGCGGCGGGTGAGACGGCGGCGAGGACCCCGTCCCAGGTGGTGTCGGTGGTGTGGCCGACCGGGGTGATCATTCCCAGCCCGGTGACGGCGATGGCGGGTCGCTTCATCGGGTGTTGCTCACCGGCACCGTCGCTTCGGCCGCCGCGCCGCCGACGGCCGCGTCGATGTACGCGGTGATGTCGGCCAGCGTGGCGTCCTTGTAGAGCTTCTCGGAGTCGGCGGTGACGCCCAGGGTCTCCTTGATGATGACGGCGAACTCGGCGACCGCGAGGGAGTCCATCTCCAGGCTGTCCATGGTGGACTCCGGCAGGATCTCGGCGGCGGGCACCTTGAACGTCCCGGTCAGCACCTCGGTGATCTTGGGGTGGATGGTCGTCATGGCGATTCCTCTCATCGGTGTTCCGTGGGTGTGCGGTGTACTGCGGGGGGCGAACGCGTCGGCCCACCGTCCGAAATAACTGGATGAAGATATTCCGGTTACGCCTTCGGGTGAACCGATTCGTCAGCGCTCACCTGCGGCTTCTCGAACCACCGGGCGAGCACGGAAGCGGTCCCCCAGTACGCCAGCAGCACCCCTCGGGTGCCGAGCGCCGCGACCTTCTCCCGCAGAGGGCGCCTCCTGCTGCCGCAGACGGGCCGCCGGAACTCCGCCGCCCGCCCCCGGGCCCCCGCCCTGCGTCCCCGGTGCCAGGGGCCTTCGGGGTCGTCGTAGACGTCCGTGTACCGGGGCCCCGCGATCGGCCAGTCCGACATCAGCCGCTCGGGAAGCGCGAAGGTCGCCACCAGCGAGGGGGTGTGTTCGGCGACGGTGGCGACCGCCTCCTCCACCGCGTCGGGCAGGGAGGCGACCTGGTCGGCGGTCAGCCGTCCGGCGGCGAGCAGGTCGCCGCTGTTGCGGTCGATCCACCGGAGGGCGAAGAGCCGGCGCAGCTCGGCGAGGCGTGCGCGCGCCTCGCCCCCGGGGAGCCGGGCCACGGCCTCGGCGTACGCCTCGTCAGCCTGACGGTAGGCGTGGGCCTCGACGCCGCGCAGCGCGGCCGGGGAGGCGGCGTTCCAGCGGCCGAGCGGATCGCCGGGCGGGGCGGAGCTCATCCGCGCGCGGGCACGGGCGAACCAGAGGGCCTCGACGGCCCCGAAGAGGCGGCCGAGGAAGGCGGGGTCGCCCAGATCGCCGGGCCCCTCCCCCTCGGCGGCCTCCTCTTCGGTGGCGCTGAAGAGCATCTCGGCGGCGGCCTTGGCGTGCACGGCGAGGTTGTCGCCCTCGGCGGTGATGGCGCCCTCGATGCCGGTGAACAGCTCGGTCATCCCGTTGTTCTCCAACAGCCCCTGGGCGCCGCACCGTTCGCGGCACTCGACGATGACGTCACGGGCCTGCCAGGTGATCCACCCCTTGGCGACGGCGACCAGGCGTTCGGCGTCGTCCCGGTCGGACTCCGGGGCCGACTCCCAGCGGTCCAGAGCCCTGCGGTGCAGCAGGCTCATCGCGTAGACGGTGGCCATCGCGGCGGCCAGCGGCCCGTGGTGGGTGCGGTGGGCGTACACCGGGACCTGGCGGGCGGCGCGGGACGCGGAGATCATCCGGTGCCCGGCGTACCGGACGGCGATCGCCAGGGTGACCCGGGCGGAGCCGACCGCGCAGGCGCTCATGGAGAGCTTGCCGGGGGTGACCCGGCCGATGGAGACGAGGAAACGCCTTCTGCGGTTGGGGACTTCGCTGCGGAAGCGGCCGTCGTCGCCGATCCGCCCCTGCTGGCCGGCGAGCAGCGCGTCACGCGGGACGAAGCAGCGGTCGAAGGAGGTCAGGCAGTGGTCGACCGGGGAGCCCATCCGGGCGGGCAGCCGCCGCACCCGCACGCCCGGCAGGGGGCGGTGGGCGTCGGTGAGCGGGGCGAGGAAGAGGAAGACCCCGCGGTCGGCGCCGTCGGCGAGCAACCGGGCCGCCACCACACCGGACTTGGGGCCGCCGGCCGGGCTGGTGTTGGGCATGAACTTCTGCGCTCCGGCGTGCGGGGTGTGGAGCACGAAGCCGTCGCGTTCGCGGTCGTACGTCGCGGTCGTCTCGATCGCCGCCGCGTCGTTGCCGTGCGCCACCTCCGTACAGAGGAAGGTGCCCACGCGGCGCAGGGCGAGGAAGTCGGACAGGTCGCGCGAGGGGTCCGCGTCGTGGTCGAGGAGGCTGCCGAGGAAGAGGTTGTAGTGGATGCCCGCCACCGTGGTCAGCGCGGGGTCGACGGGGCCGAGCCATTCGTGCAGGGCGGACAGCGCGCGGGGGTCGGCGGCCACCCTCGCGCCGCTGTCGAGCGCGCTGTTGAGGATGCGCAACCGGTGGTAGGAGAGGGCGAGTCGTTCGTCGGGGGTGCCGCCACCGGGACGGCGAAACGGTTCTGTAGTCAGCAGGCGACGCCAGAAGCCGTGCTCCTGGCCGAAGTCCGGTCCGAAGAGCACAGCGGTGAGCAGGTCGTTCGTGGACGGCGAGGCCGCGTCATTCGTGGGTACGGTCACAACACAGTAACGATCAAGGAACGGCGAGGACACCCCTCGCCGTCCTGAAATGCCCCCGTATATCAGGCGCGTTGGAAGGCGAGGGCGACGTTGTGGCCGCCGAAGCCGAAGGAGTGGCTGAGCGCCGTCTCGACCCGCTGGTGGCGGGGCTCCTTCGTCACGCAGTCGAGCGGGAAGGCGTCGGGCAGCGCGTCCAGGTTGGCGATCGGCGGAACGGCGGAACGTTCCAGCGTCAGTACGGTGGCCACCGCCTCGATCGCGCCCGCCGCCGCCAGCGTGTGGCCGACGACGCCCTTGGGGGCGGTGACCGACGGACGGTGCGGGAAGAGCCGGGAGACGAGGGTGGTCTCCATGGCGTCGTTGAGGGGCGTGGAGGTCCCGTGGGCGTTGATGTGGTCGACGTCGCCCGGGGCCCAGCCCGCCTGGTCCAGCGCCGCCTGGACGGCCCGCTGGGCGCCGTAGCCGTCGGGGGCCGGTGCGGTGGGGTGGTGGGCGTCCGTGCTGGAGCCGGCCCCGGTGAGCAGGGCGCGCGGGCGGCCGCCGCGGGCGCGCACCCCTTCCTCGCGTTCCAGGACGAGCAGGGCCGCGCCCTCGCCGATGACGAAGCCGTCCCGGTCGGCGGCGAACGGGCGGGACGCGGCCGCCGGATCTCCGGCACGGGTCGACAGCGCGCCCATCCGCGCGAACGCGGTGACCACCAGCGGGGTCAGGACCGCTTCCGCGCCGCCCGCCACCACCACGTCGCAGTCGCCGCTCAGCAGCAGATCGCGGGCGACGGCGAGCGCCGTGGCCCCGGAGGCGCAGGCGGTGGCGGGGGCGAGGCTCGGGCCGCCCGCCTTCAGTGCGATGGCCACCTCTCCCGCCGCCGCGTTGGGGATCATCATCGGGACGAGCAGCGGGGAGACCGCGTCGGGCCCCGAGGCCGCCAGCCTGGCGGCGTTGTCGACGAGTACGGAGACGCCGCCGACGCCCACGCCGAGCACCACGCCGACCCGGCTGCCGTCCCACCGGGCCGGGTCGAGGCCGGCGTCGGCGACGGCCTGCCGGGCGGCCACCACCGCCAGCTTCACGAACCGGGCCATCCGCCACACCGACCGGCCGCCCACCGCCGCGTCCAGGTCGATGCCGTCGACCGGGCACGCGAAGTCGACCGGGAGCCCGGCCAGCTCCTCGCACCGCCGGGCGGTGGAGTGCCCGGAGCACAGCCCCTCCCAGAAGCTGTGCTCGTCCGCCCCTGCGGGTGTCACCAGGCCGATGCCCGTCACCGCGACGGCGGCTCGGGTCCGGGCCTCGGCGCCCTGGTCAGAGGGGAGTGACATGGTGTGTTCCTTCCATCGAATCCGTGCACATGGTCTGCGGGGTTCCGGGCCAGCGGAGTGCCGCCGAGCCCCAGGTCAGTCCGCCCCCGAAAGCGGTGAGCAGCACCCGGTCGCCGGGGTGGAGCAGGCCCTCGTCCGCCGCGTCGGCCAGGGCCAGCGGGATGGAGGCGGCGCCGGTGTTGCCGACCCGCTCCAGATGGGTCACGCAGCGCTGGGGGTCGATGCCGACGCGCTCCGCGACGGCGCGCAGGATGCGGGCGTTGGCCTGGTGCGGCACGAAGCGGTCGACCTCGGCCGGCTCCCAGCCGACCCGGTCCAGGAGCGCCCGGCAGGAGCCCGTCATCCGTTCGACGGCGTGCTGGTAGACGGTGGCGCCCTGCATCCGGAAGTACGCGTCGCCCAGCTCCGGCGGCTTGCCGCTCGCCCGTGCCCGTGCGCCCCCGGCGGGGACGGTGATCAGGCCGTAGCCCGTGCCGTCGCTGCCCAGGTCGAACGCGAGCAGCTCCCCGGGGTCGCCGGGCAGCCCGGCCGCCACGAGGGCGGCGCCCGCCCCGTCGCCGAAGATGACGCCCGCCGAGCGGTCGGCGGGGTCGAGCCAGGTCGAGTAGACGTCGGCGCCGACCAGCAGGACGCGTTCGTAGAGCCCCGAGGCGACCAGGCCGTGGCAGACGGCGAGGCCGTAGACGAAGCCGCTGCACACGGCGGCGATGTCCAGGGCCGGTACGGTGCCGAGCCCGAGCCGGGCCGCGAGGGCGGGCGCGGTGCCCGGGCAGAGGTGGTCGGGGGTGGCGGTGGCGAGGACCACCGCGTCCACCTCGCCCGTCTCCGAGGCGCGGGCCAGCAGCCGGGCCGCCGCCTCGTAGGCGAGGTCGCCCGTCGCGACGTCCGGTCCGGCACGGTGCCGACTGCCGATGCCGGTCCGGCGGCGGACCCAGGCGTCATCCACCTCCCAGTCGGCGGGGAGCCGGTCGTTGGGGACCGGCGCGCCCGGCACCCAGCCGGCCACGCTCTGCAGCACCGCCGTGCGCGCTCCGGCCGTTAAGACGCCCGCCCGCGCTCCCGGCCCCGTACCGCTGCCGGCCGTCCGTCTCCTCGCCACCCGTCGCCCCGATCCCGTTGTCGTACTGCATCCGGTTGACGAACGGCGGAACGTCTCACGAGGATGCGTTCGACTGCGCCGAACGGGTCATGACGGGGCGTCAGTTGCGTACGAGGGCGTCGTGGAGCTCGTGCGCGCCGGGCGGGTTGGCCCCGGCCCGGGAGACGGCCACGGCGGCGGAGGCGACCGCGTGGCGCAGGACGTCGGCCACGGTGCCCCGGTCCACGGCGTGCAGCCGCTCCCGTGCGCCTCCGCCGATCAGCCCGTGCCCGGCGAGGGCGTGGAGGGCTCCCGACATGAAGGCGTCGCCCGCGCCGACGGTGTCGACGACCTCGACCGCCGGCGCCCGGACGGCGATCCGGTCGCCGGGCAGGACGGCCAGCGCCCCGTCGCCGCCCCGGGTCACGAGCACGGCGGCGGGGCCGAGCCCCAGCCAGCGCTCGGCGACCCGGTCCGGCCCCTCCTCCGGGTACAGCCATTCCAGGTCCTCGTCGCTCGCCTTGACCAGGTCGCTCAGCGCCACGCACTCCTCGACCCGGCGTACGGCGGCCGCGCGGTCGCCCATGAGGGCGGGCCGCACATTGGGGTCGTAGCTGACGGTCGCGGTGGGCCGGGCGGCGCGTACGAGCTCCAGGACGGTGGCCGATCCGGGCTCGGCCACCGCCCCGATCGACCCCGTGTGCACATGGGCCGGCGCGGGTGCGACGGCGACCGGGGAGAGGTCCCAGGTGACGTCGAAGGCGTACGCGGCCCGCCCCGCCCCGTCGAGGGTGACGACGGCCGAGGGGGTGGCGGTGGTGGAGCCGTCGGTACGTACCTCGACCCCGCCGGAGGCCAGGTGTTCCCGGATGAGCCGCCCGTTGCCGTCCGGGCCGAGCTGGGTGAGCAGGACGGCGCGGTGGCCGAGGCGGGCCAGGCCGTACGCGACGTTGGCGGGGCTGCCGCCCGGATGGACCCGGGGGGCCTCGCCGGGGAGCTGGACGATGTCGGCCACGCATTCACCGATGACCAGCAGTTCGGTGTGGTCGGGCATGGGGGCGGTTCTCCTCAGGAGTCGGTCCACGCGTGGTGGGCCGGCGGTGTCGAAGGTTCTGCCGGACAGGGTTCCCGCACGTTTCACCGGCGCCGTCGCACCCTACGGGTTGACCGCCGACGCCTCCGTGCGGGGAGCGGCGGCGGGGAGCGGCTTCGCCGGGGCGGCCCGGCGTACCCAGAGGAGGGCGCCGGCCAGCACGGCGGTGGCGGCGAGCAGCCAGGGCAGCGGGCCCGGCGGCAGGGCGCCCGCGCCCAGTCCCGCCCCCGCGGCGACCAGTTGCAGGGAGAGCGACTGGACGGAGAGGGCGGTGGCGCGGCCGGAGGAGTCGACGCGGCGGTGCAGCAGGTCGTTCTCGTTGGGGCCCGCGGCTCCGAGCCCCAGGTACACGAGGCCGTAGCCGGCGACGGCGACCGCCGTGGCGAGGGCGCTCACCGTGTGCGCGGTGATCCCGAGCAGGGTCAGCCCCAGCACCGTGAACGCGAGGCTCACGAGCACCGCGCGCTCGCTGCCGCGGGCGAACCGGGCGACGATCGGGGCGAGTTGGCTGCCGATGGCGGAGCACAGGAATCCCGCGCAGGCGAGCCCGGCGTAGACCAGGGCCCCGGATTCCGCGGTCCCCATGAGGGCGGCGGCCCGGCCCGGGGTGAGCAGTTCGACGGCGGCGAGGGCGGCCCCGGCGGCGCTCGCGGTCAGCAGGATGCGCCGGATCAGGGCGTCGCGGGCGCCGAGCCGGAGACCGGCGGCGATGGCGGCGGGCACGCCGCCCACGACCAGGCGCAGGGTGGTGCGGGGCCGGGGCGGTTCGGGCAGGGAGCTGAGCACGTAGAGCACGAAGACGAGTTCGACCAGCGCGCCGAACAGGGCGGGAACGGAGAGCGGGATCACGAGTCCGCCGGTCGCGCCGGTCAGCCACTCCCCCGCACCGGGGGCGAGTCCGAGCAGCCAGGGCAGTCCGCCGCCGAGCAGGGTTCCGATGGCGAGGGCGGCCGAAGTGGCGGACCCTCCGCGCGCCAGGCCGGTACGCAGGTCGGCGTCGGGTCCGGCGTGGGCGTGGACGGTGTCCACGTACCAGGCTTCGGCGGGTCCGCTGGACAGGGCGCGGGCGAGGCCCATCAGGCCCATGCCGAGGGCGATGGCCCAGCCCGCCGCGCCGAGGCCGATGAGGGTGAAGGCGGTGAGGTTGAGCAGTCCGGCGAGGGCCAGGACGGGGCGTCGCCCGATGACGTCGGACAGCCCGCCGGTGGGCAGTTCCATCGCGGCGGCGGTGAGGGAGTGCACGGCGAAGAAGCCCGCGATGGCGGCGAGGCCCATCCCCCGTTCGGTGAAGAGGAGCACTCCGGGGGCGATGGACATGCCGATGGGGAACCAGAAGAGGAAGGAGACCGCTACGTACCGGCGGCGTGCGGTCGCCTCGTCGAGGCCGCCCCCGGGGGCGGCGAAGGCCGGCCGGCGCGTCATGACGCGTCTCCGGTGGTGGCGTCCGGGCTTCCGGCGTCAGGCCCGGCGGAGGCGTCCGCGCGGTCCCGGGCAGCTTCCGGCTGCGGGGCCAACGGCAGTCCGGCGGTGAAGAGGACGACCCGTTCGGCGCGGGGGTCCCCGGCGTCGCGGGCGCTCAGCTCGTCCGTCTTCGCCCGGAACACCTCCCACAGTTCGGCGAGGGACTCCGGGGTCAGCCGGGGCATCATGTCGCTGATGCCCGAGGGCTCCTGCCACTCCTGAGCCAGCAGACCGCTCTCCAGGTCCGCCTCGTGGCGGTCCAACGACTGCTGGAGGTGCTCGATCTGACGGCGGTGCAGAACGCTGAGGATCGCGCTGCCGCCGGGGCTGCGGCGCATCGCCTCATTGCTCCACGAGGTCATGGCGTGCACGGATTTCCAGCGGCGTTCGCGGCCGTCGCGGTGGTCGGCCTCGGCGACGAACGCGTACTTGGCGAGCACGCGCAGGTGGTAGCTGGTGGAGGCCGAGGACTCCCCCGTCCTCACCGCGAGCTCGCTGGCGGTGGCCGGGCCGTGCTGCCTCAGCAGCCCGAGCAGGGTGAGGCGGAGGGGGTGGGTGAGCGCCTTGAAGGCGGCCCCGTCCTGCGCGGGATCGAGTACGCGACGGCTCTCTTCGCTGTCCATGACCGCAGCGTAGAACAGCCGGAGCACTTTCCCAAAGTATTTTTGCAGAATATTTTTGGGAAAGTTGGCAGACACCCCTTCAGGGGTTGCTCACAGCCCTTGGCCAGAGGCCGGTCAGCCCCCGGAGCGGGCCTTCCGCCGCGCCCGGAGCACCTCCACCACCTCCCGGCACCAGTCGCGGTTGGCACGTTCGAAGTCCCTGCCCCGGCGGCAGGTGAGGTACGGGCCGACGCGCGCCCCGCGCAGCAGGAACTCCGCCTCGTCGGACTCCCCCCGCATCGCGCGCAACTGCGCCTCGAACAGCGCGGCCTTGGCCTCGGCGCAGGCGTACCGTTCGGTGAGCCGGTCGATCAGCACGTCGGTGTCGAGGTGGTCGGCGGCCTGCACCTGGACCAGCAGGTCCTCCCGCAGGAACGAGGGTGCGGCCGTGGTGGACGCGAAGCGCTCCAGTTCGGCCAGCCCCGCCGCGGTGACACAGAACAGCCGCTTGTCGGGACGCCCCTCCTGGGCGACCCGGCGCCCCGACGCCAAACCGTCCCTCTCCAGCTTCGCCAGCTCCGCGTAGACCTGCTGCGGCTTGGCGTGCCAGAAGTTGGCGACGCCCGCCGCGAACGCCTTGGCGAGCTGGTAGCCGCTCAACTCCTCGTCGAGCAGCGCCGCCAGCACCGCATGGCGCAACGCCATCGGATCGCCTCCCTCTCCGTCGGGCCCGGGCGCGCCCTGCCCCTTCCCGCCCGGCCACCCCTGTCCGGAACACCGGCTCACATGATAGTCATGAAACTGACTAGTCAGATTGATGACTGTGCGATGTACCGGCTCCGCCGTGCGCCCACCGAGGACGCACCGCACCGAGGAGGACATATGACCACCGCAGTGGACCGCTTCCGCGCCGCCGTCGATGATCGCGACCTGACCGCCCTGGACGGGCTGTTCACCGAGGACGTCCGGCTCTACAGCCCCGTGAAATTCACCCCGTTCGAGGGCCTCCCGGCGGTGCTGGGCCTCTTCGGCGTCCTGCTGCGCACGTTCGAGGACTTCCGCTACGTCGGCGAGTTCGCGGGCGTCTCGCAGACGAGCGCCGACGGAGCGGAGGCTCCGTCGGCGGTCCTGTTGTTCCGGGCGACGGTGGGCGGCAAGGAGATCCACGGCATCGACCTGCTGCACCTGGACGAGGCGGGCCGGATCAAGGAGTTCACCGTGATGGTCCGGCCCCAGTCCGCCGTCCTGGCGCTGGGGGAGGCGGTGCTCGCCGGCCTGGTCGCGGACGGTCTGGTCCCCGCCCCCTGACGACTCCCCGCGGGGGCGTCCCTACTCAGCTCGTCCGCGCCGCCTCCAGGGCGTCCGCGACCAGGCCCAGGAACCGGGCGTGGTCGCGGGGCCCGTAGAGGGGTTCGGGGTTCCACGGGACGACGGGGGCCGGTGCGGCCTCGCCCCCACGCAACTCCTCCCACGGAGCGGCGTGGGCGCGGACGTCCGCCAGGACCACCTCGGGGCGCAGACCGAAGGTGTCGGCGCGGTCGAGCGTGGCCCAGTTGGCCCCCGGCCCCTCGGGCGGCTCCACGACCCGGACGCCCAGGTCGGTGAGCACCCGCAGCTCGGGCCACATCCCGGGGCGTGCCACATAGGCCCGGTCCGGGCCCGCCGGGGAGAGCGCCAGCACCCTGGGGACGCCCGCGTGCGCGGCGGCGACACCCCGCAACCGCTCCCGGGCGGCGTCGAGTTCCCGGTCCGCGCCCGGCCGGTCCGTCGCGCCGAGCGAACGGACCAGCGCGGCGAACCGTTCGCCGATCTGCCCGAACGTACGGGCCGGGCCGACGTCGAGGACCACCACCGGCACCCGCTCCTCCAGGTGCTTGGCCGTCTCGGGGGTCAGCCCGTAGACGTGGCCGCCGCCGTAGCTGACGGCCACCACGAGGTCCGGCCCGCCGCTCAGCAGCCGCTCGGCGTCCAGGGAGCCGCCCGCACCGGCGTACTCGACCTCGTCCAGCGGCAGGGTGCCGGTCTTCGCCGGGTCGGGGACCGGTCCGTCGTGGTCGGACCCGAAGATTCCCACCGGCCGGACACCCAGGCCCCAGAGGGTGGCGCCCGCCTGGACGTAGGCCAGCACCCGCCCGGGCGGACGGGGCGCCGTCGACTGCTGCCCCCGGTCGTCGGAGAACCGCCATTGGCTCTGTTCCGTCACGTCGCACACGCCCCTCTGCCGCCGTCCGCCGTACCGCTCGTGCGAGTTCGCACACCTGTACCTGCCCACCCCCTTGCGGGCGCACCCCTGCGGCCAGGGAGGAAACAGCGGTCGGGCGGCCCCGCCACGACGCACAGAAATCATCACTAAGTGTTAAAACTTAGTGATCGAACGTCATCAGCCGGTGTCCTGTTCCAGCCCTTTTCCGAAAGGAGTCGACCCCCTGTGCGCGCGGCCTTGAAAACGGCCCCGGCCCCGGGCGTCGGCATACCGCTCCGCACAGGCCCGGCGGGGTCGCCTCCTCGCGGCAAGGGCGTCCCCCCGGGCCGCCCGGGGGGCGCGTCATCCGGTACGGGGGCGCGCGCCGTCCAGCGCCAGATCCACGATCCGGCGCGCGAGCCCCTCCTCCAGCGGTGCGCCGGTCAGCAGGACCCGGGCGAACAGCGGCCCCGCCAGCATCTCGGCCACCAGCCGGGGGTCGGTCTCCGGACCCAGCTCCCCGCGCTCGACCCCGCGCCGCACGATGTCCTCGCCGTGCCGGAGCCGGGCGTCCCAGTAGGGCAGCCGCTCCGCCGCGACGGCCCCCGCGTCGGGGGAGGCGCCGAGCTGGAGCAGGGCCGCGCCCTGCGGCGAGGAGAGGTAGACCGCGACCGCCGACATCAGCTGGACCAGGTCCCGGCGCACGTCCCCCGTGTCGGGTGCGGGCAGCGCGTCGTCGGCGTGCGAGCCGAGGGCGTCCAGCAGCAGGTTCTCGCGGGTCTTCCACCGCCGGTACACGGAGGTCTCGTGCACCCCCGCCGCCCGGGCGACCGCCGCGACCGTGGCACCGGCGAGCCCTTCGGCGGCGAGGAGGTCCACGGTCGCGGCCAGGACGGCCTGCCGCATGGGTTCGCCCCGGCGGCGCAGGGGGGCGGGAGTGTGCTCGGCGCTCATCCGCGCACCGTATCGCAAGCTCACTTGCTTTAGCCGCAGGACCGGCTTACGTTTTAAAGCAAGGCGACTTGCGATAGGCCGCCGATCCGAACCGTAAGGACCCGTCATGGAACGCATGCGCGCCGCGCGTCTCCACCTCTCCAGCCGCTCCCTCGTCGTGGAGGAGGTGGAGAGGCCCGTCCCCGGACCCGGCGAGGTGCTGGTGAAGGTGGAGGCGGCGGGGGTCTGCCTCTCCGACGTGCACCTCGTCGACGGCACGCTGAGTCCGATGTACGCGGAAGGGGACGCGGTCACACTGGGCCACGAGGTGGCCGGGACCGTGGCGGAGACCGGGCCGGACGTCACCGGCTGGTCGCCGGGGGCGCGGGTGGTGCTCCAGGCGGGCGAGCAGCGCCGGGGCCGGACGTACACCCGGGGCGTCGACTACGACGGCGGCTGGGCCGAGTACGCCCTCGCCACCGCGTCCACCCTCGTCGCCCTCCCCGACTCGCTCCCCTTCGAGCAGGCGGCGATCATCCCGGACGCGGTCTCGACGCCGTGGGCGGCGGTGACCGCCACCGGCGACGTGCGGCCGGCGGAGGCGGTGGGCGTCTGGGGCGCGGGCGGTCTCGGCGCGCACGCCGTGCAACTGCTGCGGGCGGTCGGCGCGTACCCGGTCGTCGCGGTGGACCCCGCTCCGGCGGCCCGGCGGCGGGCCCTGGAGTTCGGGGCGGACCTGGCGCTGGACCCCGCCGACCCGCGGTTCCGGGAGAAGGTGCTCGGAGCGAGCGACGGCGTGGGCCTGACGGCCGCCTTCGACTTCGCCGGGGTTCCCCCGGTCCGCGAGCAGGCGCTGACCGTGCTGGCCCCGAAGGGACGGCTGGTGCTGGTGGGGCTGACCGATCAGCCGCTGACGGTCTCCCACGGCACGCTGTTCAGCTACTTCCAGCAGCGGATCCTGGGCCACTACGGCTCGGAGGGCCACCATGTGAGGCAGCTCGTCCGGCTCGCCGAAGGCGGTCGGCTGGACTTCTCCCGGTCCATCACCGACGTTCTGCCGTTGGAGGAGGCGGCGGGGGCGGTGCGGCGGATGGAGACCAAGGAGGGCGACCCGGTCCGGCTCATTCTGCGGCCGTGACGGCCTTCCCCTCCGCTGCCGCGGGCCCCGCCTCCCCCGTCGCGCGCCCCGGGCCCTGCCGTTGGAGCTCGACGTTGAACTGGGCTCCAGCCAGCAGCGAGAGGTTGGCGAACCAGACCCAGATGAGGAAGACGACGAGCCCGGCGAGCGAGCCGTACAGCCTGCTGTAACTGCCGACCTGGGTGGCGTACAGGGCGAACAGCGCCGATGCGGCCAGCCAGCAGACCGCGGCGAGGGCGCCGCCGGGCAGGCCCCGGCGGACACCCCGCGCGGAGCGGGGACCGGTGCTGAAGAGAACCATGATCAGACAGGCGACGAGGAACACCAGCAGCGGCCACTTCATCGCCGCCCAGAGGGTCTCCCCCTCGTGCGGCAGACCGGCGCGGCGGCCGAGCCAGCGGGCCAGCGGGCCCGTCATCACGAGGGCGAAGGCGCTGGTCATCAGCAGCAGGAGCAGGCCGATGGCGGAGACGACGATGATGTGCGCCTGTCGCAGCGGCGGACGGGTGTCCCGGACGCCGTGCATGGCGTGCATCGCCCGGCGGAAGACCGCGAGGTAGCTGCAGGCGGACCACACGGCGCTCACCGACCCGGTCGCGACGAGCAGCCAGACGGCGGAGCGCTGTTCGGTCGCCGCCTCCAGGGGCCTGCGCAGCGCCTCGCCGGACTCGGCGGGGGCGAACGCGGTGATGTCGGCGATCAGAGCGCCGGTCGCGTCGGGGTTGGCCAGGCCGATGACGGACACGGTGGCCAGGAGCGCGGGCAGCAGGGCCAGGATGGCGTAGTACGTCAGGGCCGCGGCCCAGTCGGTGATGTCGTCGTTCCACAGCGAGACCGGCGTGCGGCGCAGGGCGGTGACCCAGCGTCGGTACGGTGCGGTGCGTCCGGCGGCGGGGGCGGTGCTGTCCGCGGCGGACGCGGTCTGGGTGGGCAAGCTGGTACTCCGGGTACGTGGACGGACGCGGCGGGCGGCGCGGCCCGTCCCTCTCCGGACGCGCCGACTCCGCTCGATCCTCTCCTGCCACGCCGGGGCCGGTGCACACCCCTCCCCGTCCGACGCGGCCGCGCGTCACGGACGCCGGGGGCGGTCAGTCGTTGACCGCGGTGAGCAGGACCACCGCGTCCCGGAGCGCCAGCAGCCCGTGCCGCTCCCGCGGGAGCGGGTACAGGACCCCGGCCGGCAGGTCGGCGTCGCCGGAGGCGGCGGTGACGCGGACGCTGCCGCGCAGGACCAGCAGCGAGGCCGCGGGCGGTGCGTTGTGCTCGTCGAGCGCGGTCCCCTCGGTGAGGGCGATCACCGTCTGCCGCAAGGGGGGCTGCTGGAGCAGGAGGTGGGCGCTGCGGCCGTGCGCGGAGGCGCGGGCGGCGGCCAGGTGTTCCTCGGCGAGTGCGTTGAGGTCGTCCATGTGCCCACTGTGCCGCAGCCGTGCCCGCCCCGCGATCCTGGCGGCGGGGCGGCGCCGGTGGGGCCGGTGGGCCGGTGGGGCCGGTGGGGCCGGTGGGGCCGGTGGGGCCGGTGGGGCCGGTGGGCCGGTGGGGCCGGTTCCGGCGGGGCGGGGCGCCGGGTTCCCGGGCGGGGAGCGGGTTCCGCCGCGCGTTCGCCGCTCCCCGGCCCGTGGGCCGGTCCGGCCGGCCGGCGGGCCGGGGAGGGCCGGCGGGCCGACGGACCTCAGAGGCCGCCGGTGAACAGCAGCCGGTCGGGCGAGCCCTGGCCGAGGCCGGAGAGCACGTACGGGGTGGCCGTGTCCGTCAGCCACCGCGCGACGGCGGCGGGCTCGGCGGATGGGTTCTCCTGCTTGTACAGCGCGGCGACGCCCGCGACGTGCGGGCTGGCCATGGAGGTGCCGTTCAGCGAGACGGCGCCGCCGCCGAGCCGGGCCGAGACGATGTCGGCGCCGGGTGCGTACAGCGCGACGCAGGAGCCCCAGTTGCTGAAGGAGGTCTCGCGGTCCTGCCGGTCGCTCGCCCCGACCGCGACCACGCCGTCCGCCGCGGCCGGGGAGACGTCGCAGGCGTCCCGGATGTCGTTACCGGCGGCCACCACGGGGAGCACGCCGGCGGCGGCCACGGACTCCACCGCCGCGTCGACGGATGTCGAACGGGCCCCGCCGAGCGAGGCGTTGAGCACGGCGGGGGTCCTGGTGCGCTCGGCGTCCTGGGCGACCCAGTCGAACCCGGCGAGGATGCCGGCCCAGGTTCCCCGGCCCTCGCAGTCCAGGACGCGTACGTTGACCAGCGAGGCTTCCCGGGCCACGCCGGACGTCCCGCCGCCGACCGTGCCCGCCACGTGCGTGCCGTGCCCGTTGCAGTCCATGCCGTCGCGGCCGTCGCCGACCGCGTCGTACCCCTGCACGACCCGGCCGCCGAACTCGGTGTGCGCGGCGTCGATCCCGGTGTCGACGACGTACGCCTTCACGCCCTTGCCGGTGGCGGTGGCGGTGAAGGCGCCGTCCAGCGGCAGGGCGCGCTGGTCGATGCGGTCGGCGCCCCAGCCGGCGGCGGGGGCGCGGAAGAGGCCGCCGGACCGGGGCTCTCCCACGGTCACCTCGGCGTTCTCCTCGACGGCGAGGACACCGGGGGCGGCCCGTACCGCTTCGAGTTCCGAGGCGGTGAGCGAGGCGGCGAAGCCGTGCAGGACGTTTCCGTACCGGAACAACGGGTCGAGCCCGAGCTCCCGCAGGACGGTGTCCGGGGGGAGCCCGGGCTCCAGGGTGACGATGTACTGCCCGGGTACGGCCCGGGTGGACTGCTCCACCCGGACCCCTTCCGGTCCGCTGTCGGCCGAGGCCGTGGCGGGGGCGCCGATCAGCGGGGCGATCAGCAGCAGGGCGGCCGGGGCCCATCGGGCGGGCAGGCGCATGCGGTCTCCTCGGGGTGGGGGTCCGTTCACGGAGCGAGTGCGTCCGCGAAGCGCGAACACCCGTTCCTTCGTCCCCGGCCGTGGGCCGCCTTAGCGGGTTC
The DNA here is from genome assembly GCF_044330565.1 of Streptomyces sp. NPDC017448. Classification (NCBI taxonomy): domain Bacteria; kingdom Bacillati; phylum Actinomycetota; class Actinomycetes; order Kitasatosporales; family Streptomycetaceae; genus Streptomyces; species Streptomyces sp. NPDC017448. The sequence goes on along the minus strand of NZ_JBIRLM010000016.1, from coordinate 63,520 downwards.
AGCCGGACAGCGCAACGCCGCCGACCGGTTCCAGTTCGTGGAGATCGGGCGCGGCGCCGGCCGGGAGGCCGTTCTTCGCCCAACTGCCCACGGCGACCTCGGCGGTGATCCCGGGTCCGAAGCCGGCGATGAGCCCCTGCGCGGCCTCGGCCGCCCCGCCGTCGTCGAAGAGCCGGGCCAACGCGTCGAAGACGACGGAGCTGGCGATGTTGCCGCGTTCGGTGAGGGTGGCCCGGCTGTAGCGGAACATCTCCGGCGGCAGCTCCAGGAAGCGGCAGAGGTCGTCCAGGATCCGCGGCCCTCCGGCGTGGACGATGAAGAAGTCCATGTCCGGGACCGACCAGCCGTGCAGGTCGACCAGGTCCTGGAGGACCGGGGCGAGCATCTCCATGGTGCCGGGAACCCGCTTGTCCAGCAGGAAGTGGAAGCCGGTGTCGCGGACGGCGTAGGAGATCCAGTCCTCGGTCCCGGGGACGAGGTGGGAGCCGTTTCGCTCCAGGCGCATGCCGGTGCCGCCCCGCCCCCGTACGACGGCGGCGGAGAGGGCGTCGCCGAACAGCCCGTTGGAGAGCAGCGAGCCGACGCCGATGTCGGTGGGCTGGTAGCACAGCGAGCAGAACTCGCAGGAGACGATGAGGACGTTGGAGCCGGGGTAGGCCCGGCAGAAGTCGTGTGCGCGGTTGATCGCCGCGCCGCCCGCCGCGCAGCCGAGCTGGGCGATGGGCAGTTGGCGGGTCTCGGACCGGAACCCCATGGTGTTGATGATCCACGCGGTCAGCGAGGGCATCATGAAGCCGGTGCAGGAGACGTAGACGATGAGGTCGATCTCGCCGGGTTCGGTCTCGGCGTGGGCGAGGGCGCGGCGGACGACGTCGGGGACCCGGGCCTTGGCCTCGGTCTCGTAGATCCGGTTGCGCACCTCGAACCCGGGGTGCTTCAGGGTCTCCTGGATGGGCTGCACGAGGTGCCGGGTCTGGACACCGGTGTTCTGGATGAGCCGCAGGACGAGGTCGCGCTGCGGATGCCCGGCATGGGTCTCCCGCGCCAGATCCAGGGTCTGCTGCATCGTGATGACGTGCTCGGGCACAGCGATGGCGGGTCTGCACAGGGTCGCCATGGGTTCTCCTCGGTCTTCGGAGCGGAGCCTCTCGTCACCAGGTGACGGGCAGGGCGAGCGGATAACGCCAGATGGAGGTCGTGTTCCACTCGACGTCCTCGGGCGGCACGTCCAGACGCAGGGCCGGGAAGCGGGTCAGCAGCGTGGAGAAGGCCACTTCCAGTTCCATGGTGGCCAGCGGCGCGCCCAGGCAGTGGTGGGCGCCCCAGCCGAACGTCATGTGGGGGATGGCCGGGCGGTCGGGATCCAGCTCGTCGGGGCGGTCGAACTTGGCGGCGTCCCGGTTCGCCGTCAGGTAGGACACGTGGACCACGTCGCCGGCCTTGATGAGGACACCGCCGAGCTCCACGTCCTCCAGGGCGACGCGCGGGATGCCGACGCCCTTGCGGAAGGGGATGTGGCGCAGCAGCTCCTCCAGGGTGCGGGGCAGCCGCGCCGGTTCGGCCCGGAGGGAGTCCGACAGCTCCGGCCGGGTGAGCAGGGTGTAGGCGATGTTGCCGAGCTGGTAGGTGGTGGTGTCCTGACCGGTGATGAGCAGGACCATCGCCATGACGGCCAGTTCGTCGTCGTCCAGCAGTTCGGCGCCGTCCCGGGCGGTGGCGAGGGTGCTGATGAGGTCCTGGCCCGGGGAGCGGCGCCGGTCGGCGGTCAGTTCCTGGAAGTAGCCGCGCAGCTCCGCCTTGGCCCGTACGGCGTCCTGCTTACCCGCGGCTCCGACGTTCATCATGGTCATGGCGTGGGCGCGGAGCCAGGGGCGGTCGGCCTCGGGGATGTCGAGCGCCTCGCAGATGGTGATCAGCGGCAGCGGCGAGGAGACGCGGGCGACGAAGTCGGCCGGTGGGCCCGCGTCCTCCATCTCGTCCAGCAGCCGGTCGACCACGCGCTGGGTGCCGCCGCGCATCTGCTCGACGCGGCGCGGGGTGAAGCTCTTGGCGACCAGGCTGCGCAGGCGGCTGCTGGCGGGCGGGTCCATGAGGTTGATGGACTCCGCCTGCACGATGGGCTCCGGGGTCATGCGGGGGAAGTCCCGGCCGAGGACGGCACTGCGGCTGAACCGCCGGTCGGTGGTGACCGTGCGGACGTCGTCGTACCGGGTGACCAGCCAGGCCTCGCCCTCTCCGTACGCCATCCGGATGCGGGACACCGGCTCCTCGGTCAGCAATTGCCTGAGCTGGGGGTCGAACTCCAGCCGCTGCGCGTAGTCGAACGGACAGTTCCGTACGGTTTCCTTGTTCTGCACCGAGGTGTGCTCCACCGAGGTTCTCCCAATGACCGCTTCGAGGAAGGGGGGTGCCGGGGCGGGGGCCCGGCACCCGACCTCCCCTGCATCCCCCGTCACCCTTCGAAACATGTCAGTGACAGGGTGCAGTCAGCCGATCAGGGGGCGCGCACTCCGGCGCTCAGCGGGCCGCCTCCGTCGCGGGCTGCGCCCCGGCCGGGTCCAGGACGTGGTGGCGGCCGATCGGGAGCATCAGGGGCCGCCCGGAGACGGGGTCCTCGATGATGCGGCTGTCGAGGTCGAAGACGGCCCGTACGGTCTCCTCCGTCAGCACCTCGGCCGGGGCGCCGGAGGCGTGGAGGCCGCCGCCGGCCAGGGCGATCAGATGGTCCGCGTACCGGGCGGCGAGGTTGAGGTCGTGCAGGACCATCACGATGGTGGTGCCGCGCGAGCGGTTCAGGTCGGTGAGGAGGTCGAGGACCTCGATCTGGTGGCTGGCGTCGAGGAAGGTGGTCGGCTCGTCGAGCAGCAGCAGATCGGTCTGCTGGGCGAGGGCCATCGCGATCCACACGCGCTGGCGCTGGCCGCCGGAGAGCTCGTCCACGGCGCGTTCGGCCAGGGATTCGGTACGGGTGGCCTCCAGGGCGGCGGCCACGGCGGCGTCGTCCTTCTCGTTCCAGCGGGAGAAGACGGACTGGTGGGGGTGGCGGCCGCGGCCGACGAGGTCGGAGACGGTGATGCCTTCGGGGGCGACGGGGGACTGCGGCAGCAGTCCGAGGGTGCGGGCCAGCTCCTTGGCGGGGAGCCGGTGCACCTCCTTGCCGTCCAGGACGACCCGCCCCGCCCTGGGGGCGAGCAGCCGGGACATGGAGCGCAGCAGCGTCGACTTGCCGCAGGCGTTGGCGCCGACGATCACGGTGATCCGGCCGGGCGGTACGGCCAGGTCGAGGGAGTCGACGACGGTCCGGTCGCCGTAGCCGAGGGTGAGTCCTTCGGCGGTCAGTCGGTGGTGCGTGGTCATAGCGAGCCTCCCGCCCGGTTGGTGCGGATGATCAGGTAGACGAGGTAGGGGGCTCCGAGGACGCCGGTGACGACGCCGACCGGGTAGCGCTCGCCGAAGGCGAACTGACCGGTGAAGTCGGCGACGAGGACGAGCAGCGAGCCGACGAGTCCGGCGGGCAGGAGCAGCGAGCCGCCCGCCCCGGTGATCCGGGCGGCGATGGGCCCGGAGAGGAACGCCACGAACGCGATGGGGCCGGCGGCGGCCGTGGCGAAGGCGATGAGCCCGACGGCGGCGACGATCACGGTGATCCGGGTGCGTTCCACCCGTACGCCGAGGGCGGAGGCGGTGTCGTCGCCGAGCTGGAGCGCGGAGAGGTTGCGGGCCTGGCCGAGCAGGAGCGGGGTGAGGACGGCCGCGGCGGCGAGCGCGGGGAGCACCTGTTCCCAGGTGGCTCCGTTGAGGCTGCCGGTCAGCCAGCGCATCGCCTCCTGGAGGTCCCATTCGGCGGCCCGGGACAGCACGTAGGAGGTGATGCTGTCGAGCATCGCGGAGATCCCGATGCCGATGAGGATGAGGCGGGTGCCGACGACGCCGTCCCGGAAGGCCAGGGAGTACACCAGGAGGGCGACGCCGAGTCCGGCGGCGATGGCGAGGACGGAGACCTGCACCTCTCCGAGGGACAGGGTGACGATGGCGATGGCCGCGGCGGCGCTCGCCCCGGAGCTGATGCCGATGATGTCGGGGCTGGCGAGCGGATTGCGGAGCATCGTCTGGAAGGTGACGCCGGCCAGGCCGAAGCTGAATCCGGCGATCAGGGCGAGGGTCGCGCGGGGCAGGCGCAGCCGGCCCACCGTGAACGAAGCGCCGGGCACCTGCTCGCCGAGGATCACCCGGAGCACGTCGCCGGGCGGGTAGGAGGTCCGGCCCGCCATGAGGGTCACGGCGAACGCGGCGACGAGGAGGAGGGCCAGGACCAGGACGACGCGGCGGCGGCGCGAGGCGCCCCGGACACGGCGGCGGGTGGCGGCCTCGACGGAGGCGGGCCGGGTGAGGACAGGGGCGCTCACAGGGCACGTACCTTCTGTCGGCGGACGATGTAGATGAAGAACGGGGCCCCGACGAGGGCCGTGACGATGCCGACGTCGATCTCGGAGGGGCGTGCCGCGATGCGGCCGACGACGTCGGCGGCGGTGAGCAGGACCGCGCCGAGCACGGTCGACAGCGGCAGGAGCCAGCGGTGGTCCACGCCGACGAGGAGCCGGCAGGTGTGCGGGACGACGAGGCCGACGAACCCGATCGGCCCGGCGACGGCGGTGGCCGCTCCGCACAGCAGGACGGCCCCGGCGGCGGCCACGGCGCGTGCCAGGGCGACCCGTTCACCGAGTCCGGCCGCCAACTCGTCGCCCAGGGCGAGGGAGTTCAGGGCGCGGGCGGAGAGCAGGCAGACGGCGAAGCCGACGGCGAGGAACGGCGCGACCTGGCCGACGCGTTCGAAGGAGGCCCCGCCGACGCCGCCGATCTGCCAGAGCTTGAAGCTTCCGGCGATGTCGTTCCGCGGCAGGACGACCGCGCTGACGAGCGAGGCGAACGCGGCCGACGTGGCGGCCCCGGCGAGCGCCAGCTTGAGCGGGGTGGCCCCTCCCCTGCCGAGGGTGCCGACCGTGTAGACGAACAGGGCGGAGAGGGCGGCACCCGCGATGGCGACCCAGATGTAGCCGGTCGGGGAGGTGAGTCCGAAGAACGCGACCCCCGTGACGACGGCGAGGGAGGCCCCCATGTTGACGCCGAGGATGCCCGGGTCGGCCAGCGGGTTGCGGGTGACGCCCTGCATCACCCCTCCGGCGAGGCCGAGCGCGGCGCCGAGGACGACGGCGAGGACCGTACGGGGGATGCGCTTGGCCGCGGCCGCCCGGCCCAGGGTGTCGTCGGATCCGCCGAAGGCCGCGACGACGTCGGACCACGGCACGTCGCGGGAGCCGAGGGCGACGGAGGCCACCATGACGGCGGCCAGGGCGAGCGCGGAGAGCAGGACCCAGAGCAGGCGCACGCCCGCCGGACGCCTGGTGACGGCGTCCGGCGGGGTACGGGTGCCGGGCGTGGTCACTTGACCTTGTCCGCGGCCTTGGCGAGGGCGGCGGCGTAGTCGTCCAGCACGTAAGCGATCGACAGGGGCGTCGGGTTGGCGGCGGTGGCCAGCGGGCTGCCGCTGCCGGGCAGGAAGTAGGTGGAACCGCGCTCGACGGCGGGGATCTTCGAGAGCAGCGGGTCCTCGGTGATCGTCTTCAGCAGCTCACCGGTCTCGTCGCCGTACCCGGTGATGATGTCGACGTCGTCGAACGCGTCGATCTGCTCGGCGCTCTTGGTGAGGGCGAACTTGTCGGTGCCCTCGGACGCCTTCGCCACGGACCCGGGGATCTTCATGCCGAGGTCCTGGAAGAACTGCGTACGGGTGTCGTGGGCGGTGTAGAAACCGACTTGGCTGACGTCGTTCGGGTCCACGTGCGTCATGAACATCGCCGACTTGCCCTTGAGCTGCGGGTACTTGGCGGCGGTCTGGGCTATCTCCCCGTCGAGCTTCTTGATCAGCTTCTCGCCCTCGTCGGCCAGCCCGATCGCCTTGCTGTTCGTCCGGACGATCTCGCGCCACGGCGTCGCCCAGGCGGCGTCCGGGTAGGCGACCACGGGGGCGATCTCGCTGAGGGTCTCGTAGTCCTTCTTGGTCAGACCCGAGTACGCGGCCAGGATGACGTCCGGCTTCGTGTCGGCGACGGCCTCGAAGTCGATGCCGTCCGTCTCGTCGAAGAGCACCGGCGTCTTGGCCTTCAGCTCGTCGAGCCTCTTCTCGACCCAGGGCAGCACGCCGTCGTCGTTGTCGTCGCCGAAGTCGGCCGCGGCCATGCCCACGGGGACGACGCCGAGCGCGAGCGGCACTTCGTGGTTGGCCCAGTTGACGGTCGCCACGCGCTTCGGCTTGGCCGGGATGGTGGTCGTGCCCAGGGCGTGCTCGACGGTCAGGGGGAAGGCGCCGTCGGAGCGGCCCTCGCCCTTGGTCCCGGCGTCGGAGTTCCCGCCGCAGGCGGAGACGCCGACGAGGGCGGCCGCCACGATGAGCAGGCGGAGGCGGTGTGAAGACATGGGTGTGTACCCGGCTTTCCGGATGTCAGGGGTGCCGCTGCTCGCACGTCGGGCGCGGGAAGCACCCGCATGACGCGCGGGGCGACGACTGCGTGAACGACTTAGGTAAGGCTTGCCTTGGAACTTTATGAGAGGGGAACGTATGTCGCAATCAAGCGTTACGGACACCGCATGTCGCGGAACGGACAGGCAGAGGTGCGTCCGCGCGGACGCCGTCCCGCCGCCCCTCCGGTGGGGGCGTCGGCGGCCGCACCCCGCTCCGGCCGCCGACGCCCGGCTCACTCCGGGCGGAAGCTCCCCGGGGTGAGCCCCGTCGTGCGCCGGAAGGCCGCGCCGAACGCACTGGCGGAGCGGTAGCCGACCTGTTCGGCCACGCTCTCCACCTCCCATCCGGCGGCCAGCAGGCCGATCGCGTGCTGGGCGCGGACCGCCGCCACCCACCGGCCGAAGCCGGCGCCCGTCTCGGCGGTGAACGCACGGGTGACGGTACGGGCGCTGACGCCGAGGGCCGCGGCCCACTCCGTGAGCGTCCGCTGATCGGCCGGGTCCTCGCGCACCGCGTCGGCGATCGGACGGAGCAGGGCCGAGGACGGGACGCGCACGAGCAGTTCGCGGGGCGACGGGGTGAGCACGTCGAGCACCAGCGCCTCGGTCGCGGCCCGCGAACCGGGGGCGAGAGCGGGCTCCCCGAGCCTCTCCAGCAGCAGACGCAGCAGCGGGGTGATCTCGACGGCGACCGGGGTGTCGGAGATCGACGCGGTGGTGCGGAAGCCGAAGAAGCTGGCCCGCAGCCGGGTGCCGGCGCTCGCCGAGCCGGTGTGCAGCGTGCCGGCGGGCATCCAGAGGCCGAGGGCGGGGGTGATCATCCAGACGCGTTCGCCCACCACCGCGGTGGAGGCGCCGCGCTCGTTCCAGAGGAGTTCGTGGAAGGGGTGGGAGTGCGCGTCCCAGTGCGTGTCGTGGGAGACGACCTCGCCGTAGTCCTTGATGACGAACGGGGTCTCCACCGCACCGGGCGCCAGCGCGGGAAGCGTCCGGGTCTCGCTGGTCACGGCAGGCGGACCCGGTTGGCAGGAGGGCCGCTCACGCGCGAGCGGGGGCCGCTCGCGTACGTACGGGGGCCGGGCGGGGCGGACGGGGGGCGCATCGGTCCAGCCTAGGACCTGCCGTCGAGCCGCCGTCGCCCGGCAGGGCGGTTCGGCGACAGGCCCCGGAGGCGGGGGGTGCGCACTTCGGACAAGCCCCGCACCCCGGAGCGGGTGAAAGGAGCGCGCGGCCGACCGTTCCGGCCCGGCGGGTCCGGCCCGGCCGGCTCGGCGGGAGGAGCTGAGCCGTTCGGGGGGAGGTGTGGGCTCACCGCGGACCTCTTCCATGAACAGCCGGTTCCGGGGTACCCGAACGTCAGCCAGAAAGCTCACGCGACGGGGTGAACGCTATGAACGACCGCATGCTCATGACCTTGTCACCGGACGGCGAGACCCGTACCGATTTCGTCTGCCGACCGGAGATGGCCGCCGACGCACGGGACGCGGTCAGCGCGTTCGTCGCACGCCTGCACCCGGCGCCGACCACGCACATGGTGCAGAGCCTCCTGCTCCTCGTCTCGGAGCTGGTCACCAACGCCGTCCGTCACGCGGGCGCCGTCACCGCCCTGTGGCTGACCGCCGACCGCAGGGGCGTCCACGTCCGGGTCACCGACCCGAGTCCGGCGCACCCGCGGAACCGCACGCCCGATCTGACCGGGCGCACCGGCGGGTTCGGCTGGCCGATGGTCCAGCGGCTGGCGCAGGAGGTGCGGATCCGCGAAGCGGTCGGCGGAGGGAAGGTCATCCTCGCGACCGTGGCCCACTGAGGCCGCGCCGCCCGGAGGCCCCGCGCCCCCGGCTCTCCGCCCTGCCGTCCGCCGTCCCGGGGGCAGGGTACGGAGATCCGGGGGCGCTTCGGTCGTGTCGGACACCGGCCGCCGTGCCGGCGGGGGCGCGGTGAAGGGGAGAACCGGGCGGATGCGGCGGCCCGCGTGGGGAGACCCCCGGCGCATGGCTGCTGCCGGGGGCCTCCCCACGCGGGTGCCCGTCCGATCTCGCCCGTCGGCGGCGCGGAGAGGGAAAGTCGGCGACGGCCGCCCCGGAGGAACGGGGGGATCCCCCGTGACCGGAAGGCGGTATCCGGTTCCAGCGGCTGGGAGACGGAACCCCGCCCCGCGGCCGGAGGCCGGAGGACGGACCCGGCCCCAGCGGCCGGAGGACGGACCGGCCGGGCCGCAGCCGGTACGGGCGCTTCAGCGCACCGCGTCCGGGTGGCTTTCCGCCGGGGTCTTCGCCCGATCGCCCACGCCTCCACGCAATCCCGCAGCCGAGGCGGCCGCGTGCAGGGAGCGCAGGGCGAGGAGCAGAAAGCCGATGTCGTCGAGGTAGACCGGGTCGGGCAGGAGGTCGATCGGTGAGACGGTGTAGAGGACGGCCGCCCAGACCAGCGCCTTGCTGCGCAGCGGGATTCCGGCGTCGACCAGCAGCTTCCTGGCTCTGAAGACCCGCACAAGGAGCACGACGGCCACGGCCAGCATGAGCAGCGCGGCCACGGCGGCGAGAACGAGCCAAACGGTGGAGTCCATGGCTCATCGTCTACCCACTGGTTCCCGGATGAAGAACCCGGGGCGGTGATGTCGCCGCTCCGGGCCCCGCCCCGGGGAGCCCCACCCGCCGGGCGGGGGGACGTCGTCCGGCGGGGGGTCAGGCCGCGCCGCCTCCCTGAGCCTCCGCCCGGCGGCGGTTGCGGCGCTTCAGGGCGCGCCGTTCGTTCTCGGACAGACCGCCCCAGACACCGGAGTCCTGCCCGTTCTCCAGGGCCCATTCCAGGCAGGCGGCCTGAACGGGGCAGGTCCGGCAGACGGCCTTGGCCTCCTCGGTCTGGACGAGGGCCGGGCCCGTGCTCCCGATGGGGAAGAACAGGTCCGGGTCCTCCTCTCGGCAGGCGGCGTGCAGGCGCCAGTTCTCCATGCTGCTCAACTCCGCTCACTCCCGATGTCGATATGGCGTAAGTCAGTCGCCGTATGCGTCTTCCGTGCGGGTGACCGACGAACGGCCCCTCAAACACGAAGCGGCGTACGGGTCGTACGGGGGCGGAGATTCTTTGCGCCTCCATGACCCCGGCCGAGCGGCCGGGCGACCGGGCGGCGGAGGGGCGGGCAGTGCGGCGGGAGCGGTCGGGGGCGGGCCCGGGGGGAGCCGGCAGGGGCGCCTGACGGCGGTCGCGGCGTCCATCCGGCCGCCTCCCTACCGGACTCGGCCACCCCCGGAGGGAAGGGGCACGCTGGTCGCCCCTGCCCTGTGCCGCCCCGCCCGGCCCCGGACGGGATCCCCGGTGGGCAAGGCCGGGTCCTCCGTCATCCGTACGCCGTCGCCCCGGAGGACCGGTCGTTCCGTGCCGGGCGGTGCAGGGCGAGGAGCGCCTGGTCGTCCTGGATCCGGCCGCCGGTGTGGCGCCCGACGTCCTCGATCAGCAGTTGGAGGAGCTGCGCCGGGGTGGCCGGGGCGCCGGCCGGGGTCCGGTGGCGGACGAGCCGCGGCAGCCGGGCGGCCGCGTCGTAGAAGACCCCGGACTCGTCGCGGGCCTCGGTGACCCCGTCCGTGTAGCAGACGAGGGTGGCCCCGGGCGGGAAGGGGAACGTGTCCACCGGCGACGACCAGGCCCCCAGAGCGCTCATGCCGAGCGGGGGCGACTCCTCGGACGGTTCGAGGAGGGCCGCCCGCCCCTCGGCGTCCAGCAGTACCGGGGGCGGGTGCCCCCGGTTGACCACCCGGACGGCGTCCAGGCCGTCGGCGAACTCGGCGATCAGCGCGGTGGTGAACCCCTCCTCCTGCTCCTGGCCGCCGCGCCGGGCGCCCTCGCGCAGCAGCGCCCGCTCCAGCGCGGCCACCAGTCCGGGCAGGTCCTCCGCCTCGTCCGCCGCGTACCGGAACGCCCCCAGGTCCGCGCAGACCGCGCTCACCGCGCCCAGGCCCTTGCCGCGTACGTCCCCGACCATCACGCGGACCCCGTGCGGAGTGTCCTGGACGACGTAGAGGTCGCCGCCGATCACGGCCTCGTCCTCGGCGGGCACGTAACGGGCGGCGATCCGCAGCTCGCCGATGCGCGAGGGGGGCCGGGGCAGGACCGCGCTCTGGGCCACGGCGGCGATCTCCCGGGCTCGCCGGGTCCGGGCGTCCCGCCCCTCCAGGGCGCGGTTGATCAGGACGGCCAGCACGGTTACGGCCAGAAGGGTGAGCTGGTTGGCGACGCCCCGCTGCCAGCCGAAGGTGCCGTCGAACCAGGCGAGGCCCGCGTGGACGGCCATGGCGAGGGCGCCGATCGCGATGATGCCGGGCGGAGCGAGCAGGGACGCGGCGGCGACGGGGGCGGCCATCAGGAGGGGTGCGGAGGTGACCCCCGCCGGCGTCACCAGATCCAGGACGACGCCCAGCACGACGATCCCCGCCGGGATCCACTTGACTCTGCGCGGCTGCACCACTCCCCCACGCTGGACGGAGCCGGGGCGGTCCGCATCCCGAGGGCCGGGACGACCGCCGTCCGGGCGACGGGGGCGGGCCGCGTCCCGGCAGGGAGGGCGGGCCCCGTCCCGGCTCACCCCGGCAGCGGGGTGCCGGGGCCGGGGGCGGCGGCGCACGCGGCGTCCAGCCGGATGCGGTGGGCCGTGACGGCGTCGGGGTCGTCGACGAGGTCGACCCGCACGCCCGGGGTCTCCAACACCGCCCGGTCGCCGATCTCGGGCACGGGCACCCGCAGGATGTGCAGGGCCGGTACTCCGGTCAGGGGGTGCGGCGGATGGTCCAGCGGCACCACCTGGACGGTGATGTGCTGTTCCTTCATCGCCTCGGCCAGGGCGGCCCGCTGCCCTTCCATGGTCCCCCGGTCGCCGACCCGGGTGTGGAGGGCCGCTGCGGGGAACAGGGCCCACAGAGCGGCCCCCCGCTCGCCCAGGCGGCGGCGGCGCTCCTCCAGCAGTTCGACGCGGCGTTCCCGGCGGGCGGGGCCGTCGTCCGGGTACTGGGCGCGGTAGAGGGCGGCGGCGTAGGCGGGGGTGCGCAGCAGTTCGGGAACGAGGGCCGGGTGCCAGGTGCGGACGAGGCCGGCCGAGGACTCCACGCCGATGATCTCCTGCTGCCAGCCCTCCATCTCGTCCCGCCACCGGTGCCACCAGCCGGGCAGGTTGGCGGCGGAGAGGCCGGCCATGATGGGCCCGGCCACGGCGGCCGGCACGCCGTAGCAGCGCAGCAGTTCGCTGACCTGCCGGGCGTCGAGTCCGGTCTCGGCGCGTTCGATGCGCCGGACGGTGGCGGGGTGGGCGTCCAGCGCCTCCGCGGCGGCTCGCAGGCTGACCCCGGCGCGCTCGCGCAGCCGCCGGAGGCGGACGGCGAGGACGCGGTGTTCCACCGTGGGGCCGGACCGCGCTCGCATGCGGAAACCTTCTTCGTCGGGCCCCGGTACGGGGCGTTGCACACTCTGCCGCTTGCAAAGTACGCGTTTTGCGCCGAGAGTGCATACATGTCGGAAATAGGCAGTTGCGCGGAACGTGCTTCCGATGACGGAAGCGTCCGAGACGCCCAGGGGGCGCACAGCTGGTCGGTACCCCGTCTCCCCGGGGGCGTCCCCGAGGCCCGCCACCGGGTTCAGGAAGCCATGCGGGACTGGGGCGAACCAGCTGACCGGATCGATGCGGCGGCTCTGATCATGACCGAACTGGTCGCCAACGCCGTGCAGCACACCAGCACCCGGCACGTCCGCTGCCGCCTCCTGCGCTCTGCCGAGGGCGTGCGCATCTGCGTGTGGAACCGGGGCCGGGCCCGGATTCCGGCGCCGGCGTCACCGGCCGACTCCGCCGGCCTGCCGGTCGGGAAGGCCCCGGCCGCAGCCGACCTCGAAGCCGAGGACGCGCTCGACCGCCTCACCGAGGACGGCCGGGGTCTCCTGCTCGTCGACGCGCTGGCGGCCCGCTGGGGCACCCGTGCCGCCCTGGCGGGCCGGCTCGTCTGGGCCGATCTCTGAGCTCCTCACCGCGTCCAGACCCCAGCCCCCGCGGGCCTCCCGGGCCTTCCCGGCCCCGCCGCCTTCCGAGCGGCCCCGGCCTCCCCCGGGCACAGCCGTAGCCCGCCCCCGGGAGCCGCGTGATCAGGCGGTAGCGGTACGGCACTCCGGGTGGCCCCAGCCGTTCGGGTTCTTGGCGATCGGCTCCTTGGCCGCGTACGGCCGACCGCAGTGGCACCGCCCGGCGAAGCGGGCCTTGATCGTGCCGGCGGACCGCCCGCCCCGGGACGCGCCCCCGGCGCTCCTCCCCTTCGCGCCGGCGCCGGACGCCCCGGAATCCCCCGCGCGCCCCTTGGTGGCCCGTGCGGGGGCGGGCACCGGCAGGACCGTCGCGCCGTGCGCCGTACCGGCCGGAAGCTGGGTGAGGGCCACCTCGTCGGCCGCCTGGTCCGCGATCGCGTTGAGCGGATCGCCGTCCACCCGGTGGGCGGGCACGTAGCGGAACGTCACCGAGCGGTCGACGAGCAGGGCGTCGATCCGGGTGACCAGCTCACGGTTGGCGACGGGCTTGCCGCCGGAGGTCTTCCAGCCGTTGCGCTTCCAGCCCGGCAGCCACTTGGTCACCGCGTTCATGGCGTACTGCGAGTCCATCCGCACCTCGACGCGCGCCGCCGGTTCGACGGACTCCAGCAGCTCGGCCAGAGCGGTGAGTTCGGCGACGTTGTTCGTCGCGACGCCGAGCGGGCCCGCTTCCCAGCGCACCGGGCTCCCCTGCGCGTCGGCCACGACCCACGCCCAGGCGGCCGGACCCGGATTGCCCTTCGACGCTCCGTCACACGCGGCGATGATGCTCTCGTTCATCCCTCGATCATGCCAGCCCCGTGCGACCGCTCCGACCGGCCGGGAGCGCCCGCCGACCCGCCCGGCACGGCCTTGACCTCAACCAAACTTTTGGTTCTAACGTTCCGAGTGAACCCGGGGCCCGTCGGCCCGCGGGATCCGCAGGCCCTCGGGGAACCGGGGGCCGCCACCCTTCGGAGCGTCCCATGGACATGGAAGTCACGGCGTGGCATTCGCTGTACAGCGCGATGAACGCCCAGCAGGACCGCCGGCCGTTCTCGCGGGAGGCGTTGCGGCGCATCCTGCGCTTCGCCCGGCCCCACCGGCGACGGATCTACCGCTTCCTCCTGCTGAGCGTGGTGACCGCGCTCCTCGCGGTGGCCACCCCGGTGCTGGCCGGGAAGGTCGTCGACGCGATCGTGAAGGGCGAGGCCACCGGCACGGTCACCCGGCTCGCCCTCCTCATCGCGCTCATCGCCGTCGTGGAGGCCGGGCTCGGCCTGCTCGTCCGCCGGCTGTCGGCGACGCTGGGCGAGGGGCTGATCCTGGACCTGCGGACCGCCGTCTTCGACCATGTGCAGAAGATGCCGATCGCCTTCTTCACCCGGACCCGGACGGGAGCCCTGGTGAGCCGGCTCAACAACGACGTGATCGGCGCGCAGCGGGCCTTCAGCAACACGCTCTCCGGCGTCGTCTCCAACCTCGTCACGCTGCTGCTGACCCTCGCGGTGATGATCACCATCTCCTGGCAGATCACCCTCCTCGCCCTGGTGCTGCTCCCGGTGTTCGTCGTGCCGGCCCGCCGTATGGGAGCCCGGATGGCGGGGCTCCAGCGGGAGGCGGCCGACCACAACGCGGCGATGGGCACCCAGATGACCGAGCGGTTCTCCGCGCCCGGCGCGACGCTCGTCAAGCTGTTCGGGCGGCCGGCCGACGAGTCGGCCGAGTTCGCCGCCCGCGCCGACCGGGTGCGCGACATCGGCGTCCGTACCGCCGTGGCCCAGTCGGCGTTCACCACCGCCCTCACCCTGGTCTCCGCCCTGGCGCTGGCCCTGGTCTACGGACTCGGCGGCTTCTACGCCCTGCGCGGCAGCCTGGAGCCGGGGGCCGTGGTGGCGCTGGCGCTGCTGCTGACCCGGCTGTACGCCCCGCTCACCGCCCTGGCCGGGGCGCGGGTCGAGGTGATGAGCGCGCTCGTCAGCTTCGAGCGGGTCTTCGAGATCCTGGACCTGAAGCCGCTGATCGAGCAGAAGCCGGACGCCCGCCCGGTGCCCGAGGGCCCGGTCTCCGTCGAGTTCGAGGAGGTGTCCTTCGGCTACCCCTCCGCCGACAAGGTCTCCCTCGCCTCGCTGGAGGAGGTCGCCACGCTCGACGACCGGGGCGGCGTCCCGGTGCTGCACCAGGTCTCCTTCCGCGCCGAACCGGGCCAGACGGTCGCGCTGGTCGGATCGTCCGGCGCGGGCAAGTCGACGATCGCGCAGTTGCTGCCCCGGCTGTACGACGCGGACGCGGGAACCGTACGGCTGAACGGGGTCGACGTGCGCGATCTGAGCGCCGCCTCGATCAGGGACACCCTCGGCATGGTCACCCAGGACGGGCACCTCTTCCATGAATCGGTACGCGCCAACCTGCTGATCGCCCGGCCCGACGCCTCCGAGGACGACATCTGGGACGCGCTGCGCCGCTCCCGGCTCGACGGCCTGATCGCCTCCCTGCCCGACGGGCTCGACACGGTGGTCGGCGAGCGCGGCTACCGGCTCTCCGGCGGGGAGCGCCAGCGGCTCACCATCGCGCGGCTGCTGCTGGCCCGTCAGCGGGTCGTGATCCTGGACGAGGCGACGGCGCATCTGGACACCACGTCGGAGGCGGCCGTGCAGGAGGCGCTGGCCGAGGCGCTGGCGGGCCGGACCGCACTGGTGATCGCCCACCGGCTCTCGACCGTCCGGGCGGCCGACCGGATCCTCGTCGTGGAGGCGGGCCGGATCGTCGAGGACGGCACCCACACCGAGCTCCTGGCAGCCGGGGGGAGGTACGCGGAGCTGTACCGCACCCAGTTCGCGCGGCCCTCGTCGGACGGGGAGCGGCCGGTCCAGCCGGTCTGCTGACCGGCGCACGCACCTGAGCCGGCGCCGTGCGGCCGGGGCCCGGCCGCACGGCGCCGGCTCAGCGCCCGGCGGCGCGGACGAGAGGACCCCGTTCGGCGGTGCGCAGCCGCCGCAGTGCGTGACCGCCGCACCTGCGCCACTCCTTCGGAGAGACCCGGGGCCGGTGGCCGCCGTTGGTCAGGAGCGCGTTCACCGGGGTCATCGGATCCGCCGCCAGGGTCTTGGCCAGCAGGACGCCGACCACGAGCGGGAGCAGCGCGACGGCCAGGGCGGTCCCGGCGGTGGTGACGTGCTGGACGGTGGGGCGGCGCGGCGCTTCGGAGGTCATACGGGCATCGAACCGCGGCCGGGGCGGCCGGAACATCGGGGAACGTACTCAGGGGCGCGGGCCGGGCATACTCAGGCGGGCGTACGGGGACGCTCACAGCGGCCGGGCGCGCGGACGCCGGCCGGGCCGCCGGAGCACGGAGGGATCGCCACGATGGGTGACAGCCAGGTGAGCGGTGACAGCGGGAAGTCCCGGGAGGGGCAGGGGCCGTCGGGCGGAGGGCGCGTCCCGGCGGCCGCAGCGGTGTTCGACGTACTGGGCGCGGAGTACGAGCGGGCCTTCGCCGGATCGGCCGCCCACCGCGCGTCGCTGGAGCGGCTGCTGGCGGATCTCGCCCCGGCGAGCCGGGTGCTGGACGTGGGCAGCGGGACGGGGCGGCCCACGGCGCGGACCCTGGCGGAGGCGGGGCACCGGGTGCTGGGCGTCGACGTGTCGCCGGTGATGACCGCGCTGGCGGCCCGGCAGGTGCCCGAGGCCGAGTTCCGGTGTGCGGACATGCGTGATCTCCCTCTGGCCGAGGGGGAGTTCGACGCGGTCTGCGTGTACTTCTCGCTGCTCCAGATGGAGCGCCACGAGCAGAGGGAGTCGGTGGAACGGCTCGTCCGGTCGCTGCGGCCCGGCGGCCTGTTCGTGGTCGCGACGGTGCCGGTGGACGCCGAGGGCGTCGACGCGGTGTTCATGGGACAGCCGGTCCGCGTCTCCAGCTTCGGAGCGGAGGAGTTCTCCGCCCTCGTCGCGCGGGCGGGGGTCGCCCTGGAGTGGGAGCACAGCGCCCTGTTCACTCCGGACCACCCGGCGGGCGCGCCCGAGCCGCACCTCTTCCTGCACGGCCGTCGCGCCTGAAGTCCGTGCGGCCGTCGCGTCCGGGCTCGGCGCGGGCGCCGCGGCCGAGGCCCGTACGGTCGCCGCCCCGCCCTCCGTACGGTCGCCGCCCCGCCGCCCCGCCCTCCGCACGGTCGCCGCGCCCGGCCTTCCACCCGGTCCTCGCACCTGCCGTCGCAGCCTTCACTTCCGGCACGCGCCACCCATTGGCTATCACAAAGATCAAGCCGAATGAATGACTTGGGTGGCGCATTCGCGGTCATTTTCAAGAAGGTAATGCGATAGCAAAGTCCTGGTCTATATGCTCAGGTGCAGTCGTATCCGCGAGGAGCGGCCGGAGCGCTTCCCCTGACGGCTGCCGTGCGGCAAACCGCAGGTGAAACACCCCTCCTCTTCCGAACATTCATGCGGATACAAACAGCTCATTCGTCAATATGACCCGACCACACCGCTCCCCGGTACCACCGGATGCAGGAGGCAGGCCACCATGCAATCCCTCGTAGAACACGCCCGCACATTCACCGAGCACGTCGCCGCGAACGCAAAGGACTTCGAACGCCTCGCGGACGGCCAGACCCCCGAAGCACTCTTCGTCACGTGCTCGGACTCACGGGTCGTCCCCTCTCTGATCACCGGCGCCCGCCCGGGCCAGCTCTTCGAACTCCGCACCGCGGGGAACATCGTTCCGCCCTACCCGACCGAGGACCGGCCCACCGGCGAAGCCGCCACCATCGAGTACGCGCTGCGCATGCTCCAGGTGCGCGACATCATCGTCTGCGGCCACTCCCACTGCGGCGCGGTGGGTGCGATCCTCCGCGGGGACGACCTCTCCGCCATGCCCGCCGTCCGCCACTGGCTGGCGCACTCCTCGGAGGGTTGTACACCCCCCGCCGGCGCGGGCGACCTGCCCGGCGCGGTGCAGGCCCACGTCCTCGCCCAGCTCGACACCCTGCGCGGCTACCCCGCGGTGCGCGAGCGGATCGCGGACGGCTCCCTCGGCCTGCACGCCTGGTACTACGAAGTGCACACCGGTTCCGTCAGCGTCCACCGGCCGGAGCGCGGGACCGAGTTCGCCCGCCTTTGACGGTTTTCCCTCCCCCCACGCTCGCAGGCCCGGCCCAGGCCGGGCACGACCGTAACCGCAAGGGAAACCACCGTGATCTCCGCGAAGGAACTCAAGAACCCCCACGTCGTACGACGGGACCTGCTGGCCTCCCTCGTCGTCTTCCTCGTCGCCCTGCCGCTCTGCGTCGGCATCGCCGTCGCCTCCGGCGTCCCGGCCGAACTGGGCCTGGTCACCGGCATCGTCGGCGGGCTCGTCGTCGGCCTGCTGCCGGGCAGTAAACTCCAGGTCAGCGGCCCCGCCGCCGGACTCACCGTCCTCGTCTTCGAAGCGGTCCAGGAGTTCGGCCTCAGCACGCTCGGCCCGATCGTGCTCGCCGCCGGGCTCCTCCAGGTGGTGCTCGGCCTGGCGCGCTTCGGCCGCTGGTTCCGCGCCATCTCCGTCTCCGTGGTGCAGGGCATGCTCGCCGGCATCGGCCTGATCATCGTGCTCGGCCAGGTGTACGCCATGGCCGACATCGAACAGCCGGGCAGCGGCCTTGCCAAGCTGGCCGGGCTCCCCGGCCTCGCCGTCGACATCGTCACCAACCAGGAGGCCCTGACCGCCTTCGGCCTGGGCGCCGGCACGATCGCCGTACTGCTGGTGTGGCCGAAGCTCCCCGCCGCCGTCCGCACCGTCCCCGCTCCCCTCGCAGCGGTCGCCCTGGCCACCGCGGTCGCCTTTCTGGCCGGGCTGCGGCCCGCGGTGGCCGATGTGAACGGGCTGCTGCACGCCGTCGACCTCCCCGGCGGGGCGGAGTTCGCCCGGCTCGCCGACGTGGCGGTCATCGGCACCGTGCTGGCCTTCGCCCTGATCGCCTCGGCGGAGAGCCTGTTCAGCGCGGCGGCCGTCGACCGGATGCATGACGGGCCCCGCACCGACTACGACAAGGAGCTGGTGGCCCAGGGCGTCGGCAACACCCTCTGCGGGGCGCTCGGGGCACTGCCGATGACCGCGGTCATCGTGCGCAGCGCCACCAACGTCCAGGCCGGGGCGACCACCGCTCTCTCGCGGGTCGCCCACGGGCTGTGGCTGCTGCTGTTCGCCGCCCTGCTGCCCGCCGCCGTCGGGATCATCCCGCTGGCCTCGCTCGCCGGAATCCTCGTGCACGCCGGGTGCAAGCTGGTGCCCGCCAAGGAGTTCGGGCCGCTGTGGCGCGAACACCGCGGGGAGGCCGTGCTGCTGGCGGTCACCGCGATCGCCATCGTGGTGACCAACCTCTTCGAAGGGGTGGTGCTCGGCCTGCTGCTCGCGGTGGTCAAGTCGGCCTGGGAGACCTCGCACGTCCAGCTCACCACCCATGAGCTGACCGGCGGCCGGGTGGTGGTGACCCTCACCGGGAACGCCACCTTCCTGCGCTTGCCCCGCATCCTGGAGCAGGTGGAGAAGCTCCCGCAGGATCAGCCCATCGAGCTGGACCTGACCGAGGTGCGCCACCTCGACCACGCCTGCCGGATCGCCCTGGAGAACTGGGCGCGGCGGCACAACCACGCGGAGACCGAGCCGGTGACGATCCGCCGGCAACCCTCTCCCTAGCCTCCCCGCCGGGGGCCCTGTTCAGCTGCGCAGGCCCGGCCGGACCACGCAGGGGACGGCCGGGGGCCGAAGGGAGCCTGCGGGACGGAGCGGGCCGCACTCGAAGGGCGGGTGCGGCACCGTTCCGGGCCGCAGCCATGGACCCCGAGGCGGCGGACCCGCCCCCACCGCACGGCTTCGCGGCGGCCCGGCGTCCGGGCCGCCGCGAAGCCTTCGGATCAGGCCGCCTGGGCGAGGAGTTCCGCGCGGCCGAAGAGGAGCGCGTACCCGGGCGGGAGGCAGCTGACCACGTCGGCGACGAGGTCGTCGCCCACCAGCGCGGCGACCTGGCTGAGGACCACACCGGCGTCCCACCGGGCGGTCGCCGGGGTGCCCCCGGTCCGCTCGGCCAGTTCGCGGACGAACGCGGCCCCGGGAAGCTGCTTCACGGCCGGGACCTCCGCGGTGAACACGCGGGCGGCCTCCTCGGGAAGGGCCGCGGCGAGCGCGACCCGCTCGTCGCCGGTGACCTGTCGGCCGAGCGCGCCCAGCACGGCGCGCAGGCTCTCCTCGGCACGTTCCCGCGTGGGGTAGGCGCCCTCGTACCGGATCTTCTCCAACAGCAGGCCAAAGGTCGTGTCCAGCGGTGCGCCGGTGTGCCGGGACTCGTGGATCATCGTGGCGGCAGCCCTTCTCGTCCGTACTGCTCGTGTCGATGCGCTGCCCACCCCCGCGGCTCGTCGTCGAGTCGGCGCGGGGGCGGGCAGCGAGGTGAAGCAAGGTCAGGTGCTCACCGCATGCCCGCGGGGACGCGGGTCACACCTGGACAGCGGGGGAAGAATCAGGATGACCTGGATCAGCCCTTGAGCTGCTTGCGCCGGGACTCCCCGCCGATGGCGATCTTGCGGGGCTTGGCGCGCTCCGCGATCGGGATACGCAGGGTCAGCACACCCGCGTCGTAGTCGGCGTCGATCCGCTCGGTGTCGAGGGTGTCGGCGAGGACGATCTGGCGGGAAAAGGCCCCCAGCGGTCGCTCGGACAGCTCCATCTGGACGTTGTCGGCGTTGACCGCGGGCCGGCGCTCGGCCTTGACGGTCAGCATGTTCCGCTCGACATCGATGTCGATCGCCTCCGGCGACACACCGGGGAGATCGAAGGCCACCACGTACTCGTCGCCTTCCCGGTACGCGTCCATCGGCATCGCCGAAGGGCGCGACCAGGTGCCGGGGCGCAGGAGTTGGTCGGTGATCCGGTCGAGTTCACGGAAGGGGTCGGTACGCATCAGCATGACGGGAAACACCTCCGGTCGTTCGGGCGGACAGCCCGCGCTTTTCACCTGCCCCTGTTGTAGCATGTCATCCATCCGATGACAACCGCCCGCGTCACCACAAGGATGACAAAGACCGAGCACTCCGAGGAGACCCCCATGCCCGCACCGGCCCAGCACGAGCCGCCCCGGGGCCCCGCCCCGGACGCCGTCTCCTTCCTCGCCGCGTGGGCGGCGCTCAAGACCATCGACGAGGCGGTCCGCGAGGCGCGCGTCGGCACCGGGGAGGCGGCTTCCGACCCGCCCCCGGCCACGGAGCGCGCCCAGGCCCTGGCCTCCCTCCAGCTCCTGCGCGAAGTGCGGGAGCAGCTCGCGGGGTGGGAGACCGGCCTGATCGAGACGGCCCGGGCGGCGGGGGCGAGCTGGGCCGACCTCGCCGACCCGTTGGGCGTGGCCAGCCGCCAGGCTGCCGAACGGCGCTATCTGCGGCTCCGCCCCGGCCCCGAGGGAAGCACCGGGGAGCAGCGGGTGCAGGCCACCCGGGACCGCAGGGCGGGCGACCGGTCGGTCACCACGTGGGCCCGGCAGAACGCGGCGGACCTGCGGTCGCTGGCGGGCCGGATCACGGCGCTGGCCGACCTGCCCACCGCGGCGGACCCCTCACTGGAGCGGCTCCGCCAGGCGCTCGGCACCGACGACGCCGCGGCCCTGGTCTCCCCCCTCACCGCGATTCACCCTCATCTCGCTCCGGAGCACGGTGAGTTGGCCGAGCAGGTGGATTCCCTCACCCACCACGCCGGTCGGCTCCGCGAAGACACCTCCGCCCGGCGGCGGGGCGACTGACCGCACGAGGGCGGGCGGGGGCGCACGCGATGGACCCGACCGTCCTCGTGCGGTCAGTCGCGCCCCGCCCGCCGTACGGCTACGGCTTGCGGGCGACGAGGCCCCATTGGTCGACCGGTACCGCGTCGTCCTCCTCGGGACGCCAGCGGTCGATCGGGACGAACCCGGGTTCGACCGGCTCCAGCCCTTCGGCGCAGCCGGTGATCTCCTCCGGTTCCCGGACGAGGTAGGGCGGGTTGTCGCCCGCCGCGTACGCCTCCTGCGCCGCCAGCGTCTGCGGGGTCTTCACCGTGTCGCAGAGCACCAGGAAGCTGCCCGAGGGCATCCGGGCCAGGTACCGGCGTACGACGTCGATGCCGTCGGCCGGGTCGAGGTGCCCCAGGGTCGAGAGCAGGAGCACGGCGACGGGCTCGGACAGGTCGAGGGTCTTCGCCGCCTCGTCCACCACCGCGTCCACCTCGGAGAGGTCGGCCTCCACGTAGGCCGTGCGGCCCTCGGCCGCGCTGGTCAGCAACGCTTCCGCATGGGTGAGGACGATCGGGTCGTTGTCGACGTAGACGATCCGCGACTCCGGGGCGACGCTCTGCGCCACCTCGTGCGTGCTGTTCGCCACCGGGAGCCCGGTGCCGACGTCGAGGAACTGCCGCACCCCGGTCGAGGCGAGGTAGTGGATCGCCCTGATCTGGAAGGCGCGGGAGGCACGGGCGATGTCCGCCATCTGCGGGTAGGCGGCGCTCACCGCTTCGGCCAGCTCCCGGTCCACCGGGTAGTGGTCCTTGCCGCCCAGCCAGGCGTTCCAGACGCGCGCCGAGTGGGGGACGTCGGACCTGATCCTGCGGCGGAACTCGTCGTCGACGCTCATGGCTCTCCTCTGCCGGCTGTCCGTGCACGGCGGTCGGCCGGGGGCGCCGGCCGCCGGGTCCTGTCGGCGACCGTACCGTGCCGCCCGGCGGCACGCAGCGGGGCCGGGCCGAGGAGCCGTGCCCTCGGAAGACCCGGTCCACGGGCCCGTGGACCCGGCCGACGAGCAGCGCGAGCAGGAGGAAGACCCCGATGGTGCTGACGCCGCACCACGGCCGGCCGCCCCCGGTGTCCGGGCGCCGGGGATACCCGTACGGGATGACGGGCGGCCCCTCCGTATGCGCCTCAGGTCGCACACGGTCGCGACGTCAGCGCGATGTGCGGGGACCTCGCCGGATCCGACGATGGCGGCATGACCGAACCCACCGGGCTGCCCCTGTCCGCCGCCGAAGCCCTGACGGTGCTCGGCGCCCTCGTCCTCGTCGTCGCCCGCTGGCTTCCCGACCGGTGGCGCGGCCCGGTCGCGCTCGCCTCGGGGGCGCTGCTCGCGGGCTCGGTGGCCGTCCTCGTCACGGCGGGAGCGCGCTGGCAGTCGGCGCCGGTGGTGGGGGCGGCCGCCGTCGCGGCGGTGTTCGCGCTCGCCCCGTGGCGGTCACGGCGCTCCGGCCGGACGCCGTGGCGGGCCCGGTGGTGGGCGGCCCTGCCGGGGTCGGTGGCGCTCATGGCGCTCGTGGCCGCGGGGCCGGTGGCCGCGTGGGCGTTCCCGGTGCCGGACTTCCCCGAGCCGTCGGGGCGCTTCCCCGTGGGCACGCAGACGCTGGAATGGTCCGAGCGCGCGCCCGGGGCGGACCGGAAGGGGGAGCGTCCCGCCGGGGCGGGGCGGGGATCGGAGTCCCGCCCGCTCGTGGTGCAGCTCTGGTACCCGGCGGGGCGGACCGCGCAGGACGCCCGACGCGCGCCGTACCTCGGGCGGACCGAGGCGGAGGCGCGTACGGTCTCGGCGGCGCTGGCCGACTACTCGGGCGTCCCCGGCTTCCTGCTCGACGGGCTGCCGCGCGCCCGGAGCCACGCGGTGCCCGGCGCCCCCGTCGCGGACGGCGGAGGCCGCTTCCCCGTGGTGCTGTTCTCCCCCGGACTCGGGGGTGTGCGCGGGCAGAACACCGCCTGGGCCGAGGAACTCGCCTCCCACGGCTACGTGGTGGCCGCCCTCGACCACCCGTACGACTCCGCGGCCGTGGTCCTGTCGGACGGCCGGACCCTCCGGACCCGGGTCACCGCCACCGGCGACCCGGCGAAGGACGAGGCGCTGGCGGAGGGGTGGGCGCGCACACGGGCGGGGGATCTGCGGGCGGTGCTCACCCGGCTGGAGCGCGTGCAGAGCGGTGCGGTCGAGGGGCCGTTGAGCGGGCGGCTCGACACCGGCCGGGTCGCGGCGACCGGGCACTCGATCGGGGGTGCGGCAGCGCTCCTGGCGGCCCGCGGGGATGCCCGGTTCGACGCGGTCGTCGACCTGGACGGCTACCCGCGCGGGCCCGTCGGCGGCCGCTTCGCGCAGCCGGTGCTGGCGCTGACCCAGGAGATCGGCCCGGGCACCGATCCGGACTACCTCCCCCGGCTCACCCGGCTGCTGGAGCGCGGCGGGGCGACGAACTACCGGCTGACCGTTCCCGGGGCCGCGCACCTCACCTTCACCGACGCCCCGCTCTACCTGCCGCCGGTCCCGGGCGTGGTCGGCACCCCGGGGCGTACGGAGAGTACGCGGATCACCTCCGGGGCGACCCTGTCCTTCCTGGACGCCACCCTGCGCGGCGTCCCCGTCGACCTGCCCGCAGCGCTCTCGGCCCACGGGGAGGTGACGGTCCACCGGCCCGGCGCCGTCCGCTGAACCCCCCTCACCCGTGCGCGCCGCCCGGGAGGCCGGGGCCGGACGCCAGGGCCAGAATCGGAGGCGCTGAGCCCCGGTACGCCCCGTGCCCCACCACGGCGGTCGTCCTCGCGGGCGGAGAGGGCGGACCGATGGCCGGACCGGTACGGCGGGGACGTACCCCCCGACGCGGGAATGACAACGTGGCCGTGGAACGCATGGTCCGCACCCTCATCCGCCGGCGCAAGAAGTCGTTCCGCGAGGGGGACGTCACCGTCACCGATCCGCCGAAGGTCCGGCGCGCGGTGACGGCCGCGGCCCTCGGCAACACCATGGAATGGTTCGACTTCGGGGTCTACGCCTATCTGGCCGGCACGCTCGGCAAGGTCTTCTTCCCCTCCAGTTCGCCGGGCGCCCAGGTGGTGTCGACGTTCGCGACCTTCGCGGCGGCCTTCCTGGTGCGTCCGCTGGGCGGGCTGGTCTTCGGGCCGCTGGGCGACCGGGTGGGACGGCAGAAGGTCCTGGCGCTCACGATGATCATGATGGCGGTGAGCACCTTCGCCGTCGGTTTCCTGCCCACGTACGCGGCGGTCGGCTTCGCCGCTCCGCTGCTGCTCCTGGTCTGCCGGCTGGTGCAGGGGTTCTCCACCGGCGGGGAGTACGCGGGCGCCACGACGTACATCGCGGAGTACGCCCCCGACAAGCGGCGCGGCTTCCTGGGCAGCTGGCTCGACTTCGGCACCTTCGTGGGCTATTCGCTGGGTTCGGGGCTGGTCACCGTGCTCACCGCCGTCCTCGGCACGGACGGGATGGCGGACTGGGGCTGGCGCATCCCGTTCTTCGTCGCGGGCCCGATGGGCGTCATCGGACTGTACATGCGGCTCAAGCTGGAGGAGACGCCCGCCTTCCAGCAGGAGGAGGCGTACCGGGCCGCCGCGTCGCGGTCCGGCGGCGGGGACGATCCGGCCGAGGAGGCGCGGCAGTCGGGCAAGGGGCGGCTCAAGGAGATCTTCACCCGGCACTGGGAGGCCGTGCTCATCTGCATGGGCCTGGTGCTGCTCTACAACGTCACCAACTACATGGTGACGTCCTATCTCCCCACCTACATGTCCTCGACCCTGGGCGAACCGGAGACCACCTCCCAGCTGCTGGTGCTCGGCACGATGCTGCTGGTGGTGCTGCTCATCACCACCGTGGGCCGGACCTCCGACCGGTGGGGCCGCAGGCCGGTGTTCCTGGCGGGCAGTCTGGCCCTGATCGCGCTGTCCGCACCCGCCTTCCTGCTGATCCGGCAGGGCGGCGTCCTCCTGCCGGCGCTGGGGTGCGGGGTGCTCGGTCTGCTGCTCGTCTGCTTCGCGGGTACGGCGGCCTCGACGCTGCCGGCACTGTTTCCGACCCGGCTGCGGTACGGCGCGCTGTCGATCGCCTTCAACATCTCGGTGTCGCTCTTCGGCGGTACGACCCCGCTGTTCGTCTCGGGGTTGGTGGAGGCCACGGGGAACGAGATGGTGCCCGCGTACTACCTGATGGCCGCCGGGGTGATCGGGCTGGTGTCCACCTTCTTCCTGCACGAGACGGCGGGGAGTCCGCTGCGCGGTTCGGGTCCGATGGTGGAGACGCCCGAGCAGGCGCGTGAGCTGGTGGCGAGGAGCCGGACCGCGGCGGGCCGCCAGGCGCGCGACGTGTGGCTGCGGGTGCGGAACCTGTGGCGGGGGCCGTCGCGGCGCTGAGGGCGGGCGGCGCCCCCGTCCGCGATCACGCGCCCGCGGCCCGTACGCGCGGCTCCGTACGCCCGCGGGCTCCGGCTCCGTACGGGGTCAGGGGCCCGGGACCGCGGGGAGGGGCGCCGCCGGCTCGTTGAGCCTGCCGAAGGGGACGTGCACGCTCGGGGTGGTCCGG
Organism: Streptomyces sp. NPDC017448; assembly: GCF_044330565.1. Taxonomy (NCBI): domain Bacteria; kingdom Bacillati; phylum Actinomycetota; class Actinomycetes; order Kitasatosporales; family Streptomycetaceae; genus Streptomyces; species Streptomyces sp. NPDC017448. Next base: position 37,639 of record NZ_JBIRLM010000016.1, on the reverse strand, counting down.
GAGGTGCTCTCCAGGTGGCCCTGCTGATCGTCGAAGAAGATGTGCGGCTTCAGGATGGCCATGATCCGGCCCTTGTCGATGCCGCCGAGGAAGAACGCGTCGTTGACGGTCACCCCCCACCCCTTGAGGCTCTGCACCGCCCGGTCGTGCGCGGGCGCGTTGCGCGCCGTGACGAGGGAGACGTGCAGGCGGATGCGGTAGTCGGGGTTCTTCCGGCGCTCCTGCTCCTCCCGCTGCTGAATGCGGTTCACGTTCGCCAGGAAGTCCCGCAGCGGCCCGGCGTCGTGCGGGACGGCGGCGTTGGCGATCTCGTGGGCGCGGAACTTCTCGAGCCCGCCCTCCTGGAACACCTGCTCCGACGCGTCCGTGGCCAGCACCCCGTCGAAGTCGAAGGAGATCCGCAGGTCGTGGTCGTCCGCGTCGTCCTCGTAGGGGGTGCCCAGCACGTGCCCGGCCGGCAGCCCGGCCGCGACCGCCTCCCGGACGTCCTTCTCGTGCGCCGAGAGGAAGAGGGACATGTTGAGGGCGGGCATGAAGCGGTGGGGCGAGCGGCCCTGCATGAAGACGGCCCGGGTGATGGGCAGTCCGTGGCTCTCTATGGAGCGCATGACCCGCAGCCCGGTGTCGGGGTCGTTGCGGGACAGGACGATGACCTCGACCAGGGGGTCGTCCACCTCGGCCAGGTCGTTCAGCGACAGCAGCCGCCGAATGAAGGGGAACGCGGTCCCCGGGCGGAGCGGGTCGCCGATGTGCCGTTCCTGGTGGGCGCGGTAGCTCTCCTCGCCCTGTTCACGGAAGACGGCGTCCGATTCGGTCAGGTCGAAGAGCGCGCTGGAGGCGATCCCGATCACCAGCCGGTCGGCGAGTTCGTAGGTCACGGCGTCCCCTCCGGTCGGCCCCTTGCCGACCCGCCCCCACTATCGCACCGCCGCACAACTGTTCCCCCAGGGGCCGGGTGTTCAGCTCGGCAGCGGGGCGCCGCCCCAGGAGGTGACCGGCGGCTTCCCGGCGGCGTACGGGTGCAGGGCGAGGGCGATACCCGCCGCGCCCTCCAGGAAGGCGGGCCGGTCGAGGGGGCGCTCCGCCCGGGCGCAGCCGAAGCCGAGGGGATCTGCGGGTCGAGCCCGTCCACCACCCGTGCCGCCGGCCGGTCGGCGGCGTGGAGGTCCGGGTCGCCGGTGTCGCGGGCGGTGCGCGGCACGATCCGGACGGCCCAAGGGATTTACCGACCGGTAGACGTCTATGCGGCGCAGGTCGCCCTGGCCTACGGTCGGGGCACCGCCCCCGCCCCTCCAGGCCGGTGTGCCGCCGGTCCGGGCCCGGGGCCGTCCCGACTCCCGCCCCAGGAGGTCCCATGCCACCCCCCGCCGCCCGCCGCTCCCGGCGCAGGCTCCCCGTCACGGTGCTCGCCGCCGCCCTCGCCGCGGTCACCCTCGGCGGCCCCTCCCCCGCCTCGGCGTCGGAGACCGCCGAGGCGGGCTACCTCGTCGGGCGCGGCATCGCCGACGTCACCGGCGAGGCCGCCGAGACCGGGATGATGGGCTACTCCAGCTTCGACCAGAAGACCTCGGGCATCCACCAGCGCCAGCGCTCGCGCGCCTTCGTCGTCGTCGACCGGGCGAGCGGCAAGCGCGTGGTGTACGTCAACGCCGACCTGGCGATGATCTTCCAATCCGTCCGCCAGGGCGTCCTCGCCCGGCTGAAGGAGCGTTACGGCAGCCTCTACGACGAGGCGAACGTCCTGTTGTCGGCCACCCACACCCACTCGGGGCCCGGCGGGTACTCCCACAACGTCGCCTACAACCTCTCCGTCCTCGGCTTCCAGAAGGAGACGTACCGGGCGATCGTCGACGGCATCACCGACTCCGTGGCCCGGGCGCACCAGGACCTCGAGCCCGGCACCATGCGTCTGGGCACCGGCACGCTCACCAACGCCAGCGTCAACCGCTCCCGCGAGGCGTTCGACCGCAACCCGGCCGCCGACCGGGCCGCCTTCCCCGACGCGATCGACCCGGCGATGACCGTGTTGCGCTTCGAGCAGGGCGGGGAGGACGTGGGCGCGATCAGCTGGTTCGCCACCCACAACACCTCGATCACCAACAGGAACACGCTGATCAGCCCCGACAACAAGGGCTACGCCTCCTACGCCTGGGAGCACGGCCACGAGGGCGTGCGCTACCTGGACGACGCCCCCGGGTTCGTCGCCGCTTTCCCGAACACCAACGCCGGCGACATGTCTCCCAACCTCAACCTGAAGCCCGGGTCCGGGCCCACCGAGGACGAGTTCGAGAACGCGCGCATCATCGGCGAGCGCCAGCTCGACAAGGCCCGCGCGATCCACCGGGACGCACGGCCCGTCGCCGGAGGCGTCGACTCCCGGCTCGCCTACGTCGACATGGAGAACGTGACCGTGGGCGGCGCGTACACCCCGGACGGCAAGGAGCACCGCACCTGTCCCGCCGTCGTGGGCGCGTCCACGCTCGCGGGCAGCGTCGAGGACGGCCCGGCGATCCCCCTCTTCGAGGAGGGCATGCGCACCCCTGTCGCCCCCATCCTCGAAGCGCTGCGCATCGACACCCCGTCCTGGCTCGCCACCTGCCAGTACCCGAAGGCGAGCCTGATCCCCACCGGTCTGCTGAGCGAGGTCCACCCGGTGACCCCGAAGCGGCTCCCCCTGCAGATCATGAAGATCGGCGAACTGCACCTGGTCGCCGCGCCGGGCGAGTTCACGATCGCCTCCGGCCTCCGCGTACGCCGCACGGTGGCCGAGCGGCTGGGCGTGCCCCTGGACCGCGTCCTGCTCCAGGGGTACGCCAACGCCTACAGCCAGTACGTCACGACGCCGGAGGAGTACGACGTCCAGAACTACGAGGGCGGCTCCACCCTGTACGGCCGCTACACGCTCCCCGCCTACCAGCAGGAGTACGCCCGGATCGCGGACTCCCTGCGCGCGGGCACCGCGCTGGACCGGGGCACGGCGCCGCCGGACGAGTCGGGGCGGCAGTTCACCTTCCAGACCGGGGTCGTGTACGACAACCCGCCCTCGGGCAAGGCGTTCGGCGCGGTCCTCGAGGCCCCGGAGGGTTCGTACGCGCGCGGCTCCACCGCGACCGTCGAGTTCGCCACCGGCCACCCGAAGAACAACGTCCGGCGGGGCTCCACCTTCCTGGAGGTCCAACGGCTGGAGAACGGCGCGTGGAAGCGGGTGCTGGACGACGGCGACTGGGAGACCACCTACCGCTGGACCCGGCTCAACGGCCTCACCGGCACCTCCAAGGCCACGGTCACCTGGAAGATCGCACCGGACACCGCGCCCGGTACCTATCGGATCGTGCACCACGGCGACGCGAAGAACCTGCTCGGAAGGGTCACGCCGTTCACAGGGGCGACGGGGGCGTTCACCGTGAGGTAGAGGTTCAGGTCGCGCGCGGGGTGGGCTGGAACCAGGCGGGGCCCTCGGTGAGCGCCTGCTTGATCCGGAAGAGGGCGAACTCGCCGAGCGGCGGGAGCCCGTCCAGGGGGAACCAGCCCACCTCCAGCGACTCGTCGTCGTTGACCCGCGCCTCGCCGCCGGTGGCCCGGCAGCGGAAGGTGATGTCCAGGTACTGGCAGCGGTCGCCGTTGGCGTACTGCACGGGATCCAGCGCCTGGGTGAGCACCACCCGCTCGGCCACGCAGTGGACGCCGGTCTCCTCCAGCACCTCGCGCTCCGCCGTCGCCGCCGGCTCCTCCCCCGGCTCGGAGATCCCGCCGACGACCGACCACTTGCCGGTGTCCGCGCGCCGCCCGAGCAGCACCCGCCCCTCGTCGTCGAGGACGACGGCCGTCACGCCGGGCAGCAGGAGCAACTGGTGCCCGGCGGTGGCCCGGAGCTCGCGGATGAAGTCGGGGGTAGCCATGGGCCCGAGCCTACGTGGCCGCTCGGCCGCCGCCGCGCGGCCCCCCGGCCCGGCGTGACCGGAGGGCCGAGACGCCCGCCCAGCCCACGGACGCCAGGGCGAGCAGCGCGATGACGCCCTCGGGCAGGGGCCCCATGCGGGTGGCGGGGGTGAGCGACGAGCGCAGCGGGACCTCCGCGACGAGGGCGTCGGGGGTGAACATCCCGCTCTTCTCCACGATCGTGCCGTCGGGCCGGATCACCGCGCTGACGCCGCTGGTGACGGGCACGACGACGGCCCGCCCGTGCTCGACGGCCCGCACCTGGCTCATGGCGAGCTGCTGGTAGGTCATCTCGCTGCGGCCGAACGTCGCGTTGTTGCTCGGCACGGCGATCATCTGTCCGCCGTGGGTGACGGTGGAGCGTACGGCGTCGTCGAAGGCGGCCTCGTAACAGGTCACGAGCCCCACCTCCGTCCCCGCCAGGTCGAACACGCCGACCTCGGTCCCGGGGACGAACTCGCGCTGCACCCGGTCGACGTCCTCGCTGAAGAACCGGGCGACCGTGCGCATCGGCATGTACTCGCCGAACGGCTGGATGTGCCGCTTGTCGTAGGTGGCGACCGGGCCCTTGTCCGGCTCCCACGCGATGAGCGTGTTGCGGAGGCTGTCGGGGCCCTTCTCGACGACCGAGCCGACGACCGTGGGGACGCCGATCGCCTTGACGGCGTCGTCGATGACGTCGCGGGCGTCCGCGTTGAGGTAGGGGTCGAGGTCGGAGGAGTTCTCCGGCCACAGGACGAAGTCGGGCTGCTCGGCCTTGCCCGCCTTCACCTCGTCGGCCAGCTGCGCGGTGCGCCGGGCGTGGTTGTCGAGGACGGCTCGGCGCTGGGCGTTGAAATCGAGGCCCAGGCGCGGCACGTTGCCCTGGATCGCGGCGACGGTGGCGGTGCCGTTCTCCGCCGAGTCGTCGACCAGCGGCAGTGCGGCGAGGGCTCCGGCGACCGGTACCAGGACGCTCGCGGCGGCCCCGGCGACGGCCGCGCGGGAGATCTTCCCGGTGCTCCGGTACGCCGTGGCCCGGCGTACCGCCTCGTAGAGGCCGAAGCCGCAGAGGACGACGGCGAAGGAGAGCAGGGGGGTGCCGCCGAACGCGGCGAGCGGCAGGAAGGCGCTCTCGGACTGGCCGAAGGCGATCTTGCCCCAGGGGAAGCCGCCGAAGGGGATCCGGGCGCGGACCGCCTCGTCCAGCGTCCAGACCGCGGCCGCCCAGAGGGGCCAGTACGCGAGACGGGTCACGGCGGCGATGCCCAGGCACCCCACGGCGATGAAGAGGGCCTCCGCGGCGGCCAGGGCCAGCCACGGCACCGGGCCGACGTCCTCTCCGGTCCAGTGCAGCAGCGGCAGCATGAAGCCGAGCCCGGCCAGGAGGCCGAGGCCGAAGGCGGCCCGGAGCCGGCGCCCGTGCAGCACCCAGCCCAGCAGCGCGAAACCGGGCAGCACCAGCCACCACACGGTCCGGGGCGGGAAGCTCGCGTAGAGCAGGAGCCCGGACAGGACGGCGGCGGCCGGGCGGAGGAGCCGGCGCGGCAGTCCGGTGGTCCGGGGCGCCGGCGGGGGCGGCGAATCGTCGACGGGGGTCATGGTGGCGCTCACCCGCCGGAGTCTACGGTGGGCGGCTGTGAGCGGCGGCGCTGACCTGCGCGGGGCCGGGGCGCGGGCGGTGACGGGCGGGCCCGCGGGCGACGGAACGGGGCGCCGGGGCGGAGCGGGACGCGCCGTGATGCGGGCGGGCTCGCGGGCAACGGGGCGGGGCGGTTTCGTCGGCGGCGGGGTCAGTCGCGGGGCCGGCGGCCCGTGGCCGGCAGGTGCAGGCGTTGGCGGATGAACCGTACGGCGGACTCCGCGTCGTCGACCGTGACGGTGAAGAGGCGGCCGTCGCCGAGGCGCAGGACCATGCCCTCGCCCTTGCGGACCACGACGGCGGTGCCCTGTTCGGGCCGCCAGCGGTAGCCCCAGCCGCCCCAGTGGCGCGGGGTGATCCGGGGGACGAACTCCGCGCCCGTCACATGGCTGAGCAGGATCCGGCGGCGCGGGAGGCCGGCGTGGCCGCAGCGGACCTCCAGGCTGTCCCCGTCGACCTTGACGGCGACGTGGACGAAGGCCAGCGTGCCGAAGAGGATCAGGAGTCCGGCGGCGAGGCAGCCGATCACCGACATCAGGAGCGGAGCGATGCCCGAGGTCCAGGCGCCGTCCACGGCCAGCTCGATGCCGAGCGCCACGCAGCCCGCGCCCGCGAGGGCCGGCAGCCACTGGAGCCGGTTGGTGGCGCGGCCGTTCCACTCCGCGGGCGACGCCTGGCTCGACCCGTGGGCGGCCTGCTCGGGGTGGTCCGTCATATGCGGCAGCGTAGCCGCGTTCGACCCGCCCGGCCGGGGCGGCGGGGGCCGATCGGGCTACGCCGTACCGCTGGGGGTCCGGTCAGCGGACGGGCGCTCCGGCGGCCAGGACGCGGCCTTCGGCGTACGTCAGCGCGGCGTCGGGGAGGGCGGCGACACGGCCGCCCTGGAGCACGGTGAGCGCGCCGGAGGGGGCGGCCGTCGGGGCGGGATCCGCCCCGATCCGGCGCAGCGCCTGGGCGGCGACCGCTCCGGCGGAGCCGTGCAGGGCGAGCGGCGGGCGGCCGGGGTGCTGCACGGCCGCGCGGATGCGGGCCGCGACCAGCTCGTAGTGGGTGCAGCCGAGGACGACGGCCCGGACGTGGGGCGGGGTGAGGGCGGCCGCCGCGGCGACGGCCCGGTCGATCCCGGCCTCGTCGCCGTGCTCGACGGCGTCGGCGAGGCCGGGGCAGGGGACCTCGGTGACCTCCGCGGCGCCGCCGAACCGGTCGATCAGTCCGCGCTGGTAGGGGCTGCCGGTGGTGGCCGGGGTGGCCCAGATGGCGACGGAGCCGCCGCCCGCCGCCGCGGGCTTGATCGCGGGGACGGTGCCGATGACCGGCAGCGCGGGCTCCAGCTCGGCGCGGATCGTCGGCAGGGCGTGGACCGAGGCGGTGTTGCAGGCGATGATCAGCGCGTCGGGGCGGTGGGCGGCGGCGGCGCGGGCCACGTCCAGGGCGCGGGCGGTCAGGTCCTCGGGGGTGCGCGGTCCCCAGGGCATCGAGCCGGGGTCCGAGGAGAGCACCAGTTCGGCGTCGGGCCGCAGGCGGCGCACGGCGGCCGCTGCCGCCAGCAGGCCGATTCCGGAGTCCATGAGCGCGATCTTCACCCGGTCACCCTAGCCGACAGCCCTTGCGGACCGGGCTCGGTGGGGCAGACTTCGGCGGATGAGCGCCGTTGCCTGGATCGCCGTGGGTTCGCTGATCGCGTGGGTGTGGCTGCTGCTGGGGCAGGGCTTCTACTGGCGGACGGACCAGCGGCTCCCCCGGCGCGGCGACCCGGTGCGCTGGCCGTCGGTGGCGGTGGTGGTGCCGGCCCGCGACGAGGCGGAGATGCTGCCGGTGAGCCTGCCGTCGCTGCTGGTCCAGGACTATCCGGGGGACGCCCGGATCATCCTCGTCGACGACTGCAGCAGCGACGGCACCGGGCTACTGGCCCGGGACCTGGCCGCCCGGTGCGGCGGTCTGCCGCTGACCGTGGTGACGCCCGGGGAGCCGGAGCGGGGCTGGACGGGCAAGCTCTGGGCGCTGCGGCACGGAATCGCGGTGGCCCGGCGGGAGAAACCGGACTTCCTGTTGCTGACCGACGCGGACATCGCCCACGAGCCGGACAGTCTGCGCGATCTGGTGGCCGCCGCCGGCTCCGGCAGCGAGGGGTTCGACCTGGTGTCGCAGATGGCGCGGCTGCGGGTGGAGAGCTTCTGGGAGCGGCTGGTGGTGCCCGCGTTCGTCTATTTCTTCGGGCAGCTCTACCCGTTCCGCCGGGTGAACCGGGCCCGCTCGCGGACCTCGGCGGCGGCGGGGGGCTGCGTCCTGCTGCGGACCGAGACCGCCGAGCGGGCGCGGATTCCGGACTCGATCCGGCAGGCGGTCATCGACGACGTGTCGCTGGCCCGGGAGGTGCGGCGGGCCGGCGGCCGGATCTGGCTGGGGCTGGCGGAACGGGTGGACAGCGTGCGGCCCTACCCGCGGCTGGCGGATCTGTGGCGGATGGTCGCGCGCAGTGCGTACGCGCAGTTGCGGCACAACCCGCTGCTGTTGGCGGGGACGGTGCCGGGGCTGCTGCTCGTCTACGCGGCCCCGCCCGCGACGCTGGTGGCGGGGGTGCTGACGGGCGACGGGGCGGCGGCCTGGGCGGGCGGCGCGGCGTGGGCGGTGATGACGGCGACGTACCTGCCGATGCTGGCGTACTACCGCCAGTCCCCGTGGCTGGGGCCGCTGCTGCCGGTGACGGCGGTGCTGTACCTGCTGATGACGGTGGACTCGGCGGTGCAGCACTACCGGGGGCGGGGCGCCGCCTGGAAGGGCCGTACCTACGCGCGCCCCGAGGCCGCGCCCGACCGGTGACGCCGCGGGGAGGGGGGCGGCCGCTCCGGGCGGGCGCCGCGGGGCGGGTCACTTGCGGCCGGGCGTCCAGTTCATGCCCCAGCCGTAGGCGGCGTCGATGGTGCGCTGCGGGCTGACGCCGCGGTCGGGTACGAGGTAGCGGGCCTCGCGCCGCACGGTGAGGTCGCCGCCCTCGTGGGTGAGGAGGGCGAGGGCGCAGACGGTGGAGGGCACGGTGCATTCGTCGAGCGAGAAGTCGATGGGCGCGCCGTGCTGCGGCTGGAGGGTGACCGTGGCGTGCAGGTCGGCGAAGCTCCGCGCGCCCTCGTAGATGGTGACGAAGATCAGGACGCGCCGCAGCAGGTGCTTGTGGTCGAGGTTGATGGTCATGTTCTCGCCGCTGGAGACCGCGCCGGTGCGGTCGTCGCCGTCGAGGTGGACGAAGGGCGGCCGGTCCAGCGCGCCGAACGCGTTGCCGAGCGCCTGGACGACTCCCTTGCGCCCGTCGGCGAGTTCGTACAGGGCGCAGAGGTCGAGGTCGAGGTCGGCGTGGACGGCGACGGCCCGTCCGAGCTTGGCTCCCCAGCCCTTGAACTGCTTGCGCACCTCCCAGTTGAGGTTGACGCGCAGGGCGCCGGAGGTGCCGCCCTGCTTGGTGAGCGAGACGGACGGGGCGCTCTTGGTCAGCGTGACCTTGGTGAGCCGTACGGGGGCCGGCGGTGCGGCGGGGGCGGGCGGCGACGGGGCGGGGGCGGGCTGCGGGGCCGGAGCAGCGGGTCGGGGGGCCGATGCGGCGGGCGCCTGCGGGGCGGGGGCGGGCGGAGCGTGCCGCGGTTCGTCCACGGAGATGCCGAAGTCGGTCGCCAGCCCTGCGAGGCCGGTGCTGTACCCCTGCCCGACCGCCCGGAACTTCCAGACTCCCTGGCGCAGATACAGCTCGCCGAGGATGAAGGCGGTCTCGACCGTGGCGTCCGTACTGTCGAAACGGGCCAGCTCCGCGCCGCTCGCCGCGTCGGTGATCCGCACGTGGAGCCCGGTCACCCTGCCGAAGGCGCCGCCGTCCGCCGACGCGGCGAGGACGACGCGTTCGATCGCGGGCTCGATCCTGCCGAAGTCGACGACGAGGGTGTCGGTGACGCGGTCGCCGGTGGTCCGCTTGCCCTCGTGCCGGACCGCGCCGGACGCGTGCGAGGGCTGGTTGTAGAAGACGAAGTCCGCGTCGCTGCGGACCCGGTCCGCCGCCAGCAGGAGGGCGGAGGCGTCGACGTCCGGGGCGCCGGGCGCGGCCCGTCGGCCCACCTCGACGCGCACCGTGCCGGCCGGCACCGGAACGTTGCTTCCCTTGCTCATGGTCATGGTCGCCCCCATCACGTGTCCGGCTGCCCGCAGGCCTCTCCTCCCCAACCTATTCCCTTCGTCCGGGTACAGGCGGCCCGGTGGCGCGGAACCGGAGTACGCGGCGGTCGCCCTGGACACCGCGGGGACGCCGTGCGGCGCGGAGGAGCGCGCCCGGAGCGCCCTGCCGGGAGGCCGGCGGCGGTGCGGTCGCCGCTCACCGTCCAGGCGCGTCCGGGGAGCCGCCGCAGCTCCGCGGTGCGGGGGCCTCCCCGGCCGCCGCCCCACCGGGCGACGGCCGGTGGCCGGTGGGGCGGCGGCCGGGGTCAGTCGCGGCGGGGCAGGATCAACAGCGCTTCCCCGACCGGGCGTTCCCCGGCGGCGTCGGACGGGTCGGTCAGCAGCCGGTCGTTCACCACCATGGCCGTCGAACCGCCGCCGTCGAAGTTGACCGCGTCACGCAGCCCCAGCGACCGGGCGACGGCCGCGCTCTCAGGAATGCTGAGCCCGAGCGCGTCGGTGTCGCGCCCCTCCGCCGTGACCAGTACGGTCCGTCCGGCGGCGTCGACCCCGGCCAGGGTGCGCGGGTTCCGCTTGTGCGTCCAGCCGTAGTAGAAGCTCGGGTTGCCCGCGTGCACCATGCCGTCGGCGGCCGCCGTCACATGCGGCCTGCCGTCGCGGACCAGTTCAGGGCCGCCGTTGAGGATGCTGGTCGAGGGCGGCGTGGGCAGTGGACGGCCACGCCCGTCGAGCAACCCCGTCTTCACGCGCAGGCGTTCCCCCGGCCGGGCCAGCCGCGAGAGCTCCTCGGCCCGGTCGCCGGTGGCCTGGACGGAACCGCCGCCCTTCGGAAGTGCTCCGCCGCGCGGCGAACGGAGCTCCACCACCCGTCCGCGGGGGTCGAGGACGGCCTCGGCGCCCTCGCCCGCCGGGGTCTGCCGCCCGAAGTCCCCGGTGAAGGCGACGAGTTCGTCATCGTCGCGGCAGGTCACATCGTGCAGAGGCCGTGAGGTGGGGGTGTCGTCGGCGGTGCCGCCGCAGTTCCTGACGAGTCCCGGCACCCGGTTGATCCCATCCAGCGGCAGCTTCCCGGCGCGGCCGGCGATGTGCCCCGTCCAGGTGGTCCGGACGATCCGGCTCCGGCCGTCCTCGCCGGCCATCAGGGCGGGACGCCCGTTCACCGGCTCGCTCAGGGTCCGGCCGTCGTACACACCGACTCCGGCCGGGTCTCCAGGCGCTCCGGAACGCGGGTCGAGGACGAAGAAGCCGGAGTTCACCGCGGCCGTCGCTCCCCGGGCCGCAGCCAGGCCGCTGGGCTTCTCACGCTGTTCCAGATCGGCGCCGTACGACGCTTCGAGGCCGCCCCGGAACCGGCGCGGGTCGATGGTGAGGACGTCGACGCGCCACGGGCCCCGGTCCTCGGCGTTCCCGTCCCAGCCCGTGTACGTGGCCGCCCCGGCGTGTCCCGCCGCCCTCAGACGGCTCCGTTCGGCGTCCGCGGCGGACTGCGAGTCGAAAGCGCCCACCCGGACGCGCCAGCCGAGCGTGCCGCCCGCGTAGTCGGCGACGGCCTGTGCGGTCACCTTCTCGGTCCGGGCGTCGAAGCCCTCGCGCCGCAGTGCGCCCACCAGTTCCTCGGCGCTCGCCCGGTCCTTCAGAGCGGTCGGCGGCGCGTCGGGGTCCGGTGACGTCGCGCCGCCCGGAATGGAGACCTCGACCGTCCACGGCAGCGTCGGAGCATCCGCGCCGCGCACGATGCGGGTGAGCGTGACGCCGGGCTGAAGCGTCGTCGTCGTGCGCGTCTCGCTCAGGCCGGGCGCGCCGAGGGGCAGCACGCGCTCCGGTCCCGGCCCGCCGGGCGAGGCCGCGGCGGGACCGGGCAGCGTGCCCGCCGCCACCAGGACGGACAGCACCACGCCTGAGCCGAGCAGCTTCCTCTTCGTACGCACTCCGGACACCCGCATCTGCGGCACCCTTCCCTTCCGGCCTTCCGGCACTTCCACCTCCGGCACTCGCGACTTCTGCAGGACGGGCGGGTTCTCCCCCGTCCGGAACGGCGCAACAGATCGTTCCCCGCCGATTCCAGACCACCGGGACGACGGTCCGGGAACGCCGGGGAGGCCGTCCGGTGACAGCGGGGCGTCCGCCGGGGCCGGCCGGCCACCCCTCCACGCGTCGGGCGGACCGGACCCGCCCACGGTGCTGGCGGGAGAAACCACTCGTCAAGAGGCGTGCGCGGCCGGGCTCGGCGGTGTCATCGCCCCTCCCCCCGCCCGCGGCCGGAGGGGCGGGTTCCGCGGCGAACGACCGACGGTTAACGGGGGCTTTAGCGATGTTTAGGCACGTCGGCCAGATACAACCGGAATAAATCGGATAACCCGAAGATGAGGGCTCCCCATCCAGCACATCGTGGGCTTAACTTAGGTGGCATGACGTCCCCCCGCTCCACCTTCGGCGGCGGCTACTACGCCGCGTCGTTCCCCGACACTCCGATCTACGACTCCTTGGTCGCGGAGCGGGGAACCCCTCAGATCGCCCCCATCCGCGTCCCGGCCGCCTACGACACGGGCAGCAGCAGCTACCTGCCGGCCGTGCCGTCGGCGCTGCCCGCCCTGCCCGCGGCGCCGTCGCAGCAGACCGGCTCCTACGGCTACCCGCAGCAGCAGCCGATGCCTCAGTACCAGCAGGCTCCGGCGCAGCACGCGCCGATGCAGCCCGCCCACCTGCAGCACGCGCCCGCGCCGTACATCCCGCAGCAGCCCTCGGCGGCCCGCGGCTACCCGCAGCAGCCCCAGCCGCAGCGGCCCGCGCCCGCCACCGGGTACGAGGCGATGCGCCCGGCCTCGCCGCGACCCGTACCGGCGCAGTCGCCCTACGAGGACCCGTACAACCGGCCGTACCAGAGCCGGGGATACTGAACCTCGCTTCCGTCGTGCGGCACGGTGCGCCGGGGGACGCACCGGGCGCCGGGCGCACCCGGGACACGGGCACGCCGTCGGCCCTCGGCCGCACACCGGTCCCCGTCCGGCGGGAAGCCGATCGAGGGGGACGGAGGTTCAGCCGTGCGGGTGCCGTGGGGGATGCCGCGCGTGCGGCGCGGTCCGCCGGGCCGTGCGACCGACCGGCACGAGGCGTGGGTGGCGCTCGGGGCGCTGCTGCTCCTCCTGGTCGGCGCCCCGGCCGCGGGGTGGGCGGGCGGCTCGCTCGCCGACGCCTCGCTCCAGCGGTCGGTACGCTCCCAGCACGCGGAGCGCCACGCGGTGCGGGCGGTCGTGGTGGGTCCGGCGGCCGGACCGGAACGGTTGGCGGGTGATCCCGAGGCGGGGGCCGAACAGGCCGCGCGCACCCGGGTGGTGGCGTCCTGGCGGGCCCCGGACGGCAGTCCGCGTACCGGGGAGGTGGCCACCGCGGCGCGGCCCGGCCCCGCGGGGTCCGCGCTGCGCATCTGGACGGACGCGGCGGGGCTGCCGGTTCCGCCGCCGATGGACGGCCGCACCGCCCGGACCCACGCGGTGCTGGGCGGCGTCGGCGCCTTCCTGCTCGCCGCCGGATGCGTCGAGGCGGGGCGGCGGCTGATCGTGCGGCGCCTGGTGCGGCGGCGCCACGAACGGATCGACCGGGAGTGGGCCGCGACGGCTCCGCTCTGGGGCAGGACCGGAACGAGCGGCTGACCGCGCCCGCCCCGGGCAAGGGCCGCGGCGCCCGGCGGGGCCGACTCGTCAACTCCCTCCTCTCGCGCGCGCTACGGTGGTCCGACCCCGTCCGCCTCCCCGGCGACGGACGGGCCCGAGGCATCGCACAGCACGAGGTGGGGGCAGAGCAACGCCATGGCACAGGGCACGGTCCAGGTGACGCACACCGGCACATCGCGATGGCGCCGCCGCACGGGCGAGTACGCCTCCCTCTCCGCGGCCCTGGAGGCGGCGGCCGACGGCGACGTCCTCACCGTCGCGCCCGGAACGTACCGGGAGAACCTCGTCCTCCACCGGGCGGTGACGTTGCGCGGCCCCGAGGGGTCGGTCGGTTCCGTGCGGATCGCGCCGGCCGACGGCGTACCGCTGACCGTGCGCGCCTCCGCGGTCGTCCAGGACCTCCACATCGAGGGCCAGGACGCGGCGGCCCCGGCGCTGCTGGTCGAGGACGGCACGGCGGAGCTGCGGGACCTGCGGATCGTGACGCGGTCCGCCGCGGGCATCGAGGTGCGCGGCGCGGCCCGGCCCACCGTGCGGCGCTGCACGGTCGACAATCCGGCCGGGGTCGGCATCGCCGTACTGGACGGCGCGGGCGGCGTGTTCGAGGAGTGCGAGGTCGTCTCGGCCGGCCAGGCGGGCATCTCGGTCCGCGACGGCGGGCACCCCCGTCTGGACCGCTGCCGGGTGCACCACGCGTCCGGCGCGGGCATCGGCGTCACCGGCGAGGGCAGCGGCCTGGAGGCGTTCGGCTGCGAGGTGTACGAGATCAAGGGCAGCGGCATCCAGGTCACCGCCCGCGCCTCGGCGCACCTGACCGACTGCACGGTGCACCGCACATCGGCGGACGGCGTCACGCTGGACACCGACGCCGTGCTGACGCTCGCCGACTGCGACATCCACGACATCCCGGAGAACGCCGTCGATCTGCGGTCCCGTTCGGTGCTCACGCTGACCCGCTCCACGGTCCGCCGCTTCGGCCGCAACGGGCTCTCCGTCTGGGATCCGGGAACCCGGGTGGACGCCAACCAGTGCGAGATCCACGACAGCACGGGCGACTACCCGGCGGTCTGGGTCAGCGACGGCGCGACGGTGATACTGGACGCCTGCCGGGTGCACGACGTGCCCGACGCGCTCTTCGTCCTCGACCGGGGCTCGCGCGCCGACGTCGTGGACAGCGACCTCTCCCAGATCCGCAACACCGCCGTCTCGGTGAGCGACGGGGCGACCGCCCAGCTCGACGACTGCCGGATCAGGGAGGCGTCCACGGGCGCCTGGTTCCGCGACCACGGAAGCGGCGGCACGCTCGCCAACTGCACGATCGACGCGGCGCAGACCGGGATCATCGTCACCAAGGGCGCGGACCCCACCATCGAACGCTGTACGGTGACCTCCCCCGCCGAGGCGGGTTTCTACGTCTCCGCCGAGGGCCGGGGCACCTTCGACGGCTGCCGGGTGACGGGCAGCGAGGGCTACGGCTTCCACATCATGGACGGCTGCCGCACCACGCTCACCCGCTGCCGTACCGAGCGGTGCGCCCGGGGCGGGTACGAGTTCCCCGAGGGCGACGGCGGCTCCGGGACCGGTCCGGTGGTCGAGGAGTGCACGAGCGACGAGAGCGCGCTGCGCACGGCCCCGGCGCCCGCGGTGCTGACGGCCGCCCGCACGGCGTCCGGCCTGCTGGGTTCGCCGCCCGCTCCGCGCCCGGCCGAGCCCGCCCCGGCGCCGGCCGCCCCGGCCGAACCGGTCCGGGACTCCTCGGCGGTCCTCGGTGAACTGGACGCGCTCGTGGGCCTGGAGAACGTCAAGCGCGAGGTACGGGCGCTCACCGACATGATCGAGGTGGGCCGCCGCCGCCGGGAGGCCGGGCTAAAGGCCGCCTCCGCCCGCCGCCACCTCGTCTTCACCGGCTCCCCCGGCACGGGCAAGACCACGGTCGCCCGGCTGTACGGGGAGATCCTGGCCTCGCTCGGCGTGCTGGAGCGGGGCCACCTGGTCGAGGTCTCCCGGGTGGACCTGGTCGGCGAGCACATCGGCTCGACGGCGATCCGGACCCAGGAGGCGTTCGACCGGGCACGCGGCGGGGTGCTGTTCGTCGACGAGGCGTACGCCCTCTCCCCCGAGGACTCCGGCCGCGACTTCGGGCGGGAGGCCATCGACACGCTGGTGAAGCTGATGGAGGACCACCGGGACGCGGTGGTCGTGATCGTCGCCGGCTACACCGTGGAGATGGAGCGGTTCCTCACCGTCAACCCCGGCGTGGCCTCGCGGTTCTCGCGGACCATCACCTTCGGCGACTACCGCCCCGAGGAGCTGCTGCGGATCGTCGAGCAGCAGGCCGACGAGCACGAGTACAGCCTGGCGGACGGCACCGGGGAGGCGCTGCTGAAGTACTTCACGGAGCTTCCCAAGGGCCCCGCCTTCGGCAACGGCCGCACCGCCCGCCAGACGTTCGAGTCGATGGTGGAGCGGCACGCGGGCCGGGTCGCCCAGCTCGCCGAGACGAGCACGGACGACCTGACCCTGCTCTACCCGGAGGACCTTCCCGAGCTGCCCTTCTGAGGCCGGGCCACGGTCTGCCGGGGCACCAGCGGCCCCAGTTCGTCGAGGAGGGCGGTCCGCTCCTCGGCGAAGGCGGGATCGGCCTGGTAGTCGGAGTGGCCGAGGATCGGCTCGGGCAGGGGGAGCTTCGTGGTCCGCCCGTACGCCTGCGGGTCCTTCAGGGGGCCCCGGTCGACGCCGGGGTCGGGGTCGGCGCAGATGCGGACGGGGCCGCCGATCGGGTCGGTCGCCCGCCACAGGTTGCGCCAGCAGTGCACCGATCGGTGCAGCCCGAGCAGCGGTTCGGGCCCGAAATAGGCCGGGAACCAGCGCCCGTACAACCGCTCCAGGGGCGAGCCGTAGGTGAGCAGCGCGACCCGGTGGCGGGTTGCGTCGGGCAGCTGCCAGACGGCGGACGCGGCGAGGACGCTGCCCTGCGAGTGGCCCGAGATGACGAGCCGGCCCCGGGGCGTGGTCGCCGTCCAGGCGGACATCCGGGAGGCGAGGTCGGGGACGGCGCGCTCCGCGTAGCAGGGGGGCGCGAAGGGGTGGGCGGCGCGCGGCCAGAAGGTGCCCACGTCCCAGAGGATGCCGATGGTGCGGCGGGCCGAGGCGTCCTTGTAGGCGCGGCGGCCGCCGGCGACGAACAGTATGAAGCCGAAGCCGATCAGCCAGGAGCCGGTCGACTGGGCGGCGTCGGCCAACGACTCCAGGAGCGGGCCGCTCCCGTCCGCGGCCCGGCCCGGTACCTCGTCGCTGCGCCAGGAGCCGGCGACCGCCCCCGCCCCGAGCAGCAGGGTGGCGGCGGAGACCACCCCGACGATCCAGGGGGCGGAGTCGGTGAGGGCGGCGGTCGCGCGGATCCGGGCGATGCGGCGGGTCCGCCCCTCGTCGGGCTGGTGGGGGGCGTACTCCGCCTCGACGACCGGGCCGAGACGGCGGGCGGTGCGCGCGGTGCGGACGCCCAGGAGCGCGACCGGGACGAGCAGGAGCAGCAGGAGCACCGGGATCACGGACGCCTGCCAGCTGAGCAGGACCGGCGGCCCGGGGATGTCGGTGTCGTGGCCCATGCCCGGGGTGCCGGGCCCGTCGAGCCAGTCGGCGACCCGCTGGGCCACGCCGCCGGTCATCACACCGGCGAGGGCGCAGGCGAGCATGGCGACGGTGGGGCCGCCGAGTCCGCGCAGGACCGTACGGGGGTCGGGAGCGCGCTGATAGAGGGCGCGGGCCACCACGGCGAGCGCGACGACGAGGATGCCCTGGCCGAGCGCGAGGAGCCGGAAGGCGGCCTCGCCGGGCAGGCTGCCCGAGGACTGCCAGTCGGGGCGCGACCAGGACGCGTGCACGGCGGCGAGGACGAGCAGGGCCAGCGCGGAGCCGGGCAGATAGGTGATCAGGGCGCCGTCCAGCCGGGTGTCGCGGATCCGTTCACTGCGGCCCCGGCGGCAGACGACGGCGACCGTGACGAGCGCGCACACGGCGATGCCGCCCTCGACGGCCGCGCCCAGGAGCGCCGGCACCGGTCCGTCGGCGCCCCGGTCGTGCCGGGCGGCGGCGCCGACGACGGCCGCGGCGACGGTCAGGAACCCGGCGGCGGTGTGGGCGGCGCGGAGCCGGGCGACGAGCCGCCGGCCGTACCAGAAGCCGGGCCTGCCGAGCGCGGGGCGGACCGGTACGGTCGGGCGCGGGCACCCCTCGACATCCGGCTCGGGCGCGCCGGGACCGTGGGCCTCCTCCGAGCCGAAGGGGTCGTTCTCGTCGAAGTCCTGGTCGTCCAGCGGGCGTTGGGACTCGTACGCGCTCCAGGTCCGGTTGGAGAGGTACCACAGCAGGCCCACCAGGGCGGCGGGCACGACGGCGGCGACGGCGAGGCGGCGGCCGGGCTGGGACCACCAGCCGCCCTGACGCTCCGACAGGAAGCCGAGCCAGGAGCGCCGTTCGGCGCAGGCGCCGGTGCCCGCGCACTGCCAGGCCACCAGGTCCAGGGCGACCTCGCAGGCGGCCGCCGTGAGGAGCACGGTGAGGCTGAGCGCGAGGAGCCGCACCAGGACGCCGTACAGCCGGACCGCGCGGGCACGGCCGACGGCGGTGGGACGCATCCAGTGGGCGAGGTTGACCACCATGAACGGCAGGAGCAGCAGCCACAGCGCACGGGAGCCGTTGCCGGAGGTCAGGCCTGACCAGCAGTACGCCTCGGCCACGGGCTCGTCCCGGTAGCGCTCGGGGTGGCTCTCCGCGTCGACGTCGTCGGTGCGCCGGTGCACGGCGGCGGTCTCGTCCCCGGTGACCCGGGTCGTACGGGGGTCGCCCAGCATCTCCTGCGGGGTGGTGCCGCCGACGCCGTGGACGAGCAGTTCCAGTGCGGTCCCGGTGTGCCGCGGGGCCGGCGGGGTCGAAGAGGGGTGCGGGGGCGGCGGGGGCAGGGCGGCAGAAGCCAAGGGGAGGGCTCTCTCTCGGGTGCGGCGGCCTCGGCGGCCGACGGGGACGTGCACAGGAGCGGTGGGAGCGGGCCGGGGCGCCGAGGGCACCGGCCCCGGCGGCCCGCCGGTGGTACGGACCCAGAATTCCGGGCGCGGGGCGGGTGCGTGAGCGGTCTCACGGAATCTCCCCAGGTGGGACGTCGGACATGCGTGCGTGGCAGGATGAGCGTGTCGCGCAGGCCGCTGCGGACCGTACGGCAGAGGGAAGGACCGGGCCCGGCGTTGAGCGAGAATCAGAACCTGCTCGCGGAGCAGCGTCGTGCGCTGATCCTCGACGAGGTGCGCAGGCGTGGCGGGGTCCGGGTCAACGAGCTGACCCGCACATTGAACGTCTCCGACATGACGATCCGCCGGGACCTGGACGCGCTGGCCCGCCAGGGTGTCATCGAGAAGGTCCACGGCGGGGCGGTCCCGGTCGTCGAGGCGAGTACGCACGAACCCGGGTTCGAGGCGAAGTCGGCGCTGGAGCAGAGCGCCAAGGAGGAGATCGCGCGGGCGGCGGCGGCCCTGGCGGCTCCGGGAAGCGCCATCGCGCTCTCGGGCGGGACGACGACCTTCGCGCTGGCCCGCCGTCTGCTGGAGGTGCCGGATCTGACGGTGGTGACCAACTCGGTGCGGGTGGCCGACGTGTTCCACGACGCACGGTGTCCGGCGGGGGGCGGCGGTGCACGGCCGGGGGCGGCGACGGTGGTGCTGACGGGCGGGGTCCGCACCCCCTCGGATTCGCTGGTCGGGCCGGTCGCGGACCGGGCCATCGACTCCCTCCACTTCGACGTGCTCTTCCTCGGCGTGCACGGGATCTCGTCCGAGGCCGGGCTCTCGACCCCGAACCTGGCGGAGGCGGAGACCAATCGCCGCCTGGTGCGGGCGGCCCGCCGGATCGTGGTCGTGGCCGATCACACCAAGTGGGGCACGGTGGGCCTGAGTTCCTTCGCCTCGCTGGAGGAGGTCGACACGTTCGTCACGGACTCGGGGCTGACTCCGGAGCTGCGCGCGGAGATCGGCGAGCAGCTGCCGGGCCTGCTGGTGGCGGGCGACTCCCCGGCGGAGTCCGCGGACGCCCTGTCCGTCCCCGGACTCTGACGCGGGCCCACGCGGCTTCCGCCGGGCCCGGCAGGTCCGCCGGGTGCGCCGGGTGCGCCGGGCCCGCCCTCCCTGCGAGGCTCCCGGCGGTTCCGCGCGGAGCGGTGGGGTGCCCCTTAGGATCAGGGTGTGGCCGTCTTCCGGATCGAGCGCTTCTCCCCTCTTCCCGCCGCCGAGGCATGGCGCCGGGTGACCGACTGGGAACGGCATGGCGCACAGGTGCCGCTGACCGCGGTCTCGGTCCCGACCGGGCTCCCCTCGCGGCTCGGCACCGTCTTCGTGGCCCGTACGGGGCTGGGTCCGCTGGCGTTCGACGACCCGATGGAAGTGGTGCGGTGGACGCCGCCCGCCGGGGGCCGGGCCGGGGTCTGCCGGCTGGAGAAGCGGGGCTCCGTGGTGCTGGGCCGCGCCTCGATCGACGTACTGCCCACGGGTTCCGGTTCCCATGTGGTCTGGGTGGAGGAGCTGCGGGTGCGGCTGGTCCCCCGGTTCGGCGATCCACTGCTCGCCTCGGCCGGCCGGCGGATGTTCGGCAAGGTCCTGGACGCCCTGCTGGCCTCCCCCGGGGACGCCGGGGAGTGATGCGGCCGGGAGACCGGGCCCGCGCGCCCGTCCCCCGCCCTCGGGACGGCTCGGGAGAGCGGCGCCGGACGGCGCCGCCAGGGTGTCGATACCGCCGTACGGTGTGCCCGACCGGTCGTGCGCACCGACCGGTGCCAGACTCGGACAGATGACGGATCACCACGACCGCTCCGACGACGCCTCCGGCCGCCCGGGGCTCCCCGACGCCCCCGAGCGCCCCGACGGGTCGGCCCCCCGCTGCCTGGTGACCGGGGCGACCGGCTACATCGGCGGCCGGCTGGTGCCCGCCCTGCTCGACTCCGGGCACCGGGTGCGCGCCCTGGCGAGAACGCCGCAGAAGCTGCGCGACTACCCGTGGGCCGACCGGGTCGAGGTGGTGCGCGGCGACGTCACCGACGCCGGCTCTCTGACCGAGGCGATGCGGGACGTCGACGTGGCGTACTACCTGGTGCACGCGCTCGGCACCGGCTCGGACTTCGAGGAGACCGACCGCCGGGCCGCCCGGAACTTCGGCGAGCGGGCCCGGGCGGCCGGGGTGCGCCGGATCGTGTACCTGGGCGGGCTGACCCCGTCCGGGGTGCCGGAGAAGGACCTGTCACCGCATCTGCGCTCGCGGGCCGAGGTGGGGCACATCCTGCTGGATTCCGGGGTGCCGACGGCGGTGCTGCGTGCGGCGGTCGTGATCGGCTCGGGGTCCGCCTCGTTCGAGATGCTGCGGTACCTCACCGAACGGCTGCCGCTGATGATCACCCCGAGCTGGGTGCGGACCCGCATCCAGCCGGTGGCGGTCCGGGACGTCATCCGCTACCTCGTGGGATGCGCGGGGCTGCCGGCCGAGGTGAACCGGGCCTTCGACATCGGCGGACCGGACGTCATGACGTACCGGGACATGATGCAGCGCTACGCCCGGGTGGCGGGGCTGCGCCGGCGGCTGATCCTGCCGGTGCCGGTACTCACCCCCACGCTCTCCAGCCGCTGGGTCGGTCTGGTGACCCCGGTGCCCGGCGCCATCGCCCGGCCGCTCACGGAGTCGCTGCGCCACGAGGTGGTCTGCCGGGAGCACGACATCGAGGAGTACGTCCCCGACCCGCCGGAGGGGCCCATCGGCTTCGACCGGGCGCTGCGGCTGGCCTTGAAGCGGATCCATGAGGCGCGGGTCGACACCCGCTGGTCCAACGCCTCGGTGCCGGGCGCGCCGAGCGACCCGCTGCCCACCGACCCGGACTGGGCGGGCGGCAGCCTCTACCGCGACCAACGGGAGCTGGCCGTACCGGCCGGGCCCGAGGCGTTGTGGCGGGTGATCGAGGGCATCGGCGGGAAGAACGGCTGGTACTCCTTCCCGCTGGCCTGGTCGGTACGCGGCTGGCTCGACCGGTTCGTCGGCGGGGTGGGGCTGCGGCGCGGGCGGCGGGACGCCCGGCGGCTGCGCGTGGGGGACTCACTGGACTTCTGGCGGGTGGAGGAGATCGTCCCGGGCGAGCTGCTGCGGCTGCGGGCCGAGATGCGGGTGCCGGGGCTCGCCTGGCTGGAGCTGTCGGTGCGCCGTGACGAGCGGGGCCGGACGGTGTACGGGCAGCATGCCCTGTTCCACCCGCGCGGGCTGGCCGGCCACGCCTATTGGTGGAGCGTGTGGCCCTTCCACTCGGTGGTGTTCGGCGGGATGGCGCGCAACATCGCCAAGGCGGCCGCGGAGGAGGAGAGGCGCCGCGGGCCGAGGTCCGGCAGGGGCGAAGACCACTGACGGCCCGGCCGCCGGCGTGTGCCCCGCCCGCACGCCGCGGGCCGCCGGATGGGTACGTGATGACACGCCGACTCCGTTCCGTGGGAAGGGAGTTCGTCGAGTCCGGGCCGGTGCGGCTGGTGTCGGCCGCCGACGGGGCGGGGGTGTTCCGCCTGCTGCGGGGGCGGGGGCGGGCCGGTCCTTCCGGGACGCCGTACGCCGTCTGGGCGCACGGCTGACGGCGCGGACGCCCTGAGGGCCGGGTCGGGGCCCGCGGTCAGCAGGGCCAGGCGCCGGTGGCGAGGAACGCGTCGATGGCGGCGGTGTACGGGGCGATGTCCAAGCCCTGTTCCTCCAGCCAGGAGTCGGAGTAGTACTTGTCCAGGTAGCGGTCGCCCGGGTCGCACAGCAGGGTGACGACGCTCCCCCGCTCCCCCTGTTCCACCATCTCCGCGATCAGCTTGAACGCGCTCCACAGCCCGGTGCCCGTGGAGCCGCCCGCCTTGCGGCCGATGGTCCGCTCCAGGGCGCGGACGGCGGCGACGCTGGCGGCGTCGGGGACCTTCATCATGCGGTCGATGGCTCCGGGCACGAAGCTGGGCTCCATGCGCGGGCGGCCGATGCCCTCGATGCGCGAGCTCCGGTCGCTGGCGGCGAGGGGGTCGTGCTGGGTCCAGCCGTCGAAGAAACAGGAGTTCTCCGGGTCGGGCACGCAGACGCGGGTGTCGTGCTGGAGGTAGTGGATGTAGCGGGCGATGGTCGCCGAGGTGCCGCCGGTCCCGGCGGTGGCGACGATCCAGGCGGGCTCCGGGAAGCGCTCCAGGCGCAGTTGCTGGTAGATCGACTCGGCGATGTTGTTGTTGCCGCGCCAGTCGGTGGCGCGCTCCGCGTAGGTGAACTGGTCCATGTAGTGCCCGCCGGTCTCGGCGGCGAGCGCGGCGGACTGCTCGTACATGGTGTGCGAGTCGTCCACGAAGTGGCACCGCCCGCCGTGGAATTCGATGAGACGGCATTTCTCGGGGCTGGTGGTGCGCGGCATCACGGCGATGAACGGCACGCCGATCAGCTTGGCGAAGTACGCCTCCGAGACGGCGGTCGAACCGCTGGACGCCTCGATGACCGGCTTGTCGGGCCGGATCCAGCCGTTGCAGAGCCCGTACAGGAAGAGCGAGCGGGCGAGGCGGTGCTTCAGGCTCCCGGTGGGGTGGGTGGACTCGTCCTTGAGGTAGAGGTCGATGCCCCACTGCTCGGGCAGCGGGAAGCGCAGCAGGTGGGTGTCGGCGGAGCGGTTGGCGTCGGCCTGGACCTTGCGGACGGCCTCCTTCAGCCAGGCCCGGTACTCCGGGTCGCTGCGGTCGACGTCGACGGTCGCCCTGGCCCCGTGCCCGGCCGCGTTTTCCGTGGTGTCCATGGGCCCGCTCCTGTCGGTCGTGCTGCGTCGGTCCCCGATCCGGGACCCTGTCTCCACGATAGGCTCCCCACCTGCGCAAACGGTCACTTGGAGGGTCCATAGCCCTGCCTTTGGGCGCCGCGCCGGGTGCTGCTGCGACGGGCGGGGCGGACGGGTTCCCGGCACGCTGCCGGGCCCTCTGGCGGTCCGGGGCGCGTCCGTGCACACTGCACAGCAGGAGAGGTGACGAAGGGGGGCGAATCCACGATGGCGGACGTCGAGTTCAGTGCGTCGGGGGTCAGGATCGAACGGTTCACCAGATCGCTGACCAGGGCTGGTCAGGTGGTGGTGAAGGACGGCAGGCTGTCGCTCCTCACGAGCAACGGGCGGGAGATCGCCAGCGCCCCGGTGGGGACGGTCAGCGCGCGGAAGTGGTGGTTCATCACGGCGGATTCCGTCATCGCCCGGGTGAACGGGGTGCGCTACCGGTTGACGATGGGGCAGCGCAGCCGCAGACGTGACGGGGCGGCCCCGCTGCGGCGCTTCCTGGAGACGCTGCGCAACGCGCGCGGCCGCCGGGACTGACCTTCGGTACGGACACGGCGGGCCGGCGACCGGGCCGCCGGGCTCCGCCGCGAGTTGCGGAGCCGCAACCCCTGGGCCACGCTGGTCCCATGTCACTGAAGGTGCACCCTCGGTGACAGAGCGATCCGCTCCCCGGACCGGGTCGCGCGACACGAGCAGACACGACAAGAGCAGAGCGGATTCGGCGGTCAGTCGTCCGCCGACTCCGTTCGCTTCTCTTCTTCCGGACCTATTTCGGGGAGTCGCAGCCGTGATCAGCGAGCCCAGCAGGCACTGCACGGTGGCGCTCCAGGCCATGCCGTCGCGGATCGGTCAAGTCCGCAGGATCATCTCGGCGCAACTGCGCTACTGGCATCTCGATCCTCTGATCGACCAGGCGGCCCTGGGCGTCACCGAGCTTCTCACCAATGTCCACCGGCACGCACAGCCGGACAAGTCATGCACCGTCGACATCGAGCTGCTGCTCGACCGGCTGACGGTCTCCGTCCACGACCACGATCCCCGGCTGCCCACGGTGAACGAGGCGGATGCGTCCGCCACCTCCGGCCGAGGGCTGGCGCTGATCGCCGCCGTCAGCGAGAGCTGGGGCGTGCGACCGGTCGGCACGGCGGGGAAGGCCGTCTGGTTCACCCTGCCGACGACCACCGGCGCCTCGACGCTGCCGTCGCTCGCGGTCTACGGGTCGATGACCGACGGGCCGTTCGGGTCCGTCACCATCGCCCCCGACGACCTCTCGTCCCTGCCCGCCCGGTCGGCCGCCGTCGGCTGAGGGGGGGACGGCGCGCCCGACCGGAGGACCGGCAGCGGTGCGGCCCGGAGCCGGTACGGAGCGACCCCTTCCGTACGGTGCTCGCGGGGCGGGTCAGGCCAGAGCGGCGAGCGGGTCGTCGAGGACCGGCTGCCAGGCCAGTTCGGCCGCACCCACCAGGCTGTTGTGCGCCAGCGTGCACGGCAGGATCGGTACGCTGCCGCTGCGCCCCCAGAGGCTGCGGTCGGCGACGACGGCGCGCAGCCGCTCCGGGTCCGCCTCCAGCAGGTCGCGGTGGAGTCCGCCGAGGATGATCCGGTCGGGGTTGAGGATGTTGACCAGCCCCGCCAGCCCCAGGCCCAGGCGGTCGATCAGCTCTTCGGCGGCGCGCCGCACGGCGGGGTCGCCGTACTCCGCGCGGAGCAGGTGGCCGGCCTGCTTGAGGAGGGACTCCTCGGGGCCCGGTTCGCGGCGGGCGGTGGTGAGGAAGGCCAGCGGGTCGGTCTCCACGTCGAGGCAGCCGCGCCCGCCGCAGTGGCAGGGCCGTCCCTCGGGGTTCACCGCGAGGTGGCCCACCTCCAGGGCCAACCCCGAACTTCCGCTGTGCAGGCGGCCGTCGAGCACGAGCGCCCCGCCGACGCCCCGGTGGCCGGTGGCCACGCACAGGAGGTGCTGGGCGCCGCGGCCCGCGCCGTGCCGGTGCTCGGCCAGTGCGGTGAGATTGACGTCGTTGCCCGTGAACGCGGGGCCGGTGATGCCCGCTTCGCGCACGCAGGCGGTGAAGATGTCCCGGACCGGGGAACCGGCGGGCCAGGCGATGTGCAGCGGGTTGAGGGCCGTCCCCTCCGGTTCGGCGACCGCCGAGGGCACCGCGAGCCCGGCCCCGACGCAGCGCAGCCCGCTCTCGCGGAGCAGGGCCGCCCCCGCGTCCACGACCTCCCCGAGCACCTGGGCGGGGTCGGCCATCACCGTGACGCAGCCCGGCGATGTGGCGACGATCCGCCCGCCGAGCCCGACGAGCGCGGCCCGGAAACCGTCGGCGTGCACCTGGGCGGCGAGGACGACGGGGCCGGTCTCCAGGACGGACAGCCGGTGCGAGGGGCGGCCCTGGGAGCCGGCCGCCGACCCGGGGCTGGAGTCGACCCGGATCAGGCCGAGCGCCTCCAGCTCCGCGGCGACCGCCCCGGCGGTGGCGCGGGTGACGCCGAGTTCGGAGGTGAGGACGGCCCGGGTGGGAGCGCGGCCGGTGTGGACCAGTTCCAGCGCGGGCCCGAGCGCACTGCGGCCCCTCTCCAACTTCGTCCGGGTGGTCGTCGCCTTGCCGTTCATGGGGGTGAGTCTCCCATGATCCGGAGACCCCCCGGACGCCCAGTCCCGGCGCGGGGAGCCGCTTCCGGCCGCGACCGCACGCCTCGGCCCGGCGTCGGGTGCGGCCCGCAGGACCGCATCGGGCCCGGCGTGGGGCCACCGCCCGCCGGACGGTCCGGGGCCCGGACGCCTCCGGTGCGCAGGCGTGTTGCGTCCGCCGTCGGAGCGCCCCTATGCTGAGTTTGTGCCGCAACTAAACAAACTGCGGACGGCCCAACCGGGGGGATTCGGCGGAGACACCGCCCCACCCTCGTCGGCCCGCCTCCGTACCGCGCTGACCGTGTTCTTCGCCCTCGACGGGTTCCTCTTCGCCGGCTGGGTGGTCCGCATCCCGGCCATCAAGCAGCAGACCGGCGCCTCCGCCACCACCCTCGGACTCGCGCTGCTCGGCGTCTCCGCCGGGGCGGTGGTCACCATGATGCTCACCGGCCGGCTCTGCCGCCGCTTCGGCAGCCACGCCACCACCGTGGCCTGCGGCGTCCTGCTCCCCCTGAGCATCGCGCTGCCCGCCCAGACCCACTCGGCGCTCTCCCTCGGGCTCGTCCTGCTGGTGTTCGGCGCGGCGTACGGCGGGATGAACGTGGCGATGAACAGCGCCGCCGTCGACCTGGTCGCCGCGCTGCGGCGGCCGGTCATGCCGAGCTTCCACGCGGCGTTCAGCCTGGGCGGCATGGTCGGCGCCGGGCTCGGCGGCCTGGTCGCGGGCGGCCTCTCCGCCTCCGCCCACCTCTTCGCCCTGGCGGGGGCCGGCCTGCTCGTCACCGCCTTCGCCGGACCCTCGCTGCTGCGCCACCGCCCGGCCCACGCCGCCCCCGGCGCCGCCGACGCGCGAACCCCGAGGCAGCGCCTGTCGCCCCGCGCCCGCCGGATCGTCGTGCTCTTCGGCATGATCGCGCTCTGCACGGCGTACGGAGAAGGGGCGCTGGCCGACTGGGGCGCGCTCCACCTGGAGCAGGACCTGGGCGCGCATCCCGGGACCGCCGCCGCCGGATACGCGGTGTTCGCCCTGACGATGACGGCGGGCCGGCTGACCGGCACCCTGCTCCTGGAACGGCTCGGCCAGACCCGCACCCTCGTCCTCGGCGGGGCGACGGCGGCGGCCGGGATGCTGCTCGGCTCGCTGGCGCCGACCGCCTGGGCGGCGCTGGCCGGCTTCGCGGTCACCGGACTCGGCCTCGCCAACATCTTCCCCGTCGCGGTGGGCCGCGCGGGCGAGCTGGCCGGCCCGAGCGGCGTCGCGGCGGCCTCCACCCTCGGTTACGGCGGCATGCTGCTCGGCCCGCCCGCGATCGGTTTCCTCGCGGACTGGTTCTCGCTGCCGCTGGCCCTGACGACGGTCGCCCTGCTGGCGGCCGCGGCGGCCGCCCTGGGGTACGGGGCCCGTAACGCCACGTCGGACGCGCACCCCTGAGCACCCCGCACACCGGGCCGGCCGTCGGCCTCCCGGGCCGACGGAGCAGCGGCTCTCAGGCGAGGTCCGCTCCCCGGCCCCGCGGCGGAAGCCCGACCGAGCGGGCCAACTCCCCCACGGCCTGGCGGAACAGCGGCTCGCGCGCCTCCACGACCCGGTCGAACTGGCCGAACAGCTCGAAGGAGATCAGGCCGAACACCTGGGCCCAGGCGGCCACCAGAGCCGCGACGGCGGCCGGCGGCACCCCGGGGGCGAACGCGGCGGCCATCCGCTCGGCGTCGGAACGCAGCTCCGGCGCGGGGGAGGGGACGGCGAGTTCACCGGTCCGGGACGCGGCGCGGACGATGTCGATGAAGACCAGGCCCACCCGGGAAGCGGGTCCTACCGTGTCCATCGGGGCGGTGTAGCCGGGGACGGGCGAGCCGAAGATCAGGGCGTACTCATGGGGGTGGGCGAGCCCCCACTCCCGTACGGCGCAGGCGACGGCGGTCCAGCGTTCGGCGGGCGGCACGGTCTCCGCCCGCTCGGCCGCCCCCTCCGCGACCGCCCCGACGGCGTCGTAGGCGTCGACGATCAAGGCGGTCAGCAGGTCGTCGCGGCTGGGGAAGTAGCGGTAGAGGGCGGAGGAGACCATGCCCAGCTCCCGGGCCACGGCCCGGAGCGAGAGCTTGGCCGCGCCCTCCTCGGCGAGCTGCCTCCTCGCCTCGTCCTTGATGGCGGCGGTCACTTCGACGCGGGCGCGTTCCCTGGCCCCTCGGATGGTGCTCATGCGATCAGTCTGCCACGGGAGTGGAGCACCGGACAGAAAAGAGAGCAGCGCTCTTGCTTCCCGTCACCACGCCGTGCACACTGATCTCAAGCGAGAGCGCCGCTCTCGCTTTCTTCACCCGGCAGCAGTGCTCACACCGCGGGAGTCGCCATGACGCAGCAGGCCTACTACCTCCGGGCCGGCTCCGCCGCCCAGCGGCTCAACAAGGTCGTCGGACGGCTGGCGCGGTACGGAATCAGCCTGATGGGCTCCGCCGAGCTGTCGGTGCGGGGGCGCAGGAGCGGGCAGATGCAGCGCATCCCGGTCAACATCCACACCTTCGAGGGCGAGCGGTACCTCGTCTCGGCCCGGGGCCACTCGCAGTGGGTGCGCAACATGCGCGTCGCGGGCGGCGGAGAGCTGCGCCTGGGGCGCAGGGTCAGCCGCTTCGCGGCGGCGGAGATCGCCGACGACGCGCAGAAGGCCCGGATCGTCCGGGCCTATCTGGAGCGGTGGGGCTGGGAGGTCGACCAGTACTTCCAGGGGGCCACGGCGCAGTCCACGGACGCCGAGCTGCTGGCGGCCTGCCCCGACCACCCGGTGTTCCGCCTCACCGAAGCGTCCTGACCGCACCCCGCGTGCCGGGGAGCGCGGCCAGGACGACAGACGTCCCTCAGCGGTCCATCGCGTGCAGCGCCCGCTGCGCCAGCGGGTGCGTACGGACCAGCTCCGCCAGCGACGTGGTGCCCCGGGTGATCCCGGCGAACGCTTTCCAGGCCGGGCGGAAACCGGTCAGCACCGCGTGCAGCACCCCGGGGCGGCGCTCGAACAGCTTAAGCATGCGGCGTCCCACCCCCATCTCCACGCCGAGACCGGCCTTGATGGCGAAGGCGTAGTTGAGGGCCTGGCGGCGGGCATCCACCGCGTCGTGCGACTCCGCGATCCTGACCGCCCACTCCCCCGCCAGCCGGCCGGAGCGCAGCGCGAAGGAGATGCCCTCGCGGGTCCACGGCTCCAGCAGCCCGGCGGCGTCCCCGCAGACCACGACCCGGCCCCGGGAGAGCGGCGAGTCGTCGCTGCGGCAGCGGGTGAGGTGGCCCGAGGAGACGGCCGGTTCGAACCCGGCGAGGCCGAGGCGGGCGATGAAGTCCTCCAGGTACCGCTTGGTGCCCGCGCCGTCGCCGCGCGCCGAGATGACGCCGACGGTGAGGGTGTCGCCCTTGGGGAAGACCCAGCCGTAACTCCCCGGCATCGGGCCCCAGTCGATGAGGACCCGGCCCGCCCAGTCCTCCGCCACGGTGGCGGGCACGGGGATCTCCGCCTCCAGGCCGAGGTCGACCTGGTCGAGCTTCACCCCCACGTGGGCTCCTATGCGGCCCGCGCTGCCGTCCGCGCCGACGACCGCCCGCGCGAGCACCGTCTCGCCGCCGGCCAGCACCACGGCGACCGTCCGCCGGTCGGGGACGGCGGGACCGTGCTGCTCGACCCGCACCACCGACGCCCCGGTGCGCAGCTCCGCCCCGGCCTTCTGCGCCTCCTCGACCAGACCGGCGTCGAACTCCGGCCGGTTGATGAGGCCGAAGAGCATGCGCCGGGACCGGCGGGTGCGCGACAGCTTGCCGTTGAGCGAGAAGGTGACCGCGTGGATGCGGTCCTTCAGGGGCAGTTCGAACCCCGGCGGCAGCGCGTCCCGCGAGAACCCGATGATCCCTCCGCCGCAGGTCTTGTAGCGCGGCAGTTCCGCCTTCTCCAGCAGCAGGACCCTCCGGCCCGCCACGGCTGCCGCGTACGCCGCCGATGCGCCGGCCGGTCCGGCGCCGACGACGACGACATCCCACACGGTCGACTCTTCCGGCTCACGTCCGGCGTCTGCGTTCTCGCTGCTCACGATGTGCTTCTGCTCCTGATCCGACCAGTGGCCCCAAGCTGCTCACGGCATCCTACGGCGCGTTCCGGCCCGGCCCTCCTGTGGGAGGATCGGCCATGATTTCGTCGTACATGCGTCGCCGCACGGACGGCGCCGCACACGGTCGCGTACTCACCGCGCCCCACCCCATAACGTCGCACCCACGAGGAGCGTGCCCATGACCGCCCGTCCGATTCATCAGACCGTCGCCTCGCTGATGCCCCGCGCCCGGCAGGAGCTGGCCGAGCTGGTGGCGTTCCAGTCGGTGGCGGACCCGGCGGTGTTCCCCCGGAGCGAGTGCGAGGGCGCGGCGAACTGGGTCGCCGACGCGCTGCGCGCCGAAGGGTTCACGGACGTCGCCCTCCTGGACACCCCCGACGGGACGCAGTCCGTCTACGGGTACCTGCCCGGACCGGCCGGTGCGCCGACCGTGCTGCTCTACGCGCACTACGACGTGCAGCCGCCGCTGGACGAGTCGGCCTGGATCTCCCCGCCGTTCGAGCTGACCG
The DNA here is from genome assembly GCF_044330565.1 of Streptomyces sp. NPDC017448. Lineage (NCBI taxonomy): Bacteria > Bacillati > Actinomycetota > Actinomycetes > Kitasatosporales > Streptomycetaceae > Streptomyces > Streptomyces sp. NPDC017448. The sequence goes on along the minus strand of NZ_JBIRLM010000016.1, from coordinate 7,185 downwards.
AGCGCGACGGCCGCTGGTACGGACGGGGCGCGGCCGACTGCAAGGGCGGGTTCATCATGCACCTGCTCGCGCTGCGCGCCCTGAAGGCGGACGGCGGCGTCCCGGTCTCGGTGAAGGTGATCGCCGAGGGTTCCGAGGAGCAGGGCACCGGCGGTCTTGAGCGGTACGCGGAGGCGCACCCGGACCTGCTGCGCGCGGACACGGTCGTCATCGGCGACACCGGCAACTTCCGGGTCGGGTTGCCGACCGTCACAGCGACGCTGCGCGGGATGACGATGCTGCGGGTCCAGCTCGACACCCTCGAAGGCAACCTGCACTCGGGGCAGTTCGGCGGCGCCGCCCCGGACGCCCTGGCCGCGATGATCCAGCTGCTGGCCTCGCTGCGCGCCGAGGACGGGACGACCACCGTCGACGGTCTGACCGGCGACGCCGAGTGGGACGGCATCCAGTATCCGGAGGCGGAGTTCCGGCAGGACGCCAAGGTGCTGGAGGGGGTGGAGCTGATCGGCACGGGTACGGTCGCGGACCGGATCTGGGCCCGTCCCGCCGTCACCGTCATCGGCATCGACTGTCCGCCGGTGGTCGGCGCGACCCCGTCCGTGCAGGCGAGCGCGCGGGCTCAGATCAGCCTGCGGGTGCCGCCGGGCCACGACGCCGCCGAGGCGACGAAGCTGCTCACCGCCCACCTGGAGTCCCGTGCCCCCTGGGGCGCGCGGGTACGGGTGGAGCAGGTGGGCCAGGGCCAGCCGTTCCGGGCCGACATGACCAGCCCGGCGTACACGGCGATGGCCGAGGCGATGCGGGAGGCCTACCCGGGCCAGGAGATGCAGTCCTCCGGCATGGGCGGCTCCATCCCGCTCTGCAACACGCTGGCGGGCCTCTACCCGGAGGCGGAGATCCTGCTGATCGGGCTGAGCGAGCCGGAGGCGCAGATCCACGCGGTGAACGAGAGCGTGTCGCCCGAGGAGCTGGAGCGGATGTCGGTCGCCGAGGCGCTGTTCCTGCGCAACTACGCGGAGTCGAAGAAGGCCTGAGCCCGCCGGGGTCCGACGCCGTGCCGTCGGGCCCCGCGATAGTTTGGGGAAGGCCCGGCTACGCCCTCGGCGAAGTCGCCCGGAGCGTAGGCCTGTGCGGCGCGCACCCTCGTCCGCGTACGTTCGCCGCATGGATCTCGTAGAGGTACTGCCCTCCTTGCACCTGCTCCGCTTCCGGATCGGCCAGGCGTACCTCTGGCGTGACGGGACGGATCTGACGCTGATCGACGCGGGCGACGCCGAGTCGGCCGCCGCGATCGAGGCCGCGGTCCGGAGGCTCGGCCACGATCCGGCCGCGATCCGCCGTATCGTCCTCACCCACGGCCACCGCGACCACGTCGGGGCCGCCGGGGAGCTGGCGGACCGGCACGGCGCGGAGGTCGTGGCCCACGCGCTGGACGCCCCGGTGATCCGGGGCGAGCGGCCCGTGCCGGAGCCGGACCTGCTGGAGTGGGAACGCCCGCTGTACGCGCACGGGCTGACGTGTCCCGAGGCTCCGCCCACCGTGGTGGACCGGGAGGTGGGCGGCGGCGAGGTGCTGCCGTTCGGGGGCGGGGCGCGGGTGGTGCACGCCCCCGGCCACACTCCGGGCTCCATCGCCCTCCATCTCCCGCGCCACGGGGTGCTGTTCACCGGCGACTGCGTGGCCTCCGCGGAGGAGCGGGTGATGCTCGGCGTGTTCAACGTGGACCGCGCCGAGGCGCGGTCCACGTTCCGGCGGCTGGCCGCCCTCGCTCCCCGTACCGTCTGCTTCGGCCACGGCGACCCGCTCACCGAGGACGCGGCGGCGGTGATGGAGGCCGCGGCGCGCGCCTCCTGAGGCGCCGGGCGCCGGTGCGGCGCGCCCGGGGGCGGGCGGGCCCCGAGCCCGCGGCCCGCCCGGCCGCCCGCGCGAACGCCGCTCAGCCCACCGGGACCCCCGCCTCCAGGTTGAGCACCGTCGACCGCTCGCGCGCCCGCAACGCCCAGCGCAGCCGCTCGTACCGGGTGGGCGGCAGCATCCCCGCCGCCTCCTCCTCGGTGACGAAGCGCCAGCCGCGCAGCTCGGAGCCGGGCAGCAGCAGCCGGCCGGCGTCCTCGGAGCGGAGCAGGCCGCCGTCGAAGAGGAAGCGCAGCCCGCCGAAGCCGGGCGGGCGGGGCGACTCCCAGTCGACGAGCAGCAGTCTGGGGGGCCGGTCGAGACGGAGCCCTACCTCCTCCGCGACCTCGCGGACACCGGCCTGCGCGGGCGCCTCGCCGGGCTCCACGACCCCGCCGGGGAACTCCCATCCCGGCTTGTACGTGGGGTCGACGAGCAGCACCCGGTCCTCTTCGTCGAAGAGCAGCACCCCCGCGGCCACCGTCTCGGCGGTCGGCTCGGGACTCTGCACGATCGGGCACGGCGTGGCGCTCCCGGTGCGCACGGCGTCCGCGATCCGTTCGGCGGTTCCCCGGGGGGTGAGGGCGCCGTTGTCCACCACGTACGCGTCCTGGGCGATCCATCCGAGGGCGTCGCGGTAGGCGCCGATGTGCTCGTAGGCCCACCGGCGCACCCGCTCGCTCTGCTCGGCGTCGCCGGGGAACTCCTCGCGGCCCGCGATCCGGCCGCGCAGGATCGTTTCCTCAGGTGAGAGCACCACATGGCGGACGGGAATGCGCCGGGAGGCGAGCCCTCCGAAGATCTCGTCGCGGTACTCCTGCCTCAGCAGCGTCATCGGCACCACCAGGACCCCCGGCACCTCGGCGAGCAGGGCCGCCGCGGTGTCCACCACGAGCCGCCGCCAGATCGGCAGGTCCTGGAAGTCGGTGACCTCGGCGAGCCGCTTCTGCGGCAGCAGGGCGCGCAGTGCCGCGCCGGTGACCTCCGGGTCGTACAGCGTGCTGTTCGGGATCAGGTCGACCAGCTCGCCCGCCGCGCTGGTCTTGCCCGCACTGAACGCACCGTTGATCCAGACGATCACGGTTCCCCCTCTTCCGTAGCCCCCTGTGGCTTGCCCGCAACACCCTGCCGCGGAAACCCCGTGACGGCGACGGCGTTGAACGGATGCGGGCGTTCCGCCCCTCAGCGCAGCGCGATGGCCGCCGCCGCGGCCCCGACCAGGCCCGCGTCGGCGCCCATCACGGCGGGCGCGACGGTGAGCCGGCGAAGGTAGGAGAGCGTGGCGTAGTCGCGCAGGCTGCGGCGCAACGGCGCAAAGAGCACCTCCCCGGCCCCGGCCACTCCCCCGCCGACCACCGCGATGTCGAGGTCCGCCAGAGCTGCCGTGGCGGCGATGCCGGCGGCCAGGGCCTGGGCCGCGCGCTCGTACGAGGCGAGGGCGACCGGATCTCCGGCGCGGGCGGCGGCGGCCACCGCGGCGGCCGTAGCGTCCCCGTCCGGGCCGGGCCGCCAACCGTTCTCCCGGGCGCGGCGGGCGATGTTGGGACCGCTCGCGATGCCTTCGACGCAGCCGCGCCCACCGCAGGGGCACGGATCGCCGTCCAGGTCGACGCTGATGTGACCGATGTGGCCGGCGTTGCCCGAGGGACCGGAGCGGGGGGCGCCGTCGAGGACGAGACCGCCGCCGACGCCCGTCGACACGACGAGGCACAGCGCGTTGTCGTAGCCCCGGGCGGCCCCCAGCCAGTGTTCGGCGGCCGTCATCGCGACCCCGTCGCCCACCAATGCCACGGGCAGCCCGCCCGTCGCCTTGTGCACCCGCTCCACCAGCGGGAAGTCGCGCCACCCGGGCACGTTGACCGGGCTGACCGTACCCGCGGCGGCGTCCACCGGACCGGCGCTGCCGATTCCCACGGAGCGGGCCCTGCTCCACAGCGGGGTGGCCATCAGCTCCCCCAGCACCGCGTCCACGGCCCCCATGACCGCCTCGGCGCCCTCCCTGGCGGGCGTCGGGCGCTGCGCCCGTACCCGGAGGGAGCCGTCGCCGCCCACCAGCGCGCCGGCGATCTTGGTGCCGCCGATGTCGAGCGCGGCGACGAGGTCGGTATGCATCGGTGTGGGCTCTCCGGATCGGCGAAGGGGCGGGACCTGCGGGTTCCGACCTCAGTTTGCACAGTCTCCCTGCTGTTGACAACGTTGTCCAGGGCCTATGCTCGTCGCCACGGCCGCCGGCCGCCCCCGCGGCGCCCCGCTCGGCCGGCCCCGCCCCCGCCCGGAGCACCGCAGACACCCCGTATCCGACGACAGGACAGCGCACGTGGACCGGACCGCCCGCCCTTCCGAGACCCGCTACGGCAACCGGCCGACGATGAAGGACGTGGCGGCCCGCGCCGGAGTGGGCCTCAAGACGGTCTCCCGGGTGGTGAACAGCGAACCCGGCGTCACACCCGACACCGAACGCCGCGTGCAGGAGGCCATCGACGCCCTCGGCTTCCGCCGCAACGACAGCGCCCGCGTGCTGCGCAAGGGCCGCACGGCCTCCATCGGGCTGGTCCTGGAGGATCTGGCGGACCCGTTCTACGGCCCGCTGAGCCGCGCGGTGGAGGAGGTCGCCCGCGCGCACGGGGCGCTGCTGATCAACGGTTCCAGCGCCGAGGACCCGGAGCGGGAGCAGGAGCTGGTGCTGGCGCTGTGCGCCCGTCGTGTGGACGGCCTGATCGTGATCCCGGCCGGCGACGACCACCGCTATCTGGAGCCGGAGATCAAGGCGGGCATCGCCACGGTCTTCGTGGACCGCCCGGCGGGCCACGTGGACGTCGACATGGTGCTCTCCGACAGCTTCGGCGGGGCCAGGGAGGGCGTGGCGCACCTCATCGCCCACGGCCACCGCAGCATCGGGTTCATCGGCGACCGGCCGCGCATCCATACGGCCACCGAGCGCCTGCGCGGCTACCACGCGGCGATGGCGGACGCGGGCATCGCCGTCGCGGACGGCTGGGTCTCCCTCGGCTCCACCGAGCCGGAGCGGGTCCGGGCCGCCGTCGAGGAGATGCTGAGCGGCCCCGAGCCGGTCACCGCCCTGTTCGCGGGCAACAACCGGGTGACGGTGACGGTGGTGCGGGCGCTCGCGGAGCGGGAGCGCCCGGTGGCGCTGGTGGGGTTCGACGACATCGAGCTGGCGGATCTGCTCGGCATCACCGTGATCTCGCAGGACGCGGCGGCGGTCGGCAGGACCGCCGCCGAGCGCCTGTTCCGCCGCCTCGACGGGGGGGGCCACCCCACCGCCCGGGTGGAACTGCCCACCACGCTGATCCCGCGCGGCTCGGGCGAACTGCCTCCCGCCTGAGGGCCGGTCAGCCGCGCTCCTCGAACTCCCGGCCGAGCAGGGCCGGCAGCCGGGCGGGGGCGTCCTCCTGGACCGTGTGACCCGCCCCCTCCACCCAGAGCAGCTCGGAGTGCGGGATGAGCGCGTGCAGTCGCTCACCGAAGGCCGGCGGCAGAAAGCCGTCCTCGCGCCCGATGCGCGCCTACCGCGCCCGTGGCGGGGCGGCGGGCCGACGCCGTACGTGAAAGCGCCCGGTCCGGGGCGGTGTTCGGCCCGGGCGGGGTGCTCAGGGGGCCCGCGGGCGGGCCGGATAGAAGGGGTTCAGCCAAGGTGAGCCCAAAAGTCGCCACCGGATGGTCTTGAGCCCTGACGAGGTAGACCTGCTGGCCCCCGGATGCGGAAGCGTCGGCCGGCGGCTACGGGGCCGTGACCGTCAGATCGCCCCGGCGGGGCGAGGCGAAGGTGTCCAGGTCGGCGCGGGTGAGGCCGGTCAGCCGGGCGACCTCCTCGGTGTCCAGCGCGCCGCAGTCGATGCCGCGCAGCAGGTAGCCGCTGAGGGCCTTGGCGGTGGCCGGCTCGTCCATCACGTCGCCGCCGGCCTTGGCCGCGTACGCGGCGAGCCGGGCGGCGGCCGGCTCCAGGCCCTCCCGGTAGAAGGCGTAGACGGCGGCGTAGCGCGTGGGCAGGTGGCCGGGGTGCATGTCCCAGCCCTGGTAGTAGGCGCGGGCCAGAGCGCGGCGGGTGAGGCCGTAATGGAGCCGCCACGCCTCGTGGACCTGATCGGTCGGACCTACGGGCAGGACGTTGGTCGAGCCGTCGGAGACGCGTACGCCGGTGCCCGCCGCGGCGACCTGCATGACGGCCTTGGCGTGGTCGGCCGCCGGGTGGTCGCTGGCCTGGTAGGCGGCGCTGACCCCGACGCAGGCGCTGTAGTCGAACGTCCCGTAGTGGAGCCCGGTCGCGCGGCCCCGCGCGGCGTCGATCATCCGGGCGACGGCAGCGGTGCCGTCGGCGGCGAGGATGGACTGGCTGGTCTCGATCTGGATCTCGAAACCGATGCGCCCGGCATCCAGGCCGTGCGCCTTCTCGAAGGCTTCCAGGAGGTGGACGAAGGCGGTGACCTGCTCGGGGTAGGTGACCTTCGGGAGGGTCAGCACGAGCCCGTCCGGGAGCCCTCCGGCCTCCATGAGCCCGCTGAGGAAGACGTCCGTGGTGCGGATGCCCCGGTCGCGCACCCCGGCCTCCATGCACTTCATCCGGATGCCCGTGTACGGAGCCGCCGTGCCGTTCGCGTACGCCTCGGCGACCAGGCGGGCGGCGCGGGCGGCGGCCCGGTCCTCCTCCGCGTCCGGGCGGGGGCCGTAGCCGTCCTCGAAGTCGATGCGCAGGTCCTCGACGGGCTCGCGCTCCAGCTTGGCGCGTACGCGGTCGTGGACCAATCCCGCCAACTCCTCGGGGATGCCGAGCACGGCGGCGAACGAGGCCGCGTCGGGGGCGTGTTCGTCGAGGGCCGCGAGCGCCTGGTCGCCCCAGGAGCGCAGCGTGCCGGGCTCGATGACGTCACCGGGCACGTAGACGGTGTGGACGGGCTGGCGAGTGCCGGGGTCGCCCGGGTAGCGGCGGGCCAGCTCCGCGTCGACCGCCGCGAGGGAGGCGCTGATCTCCTCGCTGACCGCACCGGCGAGGCTCGTCGCCACCTTCTCCTGCTGACCCATGACCGCACCCTCCACGCTCTCGCCGTTTCCGCTTCCCGGAACCAACAATCCGTATAGTGAAGTTATAAGCCCGCTCGACCGGCGTCAATGGTCGTCCGGAACGGCTCCGGGCCGCGCGGTGGGGTTCACCGTGCGGCCCGGGGCCGGGGGGTTGTGCGGGGGTGGGTCAGCCCTTGCGGGCGGTGATCTCGTCGGTGAGCTGGGGGACGACGGTGAAGAGGTCGCCCACGACGCCGTAGTCGACGAGTTCGA
>NZ_JBIRLM010000015.1:178675-194767 GCF_044330565.1 Streptomyces sp. NPDC017448 | reverse complement strand
GGGGGGGGGGGGGGGGGGGGGGGCTAACAGGCCGGGGGGGGGGTTAATTCGGCCAGGGGGCCCCGCCCCCCACCCCCCCCCTTAGGGGGGGGGGGGGGGGGGGGCGGGGCCCCCCCCCGGCCCCGTCCCCGCGCCGCTGACCGTCCCGAGCATGTCCGCCGGTCCCGATTTCGTCCTGCGCCCCTGGGAGATGAGCGACCTCCCCCTGGTCCGCGAAGCCTCCCGCGACCCGTACATCCCGCTGGTCACCACCGTCCCGGCCCGCTACTCGGACGTGGCCGCCGAGGCGTTCGTCCGCCGGCAGTGGGAGCGCGCGGCGACCGGGGCGGGGTACCCGTTCGCCGTCGTCCGCTCCCGGGACCGGCGTCCGGTCGGCGCGATCGGGCTCTGGCTGCACGAGCTGCCCCAGGGCCGCGCCTCGCTCGGCTACTGGCTCGCCCCGTCCGCGCGCGGCCAGGGCGTGGCCCGCGCCGCGCTGCGCACGGTGTCCGGGTGGGCCCTGCGCGACCTCGGCATCCCCCGCCTCCAGCTCTACATCGAGCCGTGGAACACCGCCTCCGCCCGGGTCGCCGAGGAGGCCGGCTTCCGGCGGGCGGGTCTGCTGCGCGGCCGGCAGCGGGTCGGCGACGAGCGGCGCGACGTGGACGTGTACACGCTGCTGAACACCGACGGACCCGTGGACGGCCGGGCGGCGACCGCGAACTGAACAGCGAGGCGTTACGATCGCGGGCACCGCTGCCGACCAGCAGCCGACGACCGGCAGCCCAGCACCAGGAGTACCGAACTTGTCCGCACCACGCATCGGCGTATCCATCGTGACCATGGGGGACCGCCCGCAAGCGGTCGAGGCGCTGCTGGCGTCGGTCGCCATGCAGGATGTCCGGCCCACCCGCCTCGTGATCATCGGCAACGGCACGGCCCTCCCGGACTACGCCTCCACCCCCGGCCTGGAGGATCTCGACGGCGGGGTGACCACCATCGAACTGCCGGAGAACCTCGGGTGCCCCGGCGGCCGGAACGAGGGGCTGCGCAGGCTCGCCGAGATCGGCGACGTGGACGTGGTGGTCGAGCTGGACGACGACGGGCTGCTGGTCGACAAGGATGTCCTGCGCCGGGTCCGGGACCACTTCGCGGCCGACGACCGGCTCGGCATCGTCGGCTTCCGGATCGCCGACGAGCACGGCGAGACCCAGCGGCGGCACGTGCCCCGGCTGCGGGCCGGCGACCCGATGCGGGGCGGCCCGGTCACGGCGTTCCTCGGCGGCGGCCACGCGTTCTCCATGAGGATGCTGGCGCAGACCGGCCTCTGGCCCGCCGAGTTCTTCTTCACCCACGAGGAGACCGATCTCGCCTGGCGCGCGCTCGACGCGGGCTGGAAGGTGGAGTACGACCCCCGGCTGCTGCTCCAGCACCCGAAGACGTCCCCCGCCCGGCACGCGGTCTACTACCGGATGACGGCCCGCAACCGCGTCTGGCTGGCCCGCCGCAACCTGCCCCTCCCCCTGGTCCCCGCCTACCTCTCCACCTGGACCCTGCTCACCCTCGCCCGCACCCGCGACCCGAAGGGCCTGCGCGCCTGGGCGGGCGGCTTCGCGGAGGGCGTCCGCACCCCGTGCGGCGAGCGACGACCGATGCGGTGGTCGACGGTCTGGCGGATGACCCGGTTGGGCCGCCCGCCGGTCATCTGACCCGCTCCCAGGAGCCGCGGCCCCCGGCGATCACGGGCTCCAGCGGTACAGGACATCGGGTTCGTTCTCCTCGTTGCGAGCGCCGTCGTCGAACGCGACGGCGGTGAACCCGTGCCGTTCGTAGAAGGCGCGGGCGGCGGCGTTGCGCTGGAACACGTACAGGCTCAGCGCCCCCTTCGCCGCGCCGCGCACCTCGGCCAGCAGCCGGCTCCCGATCCCCCGCCGCAGCGCGTCGGGCCGCAGATAGAGGTGATCGAGTTCCCCGTCCACGTCGGGCCCCCCGCCCCCGGCGAGCACGGCGAACCCGAGCAGTTCCCCACCCTCTCGCGCTTCCTCGGCCACCCACACCCCGGTACTGGTGGGCAGCACGACATGGGTGATCCAGGCGAGGGTGTCCTCGTCGCTGTGGAGCCGGGCCAGATACGGCATGGCAGCGGCACGGGAGTCCAGGAAGACCCGCGTGACGGCCTCGGCGTCCTCGGTGGTCGCCGGGCGCAGCAGTACGCCCCGATGGTCCGGCCGCTCGGCTCCGGTGCTTTCCGTGGCGCTCATCGTCCCGTCTCCCCGCTCTGTCGGTTCGGCGCCCGCCGGTCCCGGCCGACGCTCGATCAGCGGTGATGAGAACATGCCGAAGGTCTTGTGCGCAGCTGGAATAACGCGACCTCACCGGGCACGTGCCGAGCCGCCCCGGCGGGGCGCGCGACGGCCGGCAACGGTCGAGTCACGCCCGGGGGCGGCAGAGCGGTGACCGGCGTGTCCGGTCCGGCTACGTCCGGCAGGCGCGGCTAGTCGGTGTCGGTGGCGGCCAGCACCGCGATCCCCTGCCCGTCCGGGCGGAGCGCGGCGACGGCGAGGTCCCACACGATCTCGTAGAACCACGAGGAACTCGGGGCCATACGGAGCCAGGTCGTCCGCCCGGCCGCCTCCGCCACCTCGGCGAGCGGCCTGTCCGTCGGGACGTCGGTCAGACCGGCGAGCGAGCGCCAGGCGGCGAGCCGCCCGTACGCCCCGTGGAGGCCGGAGCCGTACGCGGGTGACCGTACCGCGGCGGTGAGGAGCGTGCGGAACACCGTGTCCGAAGTGGCCGGGTGCGGTTCGGAGGGGCCCTCCTCCGCCGGCCAGGCGGTGAGCGGCAGCCGTTCCAGAACCGCCGGGAAGTCCTCGGCCCGGACCGGGTCCGGGGTCCAGAACTCCTGCGCCGCGATCTTCCCGTTGGACTGGGCACACCAGTGCTGTACGGCGGCTCCCGCGGCCTCGGTGAAGGCGGGCCCACTGATCTCCGTCAGGTCGACAGCCGCCGTGCGCCGCCGCATCGGCGCGGTGGCCTTCAGCGGCTGCGTGGCGAGGGCCGTGGTGCGCCAGGGCGGCATCGCCCACGTCCAGCCGTCTCCCGCGTCCGGGGGACGGCACAGCCCGGACTCCACAGGCAGCAGAGCCGGCGGAAGCGCGCCGAGCGGATGCCCTTCGGCGACGAGTGACGCCGCGCGGGCGGAAAACCCGGGAAAGCTCTCCACCGGAGCGCCCGCGAGCACGTATTCGTGGACCAGGCATGCGGTGAGTTCTCCGCGGTGGACCGAGGCGTTCCGCTCAGTGAACATCGTCTGTTCGACGTCCTCGATCCGGTGCCCGTGGGCGATCAGCGCCGCGAGTCGTCGCTCGGCCCGGAGTCGTTCCGCCGTATCGGCGCTGAGCGACACCGGCACCCGCAGCAGCGCGCGAAGGCTGTCCGGTCCCGGTTCGGCGGCGAGCGCCCGCAGAATGTCGTCGAGGACGACCCCGTGGTTCCGGGACTCCGCCCCGGAAGACCGGGAGACGAGCTCGGCCCCCAGCTCACCGGCCCATCCGCAGTCGCCCGCGGAGACGCGCGACCGGATTTCCCTGCCGAGGGCGGAGAGGTCCGCCGGGCCGGCCGCGGACAGCCCTGCCACCGTTCGGGACAGTGCTGTACTCACCGCGAAGAACCTCGTTTCACGTGCGTACGCCGACGACTTGGCCGACGCCTGGGCGTCGGCCAAGTCTAACGGAGCCGATTCGGCGACTACCGTCTGGCGGCCGGGTAGGCGCTGAGAATCAGGTTGGTGGCGGGGTCGACGATCATCTGGATGTGATCCTCGCCCTTCGTGCCGATCACCTTGTCCATCGGGATGATGAACTTGAAGGAGTCGTTCGGATCCGTGATGGCCCGCCCCTTCCTGATCCACGCATCGTCCACGAGGTCCAGGAGCTTGATCGGGTCGATCTCGGTGAACACGGTGTGCGTGATCCGGTCCGGGTCCGCGACGGTGTGCGCGAGGATGTGGTCGATCTTGTGCCCGTGCTTCTTGTCGGCGCCGTAGATCAGCCCCCCGGGCGACATGAAGTTGCCGTCGCCGAGGTCGGCGAAGGCCACGGGGCAGGTCGCGTTGTGCACGAGCACCGGGGTCTCACCGGCGAGCACGTAGTAGGTGTTGAGGTCCTGCACCGACAGGTTGAACACCTGCTGGACACGGGTTTCGCCCCGGGTCCCCACGACCGTCGCGGTCGTGCCGTCGGGCGTGCGCAGCCGGTCCCCGGTGACGAGGTCCTCGGCGTTCACCCAGTGCTTGCGGTTGGCGGTCCAGACGGGGTGCCCCGCCGTGGCCGTGAACGTGCCGACCGCGTCGCCCGCCGAACCGTCCTCGTCCACCGTGATGGTCACCAGGCTCTTCAGGCCCTTGCTGGTGAACACGTTGTCGACCGGACGCTGTCCGGTCTTCCGCGTGACCGGGTCCGTGGCGAGAACCCGGTCCCCGACCCGGAGTTCCTTGATCTGCTTGGTGCTGCCGTCGCCCATGCGGACGGGCGTCTGCGGAGTGAAGCTGTTGCACTTGCGGAGGGCCTTGCCGCCCTTGCTGAACAGTGACTTGAAGAAGCCGCTGGCCTTGTCGCCCCACTTGCCGAACTTGACGGCGCTGGCACCGTATCCGAGGCCCGGAACCATGGACGCGCACGACAGAGCGGCGTCGCCCAGTGCGTCCGTGTTGCCGGACGCGGACTCTCCCCCGTACCAGGCACAGTTCGCACCGTCGGCGATCTCACCGAAGCCGGGGATGAGGCCGAGGACGTCGAGCGCGAAGTGACCGCCCTCGGAGAGGACCGCCCCCCAGTCGATGTCGTCGCTCTCCTCCAGCCACTTGTTGAACGCCTTGGTCTCCTCCCGGTACTGCCGGGCCTCCTCGCTCTTGAGCTTGGCCTCCTCCTCGGCCTGCTTCTTCTCGACGGCGATGATCAGTGCGTCCTTGGCCGCCTTCTCGGCGGCGGCGGCGTCCTTGCCGGCGGCTTCCGCGGAGGCGCGCGCGGCGTTGGCCGAGGCCCATGCGTTGCTGGCGGAGACCTGGGCGCTGGCGGCGGACCTCTCGGCCTGGGCGGCCGAGTTGGTCGCCCGCTGTGCGGCGTTGTGCGCCTGGGCCTCGGCGTCACGTGCCGTCTTGGCGGAACTGGCCGCCTGCGCGGCCGAAGCCTCGGCATCCCGCGCGGAGTTGCGGGCGTCCTCGGCGTACTGGTCGGCCTTCAACGCCGACTCCGACGCCTGGCGCGCGTATTCCTGCGCTTCCGCGGCGGCCTTACGGGCTTCGGCGGCCACCTTGGCGGCCAGCAAGGCGTTCTTCTGCGCCGTCGCGGCCACGCTCGCAGCGCCCGCGATCAGCCGCTGGACACGGCCCACATGCGTGGCCGTCAGCAAGTCCGCGCGCGCCGCGCGGTACTGACCGACCTCGATGAAGTCGTGCAGCATCTCCGCAGGACCGGCCAGCGCGATCTGGGCGGCGGCCTTGAGCTCGGGGCCACCGCTCTGCACAAGCTGGACGGCACGCACGCGCTCGTCCGCGCTCCGGGCGCTGTAGTAGCCCTTCGCGACGAAGTCCCGCAGCGCGTCGGTCGTGCCGGCGTTCAGGGCGGCTTCGGCGTCCTTCGTGACGCCCGGTCCGGCTCCGTTCATGAGCTGGACGACCCTGATGCGGTAGTCGGGGGCGGCCGCCTGGTGCTGGCCGGTCTCCAGGAAGGCGCTGACGGCGGCCGCGTCCTTGCCGAGCGTCACCTGTGCGGCACTCCGCACCGCTTCGTACTCCGAGTCCCAGGCGAGCTGGGTGACACGATCGAGCTCGTCGTGCCGACGCGCCAGCTCCCGCCCCGTACGGACGTACTCGACGACCGCGCGGTCGGAGCCCGACAGCGCGACCTCAGCAGCCGTGGCGCCCGCGGCACGTGCCGTTCTGGCCATGTGCAGGGCGATCTTGCGGGCCTTGGGGGCCACGGCGGCGAAGTCCACGTCCGGCTGCGAAACCTCCGTGGCGAGCTGCTCGGCCTCCCGATCGTTCTCCTGTGCCTGGGCGATCGCCTTCTGCGCTGCGGCCCTGCGCTCATCGACGGCGATCTTGGCCGCCTTCGCCTCTTCCAGGGCGGTGGTGGTGCGGTCCGCCAGCTCGGCGGCCTCCACCTCGCGAGCCAGGTCGAAGGCGACACGGGCCTTGGCTACGGCGGCCGTCGCCGCGTCCGCGGCGGACTTGGCCGCTGCGGCGTGCTTGGTCGACTCGGCGGCGGCGGTGGCCGCTTCCCCCGCGTGTTCGGCCGCCTCGTCTGCGGCGGTCGCGGCCTTCTCGGCATGTTCGGCGGCCGAGTTGGCCGCGTCCCGTGCCTCGTAAGCGGCCTTGGCGGACTTGGCCGCCAGGGACTCAGCCCGCGCGGCGGCGGCGCTGGCCGCGGCCGCGTGGCGGCGCGCGTCGGCAGCGGCGGCCTTCGCCCGCTGCGCCTGCGCGCTGGACACGTTCGCCTGACCGCTGGCCGCCTCGGCGGCGACCGCGGCGGCGTTCGCGTGCGATCCGGCACCGGCGGCGGCCTTCGCGGCGTTGCCGGCCTCGGTCGCGGCGGTGCCGGCGAACTGGGCGGCCTGGGCAGCCTTCTTGGCCCCTGCCGCGGCCTTGCGCGCTCCCTCGGCCGCGGCACGCGCGGCGGACGCCTTGCTCGCGTCGGTGGCTGCTGCCGCAGCGGCGTTGCGTGCGTTGGACGCGGCCTGCGCGGCTGCGGACGCCGCGGACGCCGCCTGTGATGCGGCATTGGCGGCGATACGGGCCGATGTGTTCGCGGCACGAGCCGAGCTGATGGCCTCCTGCGCAGCCTTGGCGGCGCCGTTCGCCGCATCCGCCGCGCGACCTGCGGCGTTGGATGCCCGCTTCGCGTCGTCCCGGGCCGCGGCGGTCTCCGCTGCGGCGGTCTCCGCCGCCTCCTTGGCGAGCTTGGTGGCGGCGATCGCCCGCGCCGACGCCTCCTTGGCCGCTTCGGTCTCCACCTTGGCCTGACGCCCGGCCTCCTCGGCCAGCGCGACCAGTTCGGAGATGGTGGCCAGTTCCTGGTCGCGGCTGCGCGCGATGTGCTGGCCCACGAGCAGGAACTCGCGTACGTCCTGGATGGAACCGTTCATCGCGGTCTTGGCCGCCTGCTGCACGGCAGGCCCACCCGTGCTCAGGATCTGGACGACGAGGACGCGGTCGTCCTGCTCCCGGGCCGCGTACTGCCCCTCGGCTATGAACCTGCGTACGTCCTCGATGGTGCCGTTCAACGCCTTGGTACCAGCGGCCTTCACTCCCCGCCCGCCGGCGGAGATGAGCTGCACGGCACGGACCCGCTGGTCCTCCTCGAGCGGCGCCTTCCAACCGTCCGCCAGAAACGCGGTCAGATCCGCGGGCGAACCGGCCAGTGCCGTCTGCGCCGCCTCACGTACGGCGCGGCCTCCCGCCGAAAAGATCTGAACTGTCTCGACGCGCGCGTCGCTGAGTTGGGCGATCTCGTTCTCGTGGTCCAGGAACTGGCGCACGTCGGCATCCGAGCCGAGCAGAGCGACCTCGGCGGCTGCTTTGACGCCGGGCCCGCCCGACTTCCACAGCTCCATCACCCGGCCGCGGTCGGTCGCGGGAAGGTAGTCCCCTTCCTGAGACGTCCCGCTGTCAGCGGCAACTGCTTCTCCGGCCCAGGGGCTGGGGCCGACGAGTCCGACGAGGAGCGCCAGCAGCAGGCTCAGGCACAGGGCGCCCAGCCCCGTCCGCGAACCACCACCGCGCACCGGCCGCCCCACGGCGACCGCACGTGATCCGGAAAGCGCCGTCCGGCCCCCGCCGGGCGCTCGCTGCCTCTGTCTCTCTATCAATTTACGTAATCCTTCGGCTGGTTCTTATCGGGACGGAGAGAAAGGGTTGGCGCACTTTCCCCACATCCGTGAAGATGGCGAACCACGCACAAGACGCATCAATGACCGTTCAGGGCCATAAATGCAGCAAACTGCCCTTAAAGGCGACGCTTTACCATCCCCCGAAAGACCTTCCCCCCTCAATCCCGCGTATACTACCTTCGGCAATCACCCAGCCACGCGCGCCAATTGACCGAAAGGTGACCCCGGTCACATTGGTTTGTGCGCCGCGACGGGGATACCTTTCCTTCACATTCCCCTCAACTTTTTTCTGGGGATACCTCGCCAACCGGGCGCCGCCCGGCCAGACGAATGGACGAACCATGGCGTTCCGCCTCCGAAGAATCCTGATTCCGTCGCTCGTGGGCGCCACCGCCGCCGCACTGGGCTGGTCGACGCTCGCCGTCGCCAACGCGGTGTCCCCCGACGAGAAGACGCAGCAGTCCGCGGCGGCCACCGCGGAGGCTCCGCCGTACGCGGTCGAGGACTTCGCCTACCCCGGTGCCGACAAGATCGAGCAGACCCGTGGGCTCAAGCTGTTCCGGGGCGACGGCCACATCGTCCTGGCCACCTGTGACGAGACGCCCGATCAGATCCGGATCTGGAGCCGTCAGGGCGACGAGGGGTCGAGGTTCTGCTTCCGCGCGACGGCGAGCAAGGGCTTTCTGACGCTCGAAGTGCCGCAGGTCTTCGCCGTCCAGACGGCGGACCGCCCCGTCAGCGCGGATCTGTCCAGCGAAGGCAAGACCCAGACCGTCGACGTAGCGAAGGACACGCTCAAGGGCGTCGGCGAGGGTGTCGAGGGGGCGGACGCCGTACTGGTCGAGCTCCGCGTCACCGGCTGAGGCTTCCGACCCGTCCCGGCGGCCTCATCGCACAGAGGACCGCCGGCCCGGAGGGGCCCGGCGGCCGAAAGCGGGGGAATGGCAGACGAGCCGGCCTGTACGCCGGGTTCTGTCGCCCGGTCGCCTCGCGGCGGCCGGGGAGACGGCCATCCATCTAGGACCGGCATTGCTGCCGGCCTCCTGCGGTCTACCCGTGAACTCGGGCGAGCAGCCCTCGAACGTTCACGCAGAGCCGTCCCGTTTCCGGCACGGCCCCTTTTGACCTTGCTCCGAGTGGGGTTTACCTAGCCGCCTGAGTCACCTCAGGCGCTGGTGGTCTCTTACACCACCGTTTCACCCTTACCCGCGACCGGAGTCACGGGCGGTCTGCTTTCTGTGGCACTGTCCCGCGGGTCACCCCGGGTGGCCGTTAGCCACCACCCTGCTCTGTGGAGCCCGGACGTTCCTCGGGAGAATCCGGGGATCCTCACGCGGCCGTCCGGCCGACTCGTCTGCCGTACCGCCATCGTACCGGGCCGTACGGGCAGCTCGACCGAGGTCCCCGCCCTCCCCGGCCGAAGGCCGTGCCTTCCTGGCCGGAGTCCGTGCCTTCCTGGCCGGAGTCCGTGCCTTCCTGGCCGGAGTCCGTGCCTTCCTGGCCGGAGTCCGTGCCCTCCCGGCCGGAGTCCGTGCCCTCCCGGCCGGAGTCCGTGCCCTCCCGGCCGAGGTCCCCGCCCTCCCGGCCGACGGCGAAGGGGCCGGGCGGCGGAAGCGGTTTTCCGTACGTACCGGGTGCGGTGGGGGCGGTGGCCGTCGCTCTCCGGGCCGCTGAACCGGACCGCCGCACGGTCGTCCCGGTCGATGAGCGGACGGAGCCGGAAGCCTTCCGGTGCGGCCGGGGCCGGGACTCCTCCGGGCCGGCTTCCGCCCGGGTGAGCGGCACGTGCGCCCTTGACCTTGTCGCGACGTCAGCCTTTCTACTGACCGCATGCGTATCGGAGAGATCGCCGCACTGGTGGGAGTCACCTCCCGGACCGTGCGGCACTACCACCACATCGGGCTGCTGCCCGAGCCCGCGCGGCGGGCCAACGGCTATCGGACGTACACCGTCCGCGACGCCGTGCTGCTGGCCCGGATCCGGCGGCTGACGGAGCTCGGACTCTCGCTGGACGAGGTGCGGGACGTGCTCGCCGACGACGCGGGGCGGGAACTGGCCGAGGTGCTCGGGGAGCTGGACGCCGACCTGGCGCGGCAGGAGGGGGAGATCCACGGGCGGCGGCAGGTCCTGGCCGCGCTGCTGGAGGCGCCGCCCACCTCGGACGGGCCGCTCTCCCCCGCCCTCGCCGCGCTCCTGGAACACGCGCCCGCCACCGCCTCCCCGGCTGCCGCGAAGGACCGCGAGCACCTGGCGCTGCTGGACGCGGCGGGCGACGAGGCCGGGGCCGCGGTGTTCACGGTGCTGCGGCCGCTGGCCGAGGACCCGGCCGTGCTCGGGTTGTACGAGCGGTTGGACGAGCTGGACGGGGCCCGGGTGGACGACCCGCGGATCGCACCGCTGGCGGCCGAGCTGACCGCCGCCGTACCGGACGAGGTCCTGGCCGTCATCCCCGACGGGGAGCCGTCCGCCACCGGGGTCGGTCGGGTACTGCTCGACGACTACCCGCCCGCGCAGCGCGAGGTGGTGCGCCGGGTGATGGAGGGGCTGGTCGAGCGGGTGCGGAGAAGGGGGAGGTCATGAGCGCGGGAAGAACGGCGGGGCCGCGGGGGGCGCGGATCGCGATGGGGGCGGTGCTGTCCTGCGAACTGGCGTTGGCGGTCTGCCTCGTGGCGGGGGTGCGGTTCCCGGCCCCCGTCCTGTTCGGGGCCGAGGCGCTGGTCGTGGGGATGCTCGCGCTGGAGGTCCACGCCCTGCGGCCCCTGTACGCCGACCGGCGGCGAGCCGGTGACGGGCGGCGGGAGGCCGGCGCGGCGGCGCTGCGTGCCGTGGTACCGGTGGGCGTGCGGCGGCTGGTGGTGCACGAGTTCCGGGCGGTGCACAGTCTCGGGCTGTGGCTCCTGCGCCGGCGCCACCGGCTTCCGGCGGGCTCCCGGCCGTTCGCGTACACCGAGCCGCAGACCTGGACCATGGGGGTGCTCCTGCTCGCCTCCGCCGTGGAGACCGTGGTGCTGGCGCTGGTGATCCCCTGGCCGCTGGTCCACGCGATCGTGCTGGTGATCGGCGTGTACGGAATCCTCCTCGTCCTCGCCCTGCACGCGGCCTGTGCGACCCGGCCCCACGTGGTGGCGGCGGACGGGGCGCTGCGGCTGCGGTACGGGGCGCTGTTCGACCTCCGGGTGCCGGCCGTGGTGATCGCCTCCGCGCGGGTGGAGCGGCGCTTCACCGACGGGGGGCTGCTGCGGGTGGACGAGGAGGGAGCGCTCGACCTGGCGGTGGGGAGCGGGACGACGGTGAGCGTGGAGCTGACGGAGCCGGTGGAGTTCGTGCGGCCGCTCGGCCGGCGCGGGAGCGCCCGGACTCTCCGCTTCCACGCGGACGACCCCCGGGCGGTGGTCGCCGCGCTCGCCCGGCGGGGGCCTGCGGAGCGCGGGACGACGGCGGCCGGTGCGCCGCCGCGCCCCCGTACCCTTGCCGGGGACCGGGGGCCCGCACGCCCACCGGGTCCGCGCTCGCCGTACGTATGAAGGAGAACCGCCGTGCTCGTGCTGTTGCCGCCCTCCGAAGGAAAGGCCGCTTCGGGGCGCGGGGCTCCCCTGAAGCAGGAGTCGCTGTCGCTGCCGGGGCTCGGCCCGGCCCGTGCGGCGGTGCTGGACGAGCTGGTGGAGCTGTGCCGGGCGGACGAGGAGAAGGCCCGGGAGGTGCTGGGGCTGAGCGTGGGCCTGGCGGGCGAGGTGGGGAAGAACGCCGAGCTGCGCACCGCCGGGACCCGGCCGGCCGGGGAGCTGTACACCGGGGTCCTGTACGACGCGCTCGACCTGGCCTCCCTGGAGGCGGGCGCCCGGCGGCGGGCGGCGGCATCGCTGCTGGTCTTCTCGGGGCTGTGGGGCGCGGTCCGGATCGGCGACCGGATTCCGCCCTACCGCTGCTCGATGGGGGTGAAGCTGCCCGGGCTCGGCGCGCTCGGGGCGTACTGGCGCACCCCGATGGAGAGCGTGCTGCCCGAGGCCGCCGGGAACGGGCTCGTCCTGGACCTGCGGTCCTCCGCGTACACGGCGGCGTGGAAGCCGAAGGGCGAGGTGGCGTCGCGGACGGCGAGCGTGCGGGTGCTCCACGCGCAGACCGTGGACGGCGTGGAGAAGCGCTCCGTGGTGAGCCACTTCAACAAGGCGACCAAGGGCCGGCTGGTGCGCGATCTCCTGCTGGCCCGCGCACGGCCCGAGGGCCCGGCGCAGCTGGTGGAGGCGCTGCGGGACCTCGGGTACACGGTGGAGGCCCAGGCCCCCGCGCGGGCCGGGCGGCCGTGGTCGCTGGACGTGGTGGTGACGGAGATCCACTGACCTCCTCCCTCCCGCCCCACCGTTGCACTCTGCGCAACGCTCGTTGCAGAGACTGGCCCGCTCGCGGCAGGATGGCCCCATGACCTCCTCCTCCGCTCCCGCCGCCCCCTCCGACGCCTCCGTCCTGGATCTCGCGCCCGTCATCCCCGTCGTCGTCCTGCACGACGCGGCCGACGCGGTGCCGCTGGCGCGGGCGCTGGTGGCGGGCGGGCTGCCCGCGATCGAGGTGACGCTGCGGACGCCCGCCGCCCTGGCCTCGATCCGGGCCATGGCCGCCGAGGTGCCGGGCGCGGTGGTCGGGGCGGGCACGGTGCTCTCGCCGCAGCACGTGCGGGACACCGTCGACGCCGGGGCCGGGTTCCTGGTCAGCCCGGGGTGGACGGACGCACTGCTGGAGGCGATGAAGGCGTCCGGCGTGCCGTTCCTGCCGGGCGTCTCGACCACCTCCGAAGTGGTGGCCCTGCTGGAGCGCGGGGTGGTCGAGATGAAGTTCTTCCCGGCCGAGGCGGCGGGCGGCACGGCCTATCTCAAGGCCCTGTCCGCGCCGCTCCCCCAGGCCCGGTTCTGCCCGACCGGCGGGATCTCGGCCGCCTCCGCACCCTCCTATCTCGCCCTGCCCAACGTCGGCTGTGTGGGCGGCAGTTGGATGGTGCCGGGCGACGCGGTGGCGGCGAAGGACTGGGACCGGGTGGCCCGTCTGGCCGCCGAGGCGGCGGCGCTCGCCCCGTGACCCCCCGGCGCCGCCGGACGCCCTCCCGCCCCCGCTAACGCAGGTGCGAGGTGTCGTTGAGCAGGCGTACGGAGGCGTTGCCGTCGCCGTAGTACGCGACGGTGGAGATCGAGGCCGCCGACAGCTCCATCCGGAACAGCGCCTCGGGCGGGGCTCCCAGGGCGAGCCGGACGAGCGTCTTGATCGGCGTCACGTGGGTGACGAGCAGGACCGTGCGGCCCGCGCACCGCGCGACGATCCGGTCCCGGGCCGCGGCGACCCGCTCGGCCACCTCCGCGAAGCTCTCGCCGCCCCCGGTCGGGGCGGTGTCCGGGGAGGCCAGCCAGGCGGTGAGGTCGTCGCCGTACCGCTCCCGCACCTCTCCGAAGGTCAGCCCCTCCCACGCCCCGAAGTCCGTCTCGCGCAGCCCCTCGTCGATGCGGACGTCCAGGCCGAGGCGGGCGGCGACGGCGGCGGCGGTCTCGCGGCAGCGGCGCAGCGGGGAGGCGACGATCTCCTGGACCGCGCCCAGGGCGGCGAAGTGCTCCGCCGCGCGCTCGGCCTGGCCGCGGCCGGCGGCCGACAGCTCGGGGTCGGTGCCGCCGCTGCCGGAGAACCGCTTCTGGGGCGTGAGGGCGGTCTCGCCGTGTCGGAGCAGCACGAGGGTGGCGGGAGCCCCCAGGTCGGACGCGGAGCCCCAGCCGGCCTGCGGAGTGCCGGCCGTCTCCAGCGGGGCGGCGGCCCTCCCCTGCGGGTCCGGTACGGAGACTGCCGGGTCCGGCACGGAAGCCGCCGGGGCGAGTCGCACGGGCGCCGCGGCGTCCGGAACCGGCGCGTCCGGTTCACCGGCCCCCGGCAGCGGGAAGAGCCCTTCGGGGGCCCCGCCGCCCCGCGCCGCGGCCA
Organism: Streptomyces sp. NPDC017448; assembly: GCF_044330565.1. Lineage (NCBI taxonomy): Bacteria > Bacillati > Actinomycetota > Actinomycetes > Kitasatosporales > Streptomycetaceae > Streptomyces > Streptomyces sp. NPDC017448. Next base: position 180,952 of record NZ_JBIRLM010000015.1, on the reverse strand, counting down.
GCGCCGCGCGGGCCCTGGCCGCACCCGCGGCCTGGTCGCCGGGCGGGCCCTGCGCCGGAGGCGGGGCGCTCGCGGTGCGGGCGCCCGGGGCGTCGAGGGCGGCGGTCGAGGCGGCCGCCTCCCACTGCCGCCCGTCGCGGCCCGCGTCCATCGCCTCGTTGGCGAGCCGGTCCGCGTGCTTGTTCTGCGCGCGCGGGATCCACTCGTACGTCACCCGGGACGGCGGCAGGATCGCGGCGGCCCGGGCCGCCAGGGGCTTCATGTCGGGGTGCTTGATCTTCCAACGGCCCGACATCTGCTCGACCACGAGCTTGGAGTCCATCCGGACGTGGACCCGCAGGGCGTCCCCGGCGTCCGGGAACAGCGCCTTCGCGGCGGTCAGACCGGCGATCAGCCCCCGGTACTCGGCGACGTTGTTGGTCGCGACGCCGATGTACTCGGCGGCCTCGGCCAGCGGCTCACCGGTGGCCGGGTCGATGACGACCGCGCCGTAGCCGGCGGGGCCCGGGTTGCCCCGGGAACCGCCGTCGGCCTCGACCACCACCTGGTGGACGACGCTCATTACAGGCCCGACTCCGCGGTGCGGACCAGGATCCGGTGGCAGTTCTCGCAGCGCAGGACCGTCTCGGGGGACGCGGCCTTCACCTCGTTGACCTCGGCCATGTTCAGCTCCAGCCGGCAGCCCTCGCAGCGGCGCTGGTAGAGCCGGGCGGCGCCGACCCCGCCCTGCTGGGCGCGGAGCTTGTCGTACAGCTTCATCAGGTCGGCGGGGACGACCTCGGCCACGACCTGGCGGTCCTTGGCCACCGTGGCGGCTTCGGCGTCCAGTTCGGCGGTGGCGGCGTCACGGCGGGCGGTGGCGGCGTCGACCTTGGCCTGGACGGCGGAAACCCGCTCGGTCAGCTCGGTGACGCGCTCCTGGGCGGCCTCGCGGCGCTCCATGATCTCCAGGACGACGTCCTCCAGGTCGCCCTGGCGCTTGGCGAGCGAGGCGATCTCGCGCTGGAGGCTCTCCAGGTCCTTGGGCGAGGAGACCGCACCGGAGTCCAGGCGCTGCTGGTCGCGGACGGCGCGCTGGCGCACCTGGTCCACGTCCTGCTCGGCCTTGGTCTGCTCGCGGGCGGTGTCGCTCTCCTCGGTGGTGGAGGCGACCAGCAGGTCGCGCAGCTGGGCGAGGTCGCTGCCGAGCTGCTCGATCTCGGCGTGCTCCGGCAGCGAGGACCGCTTGTGGGCGAGCTGGGCGAGCCGGGTGTCGAGGGCCTGGACGTCGAGAAGTCGGATCTGGTCGGCGGGCGCGGCGTTCAGTTGGGGGCTCCAGAGGAATGGTGGGTGGTCCAGGGATCGGTGACCTGCTTCGAGACGTGGACCCGCAGGCCCCATCCGTGGCGGTCGGAAAGCGCGTCGAGCTGGGCGGCCGCCTGCTCGCACCAGGGCTGCTCGGTGGCCCAGTGCGCGGCGTCGACGAGGCCGAGCGGCGTGTGCTGCACGGCCTCGGACGCCGGGTGGTGGCGCAGGTCGGCGGTGAGGAAGGCGTCGACGCCCGCGGCGCGCACGGCGTCGAAGAGGCTGTCGCCGGAACCGCCGCTGACGGCGACGGTGCGCACGAGCGCCTCCGGGTCGCCGGCCAGCCGGATGCCCTGCGCGGTGGCGGGGAGCCGGGCCGCGGCCCGGGCGGCGAAGGCGGCCAGGGTCTCGGGGTGGTCCAGTTCGCAGATCCGGCCGAGGCCGCGCCGCCCGTGCGGGTCGGTCGGGTCCGGTACGAGGGGGCCGGTGACGCGCAGGTCCAGGGCCCCGGCGAGGGCGTCGGAGACGCCGGGGTCGGCGGTGTCGGCGTTGGTGTGCGCGACGTGGAGCGCGATGTCGTGCTTGATGAGGGTGTGGACGACCCGGCCCTTGAAGGTGTCGGCGGCGACCGTCGTCGTCCCGCGCAGGTAGAGCGGATGGTGGGTGACGATCAGCTGGGCGCCGAGCTCACGGGCCTCCTCGGCGATCTCGCGGACCGGGTCGACGGCGAACAGCACCCGGTCGATCTCCGCGTCCGGGTCGCCGCAGACCGTCCCGACCGCGTCCCACCCCTCGGCCCGCTCGGGCGGCCAGAGGGCGTCGAGGGCGGCGATGACTTCAGACAGACGGGGCACGGGGGAAAGGCTACCTGTCCGACGCGGCCGGGCGCCCCGGGGCGCCCGGCCCCGCCGCCGCGGGCGGCGGGCCCCGGCGGCCCGGCGCGCGCCCGGGCCCGCCGCCCGGCCCCCCGCCCCCCCGCCGGCCCCCCCGCGG
>NZ_JBIRLM010000015.1:0-178666 GCF_044330565.1 Streptomyces sp. NPDC017448 | reverse complement strand
CGGGGCGGGGGGGCGGGCCGCGCCCCCCGGGCGGCGGCGCCCCGGCGCGGGCGGGGCGGGCGGCGGCGGGGGCGCCCCCCCCCCCGGGGGCCGGGCCCCGCGCCGGGACCGGCGGCCGGACCCGCGTCCCCGCCTCGGGCCCCGCGGCGGCGCCCCCGCCGGGGGCCTCGCCCCGCCGGCCCGCACCGGCAGGGCGTCACTTCACCCGGACGTCACTTCACCAGGTCGGCGCGGAGGTCGTCGAGGACCAGGCCGGCGGCGGTGACGCCGAGGCCCAGGTACCAGGTCTCGTCGGAGACGTCCTTGGCCCGGCCCTCCTTCACGGCCTTCAGGTTCTTCCACAGCGGATTGGAGCGGGCGGTGTCGCGCTGGGTGGCCTTCGGGTCGCCGTAGACGCCGGTGAAGATCCAGTCGGCGTCCGCCTCGTCGATCCGCTCCGGGCTGATCTCGGCGGCGAGGTCGTCGATCTGCTGGTTCTTCGGCCGCGGCAGACCCACGTCCTCGAGGATCGTGCCGATGAACGACGCCTTGGCGTAGAGCCGGAGCCGGTCGGGCATGTAGCGGACCATCGAGACGGTCGGCTTGTCGGGGCCGATGTCCTCGGCGAGCTTCTCCGCCTTCTCCTCGTACGCGGCGAGCGCCGTCTCCGCCTTCTCCGTACGGTCCAGGGCCTGGGCGTTGAGGAGGTAGTTCTCCTTCCAGGTGAAGCCGGGGCGGATGGAGAAGACGGTGGGCGCGATCTTGGACAGCTCGTCGTACTTGTCCGCGGCCCGGAGCTGGCTGCCGAGGATCAGGTCCGGCTGGAGGCCCGCGATGGCCTCCAGGTTGAGGCTGTTGATGGTGCCGACGCTCTTCGGCGCGCCCGCCTCCTTCTTCAGGTAGGAGGGGAGGGCCGCGTCGCCCTCGCTCGGCGCGTAGCCGACCGGCTTCAGACCGAGCGAGACGACGTTGTCCAGCTCGCCGACGTCCAGGACGACGACCCGCTTGGGCGCGGCCTTGATCTCGGTCTTCCCCATGGCGTGGGTGACCGTACGGGGGAACTCCCCGGCCTTCGCGTCCGTGCCGTACCCGGCCGTCTTCTTCGCGGCGTCCGCGAAGTCCTTGCCGCCCGTGGCGACGGCGGCCTTCTTCCCGGCGCCCGCGTCGGACTTCGCCGCCTCCGCCTCCCCGCCGCCACCGCCCCCGCAGGCCGACAGGGAGAGGGCCGCCGCCACGGCCAGGGCGACTGCGGCGGTGCCGCGGGGTCGGAGGGACATCACTTGCTCCAGAGGGTTGTGCGTACGTGCAGACGAACACGCGGGAGGGTTAGGGAAGCCTCACCATAGCCATGGCCATTCCCTCCAGCACACCCACCCCCTTCACCACGGGTGAATCCGGGCAGAGCCACCCTTATGCGTGAAGTCCGGGGTCCCACGTTGTCCGGCTGGACGTGCGAAAACTACCTTTCGTAGCCGGAGGTGACCAGTCGATGACTGCCTGTGCCATCGAGGGCGGATCCGCCGGGGCCGCCGCGACGGCGGAACCCGGACCGGAACGTGAAACGGAACGCGGGTCGGAACCCGGTCCGGAGCCCCGGACGGAACCCGGGCTCCAGGAAACCGAAGCCGCGAAGGGGCCTGGCCCGGAGTACCCGCCGAGGCCCGCTCCGAGCCTCGCGCCGGGGCCCGGGGCGGGGAGCTCAGCGCCGGCTTCCGGTCCGGCGTTCGTTCCGGAGCCGGAAACGGAATCCACCGGGGAGGCCGGTCCGGCGGCCGTCCCCGAGGGGCCCCGCGCCCTCCGGAGCGAGGACGCCGGCGCCGCGCCTCTCCCCGGCGGCCTCACCCTCACCGCGGACGGGACCTACGCCGCACGGCTCACCGCCGCCCCCGGCCCGCGGGGCGGACGGTCCTGGTATCCGGAGCGGTGGACGCTGGACGGGCCCGAGCCGTACGCGGTGCCCCTCCCCCTCGACCAGCCCGAGGAGCCGGACTCCGAGGTGGCCCCGCTCGCCGACGGGCGGGTGCTGATCCGGCGGCGCGTAGCGGACCGGCAGATGTTCTCGCTGCTCTACCCCACCGGCCCCGGTACCGGCGAACTCCTGCTGGGTGCGGTGGAGCGCACGGAGATGACCCTGCTGCCGCCCTCGCCGGACGGCCGGTGCGTGTACGCGCTGGCGGCCGGGGACGGGGAGTCGTCGCTCTGGCGGGTGGCGGGCGGCGCGTACGGCCCCGAGGAGGTCGCGCGGGTTCCCGGCCGCTGCTCGGGCGGGACGTGGCTGGACCGGGAGGGCCGGATGCTGGCGCTGGACCGGCGGGCCCCGGGGGGCGGCCCCGTGAAGGCGGTCGCCGTCGACCTGGGGCGGCGGGGCGAGGTGACGCCGCTGCTCCAGATCGCGCCGGAGAGCGACGACCGGCTGCTGCTCGCGGACGCCGACAGCGGGTTGCTGCTGATCCGTTCCGACGCCCCCGGCCACGACCGGCTCGGCTGGGGGGTGCTGGGGAGCCGCCTGCCGGTCAGGTTCCCCGAGTGCCTGCGCCTCCCGGAAGCGGTGGTGACGCCGTTCGCGGTGCAGCCCGGCCAGATGCTGATGCCGGAGAGCTGTGCGGTGGCGCTGCGGATCGACGGGGCCCCGGGCAGTTGGGTGGGCGTGTGGCGTCCGGCGGGCCGGCGGCTGCACCAGTTCGCGGCCCCGCTGGGCTGGGCGCCGGGGGCCGGGCACTGGAGCCGGGAAGGGGTGCTGCGTCTCCCGTACGCGAACGCGGCGACCTCCTGCGGCGTGGCGATGCTGGAGGCTCCCGAGGACGTGGAACCCTCCTCCGTGACCGGTCGCGCGGGAGGCGGGGAAGGCGGAACGGAACTGTCCGCCGCCGTCGCCGCTCCTGGGGTGTGTAAGCCCGTTCCGTTGGGGCAGGCGCCTCTGCGCGGGGCCGCTCGACCTGATTGAATTCGGCGCGTGGGCTGCGCGACCGTACCGGGCGGGCACCGGCGGTGACCGCGCCGGACGGCGGTGGCGTGGCTCGCGACCGACGCACGTGCGACACAAGCAAGCGATCACGACGGGGTGACTTCCCAGATGTCCGAAGCCCGAAGCGAGATGACCCAGCAGCACCCGAGGGGGGCCGGCCAGGGGGCCGTGAGCGGTGGTTCCGGAAAGCACCGAGGGGGTGTGTCGCTGGAGACCTCGCCGGTGCGCCCGCACGGCCGCCACCGCCGGCCCGCCGAGGACGAGGCCCGGGCGGCCTGAGCCGCGCGGCGGAGCCGGGCAGACGTACCCACGGCCCCGGACAGCTCGACGGGAGGGCCCGGACCGGCGGACAGCCGGTCCGGGCCCTCCCGCGTACGCCCCCCTTCCCCGGCGGAGACGCGGACCGCGACGAGCGGCGCCACCGGGGCGCCGGGACGGCGGGGCGCCGAGATGCCGGGACGAAGGGGCGCCGGGCGGCGGCCCCGCTACGGCCGGTGCAGGCCGAGGACCGCGGCGACGGCGACGGCTTCGTTCGGCGGCCGTGCCGCGTCGTACGGGGCGGGCGACCCGCCCGTGCGGCGAAGGCGTCCTTCGGCCGTCCGGGTCCGGGCGGCCGCCCTTCACGGGGTGCGCGACGCCCGGTGGTTCGGCAGCCAGAGCAGCATCACGACCACCCCGGCGAGCAGCACGCCGCTCGCGGTGCGGAAGGCCGTGGCGTACCCGGCGGTGATCTCGGCCGCGTCTCCGGAGCCCGCGGTGCGCGCGGCGGCGACGGTGGAGAGCACCGCGAGCCCCAGGGCGCCGCCCATGGTGCGGGAGGTGTTGACCAGGCCCGAGACGAGTCCGGCGTCGGCCGGGTCCGCGCCGGAGGTGGCGAGCGCGGCGAGCGGGGTGGAGGCGAGGCCGGCCCCGGCCATCATCAGGACGCCTGGCAGGCAGATCGCGGTGAGGTAGGAGCCCTCCACGTCCATCGTGGACTGCCAGCCGAACCCCGCGGCGGTGGTCAGGACCCCGGCGACGGCGAGGCACTTCGCCCCGGTGCGCACCATGAGGCGGGGGGCCAGCTTGGAGCCGATGACGACGGCGGCCGAGGTCGGCATCAGCGCGAGACCGGCCTCCAGCGGCGTGTACCCCAGGACGCTCTGGGCGTACACGGTCATGAAGTACCACATGGAGAAGGTCGCCGAACCCATGAGCAGCATCGACGTGTTGGCCGAGGAGACGGCCCGTACGGAGAAGACGCGCAGCGGGACCAGCGGGACGGCGGTCCGGGCCTCGACCAGGACGAAGAGGGCGAGCAGGCCGAGCCCGGCGAGCAGCGGGGCCAGGGTGGCGGCGGCCCCCCACCCCTCGGCCTCGGTCTGGACGATGCCGTACGCGACGGCGGCGAGGCCCGCGGTGACCAGGACCGCGCCCAGGAGGTCGATGCGGCGGCGGTCGCCCGCGCGCCCCTCGGTGATCCACAGGGCGGCGGCGAGCAGGACGAGTGCGCCGACGGGCACGTTGATCAGGAGGACCCAGCGCCAGGAGAGGGCGTCGGTGAGGACCCCGCCGATGAGGCCGCCCGCCGCTCCGCCGCCCGCCCCGACCGCCATCCAGGTGCCGATCGCCCTGGTCCGCGCCGGCCCCTCGGGCACGGCGGCGGTGAGGATGGTGAGGGTGGCGGGGGCGAGGACGGCGGCCCCGAGCCCCTGGGCCGCGCGGGCCGCGAGGAGGTGCCAGCCCTCCTGGGCGAGGCCGCCCGCGAGGGAGGCTGCGGTGAAGACGCCGAGCCCGACGAGGAACATCAGCTTGCGCCCGTAGATGTCGGCGGCCCGGCCGCCCAGGAGCATGAACCCGGCGAACGCGATCGAGTAGGCGTTGACGACCCACTGAAGGCCCGCCGCGCCCAGCCCCAGGTCGGCGCGCATGGAGGGCAACGCCACATTGACGACGGAGACGTCGAGGACGACGAGGAACTGGCCGGTGCAGGCGGCGAGCACCACGGCCCAGGCGCCGGGGCGTATTCGGGAGGCGGCGGGCGGGGCGGAGACGGGTGTGGAGACATCGGGCATGGGCGTCATGCTCTCAGGCGGTGCGCGACCCGTACATCGGGTAGCGCACGAGCGGCCCGCGACTCGATCGCCGGCCGTCGGGCGCCGGGCTGCCGGCCCCGGACGCCGCCCGTCGGCGTGGCAGACGCCCCATGACTTCGCCTACGCCACATAGTGGTGCGCTATGAGTACGGAGAGCGCCCACGTGCCCCCAGGCCAGCCCCCCTCCGGCCCCCCGGACTCCGGTTCCGGCGCGGCGCCCGGGACGGACTCCTCGCCGGACCGGGTGGTGGTGGCGCTCGGAGTGCTGGGCGTCATCGGGATCGTCCTGTGGGCGGCCCTCGGGCAGCACTCCTTCGAAAGCGCCTCGAACGCGGCCCTCCCCTGGGTGCTCGACAATTTCGCGTGGCTCTTCGTCATCGCCGCCGACGTGTTCCTCGTGCTGTGCCTGGTGATCGCCTTCAGCCGCTTCGGCCATATCCGGCTCAGCAGGGACGACTCGCCGCCGGAGTTCTCCGACTTCTCGTGGATCGCGATGATGTTCAGCGCCGGCATGGGCATCGGGCTGATCTTCTACGGCGTCGGGGAGCCCGTCTCGCACTACCTGGCTCCGCCGCCCTCCAGCGGGGCCGAGCCGCAGACGGCCGGCGCCGCGAGCGCCGCCATGCAGTACTCCTTCTTCCACTGGACGCTGACCCCGTGGGCGATCTACGGGATCGTGGGCCTGGCCCTGGGGTACGCGAGCTTCCGCCAGGGCCGGGGCAACCGGCTGAGCGCCGTGTTCGTGCCCCTCATCGGCGAGCGCCGGGCGAACGGCGCCTTCGGAAAGGTCCTGGACCTGCTCGCCGTCTTCGCCACGGTCTTCGGCACCGCGACGAGCCTGGGGCTCGGCGCCCTGCAGATCGCCATCGGGCTCGATCTGACGGCCGGCGTCGGCCAGAGCACCGGCGTCGAACTGGTGGTCATCGCCGTGCTCAGCGTCGCGTTCGTGATCTCGGCCTTCACCGGCCTGCACGGCGGCGTGAAGTGGCTCAGCTCCATCAACCTCGTCATCGCGGCCGTCCTCATGGTCTTCGTCTTCTTCGTCGGTCCGACCGTCTACCTCCTGGACGCGCTGCCGTCCTCGGTCGGGGGTTACCTGCACCAGCTCCTCCCGATGGCCTCGCGCACCGGGGCCTTCGGCGGCCACGACTGGCTGGGCGCCTGGACGATCTTCTACTGGGCCTGGTGGCTCTCCTGGGCCCCCTTCGTCGGCACCTTCATCGCACGCATCTCCAAGGGCCGTACGATCCGCGAGTTCCTCCTCGCCGTGCTGCTCGTCCCGAGCGGGGCGACCGCCCTGTGGTTCATGGTGCTCGGCGGCACCGGCATCCGGTTCGCGGAGACGGGCGTCGTCGACATGGCGGAGAAGGCGAAGGAGGGGACGGAGGCGACGCTGTTCGCGATGCTGGAGGCGCTGCCGGCCGGCACGGTGACCGCCTGGGTCGCGATGGTCCTGATCATGATGTACTTCGTCACCAGCGCGGACTCCGCCTCCCTGGTCATGGGCTCGCTGACCAGCCGGGGCGCCCTGCACCCCCGGCGCTGGCTCGTCGTCACGTGGGGCCTGCTCATGGCGGCGGTCGCGGCGGCCCTGCTGGTGGCCGGCGGGCTCCAGTCGCTCCAGAGCGCGACGATCCTGGTGGCGCTGCCCTTCGTCGTGGTGATGATCTTCCTCTGCTGGTCCCTGCTGCGCGAGCTGCGCAGCGACCCGGGCGGCGGGCCCAAGCGCAGCGAGGGCCTGCGCGGGATGCGCGACGCGGTGCGCGTCATGGTCGGCGAGGAGCTGGGCAGCCGGCCGGCCTCCCGCCACCGCCATCTGCGCCGCGCGGCCGCGGCCCGTACGACCGGCGCCGAGGAGGACGGCGACGGCGACGGCGGCGACGCGAAGAAGTGACGCCGAGAACCGCCGCTTTCCACGCCCAGGGGGCTCACGCCCGCTGACGGGGGGTCAGGATGCGGTGGAGTTCCCGTGGAACAGAACGCCCCACAGAAGCGTTCACCCTGCACGCACGTGGGGGGAGCCCGGGTGCCGGACGGCTGCCCGGGAGGCCCCACGCATGCGAAGGACGCAACGGACACGGCGTGCGGAGGAGCTTCCCGGCCCGTCGAAAACGCGCGCCGCCCCCCTCGTCCCCGTGCTCGCCTTCGCGGGCATCACCGTCGCGGTCATGCAGACCCTGCTCGTCCCGGTCATCAAGGATCTGCCGGTCCTGCTGGACACGTCCCCGGCCGACGCCACCTGGGTGATGACGGCCACCCTGCTCGCCGGGGCCGTCTCGACGCCGATCATGGGGCGGCTCGGCGACCTGTACGGCAAGCGGCGCATGCTGCTCGCCTCGCTGGCCGTCATGGTGGCCGGCTCGCTGGTCTGCGCCTCCACCGACGACCTGGTCGTCATGATCACCGGCCGTGCGTTCCAGGGCTTCGCCATGGGCGCGATCCCGCTGGGCATCGGCATCATGCGCGACGAACTGCCGCGCGAGAGGCTCGGTTCGGCGATGGGCCTGATGAGCTCCTCGATCGGGGTGGGCGGCGGCCTCGCCCTGCCCGCCGCCGCCCTGGTCGCCCAACATGCGGACTGGCACGCCCTGTTCCTGGGATCGGCCGGGCTCGGGCTGCTCGCGATGGCGCTCACGTACGCCTTCGTTCCCGAACCGGCGCTGCGCGCGCCCGGCTCCTTCGACGTCGTCGGCGCCCTCGGACTCTCCCTCGGCCTGGTCCTCCTCCTGCTGCCGGTCACCAAGGGCGGCGACTGGGGATGGTCCTCGGCGACGACGCTCGGGCTGCTGGCCTCGTCCGTGGTCACCCTGGTGCTGTGGGGCCTGTTCGAACTGCGCACCCCCGCGCCGCTCGTCGACCTGCGCACCACCGCCCGGCGCGAGGTGCTGCTCACCAACCTCGCCTCGATCATGGTGGGAGTCGCCTTCTACGCGGTCTCCCTGGTCCTGCCGCAGCTCCTCCAGCTGCCCGCGTCCACCGGCTACGGCCTCGGGCAGTCCATGGTGGTCGCCGGGCTCTGCGTGGCCCCGCTGGGGCTGACGATGATGTTCGTCGCCCCGCTGTACGCCAGGATCTCCACCCGTCACGGCCCCAAGGCCACGCTGATGCTCGGCATGCTGGTCATCGCGGTCGGTTACGGGGCCGGGCTCGGCCTGCTCTCCGCCCCCTGGCAGACCGTGCTGATCGCGGTGGTGCTCGGCGCGGGCATAGGCCTCGCCTACTCCTCGCTGCCCGCCCTGATCATCGGGGCCGTCGACCCCTCGGAGACCGGTGCGGCCAACGGCCTCAACACCCTGATGCGGTCCATCGGCACCTCGGTGTCGAGCGCCGTCATCGGCATGGTGCTGGCCGACACCTCCGTGGCCGTGGGATCGGTTCAGGTGCCCTCCATGGAGGGGTTCCGGATCTCGTTCCTCATCGCCACCGGCGCGGTGCTGATCGGCCTGGTCCTCGCGGCGTTCCTGCCCGCGCGGCGACCCCCCGCGCACCCGGTGCTCCTGGCGAGCGGCGCGGACGCCCGGCCGTCTCCCCCGCCCGTGCTCCGGGCCCCCGCCGAGAGCGCCGGCCGGACCGTACGGCACGATGGGTCGCCGTCGACCGGCCCCTGAGCCGCCCCGCGCCACCTGGAGGAACCCCGTGACCGCCGAGTCCGCCGCCGCTTCCGCTTCCGCCGCCGGGCCCACCGGTTCCGCCGGGCCCGCGCCGGAGGTCCTCGCCGCGTTCGAGGCCGCCAAGGGCTTCATGCCGGTCCACGAGGGGCTCGCCCTCCACGCGGCGGCGACCGAGGCCGGTGCGCTGGGGCTGCCGCTGCTGGAGGTGGGCACGTACTGCGGGCGGTCCGCCGTCCTCCTCGCGGACGCGGCACGGACGGCCGGGGTCAGCGCGCTCACCGTGGACCACCACCGGGGCAGCGAGGAGCAGCAGCCGGGCTGGGAGTACCACGACCCGAGCGTGGTGGACCCCGAGGTCGGGCTGATGGACACCCTGCCGACGTTCCGCCGCACCCTGCACCGGGCCGGTCTGGAGGACCACATCGTGGCGATCGTCGGCCGCTCCCCGCAGGTCGCCGCCGCGTGGGGCGGGCCGCTCGGGCTCGTCTTCGTCGACGGCGGGCACACCGACGAGCACGCGAACGCGGACTACGAGGGCTGGGCTCCGCACCTGGTCGACGACGGGCTGCTGGTGATCCACGACGTCTTCCCCGACCCGGCGGACGGCGGGCAGGCCCCGTACCGGATCTACCGGCGGGCACTGGAGTCCGGGGCGTTCACCGAGGTGTCGGCCACCGACTCGCTGCGCGTGCTGCGCCGCACGGGCGCCGGAATCTGAGCGGCCCGGCCGGGCCCGGTACGGCGCACGGCGGCGGGACGCCGAGCCGCCCGGCACGGTCCGGCGCGCCGCACCGGGGGCCGGTGTCCGAGCGGTCCGGCCGGCCCGGATGGGTAGCATCGCCGCGTGCCGTACGACGACAGCCCTCCCCCCACCCGCCGCGCCCGGCGCCTGACCGTGGCCGCCGCGCTGGCCGCCGTATGCCTGACCGCCGCCGGATGCGGTGGCGGCCCGGAGTCCGAAGGGGCCGGCGCCGCCCCGCCCCGCCCCGGTGCGGACGCCGCCTCCTCCGCCTCGGCCCCCGTTTCGGCGCGGCCGCTGCCCGAGGGGCCGCTCACCGGCCGGACCGTGGTGATCGACCCGGGGCACAATCCCGGCAACCGCGACCACACCCGGGAGATCAACGAGCAGGTCGACATCGGCACCGGCCGCAAGGAGTGCGATACGACCGGCACGTCCACGGACGACGGTTACGCCGAGGCCCGGTTCACCCTCGACGTCTCCCGCCGGCTGCGCGCGCTGCTGGAGTCCGCGGGGGCCCGGGTGCGGCTGACGCACGACGCGGACCGCCCGTTCGGGCCGTGCATCGACGAGCGGGCCCGGTTCGGGAACGAGGCGAAGGCCGACGCGGTGGTCTCGGTGCACGCCGACGGATCGGCCGTGGGCAACCGGGGCTTCCATGTGATCCTGCCCGCCCGGGTGAAGGGCGGCGGGGCCGACACCTCGCCGATCGTGGGGAGTTCGGCCGATCTCGGCGCGAGGATCGCCGGGCACTTCGCCCGCACGACCGGAAGCGCACCGTCCAATTACATCGGTGGAAAGACCGGTCTGGACACCCGTGATGATCTCGGCGGACTGAATCTGTCGACCGTGCCCAAGGTGTTCGTCGAATGCGGCAATATGCGTGACCCGAAGGACGCCGCGCTGCTCAGCAGTGAGAGTTGGCGGCAGAAGGCGGCCCAAGGGATGGCCGACGGCATCAGCAGCTATCTGAAGGGGTAGTTCTGCGGGGATATTGGGGGGATGGCCGGTCAGGATCCGGGTTCGGGGGCGACCCGCCCGGTCAGACGATAGATTCATCCGTACGATGGGGAGCCGCTCCCGAGCTTCGAGCCGCACCGGCGGCAGCGACGACCGCCCCGACGAGACGACCGACTAAGGACCTTCACGTGAATATCCGATCCCTCACTCGAGGTGACGGCGTGGTGATCGGAGCAGCGGTCGTGCTGTTCATCGCCTCTTTCCTCGACTACTCCAGCTACTGCCCGCAGGGCATCGACTGCTCCAAGATCGACAATCCCAACGCCTGGGATTCGCTCGGTCTGCTGATGAGCGTCTTCCTCGCCGGCGTCATCGCCGCGGCGCTGGTGGTCGTCAGCCGTGCGATGCCGGGCCGCAAGGTGGCCTGGCTCGACCTCGGCCAGCTCGGCGCCGCGCTCTCGGTCTTCACCCTGTGGACCGCCTTCTGGACGATCCTCGACATCAGCAACGCGGGCGCCGGCCTGATCCTCGGCCTGCTCGCCGCCATCGTGCTCGCCGCGGGCGCGGTCGCCGGACCGCTGGTGCCGTTCCTCAAGGCCCCGCTGCTCAGCCCGGCCGGCCCGGCGCAGGGCGTCCAGGGCGGTCAGGCCCCCTACGGTGCGCAGCCCGGCCAGGGCTACGGCTACCCGGGCGCCCAGCAGCAGCCGTACGGCGCGCAGCCGAGCCAGGGTTACGGCTACCCCGGCGGCCCCCAGCAGGGCCAGCCCGCCCAGGGCGACCCGGCGCAGGCGCAGCAGGCCCAGGCGCCGCAGCCCTCGCAGGGCGGCGCGGCTCCGGCGGGCGACTTCGCCCCGTTCTGGTTCGCCGTTCCGGTGGCGCGCCCGCTGTACGGCGAGGACGGTTCGCCCAACCCGATCGCCGAACTGGCACCGGGCACCTGGTACCTCGCGGTGGAGCAGCGCGGCCAGAGCCTGATCGCCCAGACGCAGGACGGCCGCCGCGGCGTCCTGCAGGACACCACGGGCATCCAGCGCGGCTGATCTCCGACGCGCACCTCGCGGCCCCTCGCCCTTCCGGGCGGGGGGCCGTTGCCGTACGGTCCGCCCCGCACGCCCCGACCCGACGGGGCGTCAGCTGCGGCGGGAGGAGGCGGTCCCGGTCGGCAGGGCCCTGCGACCGCCCGGCGTCAGGGTTCCCGCCGCCGGCTCAGCCGAAGGAGGAGCGGTCCAGCCAGAAGTCCAGGAGGGCTGCGTCGCCGAGCACCTCCACCCGCGAACTGGTGGGCTCCAGGCGTCGGTTGAAGACGAGCATCAGGTCGGTGAGCGAACCGCGCAGCGCGACGGTCGCCTTCTCGTGCGCGCGCCGCCAGGTGAAGCGGTCGTCGCCGAACTCGATCAGCCACTCCGCGCCGGGGACGTCGGTGGCGTGCAGGTGCAACGAGCGCCCACCGCCCCGCAGTTCGTCCGCCTCCGGGTCGCCGTTCTCCTGGGCGAAGGAGACGATGCGCAGCCACTCCTCAATGGTGTCGGCGGCCACATCGGGGGCCACCGTGTACGGGGCGCGGGCGGCGAGCGCCGCGTCGGCCCGGTGTACCGCGGTCTCGTGCGTCATACGCCGCGCCCAGAACGCCGTCCGCCGCTCCCACGCCCAGGCCCACACCTCGGCGTCCGGGCCCGCCTCCCGCAGTGCGGCGACGGTGGCCGCCGCCCCCTCGGCCAGCCAGGCGTCCAGCGCGGCCGGGTCGTCGCCCTCCGGCCCGGCGGCGCCGGGCACCTTCTCCTCGGGAACGTCCTCGGCGGCCCGGGTGCGGACGATCTCACCGACCCAGCGGTGTGCGCCGCCGACATGCACGGCCAGCTCCCGCAGGGTCCAGTCGGGGCAGGTGGGGACGGTCGCGGTGAGGTCCGCGCCGGTCAGCACCGCGCGCAGGGCGTCGGTCTGGGCGAGGATCTCGTCGCAGTAGCGGTCATAGGAGAGAAGCGTCATGCGGCGCACCTTATCCGGCGGCCCCCGGAGCGATCATCCGGATAACGCGCCGGGCGATCACCTCGACGGGACAACGCCACCGGCCCTCCCCGCGACCGCCCCACCCGCCCGGGTTTCACTCTGCGTAAAGCGGCAACCAGAGTTCCATGTCTCCCAGAACCCGTTCAGGAAGCAGTTCAGCGGCGCGTGTCATCGCCGTCGTGGCCGACATCCTGGCCTTCGTCATCATCCTCTGGATCGTGATGTACCTGCTGGACGCCAACCGGAGCAACGACTTCGTGCAGTGGGTGCACGACGCGGCCCGCACGCTGGCGGGCTGGTCGTACGACCTGTTCACGTTCGACCGGGCGTGGGCGAACGTCGTCGCCGGTTACGGTCTCGCCGCCGCCGTCTACCTCTTCATCGGGCACGCCGTGGCGGGCCGTCTGCGCCGCGGCTGAACCGGACCCGCCCGGGGCGGGTCCGGCCCGGGCGGCGGGCCTACGCGGTCCCGCGTGAACCGGGCCCGCCCCGGGCGGTGTTCAGCGGCAGCAGTCCGGCTCCAGGCCGACCGGAAGCCGCTCGCCCCCGAAGACCGCGGTGGTCGCCTCGTCCCCCCCGAGCGCGGCCACCGCGAGCAGCAGCGAGCCCGCCGTCCAGGTGGTCAACTCCTCGGGCCAGAAAGCCCGGTTGCCCTCGAAGACGTACCCCGTCCAGTACAGCCCGCCCTCGGCGCGCAGGTGCTGGATCGACTGGAGGATCTCCAGCGCCCGGTCGGACTCCCCCGTCATCCAGAGAGCGAGGGCCAGTTCGCAGCTCTCGCCGCCGGTCACCCAGGGGTTGGGCAGCACGCAGCGCACCCCGAGGCCGGGGACGACGAAACGGTCCCAGCCCTCCTGGATGCGGGCGGTGGCCGCGGCGCCGGTGACCGCGCCGCCGAGGACCGGGTAGTACCAGTCCATCGAGTAGCGGGCCTTGTCGAGGAAGCGCTCGGGGTGGCTGCGGATCGCGTGCGCCAACGCTCCGGTCGCCAACTCCCAGTCGGGCTGCGGCTCCTCGCGCAGCTCGGCGATGGCCAGCGCACAGCGCAGCGCCTGGTGGATCGAGGAGGAGCCGGTGAGCAGCGCGTCGTCCACGGGTGTGCCGTCCGGCTCCCGCTTCCAGCCGATCTGCCCGCCGGGCTGCTGGAGTCGCAGCACGAACTCGACGGCGGCGAAGACCGTGGGCCACATCCGGTCGACGAACGCCTCGTCCCCGGTGGCGAGGTAGTGGTGCCAGACGCCGACGGCCACGTACGCGACGAAGTTGCTCTCCAGGCTCCGGTCGGTGGGCCGGTGCGGGTCGCCGTCGTGGTAGGCCGCGTACCAGGAGCCGTCCGGGTTCTGGTGGCGGGCGAGCCACGCGTAGGCGCGGGCGGCGGCCTCGTGCTCGCCGGCCGCGTCCAGCGCCATGGCGGCCTCGGTGTGGTCCCACGGGTCGAGGTGGTGTCCCCGGAACCAGGGCAGCGCCCCGTCCTCCCGCTGCACGGCGGCGAGCGCCGCGACCGTCTCGGCGGCCTGATCCGCCGTCAGGACGCCCGGCAGGACGAGGTGTTCGGTCTGCTCGGGGGTGCTCACGCCGCGGCCTTCGGAAGGTGCGGCTTGGTGGCGTAGGCGACGAAGCTCTTGCCGACGACCGGGTTGAGGAGCTGTTCGGCGACCCGCGTGGCGAGCGGCTTCTTCATGATGTCCCAGACCAGCAGCTTGTGGTACGCCCGCACCGGCAGCGCACGGTCGTTGTCCACGCCGAAGGCGCACTTGAGCCACCAGTAGGGCGAGTGCAGGGCGTGGGCGTGGTGGGTGCCGTACGGCTTGAGCCCGGCCTCGCGGATGCGGGCGAGGAGCTGGTCGGCCTTGTAGATGCGGATGTGGCCGCCCTCGACCTCGTGGTAGGCGTCGGAGAGGCTCCAGCAGATCTTCTCGGGGCCGTAGCGCGGGACGGTGATGGCGATGCGGCCGCCCGGCTTGAGGACCCGGACCATCTCGGCGAGGACGCCCTTGTCGTCCGGGATGTGCTCCATGACCTCGGAGATGATCACGACGTCGAAGGAGTCGTCGGGGAAGGGGAGGTTGAGGGCGTCGCCCTCCATCGCGGTGGCGGTGGCGCCCTCGGGGGCCTCCCCGGCCTCCTTCATCGCGGCGAACCACGTGGCGACCTCGCGGATCTCCTCGCCGTTCCGGTCGAGGGCGACGACCTGCGCTCCGCGCCGGTAGCACTCGAAGGCGTGCCGGCCGGCACCGCAGCCCAGGTCGAGCACTCGGTCGCCGGGGGCGAGCGGGAAGCGGGTGAAGTCGACGGTCAGCACGGGGGCCTGCCTTCGAGGTCGGAGGTACGGGTGGCGGTGCGCGGGTGGACGGGGGTCCGGGGGCCCGCGGTCACCTGCGGACTCCGCGGGCGGCGATCGCCCGACGGTACAGCTCGGCCGTTCCGGCGGCCGCCCGGGCCCAGGTGAAGTTGGCCAGCACCCGTTCGCGCCCGGCGGCGCCGAGCCGGGCGCGCAGTTCGGGGCTCTCCAGCAGCCGGGCCAGCGCCCCGGCCAGCGCGTCGGGGTCGCCGGGGGCCACGGCGAGGCAGCTCTCCCCGTCGCGGCCGGAGACCTCGGGGATCGCGCCGCCGGTGGTGGCGACGAGGGGGGTGCCGGTGGCCATGGCCTCGGCGGCAGGCAGCGAGAAGCCCTCGTACAGCGAGGGCACGCAGGCGACCTGGGCGCTGCGTACGAGGTCGACCAGTTCGGCGTCGCTGATCCCCTTGACGAACCGGACGGCGTCCGTGAGTCCGTGCCGCTCGATCGCCCGGGCGACCGGCCCGTCCTCGGCGCGCTTGCCGACGACGACGAGGTGGGCGTCGGGGTTGCCGGTGCGGAGCTTGGCGAGCGCGTCGACGAGGTGGACGAGGCCCTTGAGGGGGACGTCGGCGCTGGAGGTGGTGACGATGCGCCCCGGCACCTCGGCGACGGAGGGGTCGGGCGACCACAGGTCGGTGTCGGCGCCGATGTGGACGACGCTGATCCGGTCCTGGCGTACGCCGAGGTCCTCGATGATCTCGTCGCGCGAGGAGCCGGAGACGGTGAGGACGGTGTCCAGCTTGCGGGCGACCCGCTTCTGCATGCGGGTGAAGGCGTACCAGCGGCGCACGGAGGCGCGTCGGCGGCGGCTGGTCGCGGCCGCCAGGTCGAGCCTGCGGTCGACGGTTATGGGGTGGTGGATCGTCGTCA
This sequence comes from Streptomyces sp. NPDC017448, assembly GCF_044330565.1. Taxonomy (NCBI): domain Bacteria; kingdom Bacillati; phylum Actinomycetota; class Actinomycetes; order Kitasatosporales; family Streptomycetaceae; genus Streptomyces; species Streptomyces sp. NPDC017448. Next base: position 163,119 of record NZ_JBIRLM010000015.1, on the reverse strand, counting down.
CCAGCGGGGCCCCGAGGTCTCCGAGGAGTCCGTAACCGAGGGTCTGGTTGTCGTGGACGACGTCGAACTCGCCGCGCCGGGCGAGGAGATGGCGGCGGGCGCGGAGGCTGAAGGTGAGGGGTTCGGGGAAGCCGCCGGTCCACATGGTGGCGACCTCGGCGAGGTCGATCCAGTCCCGGTACTCGCCGCGCTTCGGCGTGCGGAACGGGTCCGGCTGCCGGTAGAGGTCCAGGCTCGCCAGCTCGGTGAGCGGGACGCCCTCGTCGAGCACCGGGTAGGGCTGCGCGCCGATCACCTCGACGCTGTGGCCCAGGCGGGCCAACTCCCGGCTGAGGTGGCGGACGTACACGCCCTGGCCGCCGCAGAACGGGTTGCCCTTGTAGGTGAGGAGTGCGATGCGCAACGGCCGGTCGGCGGTGGCGCCGTCGCCCGTGCGGGGGCCCGTCTCTACGGCCTCAGCGGTCACACTCGGCCCCCTTCTGACTCCATGTTCGCCGGAGCGTAACCGGTCGCGCTAATCTAGAACAAGTTTCAAACTTGCTGGGACAAGCTTCCTACTTGATCGCTCGACGTGCATCGAATCTACCGGCAGGTAGCGTCGGCGGAGAGGCCGGATCAGGTGATTCGTGCCACGGCGGACGCCCCTGGCATGCTGTGCGCGCCCGGACGGCCCGTTTCGCCCGTCCGGGTGGATCAAGCCATGGATCGTGGATCGTGATCGGGGGCAGCATGACCGCGGACGCCAGACCGGCAGCGCCTGCGCTGACCGAGCGCCAGGAGGCCCGCCGCCGCCGCATCCTGCACGCCGGTGCGCAGCTGGCCGGCCGGGGCGGGTTCGAGGCGGTGCAGATGCGGGAGGTGGCCGAGGCCGCCGGGGTCGCGCTGGGCACCCTCTACCGCTACTTCCCCTCCAAGATCCATCTCCTGGTGGCGACCATGCAGGACCAGCTCCAGCAGCTGCGCACCACGCTCCGCGAACGCCCCCCGGCCGGGGACGACGCGGCTCAGCGGGTGGCCGAGGTCCTGATGCGCGCCTTCCGCGCCCTGCGACGCGAACCGCACCTGGCGGACGCCATGGTCCGCGCCCTCACCTTCGCGGACCGCGGCGTGAGCCCCGAGGTGGAGACGGTCTCCCGGCTCACGACGGCGATCATCCTGGACGCGACGGGCCTGGAGCACCCGACCCCGGACCAGCTCTCCGCGGTCCGGGTCATCGAGCACACCTGGCACTCGGCCCTGATCACCTGGCTCTCGGGGCGGGCCTCGATCGCCCAGGTCGAGACCGACATCGAAACGGTCTGCCGCCTCATCGACCTGACGGCTGAGCCGGTGCGGGGCTGAGCGCCCGACGGACGGCGCCCGCCCCGGGGCTGCGTGCCGACCGGCCTTCCCGCCGGCCCCGGCGGCGTACCCCGCCGAGCGGCCCCCGGCCCCTCCCCTACGGACCGGTAGAGTGGGCAGGTCGTCATCATGCCCGTACAGGGGGAAGCCGGGGCCACTCCGGCTGAGCGCCCCAGCCGTGACCCGTCCGCCCGACGGCAGCCGGACCGCCCTCCGCGGAGCGTGACCGGCTCGGGCCACCGGAACCCCGGTGGCCGGCACCGTCGAGGCATACGGGGCCGGAGCCCGGCGCCCCCGTGCGTCCGCGGAGTCCGGCCCTCGCAGGAGAGGCCCAGCCAGCCATGACCGTACGCCGCAGCGCAGCCGCGCTCGCGACCACCGCCGTGCTCCTGGGCGCGGCCGCCCCCGCAGCGGTCGCCGCACCGGGCCCCTCCCCGTCCGCGGAACTGCCTGCCGGGCTCTACGGCACCACCGACCCCGCCTACGACGGGGTGTGGCGGCAGTCGCTGGCCTTCCTCGCGCAGAAGATCGAGTACGTCACGCCGTCGACGCAGGCGGTGGACTGGCTGGTGGGCCAGCAGTGCGACAGCGGCGCGTTCACCTCGTACCGGGACGCCTCCGAGCCGTGCGACGCCTCGACGGTGATGGACACCAACGCCACCGCCGTCGCCGTCCAGGCCCTCGTCGAGATCAACCAGCACCGCGAGGACGCCAACAACGGGGCCGACTGGCTCAAGTCCGTGCAGAACGAGGACGGCGGCTGGGGCTACAACCCCGGCAGCCCGAGCGACGCGAACTCGACGTCCATCGTGGTCGGCGCCCTGGCCCGGACCGGCGTCCCGATCAACGAGGTCACCACCCCCGACGGCAACACCCCGTACACCGCCCTCCAGTCCCTCGCCCTCCCGTGCGGGGACGAGGACGGCGGGGCGTTCGCCTACCAGCCGGGCAAGAAGGGCGAGCTGACCGCCAACCTCGACGCCACCGCGGCCTCCGTGCTCGGCCTGATGGGCAAGGGCATCGCCTCCGGCACGTCCAACGCGGTCAAGGACCCCGTCTGCACGAAGGGCGACGACCTCGCCCCCGAGCAGAGCGCCCAGAACGGCGCGTTCTTCCTCGCGGAGACGCTGAAGAAGAAGCCGTATCTGGAGCAGCCCCCGATGCCGGGCGCGGAGGAGACCGCACCGCAGCCCGACTACGGCAACACCGCCGACGCGGTCGTCGCTCTCGCCGCCTCCGGGCACAAGGACAAGGCCGAGGCGTCCGTGGCCTGGCTGGAGAAGAACGCCACCGGCTGGTCGAAGGCGGGCGGTCCGGCCGCCACCGCGCAGCTGATCCTCGCGGCGCACGCCACCGGGGCGGACGCCCGCCGCTTCGGCGGCGTCGACCTCGTCAAGCAGCTCAACGGGATGGGGCCCTCCCCGGCCGCCACCGCCCTCCCCTCGCCCACCCCGACCGGTCCGCAGCCCTCCAGCGGCACCGGCAGCGACGACAGCGGGCTGAGCCTGGGGTGGCTGATCGGCATCGGACTGCTCGTCGGCACCGGTATCGGTTTCCTGCTCAGCATGGGCCGGAAGAAGCAGCAGCCGTGAGGTCCCGGTCCCGCCCGGCGGCCGCCGCGGTCCCGGCGCGGCTGCGCAGCCCTCTCGTCGTGCTGCTCGCCGCCCTCGTCGCCGCCTCCGCCGTCCTGCTGGGCGGCGCGGGGAGCGCCGAGGCCGCCGGGTACCGCTACTGGTCCTTCTGGCAGGGCAACGGCGAGAACTGGGAGTACGCCACGCAGGGGCCGGCCCTCCTGCGCCCGGACGACGGCTCCGTCCAGGGCTTCCGGTTCGCCGTGAGCGAGGACGCGGGCGAGGCCGCGCAGCCGCGCCGCGCCCCGGACTTCGGGGCGGTCTGCGCGGGCACCCCGGCGAAGGACGGCGCCAAGCGGGTGGCGCTGGTGATCGACCCGGGCACGGCGGCGGACGCCCCGGGCGGGGAGGAGCCGCCCGCCCCGCGCGCGGCCTGCGCGCAGGTCGCGCCGGACGCCAGCAGCGCGGAGGCGCTCGCGGCGGTGGCGAAGCCGCTGCGGTACGACGGCAGCGCCATGCTCTGCGCCATCTCCGGCTACCCGAAGGCGGGCTGCGGCGAACAGGTCTCCGGCGACGCCGGCAGCGCGAAGCCGTCCGCCCCCGCGGGGGCGGCCTCCCCCGTGAAGACGACCGGGGAGGGCGGCGACGCGGACGGCGGCCCGTCCGCCGGGCTCCTCGTCGGGCTCGGCGCCATTCTGCTGCTGGGCGTCGCCGCCGTGGTCCAGGCCCGCCGCCGCCGGTGACCGGCTCCCCCGTCCCGGCCCGGCTGCTGCGCCGCGCCCTGCGCGCCCCCGAGGCGGACCGCTCCAACGCGCTGCCCGCCGGGGCGTGGTGGCTGTGGGCGCTGGGGCTGGCCACCGCCGCGTCCCGGACGACCAACCCGCTGGTGCTCGGGCTGCTGGTGGGGGTGACCGGGTACGTGGTGGCGGCACGGCGCACGGACGCGCCGTGGGCGCGCTCGTACGGGGCGTTCGTCAGGATCGGGCTGTTCGTCGTGGCGGTGCGGCTGCTGTTCTCCGTCTTCCTCGGCTCGTCGATCCCCGGTACGCACACCGTGCTGACCCTGCCCGAACTGCCGCTGCCCGACTGGGCGCAGGGTGTGCGGATCGGCGGCCGGGTCACCGCCGAGCAGCTGACGCACTCGCTGTACGAGGGGATGAAGCTGGCCACCCTGCTGATCTGCGTCGGCGCGGCCAACGCGCTGGCCAACCCGGCGCGGTTGCTGAAGTCGCTGCCCGGTGCGCTGTACGAGGCGGGGGTCGCCGTCGTGGTCGCCATGACGTTCGCGCCGAACATGGTGGCCGACGTGGCCCGGCTGCGGTACGCGCGCCGGTTGCGGGGCCGGCCGACCGGGGGCGTGCGGGCGGTGGCGCAGATCGGGTTGCCGGTGGTGGAAGGCGCGCTGGAGCGGTCGGTGGCGTTGGCCGCGTCGATGGACGCACGCGGGTACGGGCGTACCGCCGAGGTCCCGGCCGCCGTCCGGTACACCACGAACGTGCTGACGCTGGGCGGGATGCTCGGGGTGTGCGCCGGCACGTACGGGCTGCTGGCCGCTGAGGGCGCGGTGTACGGGCTGCCGCTGCTGCTGGCCGGGCTGGTCGCGGCGACGGCCGGGCTGCGGCTCGGCGGGCGGCGCTCGGTGCGGACCCGCTACCGGCCGGACCGGTGGGGGGCGCGGGCCCGGCTGGTGGCGTCCTCGGGGGCGGTGGTCGCGGCGGCGATGATCTGGGCGGGCGCGGTCGATCCGGAGGCGCTGCACCCGGGCGTCGTGCCGCTGACCGCGCCGGTGCTGCCGCTGTGGCCCGCGGCGGCGGTGCTGATCGGCCTGCTGCCCGCGCTGGTCGCCCCCGTACCGCCGTCGTCCCGGGCAGCCGAAGGACCGCATCGCAGCAAGGAGCAGGCGTGATCACGTTCGAACGGGTCTCCGTGCGCTACGAGGGCTCGGAGCGCCCCACCCTGTCCGGGGTCGACCTCACCGTCCCCGAGGGAGAACTCGTGCTGCTCGTCGGCCCCTCGGGTGTCGGCAAGTCGACTTTGCTGGGTACGGTCTCGGGGCTCGTCCCGCACTTCACGGGCGGGCTGCTCTCCGGGCGGGTCACGGTGGGCGGGCGCGACACCCGTACGCACCAGCCGCGTGAGCTGGCCGACCTGGTCGGGACGGTCGGCCAGGACCCGCTCGCCCACTTCGTCACGGACACGGTCGAGGACGAGCTGGCGTACGGCATGGAGTCGCTCGGTCTGGACCCGGACGTGATGCGGCGCCGGGTCGAGGAGACGCTCGATCTGCTGGGCCTGGCCGACCTGCGCGACCGGCCCATCGCGACCCTGTCGGGCGGTCAGCAGCAGCGGGTGGCGATCGGTTCGGTGCTCACCACGCACCCGAAGGTGCTGGTGCTCGACGAACCGACCTCCGCCCTGGACCCGGCGGCGGCCGAGGAGGTCCTGGCGGTGCTCCAGCGGCTGGTCCACGACCTGGGCACCACCGTGTTCATGGCCGAGCACCGGCTGGAGCGGGTGGTGCAGTACGCGGACCAGGTCGTCCTGCTGCCCGCGCCGGGCGCTCCCCCGGTGATGGGACCGCCCGCCGCGATCATGAAGGTGTCGCCGGTCCGGCCGCCGGTCGCCGAGCTGGGCCTGCTGGCCGACTGGGATCCGCTGCCCCTGTCGGTGCGCGACGCCCGGCGCGCCGCCGACGGGCTGCGGGAGCGGCTGGCAGGGGCGGCGCCCGCCCCCGGGGCCGCCCCCCGGGTCCCGGGGCCGAGGCCCCTCGCCCCGGAGCCGGAGCCGGAGCCGTCGGTTCCGCCCGCCGGGGAGCGGGCGCGGCCGGGCCGGTTCGCCCGTCTGCTGGGCCGGGACCGGGACCGTACGGAAAGCTCCCGCGGCCGCGAGGGGTCCGCCGTCCCGCCCACCGCCGACCCGGTCACCCGGGTGAGGGGGCTCGGGGTGCGGCGCGAGCGGGTCGAGGCGTTGCGGCGGGTGTCGCTCACCGTGGCCCCGGGTGAGACGGTGGCCCTGATGGGCCGCAACGGGGCCGGCAAGTCCACACTGCTCGGGGCCCTCGTCGGGATGGTCGAACCCACCGCGGGCACCGTGCGGGTCGGCGGCCTGGCCCCCGCCCGGACGGACCCGGGGACGATGGTGCGCCGGGTCGGCCTCGTGCCGCAGGAGCCGCGCGATCTGCTGTACGCGGACACGGTGGCCGCCGAGTGCGCCGCCGCCGACCGGGACGCCGGTGCGGCGGAGGGTACGTGCCGGGCGCTGGTGTCCGAGCTGGTTCCGGGGGTCGCGGACGACACCCACCCCCGGGACCTGTCGGAGGGCCAGCGGCTCGCCCTGGCCCTGGCGCTGGTGCTGACGGGCCGGCCACCGCTGCTGCTGCTGGACGAACCGACGCGCGGCCTGGACTACGCGGCGAAGGCCCGGCTCGTCGGCGTCCTGCGCTCCCTGGCGGCCGAGGGGCACGCGATCGTCCTGGCGACGCACGACGTGGAGCTGGCGGCGGAACTGGCGCACCGGGTGGTGATCCTCGCCGACGGGGAGGTCGTCGCGGACGGCCCGACCGGGCAGGTGGTGGTCTCCTCGCCCGCCTTCGCCCCGCAGACGGCGAAGATCCTGGCCCCGCAGGAGTGGCTGACCGTCTCCCAGGTGCGCGCGGCGCTGGAGGCGGGAGCGTGAACGGGACGACGGGCGCAGCGGGGCGGGCGGCCCGCCCGGTACGGCTCGGGCCGAAGTCGGTGGCCGTGCTGGTGCTGATCGGGGCCGTCGGCGTGGTCGCGTTCGGGTGGCCGCTGCTGACGGACGCCGGGTCCGGGCTGGCGCACGCGAAGGACGCGCCCTGGCTGTTCGCGGCGCTGCTGCCGCTGCTGATCGCGGTGGTCGTGGCGACGATCTCGGAGTCCGGGATGGACGCGAAGGCCGTCGCGATGCTCGGCGTGCTGGCGGCGGTGGGGGCGGCGTTGCGCCCGCTCGGGGCCGGTACGGCGGGGCTGGAGCCGATGTTCTTCCTGATGGTGCTGAGCGGCCGGGTCCTCGGGCCCGGGTTCGGTTTCGTGCTCGGCTCGGTGACCATGTTCGCCTCGGCGCTGCTGACGGGCGGGGTCGGGCCGTGGATGCCGTTCCAGATGCTGTCGATGGGCTGGTTCACCATGGGGGCGGGGCTGCTGCCGGGGGCGGACCGGCTGCGCGGGCGGGCCGAGACGGCGATGCTGGCGGCGTACGGGTGCGTGGCGTCGTTCGCCTACGGCACGGTGATGAACCTGCAGGGCTGGCCGCTCCTCCAAGGTCTCGGATCGGGGATCTCCTATGACGAGAACGACCCGCTCCACGAGAACCTGGTGCGGTTCCTCGCCTACTGCGCGGCGACCTCGCTGGGCTGGGACCTGGGGCGGGCGCTGCTGTCGGTGGTGCTGACCCTCACGGTCGGCCCGACGCTGCTCAGGGCGCTGCGCCGGGCCACCCGCCGCGCCGCCTTCGACGCGCGCGCGACGTTCGGGGAGCCCGAGGGGTGGGAAGGGGCCGGGACGCCGGAGGAGGCCGGGACCTCCGCTGCGAGGACCGCGGGAGGAGGCCCCGGCGGCCGTGTTCGGCCCGGCGCGACGGGTTCGAGCGGCTCCGGGTGACCACGGCGGCGGCCTGACCCCGGTCGCGCGCTCCGGGCCGGTCCCGAGTGGCGGCGGGGGCCGGGCGGGCGGAGGATGGACGGACGCGGCGATCCACGCCGAAGGGGTGCCGGGGCGGTCGACGCCTCCCCGGCACCCCTTCGGTCTGCGGCGCCCGCTCCGGTGGGGGCGGGCGCCGTTCCGGCCGTGCGGGCTCCCGCGCCCCCGTTCGCCGTCCGCTAGGTGCCCGCGAGCTTCTCCACCGGTTCGCGTTCCGGTACGAGGGCGGGCTCGGCCGGCACGGCGGGCTGCGCCGGTTCCGTTCCCGCGGATTTCGCCGCCGCCGGCTTCCCGTCCTTCTCCTCGGTGGTCCGCTCCTCCTCGGTGGTCCGCTCCTCGCCGGTCACCAGCCTCCGCGGCCCCGACAGCAGGTACGTCAGCCCGAAGCCCAGCGAGACGACGAGGGCGCCGCCCGCCGCGTCGAGCACCCAGTGGTTGGCGGTGGCCACGATCGCCACGATCGTGAAGAGCGGGTGCAGCAGCCCGAGCGCCTTCATCCACAGCTTCGGGGCCAGCATCACGATGACCACCCCGCACCACAGCGACCAGCCGAAGTGCAGCGACGGCATCGCCGCGTACTGGTTGGTGACGGTGGTCAGCGTCCCGTAGTCGGGCTTGGCGAAGTCCTGCACCCCGTGGACGGTGTCGATGAACCCGAGGCCGGGCATGAGCCGGGGCGGGGCCAGGGGGTAGAGCCAGAAGCCGACGAGCGCGAGCAGCGTGGCGAAGCCGATGGAGGAGCGGACCCAGCGGTAGTCGGCGGGGCGGCGCGCGTACAGCACGCCGAGGATCGTCAGCGGGACGATGAAGTGGAAGGTCAGGTAGTAGTAGTCGAAGAACTCGCGCAGCCAGTCGATCCGGACGACCGTGTGGTTGACCCAGTGCTCGATGTCGATGTGCAGCCACTGCTCGACGGCGTGGATCTGGCGGCCGTGCTCCTCGGCGAGCGGGCGTCCCGCCCTGGCGGCGAGGCGGACCTGGGCGTAGGCGTCGTAGACCACCCGGATGAGCAGGAGTTCCAGCAGCAGGTTGGGGCGGGTGAGGACCCGGCGCCAGAACGGCAGGAGCGGCACCCGTCTCCAGCGCGCCGCGACCGGTTTCGCGTAGTCGGTGGGGACCGGGTGCTGCCAGTACGGCGAGGTGCGGGGCAGGAACGGGGCGAGGCAGGCCGCGCCGAGCGCCACGAGCAGCAGCACGTTGTCGCGTACCGGGATGAGCGGCTCGATGTTGGGCAGCAGCATCGTCCCCGGCAGGGTGACGGCCAGGACCACCACGGACGGCCAGACCAGCCGGTCGGAGGCCCGTTTGCCGACGCGGCCGACGACGGCGAGGAGCACCCACAGGAGCTGGTGCTGCCAGGCGGTCGGCGAGACGGCGACCACGACGCAGCCGGTCACGGCCACCGCGAGGAGCACCTGACCGTCCCGCGCGTACCGCACCGCGCGCCGCAGCCCGAGGACCGTCACGGCGGCGGCGAGCACCAGGAACAGGGCGATCTCCGGGGGGCCTTCGAGGCCGAGCCGGAGCAGCGCCCCGTGCAGGGACTGGTTGGCCAGGCTGTCCGGTCGCTCCCCCAGCCCGGCGCCCGCGAGATGGTGCACCCAGTACGTCCACGAGTCCTTCGGCGCGGCGGCCCACGCGGCGGCCGTGGCGAGGGCGAACGTCATCCCCGCGCCCACCGACGCCTGCCGCCGGCCGGTCAGCCGGAGGAGGACGGCGAAGAGGAGCAGGACCGGCTGGAAGGCGGCGGCGATCCCGACGAGGACGCCCGCCGCCCGCTGCTCCCGGACGGCGAACCAGGCCAGCAGCACCAGCAGGACGGGCAGGATGCTCGTCTGGCCCAGGTGCAGGGCGTTGCGGACCGGCAGCGACAGCAGGAACAGGCCGATCGCGACGGGGGCCGCGAGCAGGGCCGTGCGGCGGCCCACCGGGGAGGGCAGCGCCCGGGCCGCGACGACGCCGAGGGCGACGACGAGCAGCAGGGAACCGAACGTCCAGGCGACGCCCAGGGCCTGCTGGGCCGAGGCGGTGAGGGGCTTGAGGACGAGGCCGGCGAAGGGCGTGCCGGTGAACCGGCCGCCGTCGTACAGCGAACCCGCCACGTGCAGGACGCCCTCCTCCCCGATCCAGGTCTCCAGATCGAGGAGCCGTTCCCCCGGTGGCTGCCGGAGCACCGCCGCCACCTGCCGTACCGCCAGCGCGGCGACGACCAGCCAGAGCAGGGCCCGGACCGGTCCGCTCCCCGCCGCTCCCGTCTCCGCCGCCGCGTCCCCGCGCACACTGTGATCCGCATTCACCACGCTGCGCCGACCCTCCCACCGTTCCATGCATCGCCCCTTCGAGTGGGGCCACGCGGGATGAAGCCTCGCATTGCCCTATGAGGTAGACACAATCAACCCCCTCTTTGCCTGACTGTCATCCCGCTCCCCGTCCGGAAGGCCGACCGGTCCTCCCCGGCGCCGGGTCCTCGGGGGGCGGGGGCCGGGCTCAGGCGGCCGGTCCGGCGGGGGCGTCCGCCTGCCACGCCGCGAACAGGGGCACGTCGTCGGCTCCGGCCAGCACGACGATGCCGAAGGGCCGGTCGAAGGCGATGTGCTCCACCCGCTCCGGGCGAGGCGCGGAACCCGCCCGGGGCATGGCGACCACGGTCACGGCCGCGGCCTCCACCCCCTCCTCGGCGATCTTCAGTACGGCCTCCTGGACGACGTCGGAGATGCGGAGGGGCTCGGGGGAGAGACCGGAGAAGTCCGCGTGGTCGGTCAGGGCCAGCCGGACCCCGAGGGCGTCGAGCTGGCCTGTGACCGGCACCCGCGTCCGCAGCGCCAGCCGGGGCAGCCCGATGGTGACCCGGTCGGCGTCCAGCGGAACGCCCGAGCCCCGGGGCGCCCAGCCCGCGGGCAGCACCCGGTCGGCCCCGTCTCCCGGCTCCCCCAGGACGAACCGGACCCGGGCCCCGGGTGCGCCGTCCGCCTCCGGGGCGCACCGCAGCTCGACGACGTACGTCCCGCCGACCGTCCAGGCGTCGGGGAGCGGCACGGACTTGGCCATGGTCGGCACCTGGACGGCCGTCCCGGACGCGTCGGTGAACGGCCGGTCCCGGGTCAGCCATCCCTCGAACGGCGATTCCCAGCGGGCCTTGAGGGCGAGGACGTTGACCAGCGCGAGCAGGATGTCGTCGGTGATCTCCAGCGGCAGCCGCTCGATCAGCCCGCCGGTCGCCTCGCGCACCCAGGCGTCGACGGCCGCCGGGTCCATCGGGGCGAAGGGGACGTCCGGCAGGGCCTCCCGGTACGCGCGGTGGACGGGTACCCGGCTGAAGACCCGGGTGGCGACGCCCAGCGCCCCGGTCCGGGCCAGCTCGCGGGCCACCGCCGTGACGGCCGGTGCGGCCTCCCGGTCCGCGGTGCCCAGGAGGTCCCGCAGTTCGGCGGCGGTCGCGCCGCGCGCCCCGGCGGCGACGGCGGCCAGGGCGAGCCACAGTCCGGCGGGCGAGCAGACGAAGCCGCCGGCCCGGTCGCCGCTCGGGCCCCGGTCCGCCCCGGCGGCCATGCCGTCCCGTATCCACCGTTCGGCGAGGTGCTGGATCGCCCCGGTCGCGGATGCCGCGGACACCGCTCCGGTCACAGGCACATCACTCACTACTGCCCCCTACACATAAATGACGTCGTGGTTCGGCCGTACGGCGATGAGAATGCCGCACATGACGTGGACCGTAGCCCCCGAACGTTTCGACTCCCCCGACGCGAGCGCCCTGCGCCGGGACTACTACGACGAGGTCGCGAGCCGTTACTGGCAGCGGCCCGCGACCGCCGAGGAGATCGCGGAGGGGCTCGACGACGACGGGGCCGACCTGCTGGCTCCGCCGACCGGACGGTTCGTCGTCGGCCGGTACGGGGGCGAGGCGGCGAGCTGCGCCGGGCTGGTGCTGACGGAGGCCGCCGAACCGGGTACGGCGGAGCTGACCCGGGTGTACGTGCGCCCGGCGTTCCGGGGCACGGGCGGCGGCGGTGTGCTGCTGGCCGCGGTGGAGGAGGCGGCGCGGGCGTGCGGCGTACGGCTGCTGCGGCTGGACACCCGCCACGACCTGGTCGAGGCGCGCGGCCTGTACGCGAAGCACGGCTACCGGGAGGTTCCGGCGTTCCACCGCCGCAACCCGTACGCGGAGCGCTGGTTCGCGAAGGAGCTGTGAGAAGGGCCCGCGGGGCGGGCGGGGCGGAGCTCTCGGCGGTGACCTCAGGGTGCGTCCGGGCGGCCGGGTGCGTCGGGGCGTCAGGGTGCGTCCGGACGGTCGCGCCCGGCCTGTTCCGCGCGTTCGGCATGGCGCAGATGGGCCTCGTGGTCGCGGGGAGGCGCCGGGGAGTGGGGGCGTTCCGCGGTCGAACCGCTGACTTCGGCGGTCAGTTCTTTGACGAGGGCCGTCAGGTCGGTGGGCCGCTCGGGCCCCCACCAGTCGCCGAGGAGTTCGGCGAGGGAGTCCTCACGGGCCTGGGAGAGCCGGACGACCGCCTCGCCCCCCGCCTCGGTGAGGACCATCTGCAGGCCCTCCCGGCGGGCCAGCCCCCGCTCCTCGACCTGCCGGGCCGCGTCGGTGATGACGTGGATCGGTACGGGGGCGGTCTCCGCGAGGCGGGAGGGTTCGACCATCCCGTGCCGTCTGATCCGCAGGAGCAGCCAGCTCGCGGCGGGCAGGAGGTCGTACCCGGCCCGCGCGGTGACCTTCTCGTAGATCTCGCGGCGCCCCTCCCGCGTGGCGAGCACCGACAGGGCGCGGGCGCACTCGTCGTACGAGGAGCGCTGGACGGGGTTGGAGGCGAAGGTCTGGCTGGTGTCGGGGGTGGTCACGGAGCCCCGGAGCTTGTCCTCGCGGAGGAACCAGGCGAGGACGAAGGCCAGCAGGACGACCGGGGCGGCGTACAGGAAGACGTCGGTGATGGAGGTGGAGTACGCGCTCAGCACGGAGGGCCGCAGGTCGGCGGGGAGCTCTCCGATGGCCCGGGGGTCGGCGGCCAGCCGCCCCGCGTCGACGCCCGGCGGCAGCGGTTGCCCGGCGAGCGCGTCCGTCAGCTGCCCGGTCAGCCGGTTGGTGAAGACGGTCCCGAAGACGGCCACGCCGAACGCGGCGCCGATGGACCGGAAGAAGGTCGCCCCGGAGGTGGCGACCCCCAGGTCCTGGTAGGCGACGGAGTTCTGGGCCACCAGGACGAGCACCTGCATCACGAGGCCGAGACCGGCGCCGAAGACGAAGAAGTAGGCGCTCATCAGCCAGGTCGAGCTGTTCTCGTCGAGCTGGTGGAGCAGCAGGAGACCGCCGGCGGTGAGGGCGGTGCCGAGGAGCGGGAAGACTTTCCAGCGGCCGGTCCGGCTGACGATCTGGCCGGAGCCGGTGGAGGTGATCAGCAGGCCGAGCACCATCGGCAGCATGTGCACGCCGGACATGGTCGGGGTGATGTCGTGGACCACCTGGAGGAAGGTCGGCAGGTAGGTCATCGCGCCGAACATGGCGAAGCCGATGACGAAGCTGATCACGGCGACCAGGCTGAAGGTCCGGACCCGGAACAGTTTCAGCGGCAGCACGGGTTCGGCCGCGCGGCGTTCGACGGCGATGAAGGCCGCCAGCAGCACGACGGCGAGCACGGCCAGCCCGATGATCTGCGGGGAGCCCCAGGCCCACGTCGTACCGCCGAGGGAGGCGACGAGCACCAGGCCGGTCGCGACGGCCGCGATGAGGAAGGTGCCGAGGTAGTCGATGACGTGCTTCTCGCGGCGGACCGGGATGCGCAGGACGGCCGCGATGACGACGAGGGCGACGACGCCGACCGGCAGGTTGATGTAGAACACCCAGCGCCAGCTGAGGTGCTCGGTGAAGAAACCGCCGAGGAGCGGGCCGAGGACGCTCGTCACCCCGAAGACCGCGCCGAAGAGGCCCTGGTACTTGCCGCGTTCGCGCGGGGGGACGAGGTCGCCGACGATCGCCATCGACAGCACCATGAGTCCGCCGCCGCCCAGCCCCTGGAGGGCCCGGAAGCCGATGAGCTGGGGCATGTCCTGGGCGACTCCGCAGAGCACGGAGCCGATCAGGAAGATCACGATCGCGGTCTGGAAGAGCTTCTTGCGGCCGTACTGGTCGCCGAGCTTGCCCCAGAGCGGGGTCGCCGCGGTGGCGGCCAGCAGATAGGCGGTCACCACCCAGGACAGGTGGTCGAGCCCGCCCAGCTCGCTGACGATGGTGGGGAGCGCGGTGGAGACGATCGTCTGATCGAGTGCCGCGAGCAGCATGCCGAGGAGCAGGGCTCCGATCGCTACGAGGACGCCTCGGCGGGACTGGCCCTGACCGGGGGCCGCAGGCGGCGGGCTCAGCTGCTGGGCCATGGGCGTCGTCTCCTCGATCCGCTGGACGCGATGATCCGCTACACCCCATCCTGAACGTTTTGCCCTGTTATGGCCTGCCGAAAGCTGGTCGTGCCCCGCATCCCGCCCCGCCGTACCCCCGGCGGGCCGTTGGGGTTCCCCGGGGCGGGCTGCATAATCGCAGGCAGTTCAAGGGAGGGGACCACGATGACCGGACACGCATGCTCGGAGTGCGGCAGACGGAAGGCCGGGGAGCCCGGCACGGAGCACCGGATGCCGTGCCGGTGCGAGGCGGGCACGGGCCCGCTCACGCCGGACGAGCGGCGCGCGGCCCACGAGGACCGCCGCGCGGCCCGTACGGCGGAGATGGCGGCGGCCGAGGACTTCGACCCGCTGCGCATCCGCCCGTACGTGACGCTGGCGGACAGCGGTCCGGCTTCCGAGGATTCCGGGGCGTACGAAGCCTCGGAGGCCCCCGGGGCGTACGGAGTCTCCGAGGCGTACGGGGCCCTCGACTCCTCCGGGGTTCACGGCTCCTCCGCGGCGTACGGGGCGTACGACCCCTCCGGGACCCCTGGGGTCCGCAGCTCCTCCGAGGCGTACGGGGCGTACGACCCCTCCGGGGCGGTGTACCCGGAGGCGGGGGGAGTCCGCAGGCGCACGGGGGGCGCGGTCCCCGCCTCCGGCCTCGGCCCCGATCCCGTGCAGCCGCGCCGCAGGCGTCCCTTCGCGGCCGTCGCGGCGGGCGCGGCGGTGGCCGCGGTGGTCGGTACGGCGGCCTTCGCCGGAGGCCTGTTCGGCGGCGCGGAGGAGAGTGCGGACGAGGCGCTGCCGGAGATCACCCGGAGCGTCCCGGACGGCGTGCGGGACGAACCGGCCGCGTCGGTAGCCCCGTCCCCGTCCCCCTCCGCCTCGGCCGCTCCGTCCCGCACGCCGTCCGCGTCGGCCACGCCGTCCGCCACGCCGTCCGCGTCGCCGTCCGCGTCCGCCTCTGCGACGAAGACCCGGAAGCCCGCGCCGACCGCCTCCGCCCCCTCCCCCGCGTCGCCGGGGCTCGGCGGATCACCCGCCCCGGGCGGCGGCGCCCCGGCTCCGGCCCCGACGGCCGATCCACCCCCGGCGGGGATCGCCGCCACGACGCTGCGGCCCGGCGACCGGGGGCCGCAGGTCGTCGAGTTGCAGAACCGGCTCCGGCAGATCGGGACATGGCTCTACGCCGGGCCCTCCGACGGGCACTACACCGACCGCGTGGCGTACTCCGTGGCGTTCTACCAGTCGTACATGGGCGTCCACGGCGACCCGACAGGCGTGTACGGGCCCCACACCCGGAGCCGGTTGGAGGAGCAGACGAGCGGGGGCCGGCCCGGCCACCGCTGACACCGCGCCTCCGACCCGGCCGCCGGTCCCCCCGCCCGCACCAATCGGGCGGGGGGATTGGCGTTCCGGCCCCGGTTTTTGTATCGTGATGGAACAAAGTGGCTCCCGCCCGCACTCCCTGACCGGCGGGCGGGGGTTGCTCTGTCCCCGCACGGCGTACCTCCCACGGAGGTGCGGCGCCCGTGCGGCCCCGCGCACCACCCCCCTCACCGCCCGCACACCCTCGCGACGCACCGCGAGCACCCGGGCTTGATCGCACACCTCCCCCGCGTTCTGGAGCAGCCGATGCCGGCCACCGTCCTCACCGCTCACGCCCTCCTGCTGGACATGGACGGCACCCTCGTGAACTCCGACGCGGTGGTGGAGCGCTGCTGGCGGCAGTGGGCGGTCGAGCACGGGCTGGACCCGGAGGCCGCGCTCAAGGTGGTGCACGGCCGCCAGGGGTACGCCACGATGGCCGTCCTGCTCCCCGACCGGCCGATGGAGGAGAACTACGCGGACAACCGGGTGATGCTCGCCCGGGAGACCGCCGACGTCGACGGCGTCGTACCGGTCGGCGGAGCGCCCGCGTTCATGGCAGCGATCGCCGGACTGCCGCACGCACTGGTGACCTCCGCCGACTCCGCGCTCGCGAGCGCCCGGATGGGCGCCGCCGCGCTGCCGATGCCCGCCGTGCGCGTCACCGCCGAGCAGGTGTCCGCCAGCAAGCCGGACCCCGAGGGCTTCCTCAAGGGCGCGGCGGAGCTGGGCTTCGACGCGGCGGACTGCATCGTGTTCGAGGACTCCGAGGCCGGCATCGCGGCGGGCCGGGCGGCGGGCATGCGCGTCGTGGGCGTCGGCCCGCGCGCCGCGGCCCTCGCACCCGACGTCCACGTGGAGGACCTGACGCGAGTACGGGTGGAGGCGGCCGGGGACGGCACGATCCGCCTGCACGTCGACGAGCGCTGATCCACCCGGCCGCCATCCGGCCGCCACCCGCGAGCCCCCGCCCCGGACCGCACCCGGGCCGGGGGCTCGTCCGTGCGTCCGTCCCCCTGCCGCGCCGGATGCCCGGCCTTCCCGGCGGACTCAGTCCCGGTGCAGCAGCCCGCGGGCGACCAGTTCCAGGACGGCCGCGACGGCCACCGCCTGCACCGCCATCAGCGCCACCAGGACGAACAGCTGCGCCGCGCCCGCCTCCACGGGCGAGGCGCCGCCCAGCAGCATGCCCACGAACGCGCCGGGCAGGGTGACCAGACCGACCGTCCGGGTCTGATCGAGGCCGGGCAGCAACGCGTCCGACGCCGCAGGCCGTACGATCTCCAGCCGCGCGTCCCGTTCGAGCAGTCCGAGGGCCAGGCCCGCCTCCACCTCCCCGTGCCGCCCGGCGAGTTCGTCCAGGGCGCGCCGGCCGCCGAGCACGGTCGCGGTGAGCGCTCCGCCGATGAGGATGCCCGCCACCGGGATGACCACCAGGCCCTGGACCGGCACGAGCCCGGCGAGCAACAGCGCTCCGACCACGGGCAGCACCCCCGCACCGATGGGTACGGCCGCCCAGCGCCAGGTGCGGTTGCCGGTGATCCGGCGGCCGGCGGTCCACACCGCCACGCCGAACATCAGCGCCACGAACCCGAGGAACGGCGCCGGGGAGCGGACCACCCAGCCGATGAGCAGGGAGACGGCGGCGAGTTGGGCCGCCGCCCGCGCCCCGGCGACGAGGATCTCGCGCGACCGCCCCAGTGAGGCCCACGCGGCGACGGCGGCGGCGAGGACCAGCAGGACGGCGAGGACGACACCGAGCGTGACGGAGGCCGGAAGCAGCACGCGGCCACGATAGAGCCGCGGGCGCCGCGCCCTCACGCTCCGGTCGGACCGTACGGCCGAGAGCGGCCGAGAGCGGCCGAGAGCGGCCGAGGTGCGGGCGCCCGCCCGGCCCGGTCGGGGGCGCGCGAACCGGACGCCGCACGCCCCATGCCCCGTCAAGATCTGCCGAAAGAGGCGGTGGTGACGGTTTCGCGCGCCCACGCGATCCCTCGCTCCCCTCGCACACCTCTTGATGTGACGTGCACATGTCGTCACCCTGTTACCTGACGCCCACCCCACAGAAACCTGGCGTCGCCACCCTGGCCGGGTCCGTTCGATCGCCCGCCCACGCACCCCCCACGTCAAGGGAGTTCGCATGTCCGGAATCTACGCGCGTCGCCTCTCCGTCGTCGCCGCCACCGCCGCGCTCGCCGCCGCCTCGGCCCTGTTCACCGCCCCGAGCGCCCAGGCCGCCATGCCCACCCCGGTCAGCGCCGCGACCGCGCGCACCTACCTCGGCCAGCTCCCCGTGGGCGCGGAGGGCTCGTCCACCGGGTACAGCCGCGACAAGTTCCCGCACTGGACCACCCAGTCGGGGGCATGCAACACCCGTGAGGTCGTCCTCAAGCGGGACGGCACCAACGTCCAGCAGGACTCCTCCTGCGCGGCGGTCAGCGGCCGTTGGTACTCCCCCTACGACGGTGCGACCTGGAGCGCGGCCTCCGACGTGGACATCGACCACATGATCCCGCTGGCCGAGGCGTGGCGCTCCGGCGCGAGCAACTGGACCAACGCCCAGCGCCAGTCGTTCGCCAACGACCTGACCCGCCCTCAGCTCATCGCGGTCACGGACAACGTGAACCAGGCCAAGGGCGACAAGGACCCGGCCGAGTGGATGCCGCCGAGCTCTTCGTACACGTGCACTTACGTCCGCGCCTGGGTCCACGTCAAGAAGCACTACAACCTGAGCGTGGACTCCGCCGAGAAGAGCGCGCTCCAGTCGGCCCTGAACGGCTGCTGACCGGCAACCCGGTGAGCCCGGGTCGGGCCCGGGTCGGCCGCGCACCCCGGGCAGTCGTTCGCCCCGGACGGCCGTTTCGGCGGCGCGCCCAGGACAGCCGCTCCGGTACCGCACGCTCCGGGCAGCCGCCGGGGGCCGGGCCGCATACCGCCACCGGACGCCGCCGACCGCCGCCGCACCCGCCAGGACCCGTGCGTCCCCTCCTCGCGTTCTGTACGTTACGGAGCCCATCCGTGACGGCGTCGCGAGGAGACAACACATGGCCGGGCTGCGCCTGGGACCACTGCTGCGGTACGTCGACTGGGAGTCCGGGTCCACCGCGACCGTCTGGGTCGAGGCGAGCCGTCCGTGCACCGTGGAGGTCCGGTGCGCGGACGGCGCTTCGGGGGCGTCGCCCACCTTCTCGGTCGCGGGGCACCACTACGCCCTGGTGGTGGTGGCCGGGCTGACGCCCGGCTCCACCACCGCGTACGAGGTGCTGATCGGCTCCCGGCGCGTCTGGCCGCCCGAGGACACCCGCCTCCCGCCGAGCACCATCACCACGCCGCCCGCGACCAGGCCCGTGCCCGCCGCCGAGCGCACGGCCGGGAGCGACGGGCCCCCAGCGGCGGAAGACCCGGCGAGCCCGGACGGCGACCTGGCGACGGGCGATCCGGCGGACCCGGACGCCAGCCCGACGACAGGCGACCCGGCGGACCCGGACGGCGGCCGGGTGGACGATCCGGTGGGCCCGCACGGGGGCGGGGCGCCGGCCGGCCCGACGGGTCCGGGCGGGGACGGGGCGCCGGACGACCCGACCGTCCCGGCCGTTCCGGACCCCGTCCGGATCTCGTTCGGGTCGTGCCGCTGGGCGGCGGCCCCCGGGAACGGGGACGACCCCGTGGGGCCGGACGCCCTGGTCACCCTCGCCGCCCGCCTCGCGGCGGACCCGGAAGCGCAACGGCCCGACGTCCTGCTGCTCCTCGGCGACCAGGTGTACGCGGACGAGACCTCCGTCGCGACCCGGCGCAGGCTCGCCGCCCGCCGGGATCTGAGTGAGCCGCCGGGCACGGAGATCGCGGACTACGAGGAGTACACCTACCTCTACGACGAATCGTGGCGCGACCCCGAGGTCCGCTGGCTGCTCTCCACGGTTCCCAGTTGCATGATCTTCGACGACCACGACGTGATCGACGACTGGAACACCAGCGCCGCCTGGCAGCGGGACATGCGCGCCACCCCCTGGTGGCACGAGCGGATCGTCAGCGGTCTGATGTCCTACTGGGTCCACCAGCACCTGGGCAACCTCTCCCCCGCCGAACTGGCCGCCGACCCCGTCTACGCGGCGGTCACAGCCGCGCCGGACGGCACCGAGGCGCTGCGCCGCTTCGCCGCCGGGGCCGATGCGGACCCCGCCCGTGCGCGGTGGAGCTACCGACGTGTTTTCGGCCGAGTACGGCTGGTGATGGTCGACACCCGCGCGGCCCGCGTCCTGGCCGAGGAACAGCGGGCGATGCTCGACCCCCGAGAAGCGGACTGGCTGCGGGAAGCGGTCCTGAGCGACCGCGCCTCGTATGACCATCTGCTCATCGGTAGCTCTCTGCCCTGGTTGCTGCCTCCGCTCATCCATGACACGGAACGTTGGAACGCGGCTTTGTGCGCGGGCGTACGCGGGCCCCGCTGGGCGCGCTTCGGCGAGAAGCTGCGCCGCGCCGCCGACCTGGAGCACTGGGCCGCCTTCCCGGAATCCTTCGACCGGCTCACGGAGCTGCTGAGGGAGGCCGGGAGCGGCCCGGACGCTCCGGCGACGGTGTGTGTCCTCTCCGGCGACGTCCACCACGCCTACATCACCGAGCCCCGGTGGCCGAAGGCCCGACCGGGCCGGGGGTCCGGCAGCCGCCACGAGCCCGGGCCCGACGCCGAGATCGCTTCCGGCAGTGCTTCCGGCACCGCGTCCGGGGCGGCCCCGGCGGCGCACGTCCTCCAGTTGACCTGCTCCCCCGTGCACAACTCGGTGCCCCGGTCCATCCGGACGGGTTTCCGTTTCGGCTGGAGCCGGACGGGCCGGTGGATCGGCCGGGCGCTGGCCCGCCACGGCCGCACGGGCACCCCATCGGTGAACTGGGGCAGGACGGGCGGCCCGTGGTTCGGCAACCAACTGATGACCCTGACCTTGCGTGGCCGGAATGCTGCGCTGACATTGGTACAGGCCAGAGCAGGTGCCCGGGGAGCCCAGCTCGAAGCTGTTCTTGAGCGTTCACTCACCCCTGAGGGTGGGGCGATTTCCAGCCACTCGACAGAATGTTGAAGTTGCAAGTACTGGTGAGGTTTCCCTAACCTCATCGCTCAGTCGGTTCACGTCCCCACCACGACCGAAGGAGCACACCCCCCATGCCCGTCCGCTTGAACCAGGCCCAGCCCTACGTCCTCAGCCTCTTCCGCTTCGTCGTCGGCCTGCTGTTCGCCGTCCACGGCGCCGCCACGCTCTTCGGGCTGTTCGGCGGCGACCAGGCGGAGACCGGCGCCTGGCCCGGCTGGTACGCCGCCCTGATCCAGCTGATATGCGGCTCGTTGGTCGCTCTGGGCCTCGGCACCCGTGCCGCCGCCTTCCTCGCCTCGGGCTCGATGGCCTACGCGTACTTCAAGGTGCACCAGCCCGAGGCGCTCCTGCCGGTCGAGAACGGCGGCGAGCCCTCGGCGCTGTTCTGCTGGGCGTTCCTGCTGCTCGTCTTCACGGGGCCGGGGGCGGTCGCCCTGGACCGCCTCTTCGGCTCGCGGAACACGACGGCCGCCACCGAGCCCTCCCCTCACCGCGACCAGACCCCGGCCGTCTCGATCTGACCGGTGCGTCGGCCGCCGGCCCCCGCCTCCGACGGCCGACGCACCGGACCACGGGGCGGCGGGGTTCCGGGGTTCCGGAGCCTTCGGAACGTACGGCGTTGTCCCGCACCCACCGAGCCGCGGAGGTACGGGACATCGCTGTACGCCGCCGTACGCCGCCTCGTCCGGGGGCGTACGCCGGTCACCTTGCCCGGGGGCGTACGCCGGTCACCTCGCCCGGGGCTTACGCCGGCCACCCGTCCGCGGGCAGAGGGGGCAGGCGCGCCCGGGGCGTGAGGGTCCGGTCACCCCCGGGGTCCGAACGGAACCGTGAAACAGGCGGCCCGCTCCCCCGCGCCGCCCTGGCGATCGTGGATGATCACCGACCGGGCTCCGCCCTTCCGGAACCCCCAGTCCTGCAGGGCCTCCGCCCTCCCGTCGCCGTCCCGGTCCGTCCGGAAGTCGAGCCACACCTCGTTGACCGGATCGGCGGTCGCCGCCGGGCGGTGCTGATAGTGGGGTCCGGCAGCGGCGGGGTCGGCGCCGCACGGCGAGGTGTGCACGTGCATTCCGTAGGCGCGGCCGGGCACGAGCCCGCGCAGCCGGGCTTCGACCCGGGTGCCGAACGGGTCCGCGAGTTCCGTGATCTCGACGCGTGCACCGGCCGGCACCAACCGGGTGTCGTACGTCAACGCGTCGGACGGCACGAAGGAGCCGGGCGGCGAGAACACCCCCGTAGCCCGCATCCACCAACTCCCGCCCGCGGCGACGCCGTCGCCCCTGCGGCTCGGGTCTCCCCCGCCGGGGCGCTGCGCCGGGGCCGCCGCAGCGGAAGCACCGTGCGCACCGTGGTCGGCGGGGGCGGTGTGGGCGGGGAACGTGCCGCCGTCGCCCGCTCCCTGGGCGACGGCGGCACCGCAGGCCAGCACCACCAGGGCCATCGCGCCCACCAGCACACCCGGCCCCCGCAGACCCTCCGCGCTCGCGCCCGGGACCGGGAACCGGGCCGGGACCAGAACCGGAGCCGGGCCCTGGGCCTGGGTCAGGTCCTGGGCCTGGGCCTGGGAAACCGCACCGCCCGGGGGCCGGGAGGCCCCGCCGTCCGCGGTTCGGAAAGCCCTGCCTCCGGCCTCCACGCCGGGCCGGCCCCCCGTGTCGGCGGCCCCCTCACACCGACCCGCCTCCCGCCGCCCGGAAGTCGGGTGCGCCGCGCCGCGTCCCCTGCGTACCATCCATGCCGTCATACGCTGCTCCTCGTCCGTGTCGGATCGTTCTCCCCGCCTAACGGGGACACGGCCCCAAGGTGTACGCGACCTGTACAACACCACCGCCCTGGGCGATGGCCGAAGGACCCTCACGCGTACGCTGTAAAGCTGAACCTGCCGCTCCTGCCGCTCCCCTGCGACGTCGCGGCGTTGACACGATCGGGGAGTAGTAGACGGTGCTGGAGAGTGTGGGCGCGCTGACCAGCAGCCCATGGATCTACGCGGTGGTCGCCCTCTCCGTCCTCCTGGACGTCTTCCTCCCCCTGCTGCCCAGCGGTGTCCTCGTCATCACGGCCGCCACGGCGGCGGCTGCGGGCTCCACGACCGTGAGCGGCACGGGGGGAGGCCCTGGGGGCCAGGTCCCCTCACTCGTCGTTCTGGTCCTGTGCGCGGCCACCGCCTCGGTGCTCGGCGACCTCGTCGCGTACCGGGTCGCCTGGCGCGGAGGAGACCGCCTGGACCGGGCCATCGCCCGCTCCCGGCGCCTCACCACGGCGCAGGAACGTCTCGGCGCGGCGCTGAGCCGGGGCGGCGGGGCGCTGGTGATCATCGCCCGGTTCGCTCCGGCGGGCCGCTCCGTGGTCTCGCTCGGCGCGGGCGCCGCCCACCGCAGGAAGCGGGACTTCCTGCCGTGGTCCGCGGTGGCGGGGGTGGCCTGGGCCGGTTACAGCACGGGGCTCGGCTACTTCGGCGGCCGGTGGCTGGGCTCGACGTGGTTCGGCACGGCCGTTTCGGTGCTGGCCCTGTTCGCGGCGGGCGCGCTGGCCGCGTTCATGGTGAAGCGCCGTCCGGCCGCGGGGGTCGCGCCGGGGGCGGCCATGACGACGGGCCCCGTCCCCGAGAGCGCGGAGATCCCGGGAAGCGGAACGGGAACCGATCTCGCAGCCGCCCCCGTACCGCGGTCGGCGGCCCCCGCCCCGGCCGCACCGCCGACGTCGCCGCTCATCTCCCTACCCGCCCCCGCGCCGTCTCCGGGTCCTGCTCCCCTGAGCGCTCCCCTGAGCGAGCCGTCCGCCCGCTGAACGGGGGCAGACCGCGGCAGGACGTCTCTCCTGCGCCCGCCGCACGCCTCGGCAGCCCCGTGCCACCGCGCGCCCCGGCTCACTCACCCGCTCCTGCGGGAGGGGGTTTCCGCCGGGGGCCTCCGGGGCGGGCCGGGCTTCCGGAGAGGACTCAGCCCCGCGCCGCGCCCCGTATCACCAGGCCGTCGAGCAGCTTCATCGTGGCTGCCGTGATCTCGTCGACGGCCTGGTCGAAGACCTCCCGGTTGTGCGCGGCGGGCGCGCGGAACCCGGAGACCTTGCGTACGTACTGGAGGGCGGCGGCCCGCATGTCCTCCTCGGTGGCCTCTTCGGGGAGGACGGGCGGGCGGAGCGTCTTGATGCTGCGGCACATGTCTCCAGTGTGGACCGCCCCACTGACAACCGGCAGCCGTCCCCGACGCGGCGGTCACCACGGTCCGACCGGCTCCACCGCACCGGTGCCGACGGCCTCCGCCACGCCGGGGCCGCGCCTCAGCCGGTCCGCCCCAGGTCGTCCGGGCCCCACCGGTCGGTGCACAGGGCCCAGATGACGAAGACGTCGATCGCGATGGTGACGATGGCCCAGACCGGGGTGTACGGGAGCCACATGAAGTTGGCGACGATGTTCAGGGAGGCGAGCATGACGCCCGCCACGCGGGCCCAGGTCGCGCCCTTGAGGATGCCCACGCCCACGAGCACGAGGATCACGCCGAGGACGAGGTGGATCCAGCCCCACGAGGTCACGTCGAACTTGAAGACGTAATCGTTGATCCGCGTGTAGACGTCGTTCGAGGCGATGCCCGCGATGCCTTTCAGCACCCCGAGGATGCCGTCCACGAGGAGCAGGACACCGGCGAACATCGTTCCTCCGGCAGCCCAGGGGCTTCCGGAGCGTTGGCCGGGCCGAGGGTCGGCGGGCCGCGAGGTACCGGGTGCGGGTGTGTCGAACTGCGACATGGGGACTCCTTTCACGGTGCGCTGACCGTGACGACGCGTCCATGGGCGTCGACGGTGGGTGCTTCCCTCTCCCCGCGGCTGGTCACGGCGACGGCCGGCCGCACGGGCCCCGCGCGGGGCATGAGAAGGCGGTGAGGGGGGCGGGTGGCGTGTGGTCGACGGGACGGCCTCGCCCCAGCGCCACCCGGCTTCCGGGCCGCACCCCGGGCTGGCGCGAGCCGACGATGCCCCGGCTCACGGTCCGGTCCGACACCAACGCGCGCCGTGCCGCGTCGGGAGGGTTCGCCCCCGCCGTGCGGTGGCCGGGGGGCGGTTCGATCGGGACGCTCTCGCGTACCGTACGACGACGTTTCACAGGATCATCCCCAGGTGTCGAGATCGCCGCCGCGCCATTCGATCAGGCCGGGTCGGTCGAGCTCGACGACTTCGTCGGGCCCCGGGGCGAACCCGGCGGCCCGCAGCAGCGCGGCCACCTCCCCCCGCCCGTGGGCCAGGCCCACGATCTGCCCGTGCACGGTGACCCGCCGCCCTCCGGTCGGGGAAGGCGGATGGACGATCACGGGCGGGTGCTTCGCCATGCCTCCACGGTGCCCCGAGCGCTGCCCCCGCGCATCCCGAGGGGCGATCCCCCCCCCCGGCCGACGGGTCCGGTCACGGAACCGGGCCCTTGGAGACCGGCGTCCCCTCCGACATTCCCACAATCGATCATGAACGCCCCACGGAGGACCCGCCCATGACGGCAACCGCCGCCCGCTACCTGTACATCACCCGGCACGGACAGGCTTCCCCGGACGAGAGCACCCTGACCGACGCGGGCCGCCGCCAGGCCGCTCTGCTCGGGGAACGGCTCCGCGGCGCCCCGATCACGGTGATCCACCACGGTCCGCTGCCGCGCGCCGAGGAGACGGCGCGGCTGATCGGCGAACACCTGACGGGGGCCCGCCTGCTGCGGTCCGATCCGGCCGGCGACTACCTCCCGTACCTGCCGCGTCGGGAGGAGTTGCCGGCGGAGTCGGCCGACGAGACGCTCGCCCGGCTGGCCGGGTTCCCGGCGGCCGAGCGGGAACAGGGCCCCGGGCTGGCGCGGGAGGCCCTCGCACGGTTCACGGGACCGGCCGAGGGCGACGAGCCCCGCCACGAACTCCTCGTCACCCACAATTTCCTCGCCGCCTGGCTCGTCCGTGCCGCGCTGGAGGCCCCGGCCCACCGCTGGCTGGGCCTCAACCACGCCAACGCCGCTCTGACGGTCATCCGTTACGCGCCGGGCCGCCCGCCGGGCCTGCTGCTGTACAACGACACCGGCCACCTGCCGGCCGGACTCCGCTGGTCCGGATTCCCGCCCGAGCTGCACGTCTGACCGGGACCGCGACGGACCGGAACGTACGGACGCGAGCGCCCCGCGGGGCCGCACCGGAGCGCGGGCACGGGGCGGGGCGCACGACGACGGAGCGGCGACTCGCCCCGGTGGCGACGCAGTCGGCGGCCCGGCGCAGGGAGGTCCCGGTGGCGAAGCGCCCGCTTCCGCGCGGTCACACCGGGCGGCCGGGAAGGAGCAGCGCCTCCGACCCGACCGGCCGGAACCCTGCGGCCTGGAACGCCCGGATGCTGCGCGCGTTGCCTGCGGCCTGCTGCGACCACAACGGCTCGCCCGGGGGCGTCAAGTGCCGCGCGGCGGTGGCCAGGGCCCGGCCGAGCCCCCGGTGGCGGGCGTCCTCGTCCACCTCGACGGCCACCTCCCACCGCCCCGCCACCCCGCGCCCGAGCACCAGCACCGCCCCGTCCGCCTCCCACACCCGCACCCCGTCCCGACGCCGGCGGGCGCTCACCACCCGTGGGTGTACGGGGTCGGTGACCTCCCGCAGCTCCAACTCCGGCTCACCGGGCAGCGAGGAGGCCACGGTCAGAAGGTCGATGGTGTCGGTGACCCGGCCGGTGCGGTCGAGGAGCGCCGTCAGGAAACGCGGGTGCATGGTCGCGGCCAGCGCGTCGCAGTCCGCGTCGGCCACCAGGGAGTGGACCCACTCGGGGTCCTCGTCGGTGAACACGACGGAGTGCGCGGTGAAGGCGATCACCCCCGTGTCCCGCCCGTTCGGCGCCCCGACCACGGTCGTCCGCCCATCGGCCTCGGGAAACCGCCCCCGGGCGGCCTCCCGCAGGATCTCCGCCAGCGTCTGCCCCATGAACTACCCCCGTGTGCCCTGTCGTTCGTTCGTACGCCGTCCGATTGCCGCCCGGCTACAGGACCACACGACGGCACGCCGGGCCAACCACCGGACGAAGGAACGACGAGGGCCCCCGATCCTGATGGATCGGGGGCCCTCGCACCGGTGGGCGCGGACGGTTTCGAACCGCCGACATCTGCTTTGTAAGTTCGTCCAGCTACGATGCCGACCTCCTGCCATCCGCAAAAGCAGGCACTGCATCAAGCACAATGAGCTACCCGGGGCGGTTCAGGTACATCGACGTTGCCGTCACATGTTGCCGTCAGCGACCACCGCTCAGTGCTCAAGCCGACCGCTTTGAACAACGCGTACACGCGTGAGTCCCATCGTCCACCATGCCGCCGACGCCTTGGGCAGCTACAAGGTGCCTTCAAAGCTAAAGCGGTGCTTCCAAGTGCTCTCTGGGCCGTCAGGAAGGTCAGGCGCTGGATGGAGTTCAGGATCCAACAGCTCGCTCTCACGAGCACGCGCCCAGAACTGGCCGTCTAGCGAGAATTTCGGTCGCGGATCGTCAGACGAGACAGGGACGAGACGGGTGGAGACCCACTCGCCCTTGACTGGTGCCGGCAAACCAAGCGCGCGGGCAACGTGCGGGTGTGATCCTTGGTGGCCCAGCACGACGATGCCCTTCCCGCGCAAAGGCTTCCGTGTATCGCGGGCCCGCTTCGGCGAGTCGTCCTGCTGGCCGACGGTCAGCACGGTCGGCCGACCGACGATCCTGTCCTGTACCTCGTAAAATAGCTGGTTGAGCCGCTGCTGACCCGATGAGGCCCGACCGGGCAGTGATGCGGTGAGGATCCGCTCGCGGGTCTCTGGATCCAGATGGCGCAGGAGGTTGGTCGGCAGATCCGTCTGAAGCCCACCCCAAAGCCAGTACACCTCAGACCTGGCGCTGTCGGAGAGCTTGCGCTTGTTATCCCGGTTGTACGCCCGGACGAGGCTGCCGTTTGCATCCCGCTGCTTCTTCCAGCGCAGGCGCTCGTCCGTGATCCGCACTATGCCCGCGGCCCACTGGCTCGTGTCGTCGTTCATCCAGGTCACGAGTGCAGCATGGTTGGCACGGCCGCTCCGTTCACCGTGATCGGCGCACAGATACATCTCCATCGGGATCTCCCAGCCGCCGAGGTCCTTGGAGAACTTGCAGTCGATGTCGAGGCCCGCGATGGACCAGTCGAGGTCTGCACCGTTGTCGATGGCGAACTCCTTGGTGAGGTTCACCTCGACAGCCGTACCAAGATAGGTCTTCTCAGTCTTTGTCAGGTGCTGGTACGCCCAGCGTCCCGTCCTCTGGCCATCGAGCAGCTCGTCGAGGGAGTCGCGGAGAGCCCACCGGAAGCGTTCACGTGCCTGCGGCTGCTCGTCAAACCACTGCACGAACGGGGCAAGGTCGGCAGGAACGTGCTGCTTGAGACCAGGCTGTAGCCGCCACTCGCGAGGCACTCTGCCCATGGGCTCGCGCGGGGTGTCCCAGGTGCGGAACGTGTTGCGGCGTGAGTGCATGGCTGCCAAGGCTCGCGACTCCTGCATGCCGGCCGCCTGTGCAACCTCCGGGGGGAAGGGCAGGCCCTCTTGTATCGTCACACGCCGAAGTCTGGCATCAGCGCTTGATCGGCCGTCGATCAGCTACGGCTGAGGGAAGCTCTGCTTGAGCCACTCGCGCACGGAGTCCGAGGTCGTTCGCCCGTGCTGCCGCAGTGCGTCGATGATGTCTCGTCCGGAGACCAGTGCGATCGGGTGGCCGTCTTCGTGGACTTCGTCTTGGACCTGCTTGTTGAAGAACGAGGTCGTGACCAAGACCCCGAAGTTCCGGTGCCGGATCCGGGAGATCAGCCGGGAGACCTCTCGTACCCCCACTGAGCTGTTCGCTGAGTAGCACTTGGCTTCAAGGGCAAAGTCGATCGCGATGGGGTTCGCCACGGGGCCCAGCACGTAGGTCCCTACTGCATCTCGTCCGCCATCCCGGCTCGGAGGGGTTAGGTCGACGGCTCCCGTATTCGGGGCGATAAGCCGCCAGATCGCCACTGCACATGCCTCAAAGTCGTGCTCACGGCCCCGGAAGTACTCGCGGATCTCTTCCAGCATGGCCCTGCCAGCGGGGTCGTCCGGCAGCTGGTTCACTTTGGAGCGGATGACGGTGGTGGAAGGGGCCAACAAGGACCGGTACACCCGGCTTTCGACCCAGGTCCGCCACACGTCCGGACAGTGCCCACCCAACGCCCCCCGGCCTTCGAGGAGCTGCTGGATCCAGCTGCGAGGGATCAGGTTGTGGTCGAGGACAGTGAAGTAGGAACGGTAGTTCTGGAACCGCTTGTCCCCGGTCGCCCGCCAGATTGCAGCCAGCTCTTCGTCCGAGGTCACGGCTGGCCCTCCAGGGGCCAGCAAGCCGCGGAACCTGACCGAGCGTCCCGATGTTCCCGCCTTCTCGAACAGGAAGAAGGGCGGGACTGTAGCCCGCTCGGCGGGGGCGCCGTGGGACGCTTTGAACGCATCCCGCATCAGGGCGTTGCCCGACCGCGGAGTCTCGTGCAGCTCCTGCCCTGGCCTCTTGTTGTCTCCGTAGTAGGTGAAGGTGCCCGTCTGCACATCGAGGTGATCAGGCCAGTCCACGTCGTCGCCGCTGGTGTACAGCACGACCAGGCGTACTGTCCCCTTGGCTGGCGAGCCGGCATAACGGAAGCCGCCCTGGTTGCCAACGCCCTTTATCAGCTTGGACACCGGGTCATCCCCGCTGTTGCCCTTCGTCCCGCCGGCGTAGATCCTGTCGACCACAAGATCAGCGGAGAGCAGGTCCGCGAACGGCACGTGCGGCTCGGACACGACGGAAACAGTCATGCCGCATGGTCTACCACCATGGTCTGACACTCCGATGGGTGGCCAGCGTGGACCCACCCTCTCCGTAGCGTGGTCTTCCCGGCAACCCTGCATCGGCGCGGCGCTGACCTGGATCAGGGCGTTTAGCTAACCTCAATGATGTGGCAGCCCGTCAGGAGGCGTATAGGCAACTCATATTGACTTGCAACATCGTCACCTGGGGGTCCAAGCTCCCTCTCAGTGACGCGGGACACGCGTGACTGCGTACTCCTTGGGAAGCGCCGACTTCTTTGGGGAGGCACAGCGAGGCCCATGCAGCGCCAGCAAGCTGAGCGCCGAGGCCGGACTAACGCCATCTGGATGTGTCCCATGCCGCTCCCACCAAAGCGGGCCGGATCCGTGGAGTGTGGGTGCGAGGGCTGGTTCGGCGTCTCCGGCTCCCGCGTGATCATCACCGCGGGAGTGGCTCCTGCGGTGAACGGAGCCTTGAGGAGGCCCTGCCGTGGCACCTGAAGACAGCAACCCTGGTGAGCCGAGGGTCAATGGCGAGCGGACCGAGCTGTCCAAGCCGATCCGTCGCGTCCCGTCTATCCCTGACCCTGCACTGCACAAGGAACTGCGTGCGGCTCTGAAGAAGCGGGGCATGGCAGACAAGGTGGCCGGTGCGATTTCCACCATCTGGACCGACCCCGCGGCCGTACTGCCGCAAATCACCAATCCGCAGCGTCGCCGCATCCCCGGTGCCTACCTGCTGGTCGTCTCGGGTTCGGTGTACACCGCGCGTCTCGTTCCCGACCCGCTCAACCCGCGTAACGCCGACCACGTCCCGTTCGCCCTGGCGCAGGCCGTCGGTGCACCGCCGGCCGCCCTCGCGTCTGCTGTGCAGGACGGCGAAGGTGAACTGGCGATTCACGTTGAAAGCCGGGATGCACTGATCGAGCAGGTCGACTGGGCGATCGAGACGACCCGCAACCGCAACCGCCCTGTGCCGGACATCGCCGAGCAGGGCATCATGGATCCACCGATCGGCGTCGCCACCACCGTCCACTACGACGGCACCGACGAAAGCCCGACCACGCACATCATCGTTCGTGAGGGGTCCAGCCGCACCAGCCACGGACTGGCCAACATGAGCGTCGATGCAGAAGAGATCCTCTTCTCCCTTCCGCGCAATGCCAGTTCGATGCAGGCACACATCGACAAGATCAACGGCTATGTCGGCAAGCACTCCGACGACATTCTCGACAACGAAAAGGCCGCGGTGCGGTGCGCCGTCACTGACTTCGAACTCATCATCGGCGTTGTTCCGGACGCTGCAGGTGCGGTTGACCTGCCGCAGGCCATCAAGGCGCGGGTCGCACAGGACCACCTCAACACGAAGACCCCGTGGACCGACGAGGCTAAAAACACGGCGCTTGCCGAGGAATGCCTCATCTCGGCCCGTGCCGCCGGTGCCGTGCCCAGTGACGCCGAGGCCGACTGGCTGGGTGGCCGCATCACCCCTGCGGAAGCACGCTCTCGGAAGCTCCTCCCCTACGGTGACGACAGGGCGGCCCGCGCGGTGCACCTGTTTACGACCGAAGAGCCCCGGATCCACCAGGCTGTCCGTAAGCCGATCGCCCTCGTTCTGACCAACGAGCCGACCGGGGCACGCAAGCGGGCCAGGGTCACGACCAGGACCAAGCTTCCGCTCGCCGTCGAACTGATCATCAGGGAACTGCGCGGCAAGGCATCGGACACCGAGATCACCCGCTTCCGCAAGTCGCTCACGGAGGCCCTGCCCGACAACCTTCAGAAGCTCTCCTGGCGTCCGACCAAATGCTCTCCCGAGGACCTCTACAAGGCGGCGATCAAGGAGATCGAGGACGAAGCTGACACGCGGCCGGCGGCCACCGAGCTGTGGGTCCGCGCTGCGTACGTCCTGGCCAAGCACAACGCCATCAGCGGACCCCGCCACGACCTCGGTGAAGGCGGAGACCGCCGCAGCGCCCGCGCCGTGCTGGAGGTCCTCGCTGGAAACGAGCGCGGACTGCGCCACTTCCGCCAGGTAATCGAGGATGACCGCGCCGGGATGAAGCCCCGGCAGGTAGACGACCACGGCCAGCCGCGCCAGGACGGCGAAGGCAACGACCTGGCCGTCTCCAACGAGTTCCTGCGCACGAAGCTCGCGCCTAAGGGCGGGGAAATCCCGCCGCCCCTGACGCCCGGAAGCACCGTAAAGGACCACTACAAGCGCGGCGTGAAGGCAGTGAAGGAGACGCTCCGCAATCTGGAGACCGAGATGCGCAACTTGGCCGGCGTGGTGGATGACAACGGCACGCCACTGATCGAGCGCGAAGGACGCGCCCATGCACGTCTCCTGATGGACAAGCTTCAGGAACTGGCGGGCGACGCCCAGGAGTGGTGGGAGAAGGCCGTGGAGGCCCAGTCCCCTGGAACCACCGCCGACACCATCACGGTCGATCAGGACGAGGACGAGGGTGACTTCGGGGAAGAGGCCGCCTGATGAAGAGAGCCACCTATGGGGCGCTTGCCGAGCTCTGTGGAGCCCACCTGGTCCGCGTCATGCCGGAGAATCTTCCTCCGGATTCTGACCTCATGCCGGACAGCTCCTGTGCCGTCTACATCGCCGTCGACGTCCAAGGGCGCGTCTGCTACGTAGGGTCCGTGTGTCGACCCAGCGACGGCAGGGGGCTGGCGAGCCACGTCAGTGAATACCTTTACGACCTCCCCAAGACGGAGAAGTGGAATGGGATCCACGTCCTGCCGCTGCGCTCGGACACACCGGAACCGGAGGTGAGGCGCATCGCCGGCGAGATCGTCGGCTGGCTTCTCCCCTACGACCGGGAGCGCTGGCCGCTGGCGAGCTGACGCTCAAATGCGGTGCCCGGCATGGCATCATGCCAGGCACCGCTGCTGTTCCGGCCCCGCAACGCTACCGTCAAAGGCCCCCACAGCGCTGCGCTGCGGGGACCTCTGTACTGGTAGGCGCGGACGTTTTCGAACCGCCGGCATGTGTTTTGTAGGTGCGTCTGGCCACGCCTGAGACCCCCGAACCACCTAACAGTCGGCCGTTGGCTTTGGCACCGGTGGACGCACGCGGACGCTCAGGTACACCAACGCTGCCATCACGAACTGCCGTCGCCTCAGCTTGCTCAGCAAGCCGAACATGGTCGCGGTGCGGGCCCGACAGCGGGGAGCTCATTTGCCGCGGCCTCCCGGTTTCGGCTCGCATGCGCATATACGACAAAGACCCTCGTCAGCCCAGGCAGGAGGTTTGTCGTAGCGGTCGATCGGGCCGCCGCACCGTTCGCACCACCATCCTTCACTCTTGGCGGACATACCCCTATTTTGACGTTATGCCGGTCGGCTTCCTTGCAGCACACGTGCTGGGGTGGGTCAGGGGACCGTCGCGGTGGCACCTTGCAAGGCCGCTTCTTGCTCGCGCGGCGCGACTGCCTTGCCGCTGACCGCTCAAGGGAGTGATGACCAACCCCGGGCTCGGCGATTGTCAGACGCGCAGGGCAGACTGAGAAGACGTTTTCAGCCAGCCAAGTGCCGAAAGGAGCCAGCGTGCCAAGATCTTTGGCCAAGCCCCTCAGGCGGCCCCATTGCGCTTCCCAGTGCCCATCGTCGACGATGATCGATCCAGGGGTGGGACTGCGGCGTGTTGGAGGACAGCGGGCGGTGCTGAACAGCGAAGTGTGGCAAGGCCACTTTGCCGAAGGATTGGTATGGGCTCTTTCCTGCGCTGCGGGACTCAATCCTGGCCGACGCAGCCTTGACGTCGACGGTGTGGATATTCAGATCGGTTTCCCCGGCCGGGTCGGAACGATGCGATATCCACTCATTGAGGCGCAAGTAAAATCGTGCAGCAACCCACGCTATGTCGATGATAGCTTCTCCTATTCGATTCCAACCAAGAACTACAACGACTTGATCGGCAGGGTTGGCGTCGAACTTCCCACTCGGCGTTATCTTTTCCTAGCGCATACCCCGGCTGCCAAGGCCAATTACGTCCTCTCCAGTGCCACATCCAGCAACTTCCATCACGCAATCTACTGGGTAGACCTCATGGATCGCGATCCCCTTGAACCTGAAACCCAGGACAGCAAGGCAGTTCATGTCCCCACATCGAACCTGCTGACGGTAGAAACGCTAGTGAGGTTGGTAAAGGGAGAACTAAACAGCAAGGGGGATGCACAGTGATCACGGGCGTAACTCACTTCCATTTTGCCCAGGCAAGTGATCCGCAGCGCGTCTCTCTCTATCTGACTTCGCGCGGCTGGAACGCACACGAGGAACCCGGCGGGACACTTTGGATCGCGCACGATAATTCCTACGAGGTCTTCGTACCCCGGCGTCGTGACATGCGAGGCTATTCGTCCTACATCCGGACACTCCTCGCCACACTGTCGACGGCAGAGAACCGAAGCGAGTCACGAATTTCCCTGGAAATTGCAATTTCCGACGCCGATGTCCAGTACGTCCACACCGACCCAAACGCCGAGCCTGGCACCACACCTATCGACGAAGGTGTCAAAGCATTCGAAAGCCTGAGGCAGTGGGTCTTGTCCGGTGCGGTATCTGCAAGTTCCGAGCGGGCTCGACTCGTGCAACCCGCCCGCAAACCTGCGGCCGCACTCGACTTCATGCGCACTGTGCGACTGGGGCCGACCTTCGAAGGGAGTTACATCCTCACGGTGTACATTCCCGTCCCTCCCCAGATCGGACAGACCGAGATCGAAGTTGACCATCCCCGAGTAAAGCTCCTGAGCCAGCCCTTTCAGCGTCGAGTTTCACTGAAACTTCGCGAAGCGACGAATGCGGCAGTGGAAGCAGCCGACGACGTTCTTCATCGCCGTGTGGGAATGGACGCATTCACTCGGCGAGCCGATCAGGGTGTGAATGCAAACCTATGTGAGGCACTGGCAGGATTCAGCTATCCTGACGGCGGAGAGGCGCTGATTGACTTTTCGTGGGCCCTCTCGCGCCCTGTAGAGCCATCTGAGCCTGTCCGGCTGAATCGCGATCAAGGTGATGTTCTACGCGAGGCCGCACAGAATCTGCGGGCGGCAGCGCCCGAAGAGGACGTCACTGTAATCGGTGCTGTAGTTCGCCTACACCGGGAAGGCGCCTTGGGCGCTGGAGAGGTCAGTATCGCTGGAATCGTGGAAGGCGGCATGAATGATCGACTGCGCAGGATCTGGCTCGACCTCTCCGAGACCGACTATTCGGCCGCGACACGCGCGCACGAGAGTGGCGCTACTGTTTCAGTAACGGGCAGTCTTGTTAAGCGTGGAAACCGGTACGTATTGCAGAACCCTGCAGGGTTTGCTGTGCGCCACGAGAGCCCTTAGACGTCATCTCATTTGGTGAGTCTGCGGTAGCAGATGAGGGTGCAGGCGATGGCGGTGAAGGCCAGGAAGTGCTCAACCTTGCGTTCGTAGCGGCGGTGCAGACGACGACAGCCGCCCAGCCAGGACATGGTGCGCTCGATCGTCCAGCGACGCCGGCCCAACCGGGTGGAGGACTCGATGCCTTTGCGGGCGATGCGGTGTCGGATGCCTCGGCCGGAGAGCCATTGCCGCAGGTGGCGGTAGTCGTAGCCCTTGTCGGCGTGGAGCTTGCCGGGCTTGCGCCTGCGTCGACCGCGGCGTGAGCGGATCGGAGGTATGCCCTTCACCAGCGGGATCAGGGCCTGGCTGTCATGGAGGTTGGCGCCGGAGATTCCGACAGAGATGGGCAGACCGGTTCGCTCGGTGATCAGGTGGATCTTCGACCCGTACTTGCCCCGGTCGACAGGATTCGGGCCCGTCAGGTCCCCCTTTTCATCGCCCGCAGGTTCACCGAGTCGATCGCGCAGCGCGACCAGTCCAGCTCGCCCCGGAAGCCGAGCTCGTCGAGGACCAGGCGGTGCAGCTTGGCCCAGACCCTGGCCTTCGACCACTCAGTGAACCGGCGGTGTGCCGTGGCTCCGGAAGGCCCGAACGACGCGGCGGGCAGCTGCTGCCACGTGCACCCGGAAGTCGCCACGAACACGATCGCCGCCAGCACCTCACGGTCACCATGCCGACGCCGCCCACCACCCTGAGGCCGCGAAGGAGCCTCAGGCACGACCCGCTGGAACAACTCCCACAACTCATCCGGCACCAGCCGCTCAACGATCCCCGCCACAGCCCACAGCCTACCGAGCCAATTGAGATGACGTCTAAGGCCCGTGCCCTCCGCAAGGCCGCCGCACACAGCGCGTCCAGCGTGGCCGACAGGCCCAAGGGCCGCCTCGGCCAGGTCAAGGCTCTGCGGGACGCGGCCCGGCGGGGCTCGCCGTCCCGCGCGGCTCGCCGCCACGACACCACCGGCGCCCGCCGCGGCGTGGCGGACGCCCGTCGGCAGGCGAAGGCCGATCAGCGGTCCGCGTCCCTGGCGAAGAAGGGGCCGGTCGGCCGGGCGGTGGGCAAGGCCGCCGGGCGGATCTGCAAGGCCCGCAGGGCGGCGATGGAGCGGGCCCGCACGGCGCGGGACCGGCGCACCGCCGGGCAGGTCGACCGTCAGCGGGACCAGGTCCGCAAGGCCCCGGCCCGCAAGCAGGCCCGGAAGGCTCTGCGCAGGTCGGCCGCGAGGTTCCAGCGGCGCAGGTTGTTCGCCGCCCTGCTCGCCGGTGCGCTGGACATCGTCGGATTCATCTCCTCGCCGATCGGTCGGAAGCTCCGTCTGCCGTGGCTGATCCACCCCGGACGGCGTCTCTACGCCCGCCTGATGCGCACCGCCGCCGAGCAGCGCACCGCCCGTGACGAAGAGATCCGGGCCGCCCTGCAGAACGACGAGGCCGCCGTCGACGCCCAGGCGGCCGATGACACCGCCGAGCACGTCGGGGACACCGCCGAGCGCCCCGCCGGCCTGGTCCCCGCAGCACCCACCAGCAGCGACAACACCGAGGGAGAAATCGTGTCGGGTTTCCGGTTCGAGGAGTACGCGGCCGAGATGGAAACGGCCGCCAACAGCTACGACCCCGACAACGCCATGGAGATCCTGGCCATGGTCGAGGGGCTCCCGGCCGCGCTCACGAGCGTGGCGAATGTGATGAAGATCCTCGCCGAGCGGGCCGACTCAGAGTTCCCGCTGGAGAAGGAAGTCGCGGACGGCTTCAACGACATCTCTTCGGCGCCCTCATGTCCGCGGTCGCGGTCGCGGAGGACATGGGGCCGCTGTTCCGCACCGCCCATGAGCCCAAGGCATCGCCGGCCACAGCCAAAGAGTCGCACCGGGTCCTGCGCAGTGCGCTCAGCGCTGCTTGCCGGGAGGAACTCATCAGCCGGAACGTGGTCAAGCTCGTGCCGGCCCCACGAGGGGAGCAGCGGGAGTTGAAGCCGTGGGACCTGGAACAGACGACGACCTTCCTGGAGGCGGCAAGGGGGAGACGCGCTGTACGCGGCGTTCGTCCTAGCCGTGGCACTCGGGCTGCGTCGAGGGGGGTCCTCGGGCTGCGCTGGTCGGACATCGACCTGGAGCGCCGCACGCTCACCGTGCGGAACCAGATCCAGCGGGTGCAGAACGAGCTGTACGCGGACTCGACGAAGAACCGGCGGACCCGTGTCGTCCCTCTCCCCCTCATGTGCGTGCCGCCGCTGCGCTGGCAGCGTCTCCGGCAGGCCTCGCAGCGGCTCGCCGCAGGGAAGGACTGGCAGGACAGCGACTACGCCTTCACCACCCGCACCGGCCGCACGGTCGAGCCCATGAACCTCAGCCGCTCGTTCCAGCGCGTCACGGAGACGGCGGGGCTCCCCCGGATCCGGCTGCACGACGCCCGGCACGGGTGCGCGACGCTCCTGTTCGCCGCCGGAGTGCCGGCGCGGGTCGTAATGGAGATCCTGGGGCACTCGCAGATCGCCGTCACGATGAACATCTACACGCACGTCTCCGACGAGCGTCGGAGGGAGGCGATGGGACACATGGACCGGCTGCTCCGTTGGCGCCGCCGTTCTGAGTGAGACTGCCGTCAGCCACTACCGTCAAAGGCCCCCGCAGCGAGACGCTGCGGAGGCCTTTGTGCTGGTGGGCGCGGACGGTTTCGAACCGCCGACATCTGCTTTGTAAGAGCAGCGCTCTACTTACCCCAGAACTTCCGAGGGTTTCCGAGACTTTCCGAGGGCTCACATTACCCTCGCGCCCCATCGAGAATACCGATCCTCCGAGAGCTTCCGAGACCCTCCGAGCGGGGTTTGTGGACTCTTAGTGGATTCACGCCGTCTGCTGGTCCGGCACGACCCGGAGTCCACTACGACCGGTAAGAGCCGCACGCACCTTCTCCCGGGCGCCCTC
Organism: Streptomyces sp. NPDC017448; assembly: GCF_044330565.1. Lineage (NCBI taxonomy): Bacteria > Bacillati > Actinomycetota > Actinomycetes > Kitasatosporales > Streptomycetaceae > Streptomyces > Streptomyces sp. NPDC017448. Next base: position 125,623 of record NZ_JBIRLM010000015.1, on the reverse strand, counting down.
ACTCTCATGCGTATACGTCCACGTCACCCGGCCACCGCGCTCCTGACCGAGCACCGCCTGCGTATCCCTCTCGCTGACGCCGGCGTGATGCAGCCGCGTCGTCACCAGGTGTCGGTACTCGTAGACCCGCGGCCACCACTCGACGTGGTCTGTGACCGGGTTGATGATCTCGCGCGCCACCCCGGCCTGGATGATGGCCTTCCGCCACACCCGCCGCGACAGGTTGTTGATGTTCAGCGCCGCCCCCTTCGGGCCGCGGAAGATCAACTCCTCGACATGCAGGTCGAAGCCGTCCTCGATCCGTGACCGGGTCGCGTGCGGACGCCACTTCTCCTTCATGAACTGGATTGCCCCGAAGGCCGTCGGCGTGAGCGGCACCGTTCGGAAACCGGCCTTCGTCTTCGGCGCGGCCTGTCGGCGCAACCTCCCCTCGTCGAGGACGAGGATCTCCTTGATGTGGACCAGCATCTCCTCCTCGTCGACACAATGGAGCCGGAGGCCTGCGTACTCCCCGGGCCGCATGCCGGTCTCGTGCGCGAAGTCCCGGAGGATCACCTGGTAGTAGACCGGCAGCGCCGCGTGGATGAGGGCGTACTGCGCCTCGGTCGGGGGCTTGAGGTCGTCGGGGTGCTTCACGACTTTCTCTGCGGTGATCTCCAGGTGCGCCGCCGGGTTCACCGAGATCCGTTCACCGTCCTTGATCGCGGCGTCGAGCAGGGCGAGGAGCACCTCGCGGACCCGCTTCTGGCTTTCGTAGCCTTTCACATCCCGGCTGAGCCACCGCTGGAGTTCCATGTACTCCAGGTCGATGAGCGGGTAGCCGCTCCACTTCGGGGAGATGTGGGTCTTCCACACCCCGAGCTTCCGATTCCGCGTGGTGACGCGTCCCTTCTTCTGCTGGACCTCCCACCATTCGTCCCACCACGCGGCAAGGGTGATCTTGCCGCGCTTCGGATCCCGATAGGTCCGGTCCCGTACGTCGGTCCGGACTTTATCGAGGAAGGCGTCGGCGTCCCCCTTCTTCGCGAAGTTCCGCGCCTTCTGCTTTCCTGCCGGATCCCGGTACCGGGCCTGCCAGGACCCGACGCAGTCACGCCGGCGCTTCCGGGCGCCGTGCTCGGCCGGGGGAAACGCCTCGATGCACTCGGCGCAGCCGCAGCTCTTGCTGCGTACCTGACGGGGGTTGTTGGCTGCTCTACGCGCCACGACCCACCGCCTGCGTCCGCAGGAGAAGAACAGCGTCCGCGCGGGACTCGACCGTCTTCTGCCGCTGCTGCCCCTCCGGCGTGCGGTACCTGACCTGCCACCGGCCTACGCACCCGGCCTGCCGCGGCCGGTCTCCGTACTGCGCGGGCGGGTAGTCCTCGATGCAGTCGACACATCCACACGTACGGCTGCCGACCTGGTAGAGATCGCCTTCAGACATGCTTCATCACCTGCTCATCGCTCCTTCGCTGCTGGGGTACGCGGGGGCTCAGATCGAGCGGCGCCCCGCAGAAACAGCGTGCACCGAACCGGGGCTGTATGACGGCGAGTTCAGAAAGAATCGCCCGCGCGGCTATAACCGTCCGTGCGCGGTCCAGGTCGGGAGGGAGGGCGATCGTCTGGGTGACGGCGTCGAACAGCGGAGCCGTGCCGACCTCGGCGAAACGAACGCGAATGCACATGTGGACCCCCGTATACGCAGGCGGAATAGGAAACCTGCGGCAGATGGGGGAGGACATCGGCCGTGGACCGACCGTACCTCTGAGTCGTTGAGAATGCGACCACTGTTACGGAAGCTGATGATCCGTTATAAGCAGGGAGTGACGGACTCCATTTAGAGGAGACTCACGAGAGGGCGCGACGGTTGTGCTCGTTCAGCGCGCGGAGTTCCAGCTCCTTGATTTCCTGCTGCTCAGCGGTGAGACCGCGGAAGAGCTTGAGGAGGCGCTCCTCCGCGTCAGGCGCAAGGGGGCCGGGGGTCTTGCGGCCGGCGGCGGCGAAGATCTCGTCCTCGGTGAACTTGGGATAGGCCGCGGCGAGAGCGCGCAGGGCGTCCGGGCGGGGCTGCCGCCTACGGTGGACCCAGGTGCTGACCGTGGACGGGGACACGCCGACGGCCGCCGCGATGGCGCTGTCGTTCACGCCGTACTCGCCCTTGAGGCGTGCGAGCAGCTGCGCAAAGTCTTCGGCTGGGGTCGCATCGTCTGTGGCCACGCCTAAGGGTGCCCTTTGATCTCTACTTTTCGCAAGTAAAAGTAGAACCATGGCGAGGTTGCGCCCGGTGCGGAACCTCCCCGTCACACGCCTGGGCGCTGGCATATGACACCACCATAGAACACGCATTCGAATCACGCAGCACGTCTCGGAAGTTCTCGGAAGCTCCCGTTGACACTCACGTGACAGTGACTGTAAAACTGTCACAGCACCTCAGGACGAGGAGCTCACCACCGAACAGCCCGAGGTAGCCATGCCCAAGGTGCTCCGCAACGGCGAAGGACAGCCACTCCGCGACGCACTCACGCGCCAGCACCTCACCCTCGACCAGCTCTCCGAGAAGACCAAGCAGGTCGACCCGGAGGGGCGGGGCGTCAGCCCGGCCACGATCGCCCGGCTCACCGGGCGCGGCACCACCGCCCGGGAGCGCACCGAACTCCGCACCGCATGGCTCATCACCGAAGCACTCGATGACCGCATGCACCGCCTGTTCAGCCGCATGCCCCCACATTCGACAGTGACAGTAGAAAGGTCAAGCTCCGATGCCGACGAAGAGTGAACGCGTCACCACCCTCCCGGCCGGACTCATGCCCCTCCTGACCATGCGCGAGATGGAGACGTACTACGGCGTCTCCGACTGGCAGATCCTCCAGTGGATCAAGCAGGGGATGCCCACCGCGCCGTTCGCCGGCCGTCAGCGCCGGTTCGACCTCGCTGAGGTGCGGGCCTGGATGGCGGGGCGGGACGCGGACTCGTCCGCGCAGCTCGTCGCCGCGTCTGCCTGATCCACCGCATAAGGACGGGGCCGACCAGACGGCCATCCGGTCGACCCCTATTCGCATCCTCAATCACTCAGAAATCGAGGACACCGTGACCATCGATCTTATCCGCCCCACGGACTTGCCTGCCGGTCACCGGCGCACGGTCCACGTGGACGTGACGATCCCCCGCCCGACGACCCTGCCCGCGACGTACCGGGCGGCCGCTCGGATCCTCGCGGCGAACGGCCTGCACCAGGGCGACTACTTCCCGAACGCCCTGAGCGACATCCGCACCCCGTACACCTCACGCCCCCTGTCGATCTCGGCGGCGCTGCGGTGCGCGGTGGAGGGCGACCCCCGCTCCTACTCGCTGCTGGCCGACGAGGCGCTGGCCGTGCTCGCGCTGCGCCTGGAGGTCGACGGCGAGGGCCCGGAGTACGGCGACATCTTCGCCCTGGAGTCCCACGTCGACGGCTGGGCGGACGTGGAGGGGCGTACGACCGAGTGCGCGGTCGCGGTGCTGTACGCGGCGGCGGACGCCACGGCGGTGTCCCTGTGAGCGCCGGTCCGGGCCCGCTGCGGGTCATGACGTCGGACGGTGCGGTGTGGGTGCAGGCTGCGGTGACGCGCGCCGGGCTCGGGCTGTACTGCCCGGAGGGTGTGGCCAGGTGCCCGCGGTTCGTGATGGCGACGTTGGCCGAGTTGGCGGAGCACGGGGTGAAGGCGGCCCCGCCGGTGACCGAGGTGGCGGACGCGGTGGCCCTGATGGGTGCGCTGCCGATGCCGGTGAGCACGGGGCCCGCCCCGATGACGCCGGAGCAGCGCAAGGCACTCGCCGTGCAGATCGGCGACGTGCAGCCCGCCACGGACGCCCTGATCGGCTCGTTCGCCAAGTCGGTCGCGGACATCCGGAACCACGAGCACCCGACGTGGGAAGACCTCTACTGCATGAACCTCTCGTCCTGGATGGGCGAGCGGATCGCACCGGTGCTGAAGCGCCTGCTGGACACGGAGACCGAGAACGTCCGGCTGCGGACCCAGGTCGCCGAGCTGGAGGCGGCAACGTACGTGGCTCCGTCGCCCAGTTGCACAACCTGCTACGGGGCTGACGCCGTACGGTTCGTGGCCAACGGAGGCGCGCTGGCTCCGTGCCGCGCCTGTGCACCGGCCGGGCCCGCCGAGGGCAGCCAGAGCGCCCCGCCCGCCCCGGCCGAGGACCCGCACGACTCTCCGCTGCACCACACGTACGCGCTGGGCCGCGACCTCCCGACGGGCGGTGCCCAGTGATGGAGCACCCGCTGCCCGCGATCGCCTGCCTCGCCGTGTCCGCCTTCGCCGCCGGGTCCATCCCCGTGCTGCTCCTCGCCGAGGCCGACCACCTCACCCCCGAATGGGTCCGCGCTCTGCCGGCCGCCACCTCCCATGCCGTTCACGCCGCGCCGCTCACGGCCGCCGCGCTCCTCATGCTCCTCGGAGGCACCCGATGAAGCTCACCCGTGCGATGCGGTTCTTCCGCTTCCTCAACACCGCCCGCCCGAAGCTGATCGGCGGCGCGTACACCGGGCCGACCCGCGTCAACGTCTCGTCGATCCCCGGTGGGGCCGTCCTCCACCTCGACCACTTCCTCTTCCACGTGGTGCTGGAGCTGGCCGAGCAGTTCGCTGAGGACCCCGACGGGGTTGGCGAGCAGCTCCGCGAGATCGACGCTCTGTCGAACCCGCGTGAGGACTCGCATGCCGAGTACCAGCGGGACCAGCTCGTCGATGAGCTGCTGGAGCAGATCGGCGGAACGCACCTCCGTCTGTACGGGGGCCAGGTCCGCCGGGTGGCGGAGCTGTTGCTCTCGTCGAACGGTGCGGGCACGGTCGTGGCGCTCCCGTCGCAGCGTGAGGCGGGTGCCGCATGACCGCCTCGACGCCCGACCACGCCCGGGTCCTCGGCCAGATCGCACGCGGCGAAGTCCGCGCCGGAGCCGACGCCGCCCGTGAGATCGCCGCCCGTCACGAGGCCGCGTACGGCGGCGCCTTCATCAGCCCCGACGTGCCCGACGGCGAGGTCCAGTTCACCGGGTTCGATCACCCGGTCCCGCTCTCCGGCTGGCACTACACCGAGCTGGCCCCGGATTACTACGGCCACGTCTTCATGCAGCTCGGCGGCTGGCTCCCCGAGGGCTGGCCCCGCGAGGACACCCCGGCGGGCACCGCCCGCATGAAGTACGCCCACCTCCACGGCCGGGCGGTCCCCCGAGACCTCAACGTCCAGGTCTCCACCACCGGCTACGGCGGTCCCCGCCGCTTCATCACGATCCAGTGGCGCAAGGACGGTGCCGCATGAGCCGCCGCGCCTGGGCCTGGTCCTTCACCATCTCCGCCGTCCTCTGGTCCGTCGTGGCCTTCTCCTTCCTCACGATCCTCGGAGCCGTCACGTGAGCACCCCCATCACCCGGCGGGCCTGGCTCGCCACCGCTGTCCAGGCCGAGCCCGCCCCGGTCACCACGCGCCGGGCCGCCGAGCTCCTCGCCGTCTCCCCGTGGCCGTCGTCCGGCCGGAACACGGCGCGGAAGGACCTGCGGGCGCTGGCCGCCCGGGGTGTCCTCGCCGCCGTCGACGCCGCCGGGCGCCGCGCCTACACCACGACCGTCCCGGAACGGAGCGCCGCCTGATGATGACCACCGCGCTGGCCGGGGCTCAGGCCCCGGCCGCCGGCCGCCGCCGCAAGGTAGCGGCCCCGGCACCCACCGGCCCCGACCGCATCCCGCGCCCCTCGCAGGGCTGGTACCGCGACAAGGTCACCGGCGAGAAGTACCGCCGCGTCACCACGATCCTCTCCCAGGGCTCCACCAAGGGCGACGTCCTCTCCCTCTGGGCCGCGAACCTCGTCGCCGAGACCGCGTTCGCCCACCTCCCCCAGCTCGTCGCCGCGTCCCGCCGACCGGAGACCCGCACCGAGGTGTACGACTGGCTGCGCCGCGCCCCGCTCCGGAAGAAGGACGAGCGCGCGGACATCGGGTCGGCCGTCCACTCCGTCATCGAGGCGCACGTCCTCGGCGAGCCGGTGCCGACCGACCTGGTCGACGACCCCGAGATGGCTCCGTACCTGGACAACTTCCTGCGGTTCGTCGAGGAGTGGCAGGTCACCTTCGAGGCGTCCGAGATGGTCGTCGGCAACCGCACCGCCGGGTACGCCGGGACCCTCGACTACCTGCTGCGGTCCCCGCTGATCGCCGCCGAGTTCGGCATCCCCTCCAGCACGGTGCTGATGGGCGACACGAAGACCGGTGGGGAACTCGACGTCAAGGGCGTCTACCCCGAGGCCGCGTTGCAGATGTCCGCGTACCGCAAGGCCGAGGTCGCGTGGCTGCAGGACGGATCGACCGTCCCCATGCCCCCGACGCACTCCATCGGGGTGGTGCTCCACCTCCGGCCGGAGGGCTACCGGCTCATCCCCGTGGCGTGCGGCGACGACGTGTTCGCCGCGTTCCGCATCGTCCAGCAGGCCGCCGACTGGGTGTCGGGCCTGTCCAAGACCGTCGTCGGACAGGCGCTCGTCCTGCCCGTCACCGAAGAGAAGGCGGCTGCCTGATGCCCATCCTCGACCTCCAGATGCGGATGCGTCAGCTCGGAGAGATCCGCATCGGCCGTGTCGTCGACACCGGCCGCATCTCGAAGAAGACCAACAAGCCGATCCTGCGCCCGGAGAAGCTGAACCACTTCCGGTTCACGTCCGCGTCCCGCGAGATCCTCACCTCCGTCGCCGAGCTCTACGGCGGCGAGGTCCAGCCCTGGACCCCGGCCAACGGCGGTCCGGCCGAGTTCGAGGTGTACTCCACCACCAACCGGCTGCCCGTCCTCATCCCCCCGCGCGACTCCGTCTCTCAGTGGTACGAGCTGTACGCCGGATCGAAGTGCCAGCGCCGCTGCGACGGGCAGACCGAGCAGAAGTCCGACCGGCCCTGCATGTGCAACCCGGACAACCGGCAGTGCTCCATCACCACCCGCGTCAACGTCATGCTCCGCGACGTACCCGCCCTCGGCCAGTGGCTCCTCGTCTCGAAGGGCTACCACGCCGCCGTCACCCTGCCCCCGGCCGCCGAGCTCCTGGCTCAGGCCGGCGGGTACGTCGCCGGGTGGCTCGGCATGGAGGAGAAGCTCGTCCAGCGGGACGAGGGCCCGGCCCGGTTCATGGTCCCGACGCTGGACGTCGAGATCACCCCGACCGCGCTGATGGCCGGGAACATCACCGGCGGTACCTCGGCGGTGGCATCCGGCCCGGAGCGGGTCGCGATCACCGGCGGGCGCCCGGACTACGCGGCGCTCGCCGCGGTGGCCACGACGTCCGACGAGGTCGCCACCCTGTACCGGCAGGCGGTCGCCGCTGGCCACATGGACAAGGCGCTCGCCGCAACGCTCACCGCCCGCGGCGAGGCGCTCAAGCCGAAGCCGGTTCCGGCGCCCGAGCAGGTGCCGGACGAGGACGGGGCGGTCGACGCCGAGGTCGTTGAGGACGACGACGTCGAAGACCTCTGGTTCCGCATCATCGCCGCCGCTGGAACCCACGGCATGACGACCGACGAAGTCGAGACCGAGTTCGCCCGGGCCAACGGCGGGCAGCTGCCCGCGACCGCAACGGCCGGCGCCCTCCGCACATTCCTCTCCACCCTGAAGGGCGGCCGGGCATGAGCAACTTCGCGAGCGCCCGCAAGGTCGCCTTCGACACCGAGACCACGGCGGCCGACCCCAACGAAGCACGGATCGTCACCGCCGCGCTCATCGTCCGCGGCGGCGACCGCCCCGACCACACGATGAGCTGGCTCATCAACCCCGGCGTCCCGATCCCGCCGGAGACCACCGAGATCCACGGCATCGACGACGCCCGCGCGCAGGCCGAGGGCCAGGACCCGGCGGCCGCCCTGGAGGAGCTGGCTGACCGGCTCGCTCAGGCGCTGGCGTACGGCATGCCGGTGATCGCCTACAACCTGTCCTACGACTGGACCGTCCTGCACTGCGAGCTGAAGCGCCACCGTCTCGTCCCGATGAGCGAGCGGCTCCCCGGCCTCACCGCGCTGCCGCTGCTGGACCCCCTGGTCATCGACAAGCAGGTGGACAAGTACGTCAAGGGCACCGGCATGCGGAAGCTCAAGCCCACCGCCGAGCGGTACGGCGTCGAGCTCACCGACTGGCACACCGCCGAGGCGGACGCCCTGGCCGCGCTCCTCATCGCCGAAGCCCAGTTCGAGAAGTACCCGCAGCTCAACACCATGGGCCCGCAGCAGCTGTTCGCCGCGCAGAAGGCGTGGCGGGCCGAGCAGCAGGCCGGGTTGCAGAAGTGGTTCCGGACGAAGGCGACGCCGGAGCAGGGCGGCGCCCCCGACAAGGTGATCGACGGCTCGTGGCCGCTGGTCCCCGCCCAGCGGGGTGAAAGCGCATGAGCACCCCCCTGTTCGACCAGACTCCCGCGGCCGGGCCGACCACCCGCCCGGCCGCGGTGACCCACCGCCCCCTCGTCATCGCCCTCGACGTCGCCATCGGCACCACCGGCGTCGCAGGCGAAGGGTGGACCGACCACATCCACACCACCGCCGCCACCCTCCACGGCCGGTTCCAGCAGCAACTCGACGGCATCACCAGCTTCATCCGCCACGCCGACAAGGTCGTCATCGAGGGCGCCGCGTTCTCCAAGGCCCGCCTCCAGGGAATGGACCAGCTCGCCGCGATGCGGTGGATGGTCCGCCACGAACTGTGGCGGCGGGGCATCCCGTACGCGATCGTCCCGCCGGACAACCGGACGATCTACGCCACCGGCAAGGCCCGGTGGAAGGACGAGGAGACCGGCACCAAGCTCACCACCACGCAAGTGAAGGGCATGGTCCGCGACGCGGTCCGCGACCGGTACGGCGTCGACTGCACGGGCCGGTGGCGGTACGACGAGGCCGACGCGTACGTCCTCCTCGCGATGGCGTACGACCACCTCGGCATGCCGCTCGCCGACGTCCCTGCCTCGCACTCCCGCGCGGTCGCGGGCTGCGACTGGACCGAGTTCACGCCGGCGGTGGCCCGATGAAGCTCCGCACCGACATCGTCGAAATGCTCCAGCAGGGCGCCCACCAGCAGGACATCATGCGCACCCTCCACGTCGGAGCCACGCTCGTCGTCTCCCACCGGGAAGCGCTCCACCTCCCCGCCCCCAGGCGCGGCGGGACCCCCCTCCGCCCCATCGAAACCGAGTTCCACGCCCGCACCGAACACGTCGACGGCGGCCACCTCCGCTGGACCGGCTACCACGCCAACGGGGTACCCAAGCTCGGCCGGCAGGGCGGCCACTTCTCCGCCTACCGCATTGCGTTCGGGCTGCTCCACACCCGGGAGCCCGTCGGCCGGGTCCGGCCGGGCTGCGGCTACCCGAGGTGCGTGGAGCCCACGCACCTCGAAGACCAGACCATCCGCATCCAGCTCCGGTCCCAGATGGCCGGGATTTTCGGAGGGACGTCATGACCCAGACCATCACCTGGATGAAGCACGGCACCTGCCGAGACCCCTACCTCTCGCCTACCCCGAACGTCTTCTTCCCCAGCGGCGAGACCGGGCCGTGGGTCGCCGTCATCGACAAGGCGAAGAGCATCTGCGCCCGCTGCCCCGTCAAGCCCCAGTGCGCCGACTGGGCGCTCGACACCCGGCAGGCCGACGGTATCTGGGGCGGCCTCACCGTCCAGGAACGCGGCCGGATCCTCCGCCAGCAGGACCGCCACCCCGGCATGACCATCCCCCAGGCGTTGAACTCCCTCCGCGGAGTCCCCCTCGCCGACATGTTCGCCGCCCGCATCCACCAGCGCGACGACGGCCACACGGTCTGGCTCCCCAGCGGCACCTCCCTCTCCGTCGACGGCCGCAACCGCACCCCCCGCCAGATCGCGTTCCGTCTCGCGCACGGCCGGTGGCCCGACGGCACCGTCCGCGGCACCTGCGACATGTCCGGGTGCCTCACCACCGGGCACTACTGGGACGCCGCGATGCGCCGCGCCGCCGCCGAGACCCCCGCCACCCCCGACCTTCCCGTCGCGGCATGAGCGGCTACCCGCTCCCCGACGGCCGGCAGATCACCGGGGTCCTCACCACCACCTTCGGCCGCCAGCTGAAGGGCGGCACCTGGGCCGAGCACCCGAAGGCGAAGTACGAGTGCCTGGCCTGCCGCACCACGGAGGGCCCGGTCGTCGGCGCGATCGCGGTCACGGCGTTCACCCAGACCATCCGCATCACCCACCCGGCCAACTGCCCGGGACACCCCACCCAGCAAGGAGCAGCGGCATGACGTTCCAGAAGATCGACGCCGACATCAAGTTCGACTCCAAGGTCCTCACCGACGTTGCCGAGGCCCTCGAACCCTTCGCCGACAGCATGTTCAAGAACCGGCAGGGCCGCTGGATGGCAATCGTCGAGCTCGCCCACGTCGAGCGCACCGAGCCCGGCCCCGACGAGGAGAAGGCCCCGTCCGTGAAGGTCCGCGTCGTCGGTGTCGAGGTCGCCGCCGACGAGTTCACCGACGAGCGACTGCGCCAAGAGCAGCAGACGATGTTCCGCCACCGCACCTCCAGCGGAACCCTCGACTCCGTCGCCTGATGGCTGTCCGCGCGAGCAGGAAGGGCACCGGCCCCACCCGCTGCCCTTCCTGCTCCGCACCCACCCTCACCCAGTGGGTCGGCGACACCGCCGCCGTACGAGTCACCGCGGACCTCGCCCCCCTCACCCCCACCCAGCAGACCGAGCTCCGCACCCCGAACCGGCTCATCTGGTGCCTGCTCAACGGCGAACACCGGCCCCCGCGCCTTCGCTGGATTCACGCCTGGCACCCCGCCGACTGCCCCCACCCCCACGTCACCGACCACCAGTGCCCGCCGGCCGAGCCGACCACCCTCTTCTGATCGGAGCCCGTCCTCGTGGAGAACGTCCGCCACATGAACCCGCACCCTCCGGCGGACCACGACGGCCTCAACCTGAACACCCCCCACGACGACGAGGCTGAAGACCTGGTCATCGGCGCGGTCATGCACAGCGCCCAGGCGTACAACGACGCCTCCGCCACCATCACCCGGGACGACATCTACCAGCCGTCCCGACGGCTCATCTGGGACACCGTCGCCGGGCTCATCGCCTCCGGCACCGACCCCCACCCCGTTCTCATCCGCGCCGAGATCGAGAAGCAGGGGCGGCTCCGCGAGGTCGACCACGGCAACCTGATCATCAAGCTCGGCACCGACTACCTCAACCCCGCGATCCTCCCCGCGTTCATTGACCGGATCTACGAGTCCGCCCGGCAACGCCGCTACGACCAGCACTCCAACGACCTCAAGCAGGCCGTCCGCAACGGGGCCTCCGCCGACGAACTCGACGCACTCGTCCAGGCGTTCAACCAGGGCGAGCAGCTCCGCGAGAACACCGGCCGCGGCCCCGCCCACCTCGTCGCCGCCCTCCTCGACTGGAACAGCTTCTTCGCCACCGACTTCGGAGCCATCCAGCTCCTCCCCGGGAAGCTCATGGGCCCCGGCCAGCAAATCACCCTCGTCGGCGACGGCAAGGCCGGCAAGAGCTTGTTCTGCCAGGAGTGGATGTGGCGCATGGCCACCGGCCAGTCCTTCCTCGACGACACCCCCCAGGACCCCGTCCGCATCCTCTACCTCGACGCCGAGAACGGGCAGGAACAGGTCCAGGAACGATTCCTCTCCTTCGGCGCCGGGCCCCGCAACATGGGCGAACTCCGGTACGCGTCGTTCCCCCCGGTCCGGCCCCTCGACACCGCAGGCGGCGGCGCGGACCTCATCGCCCTCGTCAAAGCCACCGGCGCCGAACTCGTCGTCATCGACACCGTGTCCCGGTTCATCTCCGGCCCGGAGAACGACGCCGACACCTGGCTGTCCCTCTACCGCCACACCCTGCTGCCCCTCAAGCGCGACCGCATCGCCAGCATCCGCCTGGACCACTTCGGGAAGGACAAGGACCGCGGCGGGCGCGGCTCCTCCGCCAAGACCCAGGACGTCGACCACGTCTGGGAACTCTCCGCCCAAGGCGGCGGCGCCCTCTCCCTCAAGCGCACCCACACCCGCACCGGCATCGGCCCCGACGAGTTCTCCATCCTCCGCCAGGCCCGCCGAGACGGCGACAACTGGGCCCACGGCGGCACCCGCCACATCGTCATGACCTACGAAGCGGACACCGGCATGGCCGCCGTCCCCGGCACCGTCGAGCACATCGTCGCCGCCCTCGACCGCGCCGGCGTTCCCAACGACGCAGGGAACCGGGTCGTCCGCGAGAAGCTCGCCGAACTCCAGATCTCCGGTGGCAACGACAAGATCGCGAAGGCGGTCCGCACCCGCAAAGCCCGGACCGAAATGCCCGGTATCGACGTTTCCCCGGAACGTTTCCCCGACCCGTTCCCCACCACGTTTCCCGGAAACGTTTCCCGGAACACACCCCGGAACGAAGAAACCGCAGGTCAAACGTTTCCCGGAAACGTCGCGGAAACACCCGGAACGCCCCCCGTTCCCCACGTTCCCCCCTCGAAGAGGGGGAACGGGAAAGGAACGGCCGGAACAGAGAAGAGCGAAAAGCCCCTCTGCACCATCTGCGGCACCCCACTCCAGCCCCTCCGAACCGACCGCGGCTACGACACCCACCTCGGCTGCGACCCCACCACCGGCAGCCACCCCGCCGCATAACCACCCGCCCAACCAGCCCCCAGCCCAACCACCAGGAGAGCAGCCTCATGGCAACCGTCACCCTTACCTGCATCACCCCCGAAGCCGCCGCCGCCGTCGTCGATGAGCACGACGGCTACTTCGGCGCGGGCGCCTCCAACACCGTCCGCCAGGACGGCAACACCGTCGTCATCGACTACTTCGACAAGCGGTGGCCGCTCGACATCGCGGAGTGGGCCCACGAACAGGGGCACGCCCACGACACCGACGCGGCCCGCGTGATGGCCAGCCTCTGATGCCGATCCGACCGAAGAACCGGGCCCGGTACCCGAAGGACTGGCCGGCCATCAGCCGCCATATCCGCACCGAGCGCGCCGCTGGCCGGTGCGAGTGCGTCGGGGAGTGCGGGCGCGGCACCCACCCGGGGCGCTGCCCGAACGTCAACCGCGGCCGGGCGTACGGCACAGGGTCGCTCGTGATCCTCACGGTTGCGCACCTCGACCACATCCCCGAGCACTGCGAGGACAGCAACCTGCGGGCCATGTGCCAGGGGTGCCACCTGCACTACGACCGGGAGCACCACCGGCAGACCGCGGCCGCGACCCGGCGCGCGGCGCGGGAAGCCGCCGGCCAACTTGCCTTCACCGTCCCGACTTCGAGGAGCCATTGATGCCCGATCGCCCCGTCCGCTTCCCTGCTCTGGCCGTCGCGTGCCCTGCCTGTGGCAGTGCCCCCGGGGTGCTGTGCACCAGCCACGCCGGGACCCGGCCCCGACGCAATGACGTCCATCAGGCCCGCACCCGCGCGCACGCCGCGGCCCGGCAGTCCGCTACCCCGTGACCACGCGGTGCGCCCGCCGGGTCGAAGCCGGCGGGCGCCCCACCACCGTACCCACCACCTCCTGGAGCGCCTGATGCCCACCACACCCACCCCCGCCGACCAGCTGCGCGCCGCCGCCGAGCGCGCCCGGGAGACCGGCGACCCGCTGCACACCGCGCTGGCCTGCTGGCTGGAGGCGACCGCTCACCGGCTGGATGCGTCCACCCACCCGGGCTGGCAGTCGACCGTTGTCGACCCGGGTGCCCTGGCGGTGGCCCGGCAGCTCCTCGGCGCCACCGAGACCGCACCGTCGGCCGCCTCACCGTCCACCGCCGCGATGCTCGCCACCCCGTGCGACGCCTGCGACCACACCCTGAACTGGCACCGCAACGACGTCGGGTGCACCGTCCCCCGCTGCGTCTGCGGCCGGTTCCAGGACCCCATCGAGCCACCCGCCGCCCCGCCCGCACCTGCCGACCGGGCCGCCGTGCTCACCGGCCCTGAGCGGACGATGCTCAACTACGCGCTCAACCAAGCCCAGCTGAGGATGTGGGCGGTCCCCGGCAAATTCACCGCCGAGGACCAGGCCGCGCTGGTCTCGCTCCGCCGTCTGGCCGACGGGGCTGCCGCCGGGGTGCAGCCGCCCACCACCAGCGAGGCCGACACCCTCGCCGCCGCGCTCGACGGCCTGGCCACCCTTATCGCCACCAGCTCCCGCGACTGGGGCACCTACCGGGTCGACGCCTGGCTGTACGCCGTGCTGCTCGGCTGGGACTGCGAGCAGGACACCCACGACGAAACGTGCGTCCACGGGTCGATGGAGGAGATGCAGCGGATGCACGGCTGGGACGACGCCGCCGTCGCGAAGGCCCGCCGATACCGGGCTGCCGTCCGCGCGCTGACCACCCCGCCCGCTGTCCCTGCCGCGCCCGAGGACCCCCAGTGACCCGGCCGCCCATCCTCCCCCGCCTCGACCCGGCCTTCGCCGCCCACGCCACCGTGGCCGCCGTCGACGCGCAGATCGCACGCGCCCAGCACGCCGCCACCGTCGCGGACGACCAACTGCGGGAGCTGATCCTGCTGCGCGCCAGGCTCACCCGCACACCCGAGGAGACCCGGTGACCGCGCCCGGCACCTGCCCGCACGGCTTCCCCGCCGCCGACCACCCGCCGAACTGCGACACCGAGTGGGAGGACGACGGGCCGCCGCACAGGGGCCCGCTCTGCCTCGCCATGGACTGGCTCTGCCGGTACCGGGCCGATGACGCCCACACCAACCACGCCCCCTACGTGGAGGGCCAGTACCTCCGCCGCACCACCCCCGCCCCTGCTGCCGGGTGATCCCGGCCCACACCACGGAGACACCACATGCCCCAGCGCCCACCCCTGGACTGCAAGTTGTGCGACCTCCCGATCTGGGGTGACCCGCCGACCGTGTGGAGCGACGACCCGGACCGAGAGCCGTTCTGCGGTGACGACTGCCTCGACACCGCAGCCGCCGTCAACCGCAGCATCCCGCCCGCCGTCAACCGGGCCGTCCGCCGCAACCACTCTCTCTGCGGGGTCAGCCCCTGCTCGCACTGCCGCTGACCCCCGCCGCCTGACACCCCTGCTGTGTGGCCGCCCCGGGTGGGGCGGCCACCACCCACCGGAAGGACCACGACCGTGCCCCGGAAGCCCCTGTACTCCTACGTCGACATGGACGGCGACGAACTCGAAGTCACCGCGGACCTCGCCAACGGCCTCCGCGTCGTCACCATCCGCATCCGATCCTGCGGAGGGATCTCCGCAGTCCAGCTCCCCGTCGCCGACGCCACCGACGACGTCCTGCGCCTGCTCGCAGGGATCCGCACCGCCGCAGGCCTACCACCCGAGGATGCCCAGTGACCGCCGCGCTGCTCGTCACCGCCCTCGTCATCCTCACCACCGCCACCCTCACCGGCCACATCGCCAACCCCCGCCAGGCGCAGCAGCGCCGAGCAGCCCGCACCGCCGAGCAACAGGCCCGCGCCGGCACGCCCGACCAGGACGCCGCCTCCCTCGCCGCCGCCGCGGTACGCGACGGCTGGACCGACCCGACGAAGGAGCAGCCTTGATGAGCACCGAGCTCGACCACCTCCTCGACCGGGCCGAGCGCAACGTTCTCCTCCTCGAGGAAGGGGCGCGGCTCCGGGAGTTGGTCGGCCACCTCGTCGCCGGCCAGTGCACCGACCAACTCGCCGTCTGCCAGACCCACCACGAACTGCCCGTCACCGGCTGCCCATACCCGCGGTGCGCCGCCGCGCGCACCCAGGCCGACCGCGCCCCCTCCGCCTGACCCACCCACCCGAAGGAGCACCACATGACCCACCGCGAACCCACCATCCACAACCGCGCCCTCATGGTCACCTGCCCCCACTGCGACAGCGTCCCCGGCGCGTTCTGCTACGACAAGCGCGGCAGCCGCCTCCCCGACGGCCGCGTCCACCAGCGCCGCACCGCCGCCTACACCCGGAGCACGGCAAAGGGCCAGGCCCGATGACCGACCGGGCCCATCCCACGGTGCAGGGCCGGTGCCCGGCGTGCGGCGGCGGGGGCCTGTTCCTCGGGGCTGGCGGGTACGTCACCTGCCCGCGGATCGGGTGCCCCGCCCCGGATGCCGCGAGCACCGTGCTGCTGCTCCAGCCCGGTGCCCGGCCCGTGGAGCACTGCGGCAACCAACCGTCGGAGGTCTTCACCTGGCTCCACCCAGGCCAGTACAGCGAGTGCGTACTGCACCCCGGGCACCAGGGCAGCCACGCCGACCAGCACGGCATGCGGTGGTGGCTGACCACCGGCCCGGTCGCCACCCACCCGTACCAGGGCGACGGCCACCTCCACCCCTGCACCCAACCCGGGCCCGGCATCTGCGGACGCCCCGAATACGACCACGACCCCATCACTACGGAGGCCTGACCCATGCACCCCACCGACCGCGCCCGCACCGTCTGGCTCCACGGCAAGCCCTACTGGTGGACCACCGAAGACGGACGCCTCGTCCTCCGGCCGGCCCACTGGCTCCTCACCGTCCCCGCCGACCCGCCCCCGGCGCCGGTGCTCGCCGACCTGGTGCAGTGGCTCGCCGCCCAGCCTCACGTCACGGGAACGACGACCGGCTCTTCCCGCCCAGCCCAGGAGACCTCAACCTCACGCGGGACGGGATGACCCCACGCGCCGATGATCAGGAACTCAACCGACTCATGGCCCCGGACTACCGCGTCCTCCGGCAGGCGGCGAGTGAGACCTGACGGGTGGTCGCCGACGGTGACGTGCACACCGGTGGCCACCTCATCCCCCTCGTTGCGCAGCACGAACAGGTTCTTCTGCTCTTGGTGCAAGGACCAGCTAACCGGCGCTGCGGCCGGTGAGACCTCCGGCCGCGCGCCAGGCTGGGACTGCGCGAGCGCCAGCCGTTCTACCATCTCCTCCAGCGCCAACGCCCGACGTTCCGCTGCTTCCGCCTGCCGGCTGGCTATCGCAGACGCTTCCTGCTGGAGAGTGTCCGTTCGAGCCTGAGCCGTCTTCTGCTGGCGGTGCTGGATGTAGGTGTAGAGGATCGCCCCGGCTGCTGGGATCAGTCCCATCCACGTGCCCAAGTCGCCCACTTCAAGGGCTTGATTCATCATGGCCGCGACCATAGACGAGGCAGCCCTGTGACGTGCGGAAAGCCGTGGATACGTGGGCGGTCAGGCCGCGTCCCATTCGTGGGCGCGGCCGCCCCGCCACTCCACCCACGCCGGATCGTCCAGCAGCAGATCCGGATCCAGCAGCCCCGCGTCCGCGAGGAACACGACCAGGTCGTGATCCGAGTGGGCCAGACCCAGGATCCGGCCGCGCACGGTGACGCGCCGGCCGCCCGTGGACGACGGCCGGTGCACGACGATCGGCGCGTGCTCCATACACTCAGGGTGCCGTGACTCGGCGGTCACGGCGGCCCGAGCAGCACGAAGCCCCCGGCCGCCATGGTCGGGGGCTTCGCCACGTGCGCGCTACTCGCCCGCCGGCGGATGCAGATCCGTTCGCCGCCCTGGGCGCAGCACCCGACTGGCGAAGTAGGGACGTGCCACCCGGTAGTCGACCGCCTTCGCCCGGCCGATCTGAACGACCGGTGGGAACGCCGGGTCCTCCCGGGCCAGCTGGGACACGCGCTGGTTGCTCATCCGCGGGACGACTCCGTCGGCAACCAGCCGTCGCGCGAGTTCACGGAACGACATCATCTCGGGCCCTCCTTCGTCGGCCTCGGGCGTGGGCATGGGCACCATTCTTCCTGACCTACTAGGCATTTGCCTAGGAAGTCGCTACGCTCGATCTGGCAACAACAAACGGCCCCGGCCGGCGCTGGAACGCCACATGGCCGGGGCCAGCCATCCCGCCTGACTCAACCAGGAGGAATGACCGTGTCCGACCCTACCGACCGCGCCCAGGCTGAAGAAGCCCTGTGCCGCGCGGCCACCGCCGACCAGGCGGCCACCGCCTCGCGCTTACTCCTCGACATCGCCGACCGGCTCACCACCACCCGGCCCGGCAGCCCGATCCTCCCTCCGCGCCGGCATGCCCTTGCCCTTCGGTACGCGACCGACGAGGCGGGGTTCGACACCCCGGCCAGCCACGCCCTGGAGCGGGCGCTGCTGCGGATGATGCCGGAGATCACCCGGCCCATCACCCGCGGCGAGTACGCCCTCCTGCTTCGTGCCCGCGCCGGCCGGACCACCCGGGCCGAGCGCGTCGCCGAGCTCCACCGCCAGGCCGCCGCCGACTACGCCGGGCGCGCCGCCTGCGAGGCCGAGGCCCGCAACGCAAGCGCCTTCGCCCGCGCGCACGGCAACGCCGCCGCTTCCGCCCGCTGAACCGCCCGGCCGGGCGCCACCGCGCGCCCGGCCGGCCCACGCCCCGGAGCACCTCATGCGCTTCCTGTACCTGCTCGTCTTCGTCTGGGCGGTCGCCTTTCCGACCTTCCTGATCGCGAGGGCCCTCGGATGACCCGCACCCGCACCGTCGAGCGCTCCCGCCTGGTGCCGCACACGATCGACGGCACCACCCACCTCGTCCTCGACCGGTACACGGAGGACGTGCCCCTTCCGCCGCGCGACTGGGACCGCCTCGTGCTGACCGGGGTCACCGCGGCCGCCGCCGTGATCGGCGTCGCCTCGATCGTCTGGTCGACCACGAGCATCGGTAGCCTCCTCGACCTCGTCGTCCCTCTCACCGCCGCCGCGTACGCCGCCGCCCTCGTCTTCGACCTCGTGTGGCTCTCCTGCATGGCCCTGGAGTGGCTGGCCCGCTACGACCAGGAGCGCGCTGTCCTCCCGCGCCGCGCCGGGTACGTCGCCCTCGGCATCGCCATGGGCGCGGTCGGCGCCCACGGCTGGATCTCCGGAGAGTTCGCGATCGGCTGCGTCGCCGCGGCCGTATCCGGCCTCGCGAAGGTGATGTGGACCGTCGTGCTGCGCCACCACGCCAAGCCCCTCGACAGCCACACCCAGCAGTGGGTCGACGCCGAGCGGGCGAAGGCCGGCGGACGTCTCGCGATGGTGTCCGTCCGCCGCGAGCTCACCCGCGCCGAGCAGGCCGTCGCCGCCGAGCGCGCCGCACTCTCCGGAGCCTCCGGAGAGACTCCGGAGGCCGGTCCGGATCATCCGGAGGATCGAGCCGAGCGTCCGGATGCCGAGGAAGCGCCAGCCGCTACCGGGCCGATGACCATTGCGGATGCCGTCCGGACGGCCGTCTCCAGCGGCATCACCGATCCGGACGCCGTCCTCCGCTACGTCCGGAAGGTCGCGGACGCCAACGCCAAGGAGAGCAGCGTCGAGCGGTACCTCCGGACCGTCCGGAGGCCCGCATGAACGCCCGCCAGCCGATCATCCCGACGCGGATCATCCCCGGGGGAGCGCCGCTCCCCGCCGGGCCGCCGCCGCCCGGCGCCGTACCCCCGTGGCGCGCCCCGGCCCCGGCCGCAGCTGCACCGCCGCCGCCTCCGCCCGCACCTCCGGCCGTCCCCGCCCCGCCGCTCCCGCCGCCCGAGCAGGTCTACGTCCACCACGTGAACGTCCACCTGGCCCCGGGCCCGTACTACGAGCCGATCGAGCCCACCCGGTGGGACCGCGTCTGCGCGTGGATGCGGACGATCGGCCGCCCCTGGCAGCTGATCCTCGCGCTCCTGGCCGCCCTCGTCCCGATCCCCGGCGTCGACCACTCCGCCGCGTCGATCTGGGCGTACACCGTCGGCGAAACCCGGGCCGAGTGGGGAGCCGCGTACGGCTACACCCTCGCCCTGGCCCCGTTGGCCTGGGTCGTCATGCGCACCGTCCGCCACGGCGGCACCCTGCGCCGCATCTGGGCCGGCACCGTCGCCGTGATCGGCCTGATCGCCTCCATCGACCTCTTCGACATCGTCACCCTGCTCACTGGAGTCACCCGATGAACGCCACCGGACTCAGCCTCGCGGGCGTCGCCGTCGCCCTCGTGATCATGTGGGCCAATTTCAGGCCCTGGTGGAAGGGCGGCCGCGACCCGAAAGCGCTCGTCCCCTACGGCGCCGGATGGCTCCTCGGCGCCCTCGCCACCGTGTGCGCCGGGGGCGCGCTCGGCTGGGGCGCAGCCGGGATCACCGGGCTGCTCTCCAAGGGCGGCGACACCGCCGTCGGCAGCCTCGTCGGCACCGGCCCCGCCGCCCTCGCCTCCACCCGCATGGGATCGCTCACCCCCGCCGGCGGCATCGTCGTCTGCATCGTCCTCGCCGTCGTGATCTTCCTGCACCGCGCGTCCGGGAAGCTCGACCGCCGGCGCATCATCGGAGGTGTCATCACCGGCGCCGTGCTCGGCGTCCTGCCCGGCATCGCCGCCCAGCTCGACTGGCTCCCCGAGACCGCGAACATGCTCGGCGCGTGGGGCGCGTCCCTCGGCAACAGGGGCGCGGCGTGAAGCGGGCTGCGGCCATCTGGGCCGCCCGCACCGTGACCGCGCAGCGCCTTGCCGCCGGCAGCAGCACCCTGGCCGCGGGGATCGGCTCCCGGGCCGCCGGCTGGATCCGGGCCGGCCGCCGCGACGACCTCACCGGCCTGGCCGCCGCCCTCGGCTGCATCGCCCGCGCCGTGCTCGTCGCCGCCGGGGCCTACCTGCTGTGGCGCATCATCCGCGCCGCCCCCGCACTGCTCTGGGCGCTCGTCCCGGCGTGGTGCTGGGCGGCCCTCCGCGCCGCCCCCCGAACGGCCGCCGACCCCGCCCCGGAGGAGGCTTCCGTCGAGCCCGAGCCGGACCCCCGCGAGGCGGTCCTCCAGATGCTCTACGAGGCCCTCGGCGACCGCCCCTCCATGTACCTCTCCGACCTCCTGAAGCACCTCCAGGAGAAGGGCCACGGGGCGGGCTGGTCAGTGGCCGATCTCCGGGCCCGCCTGGAGGCCCTCGGCATCCCCGTGGAGCAGCGGCTCCGAACCGGCGGCCGGGGGGCCAGCAGAGGGGTCGTCAAGGCGCAGCTGCCACCCCTCCCCGACCCCACCCCGCAGGAGACGTCTACCGCCCCGTCTACCGCCGCCTGACCTGCACATCTACCGCACCGTCTACCGCTATCTACCGGGGCGTCTCCCGCCCATCTACCACCACCAGGAGGACCCGTGACCGACTACGACGAGATGACCAACGCCGACGTGATGTCCGGAGAGGAGATGCGCGAGTACGACCAGGCCGCCGAAGCGCTGCTCGACGCGCAGGACGAAGAACGCTGGGCCGAGGAGGCCGCGGCAGCGGGGCAGCACGACCAGGAGCACGACGACGAGGAGCCGTACGAGGGCCTTACCGACGGCGAAGAACGCTGACCCACCCGCTGACTCCGGGGCGGCCGCATCACTGCCAGGCGACCGGCCGCCCCGGCCCCCATCCCACGAGACAGGACGCACAGCATGGCACTGGAGAAGCAGATCAACATTGGCGACCTCGCCGAGCGCAACAAGGCAAGTCAGCAGAAGCGGGCCGCCGAGAAAGCCGGATCCACCCCCACCGGCCAGCAGCAGACGGGACGATGACCGCATGCCCGACATCCAGCTCCCCGACGACATGGCCGCGTACGGCGGCATCCTCATGGACACCCGTCCCTGGCTCTACGCCGACACCGCCGCCGACGCCCTGCGCCGCCTCTCCCTGTGCACCGACACCGGTCACTCGGAGGGCTGGGAGCGCCCCGAGCACGGGTACCGCGTCACCGGCCACCTCGTCACGATGGCAGCGCGTCTCCCCGAGCTCCTCGGCGACATCGAGTACCTGATCGCCGTGGACGACCAGCGCATCGAGGCGACCGACGGCGCCGACACCCAGACGGAACTGACCGCGCTCTACGCCGAGATCAGGGCAGCGCAGGCCGTCGCGAAGGAGACCGTCGCGGCACTCGGCCGCGTCCACGCCCGCCTCGGCACCCTCAAGGAAAAGCCCACCGCTACGCCGAAGAAGGAATGATGGACAGCATGGGACCCACGCCCACCCGCGACATTCAGGCGGTCATGGAGGCCAGCGCCTATGTGCAGCACGGCTGCTTCACCGCATTCGGCGGCTCCCGCTCCACGTGCATCTGCCCCAAGGCTCCGTGCGGCGGCGTCGCGTACGACACCGAGGACTACGACTGCCCCGAGCACGGTATGAGAGACCCGCTCCAGTACCTGCACTGGGCATCCGAATGCCCGGGGCCCCGCACTGTCACACCCCCGCAGTAGCCTGCCCGCATCACACCCGCAGGATCGCGAGCTGGCTGCCGCGCTACGGGACCGAGGCCCCGGCCGTCACCACGACGACCGGGGCCTCACCCACGAGAGGATGACCCCATGGACGACCTCGTGCAGTTCCTCCGCGCCCGCTACGACGAGGACGCGGAGTTGGCCCGTCAAGCAGCTGAGGTCGGTCCGCTTGCTACCTGGGATTCGAGCCTAGACATCCTGCTGGGGGTGGCCCTGAAAAACCGGCGACGGTGGGCAGGCGCGGGCGGGGCGGACGCTCTCGATGGCGCAGCTGTGGCGCACGCCGCCCGCCACGACCCGGCCCGCGTTCTGGCCGAGGTCGAAGCCAAGCAGCGGATCATCGAGTGCCACGAGCCGTGGACAGCAGCCAACGGTGACATCATCTGCGGGCGCTGCGGCCGAGAGCACGTCGACGGCCGACCGGGCGGGCACTTCCCATGTCAGACTCTCCGACTGCTCGCCCTGCCGTACGCCGCCCACCCCGACTACCAGGACGCCTGGCGGCCGTAGAGCCCCGCCGCTGGACAAGATCGCAATTTAGCGCCACACTGCTGCCACCACCACACGTGTGTCCGCAGAGCCCCTGACCACCGGCCAGGGGCTTTTCCGTGCCCGGAGGGAGGCCCATGGACACCGAGCTCCTCACCACCGCTCAGGCCGCCGCCCACGCGACCCGGGCCCGGCGCTTCTTCAGCGCCGGCGCTGCCGTCATCCGCCCCTCGTCCATCCGCTACTGGGCCACCCGGGGCCACCTCACCCGCGCCGGACTCACCGACGACGGCCGGCCCCTCTACGACCTCGCCGACGTCGCCCGCGCCGAGCTCAAGACGCGCGCCCGCGCCCTCCGCCTCGTCGGCATCCCCGAAGCCGCCACATCGCCCCCACGTACGTGACACGCTTTCCCCTCATCTCAACTCCCTGGGGGGAACACCAATGCGCACCCGCACTACCGCCGCCGCACTCATCACGGCCAGCCTGGTCCTGACGGTCACCGCCTGCGGAACCACGCCCGAGCCGGACGTCCCGGCCGCCGGGCCCCAGCCCAGTACCAGCACGCTCAGCAAGGCCGACCGCGACGCAGCCCTAGCCGCCGCCGGCCTCCCGCCCCGCCCCGACGACGGCACCGCCGCCGCCTTCGTCAGGGCCCTCGACGGCATCAACACCGACATCGCCCACGGCAAGACCCCCAAGGCCGTCAGCCGAGGCATGGACACCTGCGGGGTCATCAAGCGGTTCCCCAACGACAAGGCCAAGCAGGTCGACCAGACCAACAAGCGGTGGAGCAGCCCCACCCACCCGGACGGCCACGGGCTCGCCACAGCCGAGAAGATCCTCGCCGTGAGCCACAAGCACCTCTGCCCCGACTTCTGAAGCACCCATGAGCGAGCCGCAGAAGACCTACCCGTGCTGCGCCATCCCCCTGTTCCTCCTACTGATCCTGGTGATCGCCGGGAGTTGCGCCGGAGGAGCAGACGACGCCGAGGAAACACCAGCCCCGACCGTCCCCACCATCAGAGACCCGGGGTACAGCGACAGCCTCTGCGAAGGCGACGACTACCTCATGTACGACGACTGCCAGTAAGCCGCCGGGGAGCGCCCGGCCAGATGCCCCCGCCGGATCGGGTCGGCGGGGGCGTCGACACGTGCAGAGCCTCCCGCCACGCATCGACGCTACTCGTCTTGCTCTGACCGAACCGCATCAACGTCACGCTGAAGTGCCTGCGCCTGAGATCGGTAGTCGTCCACACGTCGTCTGATGTTGTTGAGTTGGAGCGCCAGCGCATCACGGACGGCAGCATGCCTCTGTTTGCCGCGTCGCAGGTAGCCCAGTGTCTGCGTCATAGTCACGACTACAGGGACTACCGTGACGGCTCCGAAGCCGACCATGGTCGAGACGAGCAGGAAGACGGCCCACTCAGGACGGGGCCCAGGGTCGTCAGCGGCGAGCCAGCGCAGGGCCTCAAACTCCGACAGAAGTAGGACCGCAACGACTGCGGCCCAGAGAGGGTTCAGGAAGGAGGGCGGGAAGGTCTTCAGCCGCTCCACGCCGTCGTCGAGCCGCTCGCTCATTTCCTTGTTGAGCTCGATTATTTGATTCGGAGTCGGGTGCTCTCCGACCTTCTTCAGCAACTTCTCTCCCTCCGTAGCCGTCGACTCGAGGTATTGCGCGCTGGCCAGGTAGATCTTCATCATCTGGTGCACCTCAAGGGCGCCCACCAGCCAGATCACCGGCACTACGGCGGCTATCGTCGCGGCAAAGGGTTCAGTCATCTGCATGCGCCCAGTGTGTCGAGGCTTGCCGGGAGGAGCATCCGGTTTGGGAAAGCCCTGCCCGCCAGTAGCCAGCTTCGTCACTCCTCAGCGGCAGCCAGCACGCCATGTTCATCTCTGCGCCAGACGGCACCAGCCGCGTCCGTGAACTGGAGTACGGGCCGGTTGTTGTCCACCGTAGCCTCCTGCCAGCGAGGCGACTCGAACACAGCTGTTCGTTGAGGCCCGAGTACAGCCACCGGCACTCCACGCCTTCCACTGTCAGGAAGGTGTTGAGATTCAACCTCTACCGCGTTGGCCGCATCGTATGTATCACCGAACCTGACCTTGACGTCCTTTACAGGCTCGTCACTGCCGTTTGCGACCTTGACCCTCCAACGGTCGTAGCCAATCAAGCTGCCAGCGGAATCTCGCTCTCGGTAGCCACTCGTATCGAAGATCATCGTGACTTGCTTGGCCTGGGCCCAGCGGCGTGTCTCTTCGGCTGCGTGAAGTTCAGCACGTTCTAGAGCTAGGTTCTGGGATTGCTCCGCAATGAAGTGCTGTTGCTCACGGATCTGTTGGCGCTGGCTCCTGATGGTCAGACCAGCGAACAGAGCTGCGCCACCCGCGAAGACTGCGGCTATCCAAGTGGGGGCGTCTCCCCAGTCGACTGAACTCATGCGCGCGAGATTACTGCTGCGGCACCCGCACGTCCCAGCGGGCATGTCACGATTCGTTCCCAACCACATAGGGGGACACCATGCGCACCCGTACCGCCGCCGCGTCCATATTCCTGGCCGCCACCCTCACCGCCTGCTCCACCGGCACCAGCAGCCCGGAGCCAGCCACCACGACGTCGACCGCGCCGAAGGCCGATCAGGCCACCACGGTGCAGGCCTGCGTCGACGCCGTCGCCGAACTCCCCGCCGGCCCCGACGGATCCGTCCCCTCCGACCCGGTCCCCGCGGAGTGCGCCGACCTCTCCGACAGCGAGTACCTCGACGCGTACATGGACGGCATCAGCCAGGCCAACCGTGAGGGCGTCGCCGACCTGGAGCAGCAGATCGAGGACGCCGCCGAGCAGTGACTGTGGCGCCGGGGTGGCCCACTCACCTGCGTCTGAGCGCGCGTGTTGGGGTGGGCCATTGGCTACCCTGAGTTCGGAGGGAGGCCGCCAATGGCACACGATCAGCAGCCCGACGAGGACAATCGGCTTCGCGACGGGAAGGGCCGGTACACCCGCAGCATCGAGTCCGTACGCCGCGACGCCGCCGCTGCCGACCTCCGCTCCGAGCGCAAGAGCTACCAGCAGATCGCCGACGAACTGGGGTACAGCGACAAGGGCGAGGCGTGGCGCGGGGTGCAGCGCGCGAAGGCCGACGTCGCCCGAGAGCCCGTCACCAAGCTGATCCGGTCGGAGGCGGCGCAGCTCGACGACCTGTACGTGTCCGCCCTCGAAGTCCTGGAGCGAGACCACGTGATGGTGTCGCACGGGAAGATCGTGAAGGACGACGACGGCACCCCGCTCCTCGACGACGGGCCAAAGCTGGCCGCGATCCGGGAACTGCGCACGATCCGGGAGTCGTACCGGAAGCTGTTCGGCGCCGACGCCCCGTCCCGCGTGAGCGTGGACGCGCAGCAACTCGGCGCGGAAATCAGCGCCCTGTTCGACCGGGTGACGGACGACGACAGCGTGGCGGGCGATGACGGCACCGACGGCTGACCTGGAGCACCTGCGCCACCAGATTGACCAGCTGGTCCGCGCCGGAGACACCCGCCAACTGAAGGTCGTCCGTGACCAGCTGAAGACCCACATCGACCGCCGCGCCCTCGCCCGCCGGACGCAGCGGTACGGGGCGACGCCGGTGCGGTGGGTGCAGGAGCGCCTCCGGCAGACGGTGTGGTCGAAGCAGCGGGAGATCCTCCACGCCGTCCGCGACCACCGGCGCACCGCCGTACGGTCCGGGCACGGCGTCGGGAAGTCCTGGACGGCCGCGCTCGTCGCCTGCTGGTGGCTCGACACCCACCCGCCCGGCGAGGCGTTCGTCGTGTCGACCGCCCCGACGTTCTCCCAGGTGCGGGCGATCTTGTGGCGGTACATCCGTAAGCACCACCGCACCGGCAAGTTGGCCGGCCGCGTGAACCAGACCGAGTGGCTCATCGACGACGAGCTGGTCGGGTACGGGCGGAAGCCGGCGGACACCGACGAGGACGGGTTCCAGGGCATCCACGCCCGGTACGTTCTCGTGATCCTGGACGAGGCGTGCGGGATCCCCGAGCAGCTGTGGACTGCGGCCGACGCGCTGGCGACGGGCCCGGACTGCCGGATCCTTGCGATCGGCAACCCCGACAACCCGGCGTCCCACTTCCGGAAGGTGTGCACCCCGGGATCGGGCTGGCACCAGATGTCGATCAGCGCGTTCGACTCCCCGAACCTGACCGGCGAGACCATCCCCGAGGACATGGCGGCCGCGCTCGTGTCCCGGGAGTGGGTGGAGGAGAAGGCGAGGGACTGGGGCGTCGACAACCCCATCTACCGGGCCAAGGTTTTGGGCGAGTTCAGCACGGACGCGGCGAACCAGGTGGTCCGCCAGTCCGACATCGCGCGCTGCCGGGCCGCGACCGACCACCGGCCGCGCCCGGAGGAGTTGGAG
This sequence comes from Streptomyces sp. NPDC017448, assembly GCF_044330565.1. Classification (NCBI taxonomy): domain Bacteria; kingdom Bacillati; phylum Actinomycetota; class Actinomycetes; order Kitasatosporales; family Streptomycetaceae; genus Streptomyces; species Streptomyces sp. NPDC017448. Next base: position 98,515 of record NZ_JBIRLM010000015.1, on the reverse strand, counting down.
CCCGTTGAGCTCGGTGTCGACGTCGGCGGCGGCGGGGACGAGACGGTGATCCGGGAGCGGCGCGGGCGCCGGGCCGGCCGGGAGTGGTCCGCGCACACGGACCGGCCGGAGGTGATCGCCCCGCTGATCCTCCGCGCGATCAAGGAGTCTGGCGCCACCGCGGTGAAGGTCGACAGCATCGGGATCGGCTTCGGCGTGATCGGCGAACTCCGCAACGCGGCCACCCGCGGCGAGCACACGGCGCACATCATCGGCGTGAACGTCGGCAGTGCCGCCTCCGAGCCCGACAAGTTCATCAACCTCCGCGCCGAGATCTGGTGGTCCCTCGGCCGCGGCCTGTCCGAAGCGGCCGGGTGGGACCTGGCGATGATGGACAACGCCGACACCACGGTGGCGCAGCTCCTCGAACCGCGTTGGGACACCGACCCCAAGGGGCGGATCCGGGTGGAGCCGAAGGACGAGATTCGTAAGCGGCTCGGGCGCAGCCCGGACAACGCCGATGCCCTGCTGCTCGCGTACTACTCCGCGGGCCGCCCCCGAGTGAGGTGGCTGTGATGCCGAAGAAGTTCCTGTCCGTGGTGGCCAGCAGCACCCCCATGTTGAAGAAGTTGCGGCCGACCGCCATGAACACCGCAGGATTCGCGCTAATCTCGGCTGGAAGCTGGAGCATTTTCGGTATGGGCGTCGGGTTGATCACCGGTGGTGTCCTCACCGTCGTCCTCCAGTGGTGGGTCGACAGCGACTGACGGGCAGCGAGGAGGGGGCCATGGGCAAGACACTCATCGGCTCCCTCACCGCCCTCGCACAGCGCACCGCCGTCGACACCCCCATCCCGTTCGTCAGCCGCGGCGCCCAGCGCGCCCTCCCCTTCATGCGACCGGCCGGCGTGGAAGCGCAGATGCGGGCCATGGGTTCGGTCGGCACCCTCTTCTCGATCGTCAACCGCACCAGCAACGCCACCGCCCAGGTCGACTGGAAGCTGTGGCGGAAGGCCAAGTCGGGCAAGAAGGAAGACCGCGTCGAGGTCACCTCGCACGCGGCACTGGACCTGTGGAACAAGCCCAACCCATTCATGCCGCGGCAGGAGTTCGTCGAGACGTTCCAGCAGCACGTCGACCTGGTCGGCGAAGGCTGGTGGGTCATCGCCAAGCACCCGGCGGTGAAGACCCTCCCGCTGGAACTGTGGCCGGTCCGCCCGGACCGCATGACCCCCGTCCCGTCGCAGGAACGGTTCCTCGCCGGGTACGTCTACACGTCGCCCGACGGGGAGCAGATCCCTCTCGAACTCGACGAGGTCATCCAGCTGCGGATGCCCAACCCGCTGGACCCGTACCGCGGGATGGGCCCGGTGCAGGCGATCCTCGCCGACCTCGACGCCACCCGGTACAGCGCGGAGTGGAACCGGAACTTCTTCCTGAACAGCGCGGAGCCCGGCGGGATCATCGAGGTCCCCACCCCGCTCAGCGACCCCGACTTCGACCAGCTGCGGGACCGGTGGAACGAGCAGCACCGGGGCGTCGCCAACGCGCACCGGGTCGCGATCCTGGAGCACGGCAAGTGGATCGACCGGAAGCTCAGCCAGAGGGACATGCAGTTCGCTGAACTCCGAGGTGTGTCCCGGACCGTGATCCGCGAGGCGTTCGGTATTCCCTCGTTCGCGCTCGGCGAGGTCACCGACGTCAACCGCGCCACCGCCGAGGCCAGCAAGGCATGGTTCGCGGAACAGCTCACCGTCCCGCGCCTGGAGCGCATCAAGGGCGCCCTCAACCACGACCTCCTCCCCCTCTTCGGCGCGACCGCGCAGGGCCTGGAGTTCGACTACGAGAACCCCGTGCCGCCGGACCCGGAGACCGAGGCCGCGCAGCTCGTCGCGAAGTCGACGGCAGCGCAGTCCCTCATCGAGGCCGGCGCGTACGGGCCAGAAGTCCTCGCCGCGATCGGGCTGCCCGCCATCGCGTTCGGTCAGCCCGGCGCGGACCCGAACCGTGAGCTCCTCATCAAGCTCGTGACCCGGGCGCCGCTCCTCGCCCCGACGATCCTGCCGATGCTCGGCTTCGACGTTCCCGCCGCCGGTGCCCCAGCCGTGGCCCCGTCCAACTCGTTCAGCGCCCTGGCCGCGCAGCTTCTCGACGGCGACGGCATCGAGGCGGCGATGCGGTGGGTGGTGGTCGCCGAGGACGACGACAACACCTGCGCCCCGTGCGCGGAGAACGCTGGCCGCCTCTACCGCAACCGGGAGCAGGCGTACAAGGACTACCCCGGCGGCGCGGGCTACGTGCGCTGCGTCGGCGCGGAGCACGGCAACGACTGCCGGTGCAAGGTCGTCAAGCGGCGCGCTGGAGGCGACACATGAGCGGAGACCCCATGCCCCTGATCGCGGCCGTCGCCCGGCCGGAACACCTGACCGCCCGTGCCCGGCCGCAGGCCCCGCGTGCCTGGTACGAGATCCGCAACGCCGCCGACGCGGATGAGGCGGAGCTCCTCATCTACGACGAGATCGGCGGCTGGTTCGGGAACACCCCCGGCGAGATCGTCGACGAGCTGCGCGCGGTCACCGCCCCACGGCTCCGCGTCCGCATCAACTCCCCTGGCGGGTCGGTGTTCGACGGGATCGCCATCGCCAACGCGATCCGCCTGCACCCCGCGAACGTCACCGTCCAGGTCGACGGCATCGCCGCCTCCGCCGCGTCCGTCATCGCGATGGCCGGCGACCGCATCGTGATGACCCCGCAGTCGCAGCTGATGATCCACGACGCGTCCGGCATGTGCTTCGGCAACGCGGCGGACATGACCGAGATGGCGGCGCTCCTCGACACCCAGTCCGACAACATCGCCGACGCCTACGCAGAGCGAGCAGGCGGCACCCGCGAGGAGTGGCGCGAGCGGATGCGCGCGGAGTCCTGGTACCTCGCCGCCGAAGCGGTGGCGGCCGGCCTCGCGGACGAGGTGCTGCCGTCCCGCAAGGCGGCTGAGGAGCCGGAGCCCGCGCTCACGAACACCTGGGACCTGTCGGTGTTCCGGTACGCCGGCCGTGAGGAAGCGCCCGCGCCCGCGACCGGCGGGGTCCTCGACTCCGAGGCGCTCGCCACCGTTGGCGAGGGGCCCGTGTGTGACGGCCCGACGCTGCCCGCCCGGCCTGTCCCTTCGCCTCCGCCCGCCCGGGTCGAGATCAAGGGCGAGCACGGCCCCGAGCTGACGTTCACCGCCGGGTCCGTCCTCACCCCCGAGATGGTCGCCCTGCTCCACGCCGCGACCGCGCCCGCCGAGCCGGAGGCCCCGGCCGTCGAGAACCACACCACCGAACCGGAGCCCACCGTGGCCCCGGCCAACGACCAGCCCGACCCCGCAGTGGCGCCCGCCGCAGCGGCTGACGAACCCGCGTGGGCCACAGCAGTGGCCCACCTGATGACTCCGCCGCCCAGCGCGGACGACGAGTTCACCCGCCTGAAGGAGGCACTGCTGTGACCACCACGATGACGATCCCGCGCACCAGCAACGAGCTCGCCGAGATGCTCGGCGACCCGGCGAAGCTTCAGGAGGTGATGGCCTCGAAGGAGACGCTGACGGAGTTCATCACCGCGTACGGGCAGGCGCAGCAGGGCGACGGCACCGAGCTCAACCGCATGGTGGCCGAGGAGACCCAGAAGGTCTTCGCGCAGATGCTCAAGGACAACGACATGCCGGGCGCGGGGAAGGACGCGATCCAGCGTCTCGACCTGGACCCGCAGGCGAAGCGCGGCGGGATGCTCACCTCCCACCGGCAGGGCACCGCCCACAACCCGACCGCCGCCGGAGCCGTCCTCGACAAGAGCTTCGCGAACAGCACCGAGTACATCCGGACGATCTGGCACCGCACGGACCCGACCGCCGAGATCGGCGAGAAGCTGGCGCTGCTCCGCAACGCCGCCTCGTCCGTGTCCCCGGCGGACGGCGGGTTCCTCGTCCCCGAGGTCCTGCGCTCCCAGCTCCTCCAGATCGCCCTGGAGAAGAGCATCGTCCGCCCGCTGGCCACGGTCATCCCGATGGACTCGGCCCGCGTCCCGATGCCGATCATCGACACCACGTCGAACCAGGGCAGCGTGTTCGGCGGGATGATCGCCTACTGGGGCGAGGAAGGCGCAGCCCTGGAGGACTCCAACCCGAAGTTCGGGCGGGTCGACCTCGACGCGAAGAAGCTCACGGGCCTGTCCGCCGTCCCCAACGAGCTGCTCCAGGACTCCATCGTCTCCTTCGCCGCACTCATCGAACGGCTGTGGCCGGAGGCCCTGTCCTTCTCCGAGGACCAGGCGTTCATGAGCGGGAACGGCGTCGGCAAGCCCCTCGGGTTCATGGGCGCGAAGAACAAGGCGGCCGTCGCCGTCACCCGCGGCACCGCCTCGACGATCACGTACGTCGACATCGTCAACATGTACGCCCGGATGCTCCCCTCGTCGCTGTCCAACGCGGTGTGGGTCTGCTCCCCCGACGCCCTGCCCCAGCTCCTCCAGATGAGCCTCGACGTCGGCACCGGCGGCAACAGCGTCTTCGTCGTCAACGCCAGCTCGGCCATGCCGATGAGCATCTTCGGCCGCCCGCTCATCATCAGCGAGAAGGCCGGACAGCTCGGCGCCCGCGGCGACATCGCGTTCGTCGACCTCGCCTACTACCTCGTCGGCGACCGCCAGACCATGACCGTCGACTCCAGCACCGACTTCAAGTTCGGCAGCGACAAGACCACCTTCCGCATCATCCAGCGCGTCGACGGCCGCCCGTGGCTCCAGTCCGCCATCACCCCCGCCAACGGCTCCAGCAACAAGCTGTCGCCGTTCGTCGAACTCGCAGCCTGACCCCACCCTCACCCGGCCGGCGGCGGCAGCCACGCCCCGCCGCCGGCCACCACCCGGGTCGGCAGTGTCGCCCCGACAGGTACCAGACGACAGGAGTAGCTCATGGCTCAGAAGGCCCTCGGCAGGGAGTTCAACGCGCTGGCCCTCGCCGACAACAAGTGGGTCAGCCTCTCGGACGCGGGCGGGGTGGCGTTCGTCTGCTACCTCGCGGCGGCGGCGGGCGACACCTACACCCTCACCCAGGCACGGGACGCGGCCGGGACCGGTGCGAAGGCGCTGGCCTCGATCACCGAGTACCACACCAGTACCGGGGACGGCACGGACGCCTGGACCCGCCGCACGCAGGCCGCGGCGTCGACGGTCGTGACGGCGGCGGCGGCCACCCAGAACGCGATGGTCGTCGAGGTTGAGGCCACCTCGCTCGACGACGGGTTCGGGTACGTGCGCCTGGCGTCGACCGGCGCCGGTGCGGTGACCGCGCTGACCCGCGACCTGGCTGTGCAGCGGGCCCCGGAGAACCTGCCCGCGATGGCGGTCTGACCGTGGCTCTGTGGGTGTGCCTGGGGTGCACGGCCGTGTATTCGGTCGGTGCGCCCCGGTGCCCGCAGTGCGGCAGCACGAACCGACGAGAGGAAGGCGAAGACGTCATGGCGAAGATCACCGTGCACGGCGGCGCGACGAACGCGGACGCGCCCGAGCTCGAGCCCGAGGGTGGTGAGGACGTATCAGCTGGGAGCAGCTCCGAGACACCGTCCGAGAAGGCATCGACCTCGCCGCGGAAGAACGCAGCCGACCGCCCGAAGCCTGCCCCCAAGACGGGGAACCGCTCCGGGAAGGACCAGACGGACAGCTCTACTGCCCGTGGGACGGATGGCGACCAGACGGAAGCTACGTCGGACGCCGGTAACAGCTGATGGCCAGGCCCAGGCCCACCCGGCTCCAGCTCGCGCAGGCCGCCTACGCGGCGTACGGCGGGGCGACCGGCGGACTGAACTTCCGCGGCGACCCGATGCCCGAGTGGGACGACCTCGGCGGCGTGATCCAGCACGCGTGGCTCACCGCCGTGCAGGAGGTGGAGCAGCTGCTGCTGTCCCCGCCGCCCGCGCCCCGCACGCCCGAGACCGACACCGACTGACCTGGAGGAGGTGACATGCAGACCCCCGTCTACGCCACCCGCGAGGACATCAAGGCCGCCCTCGACGTCAAGCAGACCGCCCGCGCCACCCGCGCCATCGACCGCGCCCTCGCCTCCGGATCCCGCGCCGTGGACGGGCTCTGCCGCCGCCGCTTCTACCCGGAGTTGGCGTCCCGATCGTGGGACTGGCCGAACGGGCAGCGGGCCCGGCCGTGGCGGCTGTGGCTCGACGAGAACGAACTGATCTCCGTCACCGAAGTCACCACCGGCGGGACCATCGTCCCGGCCGACGCCGTGTTCCTGGAACCGAACGCGTACGGCCCGCCGTACAACCAGGTCCAGCTCGACACCGCGAGCGCCACCGCTGGGTGGATCGGCGGCGACACCCACCAGCGAACCATCACCATCACCGGCCTGTACGGGTACCGGAACGACGAGACCCACCTCGGCGAGACCACCGCGACCATCGACGGCACGGCCACCACGGTCACGGTCGACGCCACCACATCGGCGGACACCGGCGTCGGCAGCGTCCTCCGCATCGACGACGAGCGGCTCCTCGTCACCGGCCGCACGCAGGTCGACACCGGGCAGACCCTCGCCGCCGACGTGGACGGCCAGGCGAAGACCACCGTCATCCCCGTCCAGGACGGCACGGAGTTCGCGGTCGACGAGACTGTCCTCCTCGACGGCGAGCAGCTCCTCATCGTCGACATCGCCGGGAACTCGCTGATCGTGCGCCGGGCGTGGGACGGGTCGACGCTCGCGCCGCACACCGCTGGTGCCGCCCTCTACGCCCCCCGGGCCCTGGTCGTCACCCGGGGCGCGCTCGGCACCACGGCGTCCGCCCACCCGTCCGGCAGCAACGTGCACCGGTGGGATCCGCCGGCGCTCGCGCACCAGCTGGCCCTGGCCGAGGCGATCAACGTCCTGCTCCAGGAGCAGGCCGGGTGGTTCCGTACGGCCTCCGGCGGCAGCACCTCCCGCGAAGCGACTCTCGAAGCGCTCAAGTCGCTGCGCACCCAGACGTATGACGCGCTCGGCCGCAAGGCCCGACTGCGGGGGGTCTGACGTGCCCGACATCCAGATCCGCCTGAACATGACCCGCAACGGGCCGATCCGCGACGGCCGGTTCCAGCGCGCGATCCGCCAGTACTCCGACGACCTCCAGTACGCGGTCGCGCTCCACGGCGAGGACCTGGTGCAGCGCCGCCTGCGGCAGGTGCTCCAGCACCCGACGGGCTACTTCCAGTCCCGTGTCGGCGTCGAGCGGGGCCGCGGCGGCTACGTGGTCACCGACGGCGGGGTCATCTACGGGCACTGGCTGGAGGGCACGGGCAGCCGGAACTTCCCGGTGACGAGGTTCCGCGGGTACAGCACGTTCCGCAGGGTGAAGCCGATGGTCGACCGTGACGCGAACCGGATCGGCATGGAGCTTCTGGCCCGGTACCAGTCGAGGGGGCTCCTGCGATGAGCCTGCCGATCACGGACATCACCGACCGCGTCGTGTCCCACGCCATGAGCTTGGGCCTGTTCGAGACGGTCAACGAGGCCGAGCCGAAGAACGCCCCCGGCAACGGGCTCACCTGCGCCGTCTGGGCAGAGCGGATCGGGTTCATCCGCTCATCCGGCCTGGCCTCCGGCAGCGCTCGCCTGGTGTTCACGGTGCGGATCTACTCCAGCATCAACTCGTCCCCGGACGAGGCGATCGACCCGGCGATGCTCAACGCCGTCGACCAGCTCTTCGGTGCCTACAGCGGGGACTTCACCCTCGGCGGCCTCGTGCGGCACGTCGACCTCCTCGGCGCGCACGGCGTCCCCCTGGAGGCCGTCGCCGGATACCTCCTCGTCGAAGGCGGCGAGTACCGCGTCATGACGATCGTGCTGCCCCTCATCGTCAACGACCTCTGGGAGGAAGCATCATGACCAAGCAGAGTGGTCTCGGCGACTACCTGTACATCGCCGGGTACGACGCCTCCGGCGACATCGGCGCGGTCAACCGCGTCGGCGGCGGGCCCGCCGTCCTCGACGTCACCGCGATCAACAAGCTGGCGATGGAGCGCATCGGCGGGGTGAGGGATGGCGGCATCGACTACACCGCCTTCTTCAACCCCGCCGTCGGCGGCACCCACGCGAAACTCGGCGCACTCCCCACCACCGACGTCCTCATGACCTACGTACGCGGCGCCACCCTCGGCGGCCCCGTCGCGAACTGCGTCGCCAAGCAGCTCAACCACGATGGCACCCGCGGCGACGACGGCGCGTTCACCTTTGCCGGCGCCACGCAGGGCAACGGGTACGGACTGGAGTGGTGCACCGGACTCACCGCCGGGAAGCGCACCGACACCACCGCCACCAACGGGGTGGGTGTCGACTTCGGGGTCGGCTCCACCGCGTTCGGCCTCCAGGCGTACCTGCACGTCTTCGCGCTCACCGGGACCAGCGTCACCGTCAAGCTCCAGCAGTCCTCCGACAACGGTGGGTCGGACGTCTGGACCGACGTCGTCGGCGGCACGTTCACCGCGGCGACCGGCGTCACCAGCCAGCGGATCGAGACCGCGCGCGGCCAGACGGTGGAGCGGTACCTCCGGGCCGTCACCACCGGTGTGTTCACCAACGCGGTGTTCGCGGTCGCCGTGAACCGCAACGAAGTGGAGACGAAGTTCTGATGCAGCCGCTGAACAGGGTGGACCGGCAGCTCCTTGCGCCGGGCGCCTACCAAACGTACAGCATCGCCCAGCCCTCGGACACCCTCGTCCGCACGGCGTGCGAGCAGGCCGGGTGCGTGGCGTACGCCCGGGGGTGGCAGTCGACGATCGATGAGTCGACCCCGCTCGGCCAGCAGCAGGCCGCGTACATCCGCGCGAAGTCGGGGCGGACGTTCCGGGAGCAGCGCACCGGCGCGGGCCTGACGGTCTTCACCTTCGAGGCCCGGCAGCGGTGCTTCACCGACCACCAGACCCGCCCCCAGCTCTTCGCCGTCCGGGACGGGGACTGGCGCGGCAACCCCACCGGCCGCGTCCGCCAGCACCAGCGCGCGGCGGACTGGGTGGAGGACTTCGGCGAGCACCAGCTCCGCCTGAGCGACCAGCAGCAGAAGGGATAGGGCCATGGCCAAGGAGAGCGGTCTGGGGTGGACCACGTGCAGCGTCGATGACGCGACGGGCGCCCCGCAGGACATCCGCAACGACGTCACGAACCTCCAGTTCGCGACGCCGCGCGCGGTGCAGGATGTCACCGGCATCGACAAGTCCGCGATGGAGCGACTCCTGTTGCTCGCGGACTTCTCGGTGACGCTGAACGGGGTCTTCAACGACGCGGCCGGCAAGAGCCACGCCGTCTTCAAGACGGTGCCGTCCACGTCGGTGGCCCGGACGGTGACGCTCGCCGTGTCCGGTCAGACCCTCACCAACGAGTGCGTGTTCACCGACTACCCGCTGACCCGGTCCGACTCGGGTGAGCTGACGTGGGCGGTGCCCGGCGTTCTGTCCGACGGCACGGTTCCGACCTGGACGGGGGCCTGACGTGGCGGGCTACAGGCACAAGGCGAAGAAGATCACGGTCAAGTTCGAGGAGCCGCATGAGTACGCCGGGTTCGAGGCGACGCTGCGTGGCCAGCACCTCGGCGGTTTCCTGAACCTCATCGGGATCGGCGAGGTCGACATGTCGAGCCTCGGCGACCAGCTGCGGGAGATGGGCCATGCGCTGATCTCCTGGAACCTGGAGGACGAGGAGACCGGCGAGCCCGTACCGGCCACGCCCGAGGCGGCCATGGCCCAGGACCAGGACCTGATGATGGCCCTGGCCAAGGGGTGGCTTGACGGGCTGCGCGGTATCCCGGCCCCTTTGGAGCCGAGCTCGACCGATGGGCCGCCGTCCCTGGAGGCAAATATCCCGATGGAACCACTGTCGGAAAGCCTCGCGAGCTGATCTACGCGGAGACCGTCCTCGGCCTGTGCGAGCGGTTCCACTGCCTGCCCAGCGCCCTCCTCGCCGAGGACGCCTCCCTGTACCGGCTGCTCCTCATCGAGCAGCGCGGCAACCCGAAACGACCCGACGAAGGGGGGTGACACCAGATGGCCGACGACGTGACGATCGTGGTCCGCGTCCGCGACGCCACCACCCAGGGCATCAGCGCCGTGAACCGGTCCCTCCGGCGGCTGGAGGACGGCACGAAGGACATGGACAAGTCCTTCGGCAGCTTGGTGGGTACGGCCGTCTCGCTCGCACCGGCGCTCCTCCCGATCGCCGCGTCCACCGCGCCGCTCGTCGCCGGGATGGGCGCGGCCACCATCGGGGTCGCAGCGTTCGGGGCGGCGATCATCCCGCAGATCCAGGCCATGTCCGAGGCCGCCGAGGCGGAGAAGAAGTACACCGACGCGGTGGAGAAGCACGGCGCGGCGTCGGCGGAGGCCGCGAAGGCGGAGGAGGCCTACCTCGACTCCATCGAGGACATGCCCCCGGCCACCCGGGAGGCGGCCGCATCCCTGTCGGTCCTGAAGGAGCAGTACGAGGACTGGTCGAACAGCCTGTCCGACGACACGATGCCCGTCGCGACGAAGGCGTTCGCGACGCTGGGCGCCCTGTTCCCGAAGATGACGCCGCTGGTCCAGGGCACATCACGTGAGCTGGAACGGTTCGTCACCATCGCCGCCGGGGGCGTTCAGTCGCAGGGCTTCGAGCGCTTCATGGACTCGTTCGCCGACTTCTCCACGGTGTCCCTCGCGAAGGCGAACTCCGGCCTGGTGCAGTTCACCCGCACCCTCGACACCGGCGAAGTCGGCGGGGGCGTCGCCGAGTTCATGCAGTACGCCCGTGAGTCCGGGCCCCTCGTCGGCGAGACCCTCATGAACCTCGTCGAAGCCCTCTCCAACCTTCTCATCGCCTCAGCGGACACCGGCGTTGGGCTGCTCACCCTGATCAACGCGTTTGCCGGGCTCGTCGCCTCCGTCCCCCCGGAAGTCCTCACCCGCCTCCTCCAGCTGGCGCTCGCCTTCAAGGCGGTGAAGATGGCGGCGGCAGGCATGGCCGTGGCCGGGGCGGCGATGGCTGCGGTCCGGGTACAGGTCACCGCCGCCGGGGTCGCGGCGGTCGGGGCTGGCACCCGGATGGGCATGCTGACGGCCGCGTTCGCCGCCCTGTCGCGCGGAGCGAAACTCGCGGTCGCCGCCACCGGGGTTGGGCTCCTCGTCATCACGCTGATGGAGCTGTCGGACATCGGGAAGTCGACCCCACCGAACATCGACAAGATGACCAGCAGCCTCGGCCAGTTCGCCCAGTCGGGCAAGGCCGCAGGCGAGATGACCAGGGTCTTCGGCAAGGATCTGGACGGCCTCATGTCCAGCCTCAGCGTCCTGGCCGGGGCGGGCGTCAGCGCGGATGAGTTCTTCAAGCGGTTCGACGAGAACCCGATCGACCTCAAGGAAGCGAAGCAGGAGATCAAGGCGCTCGACGAGAGCCTCGCCTCCCTCGTGTCCGGCGGCAAAGCCGACCTGGCCGCCGCTGGCCTGGACCGCATCAAGACCATGATGGTCGAGGCCGGGTACTCCACCGCGGGGCTAAAGACGGCGCTCACCGAGTACGACGAAGCCCTCGCGAACGCCGCCTTCGAGCAGCAGCTCATCGCGGACAGCATGGGCGTGTTCGGCGAGCAGTCCCTCCAGGTGCAGGCCAAGCTCGATGCGCAGAAGCGGTCGGCGGACGGCCTCGCCCAGTCGATCAACGCCCTGTCGAACCAGTACATCCAGGCCCGCGGTGGGATCCGCGGCATGGAGGCGGCGATCGACGCGGCCGACGAGGCGATGCAGAAGAACGGGAAGACCCTCGACATCACCACGGAGAAGGGCCGCGCGAACCAGGAGGCGCTCGACAACCTGGCGACTGCGACGATGAAGGCCGCCGAGGCGGCCCGGGCGAACCATGCGCCGTGGGAGACCGTCAACGGGATCTACGACCGGGGCCGCACGAAGCTCATCGCGTCCGCGCAGGCCATGGGCATGACGGAGAACCAGGCCAGGAAGCTCGCGGCCCAGATCCTGAAGACCCCGGACAAAACAGCCCGCCTCAGGGGCAACATGGAGGACCTCCAGCAGAAGTTGAACGCGGCGAAGGCCAAGCTCAAGAGCGTCCCGGACTCCCGGCAGGCGAAGATCCGGGGCAACATCTACCAGCTGGAGCAGGCCATCGCGGAGGCCCGCCGCGAACTCAACGCGATCAACGGCAAGACGGCGCACACCTACGTGATCACCCACATGCAGGCCCGCAAGGAAGGCGCCCACGGCACGCAGCTCGGCTACGCGCACGGCGGTGTCATCGGCGCAGCAGCAGGCGGCCCCCGCTCCCGGATGACGCTCGTGGGCGAGCAAGGCCCCGAATTGGTCGACCTGGCCCCGGGGTCGCGCGTGCGGTCGAACCCCGACACGAAGCGGCTGCTGGCCGGCGGGCACGCAGGCGGTAGCGGGCAGCCGATCGTGGTGCAGCTCGCCCTCGACGGCCGGGCCCTGGCCGAGGTTCTCATCGACCCGCTGCGCGGCCAGATCCAGACCCTGTCCGGCGGCAACGTCCAGGCCGCCCTCGGCCAAGGGAGGGGATGACCATGCCGGTACCCGAGGCGCGCGTGCAGATCCAGGTCGACGGCGAGTGGGTCGACGTCACCGACGACGTGAAGGGCGGGGCCGAGCTGGTCCACACCCGGGGCCGGTCCGGGGAGGGCGCCCGCGTGGACCGGGCGTCCGTGAACTTGACGCTCAAGTCGCCCGACAGTCGCTACTACCCGCGGCACCCGATGTCCCCGTACTACGGGCGGCTCGGCCGGAACACCCCGATGCGGCATCAGGCCGGCGGCAGCCCGGTCACCCTCCGCGTCGGGGACACCCCGGCCGGGAGGCTGGCCACCCCGGACCACAGCAGCCTCGACATCACCAGCGACCTTGACCTGCGGGTCGATGTGGCAGCCGATACGTGGCCCACGACCGGGGACCCCCAAGAAGTCATGGCGAAGTGGCAGTCCACGGGCAACCAGCGGTCGTGGCTGCTGACGCTCTGGCGCTCCAGGATCCTGCTGTACTGGTCGGTGGACGGCACGGCCACCACCTCGAAGTCATCGGTAGCGATTCCGGCACGGCCAGGGCAGCGCGTTGCGATCCGCGCCACCCTCGACGTGAACAACGGGGCAGGCGGCCACACGGTGACCTTCTACACCGCCCCGACGATCGCGGGCCCGTGGACGGGTCTCGGGGCGCCGGCCGTCACCACCGGCACGACGAGCCTATTCAGCGGGTCCGCGCCGGTGGAGATCGGTGACGACAGCGGAAGCGCGTTTGCTCCCCTCGCGGGCACCGTCTTCGCAGCGGAGATCCGCAACGGAATCAACGGCGCCGTCGTCGCGAACCCGGACCTCACCGCCCAGGCCGCTGGCACGACCGCCTTCACCGACGCCGCTGGCCGCACGTGGTCGGTGTCCGGCGGCGCGGAGATCACCGCGCACCGGGCCCGGGCTGTGGTCGAGGTCCCGACGTGGGCTCCCCGTTGGACGGTGGGCGGTGCCGACATGGACGTGGCGCTCCAGGGCGCGGGCATCTTGCGCCGACTGTCCCAGGGCGCGAAGGCGTTGGAGTCGACGCTGCGCCGCCGGATCCCGTCGTACGGGCCGCTGGCCTACTGGCCGATGGAGGACCAGTCGGGTGCGACAGCCGCGTACTCACCGATCGAGGGGGTGGCTCCCCTCCGGGTGACGAAGGCCGCCTTCGGGCAGGATGCATCGCTGGCCGGGTCTTCGGCGCTGCCGACGATCGAGGCGGGCGGCCGGATGGTGGGCGCCGTTCCTGCCCCCGTGGGCAACTCAACACAGTGGTCGGTCCACATGGTCTACACCCTGGACGGCGCACCACCAGCATCGAACGGCGAGTTCCTGGCGTGGCGCACCTCGGGCACGATCCGCCGGTGGCGGCTTCTCCAACGCACCGGCATCGGCACGATCGAGGGCTACGACGCAGCCGGTGATCTCGTCATCAACCAGCCTGTATCCGTGGACGACGAGGACGTCCTGGCGGGCTGGAACCGCTACCGATTCCGGGTCTCACAGACTGGCGGCACCGTCTCCTGGCGCCTGTCGTGGATCAACATCAACGGGGACGTGGGCGGTTTCGGCGGTACGTACTCGGGCACGGTGGGCCGCGTCACCCAGATCGAGACGACGATCGGGGCGTCCGTCGATGGCCTGCGCGTTGGCCATATCGCCGTGTTCCCCGTCGAGCTGACCGATGCGTACACACTGGCTGACCACGGGTTCACCGGCGAGTCTGCTGGCGCGCGAGTGCTGCGCCTGGCGGCCGAAGAAGGGTTGTCGATCAGCCTCTACGGCAAGCCGGACGACACGGTGGCCATGGGCCCGCAGCGCCCGGATACCCTCCTGAACCTGCTGTACGAGTGCGAGGCGTCCGACGGCGGAATCCTGTACGAGGACCGGGAGCGGCTGGGCCTCGTGTACCGGACTCGGACCACGCTGTACAACCAGGAGCCCGTCCTGACGTTGGCGTACTCCCAGATCGTTCAGCCGTTCGAACCGGTTGACGACGACGCCCACATCCGGAACGACGTCACCCGGTCCCGTGCTGGCGGGAGTTCCGTACGGCTGGTCCGGGAGTCCGGGCCGCTCTCCGTGGCCCCGCCGCCCGCCGGAGTCGGTACGTACGACGAGGCTGTGGAGCTGTCGGTGGCGGCCGACCACCAGCTCGACGACATCACGGCATGGGCGCTGCATCTGGGGACGTGGGATGAGGCCCGGTACAAGCAGGTCCGCATCCTGCTGCACAAGCACCCCGAGCTGATCAAGGCAGCGTCCGCCCTGGACGTCGGCGACTTGGTCCGGATCACGGACCTGCCCGCGTACCTGCCGCCGGGCCCGGTGGACCTGCTGGTGGAGGGCTACCGGGAGACGCTGAGCAACCTGTCCTGGGAGCTGATCCTCAACTGCTCGCCCGCCGGCCCGTGGCAGGTGGGCGTGGTGGAGGATCCGGTGCGGGGCCGGGCGGACACCGACGGCACCGAGCTGGCCGCGCCGGTGTCGGCCACCGCGCCGATGTGGCCGATCACGGTGACGGCCGGACCCGACTGGATCACCACCGCGGAGCACCCGTCCCAGTTCCCCTTCGACGTGACGGCCGGCGGGGAGCAGGTGACCGTGACCGCGATCACCGGCGTGGCCGAGGATTCATTCGGGCGGACCGTGGCGGCCGGGTGGGGCACGGCGGACAGCGGGCAGCCCTGGACGACTGACGGGGGCGCCCCCGCCGATTACGCCGTGGCGGCCGGCACCGGCCGGCACATCATGAACACGACCAACACCATCCGGGTGGCCACCACGCCGGTCGCGACTCCGGACGTGGACCTCCGCGTCGACTGGGCGCTGTCCGCCCTACCCGTCGGCGACAGCGCCTATGTGTTCCCCGCCCTGCGAGTCACTGACTTGACCCACATGTACTTCGGGCGGATCCAGATCGCCGCAAGCGGGGCGATGACTCTGACGCTGCGCCGTCGGAACGGACCGGAGGTGCAGCTCGGGTCGCCGCTCGTCACTGGGCTGACCTATGTCCCCGGCACCTGGTACACGGTGCGCCTGGCCGCGTCCGGCAGCACCCTCAGCATGAAGCTCTGGGCGCGCGACACAGCCGAACCTGCCGGGTGGCAGCTGTCGGTCGTCGACACCGAACTGACGGCCGCAGGCTCTGTGGGGGTCCGCAGCCTCCTCGGCTCCGCGGCAAGTAACCCGCCGCTCACCCTCCAGGTCGACAACCTTCACTGCGGCCCACAGGCGATGACGGTCACCCGGTCCGTCAACGGCATCACCAAACCGCACGCCGCCGGGACGCCGCTGTCCCTCACCCACCCGATGCGCGCAGCACTCTGAAGGGAGCACCATGCCGATCCTCGCGGGCCAGATCGTCACCGCCGGGCAGCTCAACCGGATGCAGCCCCGGGTGGAAGCCGCCGGTGCCAGTGCGGCCCTCACTGCCACCACCACCTACGAGCTGATCCCCGGGTGCAGCATCCCCCTGACCACCCAGGCCCCGGGTGCCACCTACTCCGCCATCGCCGTGTTCGACTGCTCGGTCACCACCGCCCACGCCACCAACCTCATGGTCGGCCGCCTGGTAGTCGACGGCTCTCCGCAGAACGGCCTGGCGATCCACGCCATGGACACCCTCGACCGCGACACCGTGACGATGGTGTGGTCGGGGACTCTCCCTGCCGCAGGAAGCCACACCCTTCACCTGGAAGGCGTCATCAACGCGGCCGGGGGTGCGGGCCTCTTCCACATCAATAGCCGGTTCACCGTCACGCTCACAGAAGTCGTCTGATCTGTCTGACAACCCCGCGGCACACCACATCTGGAGACTCCCATGGCCACACCGCTCACCGCCGACAAGCTGCTCAAAGCCCTGCGCGACGAAGGGCTCAACGTCGTCGAGCACCGGAGCTGGCGCACCAACAACCGCAACCACAAAGGGCCGTGGGGCCCGACGCACGGGGTGATGATCCACCACACCGTGTCCGCCGGGACCGTGTCCTCCGTCGAGCTCTGCTACAACGGCCACTCCCGCCTGCCGGGCCCGCTCTGCCACGGCGTCATCGCGAAGGACGGGACCGTCTACCTCGTGGGGAACGGGCGGGCCAACCACGCCGGGCTCGGCGACGACGACGTCCTCCGCGCGGTGATTGCTGAGCGGGACCTCCCGCCGGACAACGAGGCCACCACCGACGGCAACCGGCACTTCTACGGGTTCGAGGCCGTCAACCTCGGCGACGGGAAGGACCCCTGGCCCGAGGCGCAGCTGCTGGCGATCGAGCGGGCGGCCGCCGCGATCTGCCGAGCGCACGGCTGGTCGGAGCGGTCCGTGCTCGGGCACCTGGAGTGGCAGCCGGGCAAGATCGACCCGCGCGGGTTCGGGATGGACTGGATGCGGGGCCGGATCGGCGACCGGCTGGGCGGGGAGCCGGAGCGCCCGCCGACCCCGCCGACCCAGCCGCCGGCCGCGAAGCCCTCGAAGCCGAAGTACGAGCCGTTCCCGGGGGCCGCGTTCTTCAGGGCCGGGCGCCGCAGCGCGATCGTCACGGCGATGGGCAAGCGACTCGTCTCCGAGGGCTGCGGCCGGTACCAGGTCGGCCCGGGGCCCCGATGGTCGGAGGCGGACCGGATGTCGTACGCCGCCTGGCAGCGCAAGTGCGGGTACTCCGGCGCCGCCGCCGACGGCATCCCCGGGAAGAGCAGTTGGGACCGGCTCCGCGTGCCCAACGTCTGACCCACCCGGGCCAGGCACTCTCACCTCACAGAAACGGAACCCTCACCATGAAGACCATCTTCGGGCGCGAGCCCGCCCTCTGGCTCAACAGCCTGGCCGCGACCCTCGGCCTGGTCGTCACCTTCAACGTCGGCCTCTCGGTGGAGCAGGCGGGGTGGATCGTGGCCACCGCCACCGCCATCCTCGGCGCGATCGCCGCCGCCCTCACCCGCCCGATCGCCGTGCAGGCGTTCACCGCACTCGTCGCGACCGTCGCCTCCGCAGTCTCCGCGTTCGGCTTCGAAGTCGCCCCGACCACCACGGCCGCCGTCAACGGTGTCGTGCTCGCCGCCCTGATGTTCATCACCCGCGGACAGGTCACCCCCATCACCCCGCCGCCGGCCCCGGCCCGACCGACCAGCGTTTGACCAGAGCGAGTGGAGTAGCACGTGCCTGATGAGCCGACTCTCGGCGAGGTGATGCGCCGCCTCGAAGACGTCCGTACGGACTTGAAGGACGACCTCCGGGAGATGGGGACTCGACTCGACAGCAAGGTGTCTCTGGAGCGGTACCAGCTGGAGCAGCTCGCGAAAGATGAGGCGCTCCGGCAGGTGGCCGAGCGGGTCCGGGGCATCGAGGAGGCGCGGGAGCAGGCGGCGGAGCGGCGGCGAGCGGACGAGCAGCGTGCGGCTGACCGGCGCGCCGCCGACCGCCGACTCATCTTCACCGCGTTGGTTGCCCCGGTCCTGCTCCTGATCCTGACGGTGTACCTCAGCGCGAAAGGAGCTGCGGCGTGAGCGGCGTGAGGCGACACAAGAGCCCCGGTGCCGACCGGCGGCGCAGTGATGTGGTGTTCGGCCTCGTCGCCGCTGCGGTGCTGCTGGGGTTTGGGGCCCTGGTGGTGATGGTCCAGGGCCTGGCGGCTGAGTTGCGTACGGCGAACCTTGCCCGGGATCAGCTGGCGCAGCAGGTGGAGCGGCTCGGCGGGACGCCGGTGGCGGGTCCGCCGGGGTCGCGCGGGGAGCAGGGCGTGTCGGTGGTCGGGCCGCGGGGCCCGCAGGGTGCGACGGGCCCGACTGGGCCGGCGGGTCGGGCCGGGCCGTCGGGTTCGCCGGGGGCGGGCGGAGAGCCTGGGGCGGACGGGGCGCCCGGCCCGGCAGTCACGGGCGCCCCTGGACGCGACGGCGTAGACGGCGCGGACGGGGCCCACGGGGCGGACGGCGCTCCTGGTGAGCGCGGTGAGAAGGGCGAGCAGGGTGACCCGGGCGAGCGCGGGCCAGCGGGTCCTCCCGGCCCCGACTGCCCGACGGGGTACTCGTTGCAGCCGCCGCCGGGTGATCCGGACGGGTTGATGTGCCGCCGTGATGGGGCTCCCGCGCCGTCAGATCCTGATCCGTCGCCGCTGGCTCTGGATCCGTTCCGCCGCCAGTACCCGTGAGCTATGCCGAAGCCCCCTTCCGCCAGGTGCGGGAGGGGGCTTTCGTACGTCCTCTACGGCCTGACTTCCCAGACTTCGGCCACGGCACCGTCGTAGTCCCGCACTTCGAAGCGGCCGGTCGGAACCGCAACGGCTTCCCACACACCTTCGGGCGACGTGAAGCCCGGCGGGGGGCCAGCAGGCATGCTCGCGCGGTCGTACCACCGGCCGTCTTCCTTCGCGGGGAGGAAGCCCGGCGGGAGGTCGGCGGCCGGGCGGATCACGATGTAGTCCGTCACGCTCACCCGTCCTGCGCTGCGGTCTCGTCTGCCTTCTTCTTGAGGCGACGCACGTACTCCCTCGTCCACCCGGTGATGCGGGCGACGGTCGCCTGGTTGCCGCGCTCCTCGCCCTGCTGGAGGGCGGCCACGGCTTCGGCCTGGAGGTCTTCGCGCGCGGCTTCAAGCGCTTGCTCTGCCTCGCGGTACCGCTGGGCTGAGAGTTCGAGTCGGGCTGTGTCCATGGCCCCACCCTCCCACAAGCTAGGCCAACTCTCTATGCCTACCCCGTTGACAATAGCCAACCGAGTAGGCCAACATAGGTCTCACAAGGAAGCGCACCGACCGGGGAGACCAGATGAACGCCACCGCAGCACACACCAACTGCCTCCGCTGCGGTCGCCACCTCACCTCCGCCCGCTCCCAGTCCACCGGCTACGGCCCCAAGTGCGCCCGCCACATCCGCACCGCCACCACCGACACCACCGGCTACAAGGCCCACCAGATCACCTCCGCCCGCGAGCTCATCGAGGACGCCGCGATCATCCCCCTCCGCGGCCAGGTCTTCACCGCCGTCTCCACCGACGGCACCGAGACCTACCTGACCCACCCGTCGAACTGCACCTGCCCCGCCGGCCTGAAGTCCGGCCGCTGCTACCACCAGCTCGCCGCCCGCCTGCTGCTCGCCGCCTGACCCCGTGAGGGAGACCCCCGTGTTCACCATCCACCTCATCGCCTACACCACCGCCACCGAGACCGGCGTCGCCCGCGTCGGCACCGATCACGCCACCCCCACCCACAACGAGATGACCACCGGCATCCCCGGCCTGCTCACCTGGCTCGACCTCGGCCGCGAGCCGCAGTACACCCTCCGCTACGAGAACCGCACCGGCCCGGTGGAGAAGACGGTGGGCGCCGCCGGGGTGGAGACGGTCGGTCGGGTGCTGATGCGCCTGGCCGACCGGGACGAGGTGTGGAACATCGAGTGCTTCGACGCGGAGGGGTACGAGGTGACGTTCGCGTTCGCTGTGTTCACCTCCTGAGCAACGCAACAGCGCCCCGCCCCGGCTTCGGCCGGCGGCGGGGCGCTCTCGTGCATCCGGGGTCAGGCGTCGTCCTGCTCGGGGTGCCGGACGATCTTCTTCACCGCCTGCTCGACCTTGTACCGGCTCTGCCCGGTCGCAGCCGCATGCTCGGTGTACGCCTGCTGCACTGCGGCGGCAGTCTCCACGGTCAGCGCGCCCGCCTGCTGCTCCGCCCACGCGGTGCGCTCCAGGGCGATCAGAG
This sequence comes from Streptomyces sp. NPDC017448, assembly GCF_044330565.1. Classification (NCBI taxonomy): domain Bacteria; kingdom Bacillati; phylum Actinomycetota; class Actinomycetes; order Kitasatosporales; family Streptomycetaceae; genus Streptomyces; species Streptomyces sp. NPDC017448. The sequence continues at coordinate 78,293 of NZ_JBIRLM010000015.1, read as the reverse complement.
ATTCAGGGATGTCGATATCAGTCACGGCCGGAATCGTACGGCCTCCCGGGCGCAGCACGGTTGTGCGCCTGATCGGTGGCGTGTTTCTTGATCGCCGGGCTACGGTCGGTCACACCCCGGCCACACACGGCCGGACCCACAACCGGGAGGGGACGCACATGGCCCGCACACTGCGGATGCTCGGCACCAACTCGAAGACCGGCGAATGCCCCACCCTCTACGAGGACGCCGAGACCGGAGAGATCCTCGTCCAGGGGTACACCGTCACCGACCCCGAGGTCCTCGCGCAGATGGCCAACCCGCTGGAGGGCGAGTCGCTGGTCGTCGTCGACCGCGCGCTCCTCGTCAACTTCGCCCCGAGGGACTGATAGTGCAGCACGTCGTACCCGCCGCCCGGATACTCGACTTCTTCCGCGACGGCTTCGAGCACACCGCATGGCGGCTGGAGACCCGCCGGGAGTACGCCGCCGACCAGGGCACCGAGGAGTACCAGCAGTTCCTCCGGGGCGTCATGCCGCCGCACGATGACGGGGGTCCGTGGTTCACGAACGCGCGGGCGCAGACGGCAGACGGGCGGCGCATCGAGCGCGTCCGCCTGGTCGACGAGCCTCCGACGGACAACCAGCGGTACCTGTTGGCGACGACGCCGGCCAACCTGGCTGCTGGGGAGGACATCCGCTACCTGTTCCGGTCGGCGGCGGCCGCGCTCAACCTCGCGGACGAAGGGGACTTCTGGCTGTTCGACTCCCGCGTCCTGGCCCGCTTCAACTGGACTGACCCGGCCCGGCGGATGGAGTTGACCACCGACCCGGAGCAGGTTCTCCGGGCCTGCCAGGTCCGCGACGCGGCATGGCACTACGCCGTCCCGTACGCGGAGTTCATCAGCCGGGTACCGTCCCCTATGTGAGCACCGACTTCCAGCGGGCCCGGGTCCTCCTCGGTGTGCGGCTCCGCGAGCTGCGCACCGAGGCCGGGCTGACCGTCCGCGACTTCGCCGCCCGCTGCGGATGGGCCCCGTCGAAGATCTCAAAGCTGGAGAACGGCAAGCAGACCGCGACCGTCGCCGACCTCACCGCGTGGGCGGCGGCGGCCGGGCAGCCGGAGTGCGCCGCCGAGCTTCACGGCCGCCTCTCCGGGCTGGAGTCGACGTACCGGTCCTGGCGCCGCCAGCTCGCGGGCGGCCACCGCGCCGTGCAGGACGCACTCGGCGCCCAGCACGAGAGGACCACCGTGTTCCGCGGATTCAGCGCCGCCGTCATCCCCGGCGTGTTCCAGACCCCCGAGTACGCGCGCAGCGTCCTCTCCCGGTACGCCGAACTGCACGGCGTGACCCGCGACATCGAAGCCGCGGTCACTTCCCGGATGCGCCGGCAGGAGGGGTTGTACCGCTCGGGGCGCCAGTACCGAGTGCTCGTCGCGGAGGCCGCCCTCCACGCGCGGATCTGTACGCGTGCTGTCCTCGCGGACCAGCTGGACCGGCTGATGTCCGTGAACGGCCTGAGCAGCGTAGAGCTGGGCGTCATCCCGCTCACCGCCGACGTACGGATCGGCATCGGCGACGACTTCTGGATCCACGACGACCGCCTCGTCATCGCCGAGACGTGGCACACGGAGATGTGGCTCGACGCGGCCGACGACATCGCCCTGTACGCAAAGGTCTGGGACGGGCTGGCCAACGGGGCGGTGACGGGACGCGCCGCGCACGCCGTCATCGCGCGGGCCCGAGCCGCGATCGGCTTCTGAGAAACCCGGCGCAACACCGGTTCCCGCAGGAGAAACACCGAGAAACATCCCGGCATCGGAGAAACAGCTTTCTCTACGGTCTGAGGGACTACTCCGACGACCCGGGAGGCGGCCGTGCCCGTACGCGAGTTACCACCGGTCAGCGACATGCTCGACCAGCAACAACGCGGTCTGGCCTGCGTCTGGTGCCGGGGCTGGTTCACCACCGGCCTGAGCACCGACCTCGGCCAGCAGCGCGTCGTCCCCACCGCGGGCGCCGCGTACCTGTGGTTCCCGCGCGAGTGCCTCGACAGGACAGCGTGCGCCAAGCGGGAAGCAGCCTGGTGACCGCCGAGCGCACCGCCCCGGACCACGCCTACCGCACACTCCTCGGGCACACCACCACGTGCCCGAACTGCCGAGCAGGCGGGGCCCCCTGCGCGACCGCCACCCAACTCATGCGGGCCTGGCGGCGCAACCGCTAAGACTTCCGCCCCGGCCGCTCACTCCCTGGCAGGACCGCGACCGGGACGGGCCACCACCCATCCCAGCAGGACGGAGGCACCACCATGCGTACCACCGACACCCGCCCCAGCACACCCCCCGGGCGGCGCCCATGACGACCGCCACGGTGTCGCCGACCGCCGTCACCACCTGCGAAGCCTGCTGGGTCGAACCGGTCGCAGGCGTACGCGTCACCGCCGCCGGCGCGGATCTCCTCTGCCGCCCCTGCGCGGTCGGCGGCTACCCGCGGCGCGTCGACCTGTTCCCCCCGCTCGGGATCTACGGGCTGACGGAGCGCCGGATCGAGGCGGGCCGGCACGGAGCCGGGTCGCCGCAGACTCCGCCGGACCAGGGGCCGCCCCTGCCGCACCCCCCGCCGGTGCCGTCGCCGCCGGGCACCCCGCCGGTGTAGCCGCGGCCTACTCGACGAGTTCAGAAAGCGGGACGCCGATGGCGTCGGCAATGCGGATGAGCGAGTCGAGAAGGGCGCTCGCGTGCCCCTGCTCGATCCGGTTGTACGTGGCCCGGTCCATCCCGATGCGGAGCGCGACCTGCTCCTGGGTGTACCCGGCAGCCAGCCGGGTAATGCGGATGCGGTCTCCGACGGCCCGGCGGCGGGCGATGACCCAGTCGGGCGGCGGTACGGAGCGTGGCACTCCACCACGTTCAGCCGATCAAGATCCAATGTATGTAGGGCAGAACCTACACTGAGCAGCCACGTCCGCCCGTACGGATGTGGCATCGAAGCGGTGCAAGGGCGTTCGCGTGTCCGCCCTATTGCGCCGTTAGACGTCATGACTCAGTCAAGACGTCCCGCCCCGCGCCCATCAGGGTGCGGGGCGGTCTACGTTGGACAGCAGAAGGCCCCCGCCGAATGTCACGGCGGGGGCCTCGCTCCTGTGGGCCGGGCCTCCCCGCCCGAGTCCCACAGGTATCCGGACGGCGCGTGTCAGGCGCGTGTGGGGAGTCACGCCTGCCCCGTCCGTGTCTGCACTCTACGTGCCAGGGGCACGCAGATCACCCCTCGGATGGGTGACGGCCGTGGGCCGCCTCCCCGTGGGGATGTGGACTTGTAGTGGACTTTCGGCATGAGGAGACCCCCCGGCCGGGGCCGGTCGGGGGGTCAAAAACAGGCTCTCACCTGCGATTTATCCTCGGTGGGCGCGGACGGTTTCGAACCGCCGACATCTGCTTTGTAAGAGCAGCGCTCTACCCCTGAGCTACGCACCCGTGGATGAGGCCACAGCCTACATGGACCAGGGCCGCTGCTCATAAACCGTTCCGGGCGGGCCGACGGCGGCGCGGGGGGGGGGGGGGGGGGGGCGCGGCGGGGGCGGGCGCCCCGGGGGAAACCCCCCCCCCCCGCCCCCCCCCCCCCCCCGCCCGGGCGGCCCGCGCCCCCCCCCCCCCCCCCCCCCCGGGGCCCCGGCCGCCCGGGGGTTAACCCCACCCCGAGACGGTAGCGGGCCGGATCCCGACGGGGGACGGTGGTGCATACGGTTGTGGGGCACCGGCAGGAACGTCCGGTGGCGCTGTCCGGCACAACGTAACTGGGGGACCGATCACCGTGGACATCTTGACGAGCTCACCGACCCGTACGCGTTCCAGGGCGCGCCTCGGGGCCGCCGGGCGGACCCTTGTCCTCGGGGGCGGAGTGGCGTTGCTGACGCTGGCTCTCACCGCGTGTGGGGGTACGGACGTGGACGGGGCCCCCGTCGAGCGCAAGTCGTTCGCTCTGGAAGGGAAGACGCTGACCATCAACGCCGAGAACGGTGTCGTGGACCTCGTGCCGGCCGACGTGGAGCAGGTCGAGGTGGAGCGGCAGCTCGACGGGTGGGTGGTCCTCGGCAGCGGGCCCGACGCCGTCTGGAAGATGGAGGGCGGCACCCTCACACTCCGGGTGAAGTGCGATGGCTTCATCAACAACTGCGACTCCCGGCACCGGGTGAAGGTGCCGCGCGGGGTCGCGGTGACCGCCGCCTCGGACAACGGGACGGTCGCCGCCACCGGCTTCGACAGCGCTCTGGACCTCTCGTCCGACAACGGCGAGATCCACGTCCGGGATGCGAGCGGGGCGCTCACGTTGAAGAGCGACAACGGGGAGATCCGGGCCGAGCGGATAACCGGGTCCTCCGTGATCGCCCGCGCCGACAGCGGGGAGATCCGGCTCGGCTTCGCCTCCGTGCCCGATCGCGTGGACACGGTGAGTGACAACGGGGGCATCACCATCGATCTGCCGCCGGGCGGGCAGACATACGCGGTGGACGCCTCCGCCGACAACGGGGACGTCTCCATCGACGTGCCGCGCGGCGAGGACGGCGCCCATGTGGTGAAGGCGCGCAGCGACAACGGGCACATCACCGTGCGAAGAGCGAACTAACCGGCCCGTGTGTTCGTCCTTACCTGGTGGGAGAATGTACCGGGCAGGGCGAATCGGCACGGGAGAGGGATGTGACGGCGACCAACGCGCGGCCGAAGGCAGGAGCGGGTGCGAGGGCCGCCGTCGGGAGCGGCCGGCCCGTGCTGACGTTGATGTTGCTGCCCCTGGCCCTCTTCGCCGCAGTACTGCCCGCAGCCTTCGCCGGCGGCGGTACGCGTCGGTGGTTCGGCGGGCGCGGGGAGAACCAGCGGGCCGAGGCCCAGGCAGCGAAGGACGCCGCGGCCGAGGCGTTCTACGAGCTGGACACCGCCCAGCGCGATCTCAAGATCTCCATCGAGACCATCAACGCCGTGGACAGCTCTGCGCGCGGCCGGAAGGCCGCCGAGGACTTCGACGCGCTCGGCCGGCGCATCGACGAGGCCAGCCGCATCTACATCACCGCGGTCGACAGCCATGACCTGGACCGGGACGATCTAGAGCCCTCCGTCGCCGCCAAGGCCCGCACCGAGCTGACCCGGGCCAAGGACGACCTCGTACGGGTCAAGGGCGAGCTGGACCGGTTCGCCCAGGGGCTCGGACCTCTGCTGGGCAGCGCGGAGACCCAGCTCGCCCGGCTCGCCCCCGCTGTCGAACGGGCCCGGCAGGCGCTCCTTGCTGCGAGCAACGCCCTCGATTCCGTGCGGGCAGCGGGTCTGCGCGCCGACGATCTGGCCGCTCGGCTCGCCGCGCTCGCCCCAGAGCTGACCAAGCTGAACCAGGGCGCGGGGCAGCACGGCGTCCAGGAGACCCTGCGGCGGGCCGATGTGGTGCTGCGTGATGCGGAGGCCGTGCGCACCGAGGCGGAGCGGCTGCCCGAGCGGGCGGCCGAGATCGACCGGCGGCTGGTGTCCCTGCGGACCCGCGCCCAGGCGCTGACGACCCGGGCGGGCTCGGTGGAGCCGGTGCTCAGCGAGTTGCGGCGGCGTTTCTCCGCCGCCTGCTGGCAGGACCTCCAGCCGGTCCCGGAGCAGGCCGCCGTGAACGTGCGGCAGGCCGAGGACAAGCTCGCCGAGGCGGCCAGGGCGCGCGAGGAACAGCGTTGGGCGGATGCCATATCCCGGCTGTCGACGGTCCGCGCCCTGCTCAACGCGACGGATGAGGCGGTGTCCGCCGCCGGAGACCGGTTGCAGCAGCTGAACGCCGTGGCGAAGGACCCGCGGCAGGAGATCGAGCGGACCCGGTTCGCGGTGCGGGACGCCCAGCGCCTCGCCATGGCCGGCCGGCACACGCCCGACCCCCGGCACGCCCGGCCGCTCGACGATTCCGTCGCCCGACTGGAGCGGGCGGTCGCCGGGCTCGAAGGGCGCCACCCCGACTACTGGCACTTCCTGACCGAGACGGAGGCCGTGCGACAGACCGCCGCCCGGGTCGTCTCCGACATCCGTGAGGAGCGCGGCGCGGGCACCTGAGGCCTTCTCCTTCCCCCTCCCCCCTTTGCCTTGCCCTCCCCTTCCCCTCCTTTGCCTTGCCCTCCCCCTTTGCCTCTCTCCTCCTCCCTCCCCGGGCGGGCGTCCGAGTAGCTGAGCACCGGCCCGGGATCTCACGTGGTCTCTGCGGTGTCGGGGGCGGGGCCAGGAGGTGGTGGCAGAGGCCGGACCAAGGGGCGCGGGCAGAGGCCGGACCAGGGGGGGCGGGCAGTGGCGGGGCCAGCGGGCGCGGGCAGGAGCCGGGCCAGTAAGCGTGGCCCGGGGGGCGTGGGGGCTGGGGGCGTGGTCTCCGGGGAGGGTTGGCTCTAGCCTGTGCTCATGCCTCGTTACGAATTCCGGTGCCGCACCTGCGGAGACACGTTCGAAGTCAGCCGTCCCATGGCCCAGTCCTCCGATCCGGCCTCCTGCCCCGCAGGCCACGACGACACCGTCAAACTGCTGTCCGCCGTGGCTGTGGGCGGCGCCGCCGGGTCCGCCCCCGCACCCTCGGGCGGCGGCGGGGGCGGGGGCTGCTGCGGGGGCGGGTGCTGCGGCTGACCTCCAGGGGGGCGGGGGCCCGGCGGGCGCCCGTCGAGCGTTCGCTACTTCTTGCGGGACAGCGTCAGGCCGTCCGAGACCGTCAGCATGACGCTGTCCATCCGCGGGTCGGCTTTCACGTGGTCGTTGAACTCCTGGATCGCCGCGGCAGGACCGGTCGCCTCCGGGTCCGTGACCTCGCCGTGGAAGAGCACGTTGTCCGCGGCGATGACCCCGCCCTGCCGCATCCGGGGCACCAGCTCCTCCCAGTACGCGATGTAGCCGCCCTTGTCCGCGTCCAGGTAGGCGAAGTCGATGTGCGGCTCGTCGGGCATCGCGCGCAGCGTGTCCAGGGCCGGGGCGATCCGGAGGTCGATCCGGTCCGCGACGCCCGCCCTCTCCCATGCCTCCCGGCCGTAGGCCGTCCACTCCTGCGAGATGTCACAGGCGATCAGCGTGCCGTCGGCGGGCAGCGCCCGGGCCATCGCCAGGGCGCTGAACCCGGTGAACGTACCGACCTCCACCACGTGCCGTGCGCCGACCAGCCGGACCAGGAAGGCGAGGAGCGGGGCCTGCTCCTCGGCCGACTGCATGCCCGCGTGGTTGGGGAACCGTGTGTACGTGGTCTCCACCAGCTCCCGCTGGACCGGGTCCAGCGGCGGGTTGTGGGCCAGCATGTACGCGTACAGCTCGGCCGTGATCGTGGTGTCGTTGCCCTTGGTCATGCCCCCAGCCTTCCCCGATTCGCGCCCTCACGCAGCGGAAGCCGCCAGGAACCTGCGCAGGATCTCCTCCCCCGCCGCACCGCCGCGCTCCTCCAGCGCCGTCACGTGCGGGGCCTGCCAGCCCTCGTCGGCCAGTTCGCCGTGGCCGGGACGCCAGCCGAGATCGGCGGCGAGCAGCAGGTCGGCGTCGAGGAGGGAGTCCCCGGCGGCGAACGTGCGCGTGGCGCCGGTACGGCGCGCGACCTCGCGCATCGCGGCGCTCTTGGTGAGCGGTGCGGGCACGGCGTAGACCTTGCGGCCCTGGAGGGAGACGGTCCAGCCGCGCGGCCGGGCCCAGACGGCCAGTTCCTTCACCCACTCCTCGGGGAGGAGGGAGCGTTCGACGACGAGGTAGGCGAAGAGGTTCTCGGCGACCCGTTCCTTGAGCAGCCAGGCGGGGTCGGCGGTCGTGGCGAGGTGGGCGCGGATCTCGGTCAGCGGCGCGCACTCGGCCGCGATCCGGTTCTCCACCTGCCGCTGCCACTCGGGGTCGGAGACGCCGTCGACCAGGATGTGGCCGCCGTTGGCACAGATCGCGTACCGGGGGGCGGGGGCCGGAAGGTGGATGCGCCCGTACTGCTCGCGGGTGCGGGTGGTGGTCGGCACGAAGACGGTGGAGGCCGCCACCTCGGTGAGCAGGGCGGCGGCCGTCTCCGTCAGGTACGACAGGGGCTTGTGGCCGTACACCTCGACGCACAGGAGCCGGGGGGCCTCCGCGTCGGGCATGGCCAGGTCCAGCGAGGCCGCCGAGTAGATCAACGTGCGGTCGAGATCGCTCGCCACCAGGGTCGTCGGGGCGGCCTGAGCGGCCGAGGCGCCCGAGGCGGCCTGAGGGGCCCGCGCGTCCCAGGCGGTCGGCGTCGGCGGGGCGGTCGTGCTCGCGTCCGTGCTCATGCGCCCTTCACCGCCGTGCCGTCCGCGCCCGTCGCGCCGCGCGTGAACCGGGGGTGGATCAGACCGACACAGCTGTACGGGAGGTCGTCGACCTCCTCGACGGGCACGCCGCGCTGGTCGGCCAGCAGCCGGATGTGCTCCAGGTCCGGGCCCGCGCCGCGCCGGGCGAGGATCTTCCAGGGGACGCGGCGGAGCAGCACCCGGGTGGTCTCGCCGACGCCCGGCTTGACCAGGTTGACGTCGTGGATGCCGTACTCCTCGCTGATCCGCTCGACCGCCGCCCACCCCTCCCAGGTCGGGGCGCGGTCGGCGGCCAGCAGTTCCTTCGTCGCGTCGTCGACCTCGGCCGCCACCTCGTCGAACCGTGCGGCGACCGTGTCGAGGAAGTGGCCGGAGACGTCGGAGGCGGCCAGCTCGCGGTAGAACTTCGCGCCGTGGAAGTCGTCCGGGCCGACCAGGTCGGCGCGGAGCACCGTACGGGAGACGAGGCCGGAGACGGTGGAGTTGAGGCAGGCGGAGGGGATGAGGAAGTCCTCGCGGGTGCCGTACGTCCGCACGCAGCCGCCCGGGTCGGCGAGCACCGCGATCTCCGGGTCGAAGCCCGCCGGGCCGCCCGACGCCTCGAACGCGTCGATGGCCGCCGCCAGTTCGCGGGTGATCGCGCCCTTCCCCGTCCAGCCGTCGACGAACACCACGTCGGCCGGGTCGTGGTGGGCGGCCAGCCAGCGCAGGGCGGTGGCGTCGATGCCCCGGCCCCGGACGATGGAGATGGCGTAGTGCGGCAGCTCCACGCCGTGCCGGTGCCGGGCCCAGCGGCGCATCAGCACGCCGACCGGGGTTCCGGCGCGGGCGAGCGAGACGAGGACGGGGCGCGGGCCGCGTTCGGCGAGGACCGTCTCGGTGACGGTGCCGACCGCGCGGGCGATCCGGGCGGCGGAGGTCTCCAGGGCCGCGGAGAACAGCTCTTGGTAGGCGGGGGTCGGCTGGTACTCGACGGGCAGCGACTCCGCGTAGTGCGCGCCGCCGCTCTGGATCGCCTCCTCGCGTTCCTCGGTGGGCGCCTCCAGCTCGGTGTCCGAGAGGTCCTGGAGCAGCCAGCCGACCTCGTCCGGCGCGTAACTGGAGAAGTCGGGGCCTCGGAGGGGCTCGGGCAGCACGGCGGGCTCCTGGTGGGGGGCGGGGGCGGGGCGGGGCAGGTACGAGGGCACGACCGCGAGGAGGAGCCGGCCGGTGTGTTCGGCGAGCCGGGCCAGCAGCCCGTCGGGGGCGTGCAGTTCGGGGGTGTCGGCGGTGGAGTCGACGACGGCGACCACCGCGTCGAACCCGGCGCCGGCCACGTTGTACGCGTACCGGTCGCCGGGGCCGTCCGCCGGGTCGTCGTGGGCCGGGAAGACGAGCCGGGTGCGTATCGCGTAGCCGGGGTCGTCGACGGCGAGGACGGGCGAGCGGGTGGTGGTGGAGTAGCGGACCTCGGCGGCGTCGCCCAGGACCTCTTCCAGAGCGGTGCCGAGCCGCAGCGGGGCGTACATCAGCTCCTCGAAGCCGAGGACGAGGATTCGGCGGGGGCCCCGGCCCTGTCCCAGGCCGGGGACACGTTCCTGGTCACGGCCCTGGTCCCGGGCTCGGTCCCCGTGCCGGTCCGGCGCGTCGGCGTCCAGGGCGGCCGCGATCCGTTCCGCCATGGCCGGGAGCGCTGCTTCCAGGGCCGCCCGGTGGGCCGGGGTGAAGCCGTGCCGGCCGCCGTCGGGGACGCCTGCCGGCCAGTCGAGGTCGACGCGGGTGACGGCGGCGGGGACCGGTACGGAGGGCGGCACGGAGGCGGGGGCCCGCGCCTCCTCCTCCGCGACCAGGGCCTGGCCGCGTTCCAGCACGCCGTCCGGCAGGGTCACCGTCCCGGCGCCGCGGGTCACCAGGTCGACGCGGGCGCCGATCTCGGCGGCGAAGGCGGTCAGCCGGTCGCGGTCGCCGGCCGAGCGCATGTCGACCAGGGCGACGATGACGTACCGCTCGCGCGGATGCAGGGCGTGCAGCGTGCGGATGGTGTTCAGGACCGTGTTGCCGGTGGAGAACTCGTCGTCGACCAGGACCAGCACCGAAGCCGTCCCGCCGCCCGCCAGCAGGTCGCGGTCCTCCGGCAGCAGCAGGTGCGAGGTGGCGTGGGAGTGGGACTCCTCGAAGCCGCCCGCCGGCTCGACCCCCGCCACCGGGCGCCGGGTGGAGTGCAGGTACGGGGCGTCCCGCAGGCCGTCCGCCACGGCGTGGCCGAGACCGGTGGCCGTCTCCGCGTACCCGAGGACCACCGCGCGGCGCGCCTCCCGGGCGCCGAGCAGCGCCCGTACCCGCTCGCCCAGCTCGTACCCGGCCCCGTGGACGACGGAGGGCCGCTGCGGGACGTGCTTGCCCAGCACGTTGGAGACCAGCAGGTGCGCCCGCTTGGGGTTCCGGCGCAGGGCCAGGCCCAGCAGTTCCCGGAGCTCCCCGTCGCCTTCGAGGGCGACGCCCAACCGTTCGGCCACCCAGTTGCCCGACCACACCACGTCCACGGTCTCTTCTCTCGTCGCGCGCTCGCTCATCGACGCGCGCTCAGTTCGTCAGGCCGGCGGCCAGCAGGTCCACGAAGCCGACGCCTTCCCTCGCCACACCGAACGCCTCGGCCCGCAGCAGCGTGCGCTCGGCCCAGGCCCGGTGGGGCTTCACCTCGTTCATCTTGTTCGTGTACGCCGAACGCAGCACGCCGCCGCCACCGCGCTCGGGGCTCAGGATGTCCTGGGCGTCGGTGTACTGCTCGTGGCTGACCACGGACAGGGCGTGGACCGGCGCCACGTGCGACGGATGGATGCAGGTCTTGCCGAGCAGCCCGTTGGCGCGGTCGAGCTCGATCTCCCGGAGCAGCCCGTCGAGGTCGTGCTCGATCAGCGCCGTACGCAGTTCCTCGGCCCGGCCCTCCAGGAAGGGGCTGCGGCGCAGCTGGGGCTTGAACATGCGCTCCTGGCGGCGGAAGTACTCCCAGACCGGGCCGGTGATCGTGAACCCGGAGCCGTCCGCCCGGCCGAGCACGTTGACCACGTCGGCGATCACCGAGGCGACGATGTGGACGTCGTACGCCGTCATGTCGGGGGCGCGGCGCAGCCCGTACGCCGAGCAGAAGTCGGTGACGCCGAGCCGCAGTGCGAGGACCCGGTCCCGGTATTTGTCGACGGTGCGGGCGATGCCCCGGAGGATGTCGGCGCGCGTCTCCAGGTGGAGCAGTTCGGGGGATTCGAGGACCGGCATGGCGAAGAGTCGCCGGCCGCACGCCGCTTCGGCCTCGGCGAGCGCTTCCAGGAAGGGGCGTCCCCGCTCCTCGGTGAATTTGGGAAGTACGAAACCGGACAACATGCGGACCGAACCACCGAGGCGGCGCACGAGGTCGGTGATCTGATCCGGTTCCCGTACGCGGATGAAGAGGAGCGGTACGCCGGGGCCGGTCGCGCCGGTGGCGCCGTCCGGGCCCCGCTCGTCGGACTCCGTCGCTCCGCTTCCGGGCGCCCCTGCCGCCTCCCGGGCGGCGAGGTCGGTGAACTGCCTGATCAGATTGGCTTCGGCCCCGGTCACCTCGGCGTCGTCGATCGAGTCCTCCAGGCACAGCACCATGGAGACGACGCCACGGGCGGCCTGCTTCAGCACGTCGTCCGCGAGTGACGGGCGGGTGGCCGGGGAGTAGAGCGTGGCCCCCAGGGCGATGGAGAGCATGCGGGCCGGGGAGTCGGCGGTGAAGACGCGGGGCTCCCTGTGGAACAGGCCCTGGCGGACAGTGGGCGATATATGCCCGAAATGACGCATCCTTTTCCCCCGAACTGCCTGACCGACCGAACAACACATGGCCGGTAATAGTACGTATGGACGGGTGTCAACAGTTCCCCGTGTACATGAATTTCCGGTTACCCGCCTCTTGTCCACCTCACCCTCGCGGTAGGGTCACGCCCTGTCCGCGCCGCCGCCGGGCACGGCGGTGCCGCCCCCCGCGTTGTCCGCACGGGCCCCCAGCAGGCAGGATGACGGTCATGACGCACACGATGCTGAAGGGCTCGAACGTCCCCGTCGATGCCGCGGCCGTCCGGGCCGTGCTGCGCTGGACCCCGGGCCCCGGGGTTCCCGACGTGGACGCCTCCGCCCTGCTCCTCGGTGCGTCGGGCCGGGTGCGCTCCGACGAGGACTTCGTCTTCTACAACCAGCCCCGGCACCCCTCCGGCCTGGTCCGGCGGCTGCCGAAGCGCAGCGTCCCGGAAGGGCTGACGGACACGGTCGAGGCGGACCTCGGCGCGCTCGACGCCTCGGTGGACCAGGTGGTCATCGCGGCCTCCTCCGACGGAGCGGCCTTCGAGCAGGTCGCGGATCTGCGGGTCCTGCTGTTCGACGCCGCGTTCGCCGACGGTGAACCGCTGGCCGTGTTCGACGTCCGGGCGGAGACCGGGGAGGAGACGGCGATCATCTGCGGCGAGCTCTACCGCCGCGGCGAGGGGTGGAAATTCCGCGCGGTCGGTCAGGGGTACCCCTCCGGCCTGATCGGTCTGGCCACCGCCTTCGGCATCTCGGTGGACGACTCGGAGGCGGCCGACGGGGCGCAGGATCCGGCGGGACCGGGGCCGCTCCCGGCCGCCGTGCCGCCGCCCCCGGCCGTGCCGCCGGAGATCCCCCCGGCTCCCCCGTCCGCCGGAACGGGCCCCGACACGCAGGCCACGGTCCACCACCAGCCCTCGTACGGCTATCCGCCCCCCGCCCCGCATCCCGCGGCCGCCGGGGCCCACCAGCCGGCGTACGGCTATCCGCAGCCCGCCGAGCCGCCCGCGTACGGCTATCCGCAGCCGGCGGCAGCCGCCGCGCACGCGCCAGACCCCCATTTCGTGCTGCCTCCACAAGGTCCGCAGTTCATCCGCTCCTGAGCGTGCCGGGGCCCGGTCCTGAGCGTGCCGGGGCCCGGTCCCGAGCGTGTCGGGGGCTGGCCCCGAGCCTGTTCGGGCCCGGGCCAGGGGCCCGCGCCGGGGGACGGGCGGGCCCGCCCTGCCGCGGGTCCGGTCCGGGCCCGGCTCAGGTGCGGGTCTTGTAGCCCCGGCCCCATTGCATGCCGTAGCCGTACAGCCGGTCCAGCTCCGACTGGAAGCCGTACACGAACTTCACCTCGCGGCGCACGATCAGCTCGTTCTTCACGTTCTCCACGGTGAACACCGCGCAGGAGCGGGCCTGCGGCGCGCGTTCGTCCAGTTCGATCTCGATGCGCGGGCCGTTGCCCGGGTAGAGCGTGACCTTGGCGTGCGTACGGTCGAAGGCCGGCGTCCGGTCGTAGATGTAGACGAAGAACAGCAGCCGCTTGATCTGGTCGCGCTGGTCGAGGTTGACGTAGACGGTCTCGCCCGAGGGCGCGCCGAACCGGTCGTCGCCGCTGAGCCGGACGTACGGCGGGCCGTTGAGGTCGCCGATGAGGCCGCCCAGCGGCTGCACGACCCCCTTGGTGCCGTCCGCCAGCTCGTACATGCAGCCGAGGTCCAGGTCGACGTTGACGACGCCCTGGGTGTGCGCCTGGACCACTTCGGGCTGGAAGAACTGGAGGGGGTTCCGCAGCCGACCGCTCCGGCGCGAGCGGCCCTCGATGTCCGAGGTCCGCATCCGCCAGGAGAGGTTGACCCGCAGGTTGCCCGAGAGGGCGCCCTGTTTGTTGAGCGAGACCGTGGCGTTGCGTTTGGACAGCACGATGGCGCTCGACGTCGAGTTGCCCGCGTCGAACTGCGCCGCACGCCCCGGCCACAGGCCGTCGAAGAATCCCATGCCAACCCCCACCCTGTTCGCGCCGCCCGCACGCGCGCCCCGACACCACCGCGGGGCGGCCACCGGGCCGGATCCGGGAGATCCCGGAGAGCCGTCGCCGTGTGGGCCGCCCCGCAGAGAGCGTTCCTCAATCCCTACCGGGTCACACCCCGGCGGACACCTCTGACTTGTTTCCCGGGCCGCCCTCGCCGGACTCCGCGGCGAGCGCGCGGTTGCGCTTGACCGAGGACCAGAAGGAGAGGGCGATCAGGATCACCCCGACCGAGCCGGTGATCAGCTCGTTGATCTCGTACTGGATGGTGATCAGCAGGATGACGGAGAGCGCGCCGATGGCGTAGTGCGCGCCGTGCTCCAGGTAGACGTAGTCGTCGAGCGTGCCCTCGCGCACCAGGTAGACGGTGAGCGAACGGACGTACATGGCGCCGATGCCGAGGCCGAGGGCCATCAGCACGATCTCGTTGGTGATGGCGAAGGCGCCGATGACGCCGTCGAACGAGAACGAGGCGTCCAGGACTTCCAGGTAGAGGAAGAGGAAGAACGCGGCCTTTCCGGCGAGGGCGACCCCGGTGACGGGCTTGCCCTTCTTCTTGGCCTCTTCCTCGGCCTCGTGCTCGCGCTCCTCCTCCTCTTCGAGCTTGCCCTCGAAGAAGCCGGAGAGCCCGCCGACGATCAGGTAGGTAATCAGGCCGGCGATGCCGGAGAGCATGACCGTGGACGCCTTGTCGGCGTGCCCGCCGCCGTGCTGGTGGGCGTGGGTCGCGAAGGTCAGGGCGGAGATCAGGAGGACGATCAGCGCCACGCAGACCGAGAGCATGTCGACCTTGCCGAGCTTGGCGAGCGGACGCTCGATCCAGCGCAGCCAGTGGATGTCCCGGTCCTCGTCGAAGATGAAGTCGAGAAAGATCATGATCAGGAACATGCCGCCGAAGGCGGCGATCGACGGATGGGCGTCCGTGACCAGTTCCTTGTACTTGTCCGGGTCGTTGAAGGACAGGTCGATGGCCTCGATCGGTCCGAGCTGCGCGCTCACGGCCACGATCACGACGGGGAACACCAGTCGCATGCCGAAGACGGCGATGAGAATGCCGATGGTCAGGAAGATCTTCTGCCAGAAGGCGTTCATCTTCTTCAGGATCCCGGCATTGATCACCGCGTTGTCGAAGGACAGCGAGATCTCCAGGACGGACAGGATCGCGACGATGCCGAAGGCATGCCACCCCCCGTAGATGACCGCTGCGACCAGGCCGAGCGCGGTGACCGCGAACGACCAGCCGAAGGTTTTCAGAACCACTGGCTACCCCATCGTGTTATGTAAACGGGTCTCCCCCGGTGTCTCGGGGCTCCCCCGCGCCGTGCGCGGCTTTATGAAACGTTGACGCCGAAGTCTAGAGCGATGCCTCGCAGACCCGACGCATACCCCTGTCCGACCGCACGGAACTTCCACTCGCCGTTGTACCGGTAGAGCTCGCCGAAGATCATCGCGGTCTCCGTCGAAGCGTCCTCGCTCAGGTCGTAGCGGGCCAGCTCCTGGCCGTCGGCCTGGTTGACCACCCGGATGAAGGCGTTGCTGACCTGTCCGAACGCCTGGCCCCGGTTGTCCGCGTCGTGGATCGAGACCGGGAAGACGATCTTGTCGCAGTGGGCGGGGACCTGGTCCAGGCGGACGATGACGGACTCGTCGTCGCCGTCGCCCTCGCCCGTCAGGTTGTCCCCGGTGTGCTCGACGGAGCCGTCCGGGCTGGTCAGGTTGTTGTAGAAGACGAACCACTCGTCACCGAGGACCCGGCCCGACTGGCACAGCAGCGCGCTGGCGTCGAGGTCGAAGTCGGCCCCCGTGGTGGAGCGTGCGTCCCAGCCGAGCCCGACCAGCACCTGGGTGAGGTTGGGTGCGACCTTGGAGAGGGAGACGTTGCCTCCCTTGGCGAGCGTGACGCCCATGTGTGTCCTCCCCGAGTCGTGAAAAACGCTGCCGGGGGGGGGGGGGGGGCGGGGGGCGGGGGGCCCCCCCCCCCGGGGGGGGGGCCCCCCCGGGGGGCCCCCCCCGCCCCCCCCCCGCCCCCCCCCGGGCCGCCGGGGGGGGCGGGGCCCCCCTGGGGGGCCCCCCCCCTTGGGAAAAACCCGCGGGCGGGGCTGTCCCCCCCCGGGGGGGGGGGGGCCAACCGCGCCCGGTGGCGGGGCGCCCGGCAGGTCGGAACCGGCCGGACGCCCCCTGGCGCCAGAACGTCAGACGTTGACGCCGAAGTCCTGGGCGATGCCGCGCAGACCGGAGGCGTACCCCTGGCCGATGGCGCGGAACTTCCACTCGGCGCCGTTGCGGTAGAGCTCGCCGAAGACCATCGCGGTCTCCGTCGAGGCGTCCTCGCTCAGGTCGTAGCGGGCCAGCTCGGTGTTGTCGGCCTGGTTGACCACGCGGATGTACGCGTTGCGGACCTGGCCGAAGCTCTGCTGGCGGCTCTCGGCCTCGTAGATCGAGACCGGGAAGACGATCTTGTCGACGTCGGCCGGGACACCCGCGAGGTTCACCTTGATGACCTCGTCGTCGCCCTCGCCCTCACCGGTGAGGTTGTCGCCGGTGTGCTCGACGGAGCCGTCGGGGCTCTTGAGGTTGTTGAAGAAGACGAAGTTGCCGTCGATGGCGACCTTGCCCTCGGTGTTCGTCAGCAGGGCGCTGGCGTCGAGGTCGAAGTCACCCCCGGTGGTGGTGCGGGCGTCCCAGCCCAGACCCACGATGACCGCGGTCAGGTTGGGCGCGGCCTTGGTCAGCGAGACGTTGCCGCCCTTGCTGAGGCTGACTCCCACGAGTCCTCCAGTAGTTTTCTCAGGGGCCGGCAGACACCAGCGTCCCCGTCGTTCGTTGGCATCGGATCAACGATTGGATCCTAGTGACCGGTTCCCGGCCAAAACAGGCTTTTGACCGAGCGTCGCCAGGAGATCGCCTCAGAGCGCTTCGAGCGCCTTGACGTACTCGTTCAGGTCGCGGGCGTCCGGGAGGCCGTTGACGACGCTCCAGCGGACGACGCCCTCCTTGTCGATGACGAAGGTGCCGCGCACCGCGCAGCCCTTGTCCTCGTCGAAAACGCCGTAGGCCCGCGAGGTCTCCCCGTGCGGCCAGAAGTCGGAGAGCAGCGGGTACTCCAGGCCCTCCTGCTCGGCGAAGACGCGCAGGGTGTGGATGGAGTCGTTGGAGACCGCGAGGAGCTGGGCGCCCTCGTCCTCGAAGCGGGGCAGCTCGTCGCGGAGTGCGCACAGCTCGCCGGTGCAGACGCCGGTGAAGGCGAACGGGTAGAACACCAGCACCACGTTCTTCTCGCCGCGGAACTCCGACAGTCGCACGGTCCGGCCGTGGTTGTCCTTGAGCTCGAAATCAGGGGCCTGGCTGCCGACCTCGATCGTCATGGAACACGCATCCCTTCGCCGTTTCTCCGCACCCCGGGCCGGTCCGTCCGGGTGCTCCCACCCTACGCACGGGCCTCCGCCCGGACGCCGAGGGCCCGGGGCCCGCGGGGGGGGCGGCCCGCCCCCGCGCGTGCGAAGGCCCCCGCGGGCACGGTGTGCGTGCCTACGGGGGCCCCACGGTGGTGCGAGAAGCGGCTCAGCGCTTGGCCTTGGCCCCCTTCGGGGTGGCCAGACGGCTGCCCGTCCAGTCCTTGCCCGCGCTGATGCTCTTGGTCTGGGCGAGCCCGGCCGTCTGGGCGGCCTCGTTGATGTCGCTCGGTTCGACGTATCCGTCACGGCCGGTCTTCGGCGTCATCAGCCAGACCATCCCGCCGTCCTCGATCAGACCGATGGCATCCACCAGCGCGTCCGTAAGGTCGCCGTCCTCGTCGCGGAACCAGAGCAGAACGACGTCGGCGACGTCGTCGTACTCCTCGTCGACGAGTTCCTGGCCGGTAGTGGCCTCAATGCCCTCACGGAGCTCCAGCTCGACGTCTTCGTCGTAGCCGATCTCCTGGACCACCTGTCCGGGCTCGAACCCCAGGCGTGCAGCCGGGTTGGTCCGCTCCTCCGCGTGGTCCGCGGTCGCGCTCACGGGTTGCCTCCTGATCATGTCTTCGGAAAATGCTGTGGCCACGCGCGTGCGCGGGGCGTAGGCCGTAGTCCACACGGGCCCGGCGAATCGCGCAAGTACCCGGCGTGCGAGACCGCCTATACGGTGACGTTCCCTGCCACGTCAGCGCAAGTTCCGGCATGTCTCTCGGGCGGCTTCACCGGGTCTCCCCGGCTCTCTCCATCCGTTTACGTCCTTCCTCAGCTTATGCCGTTTCGATCCGCCAATCGGATTCGAACAGCCTTTGGGAACGCTTGGACGCCTTGGGCGTAAGGTTGCGGTTTGCCCGTACCCAGCCGCGTACCGCTCATACTCGTGCCCCGTCGGGGAGTTTTCGCAACCTCGGGGTTACCTCACGGTAGAGATGACGTCCGGGCCCTCGCGGTAGCACGATGGAGGCGGCGCGCACTCAGTTGTCCCGGGGGTACGTTCCCCGTAACAGACCCCGTAGAGCACCACCGAACAGCGAAGGAACAGTGTGGCTTCCGGATCCGATCGCAACCCGATCATCATTGGCGGCCTTCCGAGCCAGGTCCCGGATTTCGATCCCGAAGAGACCCAGGAATGGCTTGACTCCCTCGACGCCGCCGTCGACGAGCGCGGCCGGGAGAGGGCCCGCTACCTGATGCTCCGGCTCATCGAGCGCGCGCGGGAGAAGCGCGTGGCGGTGCCGGAGATGCGCAGCACGGACTACGTGAACACGATCGCCACGAAGGACGAGCCGTTCTTCCCCGGTGACGAGGAGATCGAGCGCAAGGTCCTCAACGCGACCCGCTGGAACGCGGCCGTGATGGTCTCGCGGGCGCAGCGGCCGGGGATCGGCGTCGGCGGCCACATCGCCACCTTCGCCTCCTCCGCCTCGCTGTACGACGTGGGCTTCAACCACTTCTTCCGGGGCAAGGACCAGGGCGACGGCGGCGACCAGATCTTCTTCCAGGGGCACGCGTCCCCGGGGATCTACGCCCGCGCGTTCCTGCTGGACCGGCTGAGCGAGGCGCAGCTCGACGCGTTCCGCCAGGAGAAGTCGAAGGCCCCGAACGGGCTGTCCAGCTACCCGCACCCGCGGCTCATGCCGGACTTCTGGGAGTTCCCGACCGTGTCGATGGGGCTCGGCCCGCTCGGCGCGATCTACCAGGCGCGGATGAACCGCTACATGGAGGCGCGCGGGATCGCCGACACCTCCAAGTCGCACGTCTGGGCCTACCTGGGCGACGGCGAGATGGACGAGCCGGAGTCGCTGGGCCAGCTCTCCATCGCGGCCCGCGAGGGGTTGGACAACCTGACCTTCGTGGTCAACTGCAACCTCCAGCGCCTCGACGGCCCGGTGCGCGGCAACGGCAAGATCATCCAGGAGCTGGAGTCGCAGTTCCGGGGCGCCGGCTGGAACGTCATCAAGCTGGTCTGGGACCGTTCCTGGGATCCGCTGCTGGCGCAGGACCGCACGGGCATCCTGGTCAACAAGCTGAACACCACGCCGGACGGCCAGTTCCAGACGTACGCCACGGAGACCGGCGCGTACATCCGCGAGCACTTCTTCGGCGACGACCCGCGGCTGCGGGACATGGTCAAGGACATGACCGACCAGCAGATCCTGCACCTGGGCCGCGGCGGCCACGACCACCGCAAGGTCTACGCGGCCTACGCGGCGGCCAAGGCGCACAAGGGCCAGCCGACGGTCATCCTGGCGCAGACGGTCAAGGGCTGGACGCTGGGGCCGAACTTCGAGGGCCGCAACGCGACCCACCAGATGAAGAAGCTCACGGTCGAGGACCTCAAGCGCTTCCGGGACCGCCTGCACATCCCGATCACGGACAAGCAGCTGGACGAGGGCTACCCGCCCTACTACCACCCGGGCCGCGACTCGGAGGAGATCCAGTACATGCACGACCGCCGCCAGAGTCTGGGCGGTTACGTCCCGACCCGGGTGGTACGTGCGAAGCCTCTGCCGCAGCCCGACGACAAGACGTACGCGGCCGCGAAGAAGGGCTCGGGTTCGCAGTCGATCGCCACCACCATGGCGTTCGTCCGCATCCTGAAGGACCTCATGCGGGACAAGGAGATCGGCAAGCGTTTCGTGCTGATCGCCCCCGACGAGTACCGCACCTTCGGCATGGACGCGTTCTTCCCGAGTGCGAAGATCTACAACCCGCTGGGTCAGCAGTACGAGGCGGTCGACCGCGATCTGCTGCTCGCGTACAAGGAGTCCCCCACCGGTCAGATGCTGCACGACGGCATCTCCGAGGCGGGGTGCACGGCCTCGCTGATCGCGGCCGGTTCGGCGTACGCCACGCACGGCGAACCGCTGATCCCGGTGTACGTCTTCTACTCGATGTTCGGGTTCCAGCGCACCGGTGACCAGTTCTGGCAGATGGCCGACCAGCTCTCGCGCGGTTTCGTGCTGGGCGCGACCGCCGGCCGCACGACGCTGACCGGTGAGGGCCTCCAGCACGCGGACGGCCACTCCCAGCTGCTCGCCTCGACCAACCCGGGCTGCGTCGCGTACGACCCGGCGTACGGGTTCGAGATCGCGCACATCATGAAGGACGGGCTGCGCCGGATGTACGGCGAGGCCAACGAGGACGTCTTCTACTACCTCACCGTCTACAACGAGCCCATCCAGCACCCGGCCGAGCCCGAGAACGTGGACGTCGAGGGCATCCTCAAGGGCATCCACCGCTTCAGCACCGGCGAGAAGGGCGAGATCCCGGCCCAGATCATGGCGTCCGGCGTGGCGGTCCCCTGGGCCCTGGAGGCGCAGAAGATCCTCGCGGACGAGTGGAACGTGAAGGCGGACGTCTGGTCGGCGACCTCCTGGAACGAGCTGCGCCGTGAGGCGGTGGACGTGGAGCGCCACAACCTCCTGCACCCGGAGGAGGAGCAGCGCGTCCCGTACGTGACCAGGAAGCTCGATGGGGCCCGGGGCCCGTTCGTGGCGGTCTCGGACTGGATGCGTTCGGTGCCGGACCAGATCGCGCGCTGGGTGCCGGGCGCCTACCAGTCGCTCGGTGCGGACGGCTTCGGCTTCGCGGACACCCGGGGCGCGGCCCGCCGGTTCTTCCACATCGACGCGCAGTCGATCGTGCTGGCGGTCCTGACCGAGCTGGCCAAGGAGGGCAGGATCGACCGGTCCGCCCTCAAGAAGGCCGTGGACCGCTACGAGCTGCTGGACGTGACCGCGGCCGATCCGGGCGCGGCGGGCGGCGACGCGTAGCCGTAGGAGCGAAGTCCGGAGGGGCGGTGGCGCGAGGCGTCGCCGCCCCTCCGGCGTTTCCGGGCTCAGTTCTCCCAGATCTTGAAGGCGCGTACCTGGTACGGCGAGCGGGGCGTCCAGGTCCCGCCGCCGGGGTACGTCTCGAACTCCCCGGTCTCCGCGCACTCGGCGGACTGGTAGGTGGTGACGGGCCGGCCGGTGCGGTTGGCGAGGGACTGGGCGTCACCGCCCCGGGGCAGCGGGACGCAGCTCTCGATGTCGACGCCGGAGAGCTCGAAGGTGTGGCGGGCCCCGGCGAAGTCGGCCTTCTTCCAGAGGCAGAGCCGGCCCGCCTCGCAGCTCCCGAGGCCGGTGCCCGGCGCCCGCTCGGGAGCCGCAGCCGCCCGGTCGGGGGCCAGGGCCTGGGGAACGAGGGCGATGACGGTCAGGGCGGCCGCCGCGAGAACGGTCGTACGCAGGGTCGGAGCAGTCGTGCGCATGGTGGGTCAACCCCCGTGGTCGTTCGGTGATGTTCTTCCGTCGCTCACTCTGAGTCACCGAGCGAGGGGGGCGGAAGAGGGGCGGGGGTCCGCCACCCTGATAGGCGACAGCCCCGCCGAAAGGATTCGGCGGGGCTGTGACCTGCGCTGTGTTGACGGAAGACGCCGCTTCGGCCGGGTCAGATGTGACCGACGCCGGCGCCCGCCTCGGCGTTCTCGCCGCGCTTGGTGAGGGTGGCGACGAGGGCGGCGACGACCGCGACGACGCCCGCGACCGTGAACGCCAGGCCCATGCCGGACATGAAGGTGTCGTGGATGACCCCGCCGATGCGGGAGGCGATCTCCGGCGTCATGCCGGGGGCCTGGTCGAGCCCGCCGGGGACCATGCCGAACTCGGCGGCCTTCTCCAGCCCCGGGTCCGCCTCGCCGGGCAGCCCCGCGTCCTTCCAGTTGCCCGCGAATTCGGCGCCGACCTTGGAGGACATGACCGCGCCGAGGACGGCGGTGCCGAGCGCGCCGCCGACCTGCATGGCGGCCTGCTGGAGGCCGCCGGCCACACCGGACAGCTCCAGCGGCGCGTTGCCGACGATGACCTCGGTGGCGCCGACCATGACCGGGGCGAGCCCGCAGCCGAGGAGGGCGAACCAGAGGGACATCGCCAAGGTGCCGGTGGACTCGCTGAGCGTGGTCATGCCGAACATCGCGGTGGCCGTGCAGACCATGCCGCCGACCAGGGGAACGCGCGGGCCGAACTTGGTGATCAGCAGGCCCGCCACCGGCGAGGAGACGATCATCATGGCGGTCAGCGGCAGCAGGCGCAGCCCGCTGTCGACCGGGCTGAGGCCGTGGACGCCCTGGAGGAAGAACGTCACGAAGAAGAGGCCGCCCATGAAGGCGAAGGCCATCAGGACCATGAGGACGGTGCCGGCCGTCAACGGGACGGAGCGGAACATCTTCAGCGGGACGAGGGGCTCCTTCGTCCGGTTCTGCCAGATGCCGAAGGTGATGAAGGCCGCGACGGCGGCGCCCAGCCAGGCCCAGGTCCGGCCGTCGCCCCAGCCCCAGGACTCCCCGGCCTTGATGATGCCCCAGATGAGGGCGAACATCGCGCTCGAAAGCAGCACGATGCCGATCAGGTCGAAGGACCGCGGCGCGTTGGGGGCGCGGTGGTCCCGCAGGATCACCAGGCCGAAGACGAGCGCGAGGACGCCCACGGGCACGTTGATGAAGAAGACCGACTGCCAGCTGACGTGCTCGACGAGGAGGCCGCCGACGATCGGGCCGCCCGCGGTGGACGCGCCGATGACCATGCCCCAGATGCCGATCGCCATGTTCAGCTTCTCGGCGGGGAAGGTGGCGCGCAGCAGGCCGAGGGCGGCCGGCATCAGCAGGGCGCCGAAGAGGCCCTGGAGCACGCGGAAGAGGATGACCAGCGAGATCTCGCTGGAGAGGCCGATCGCGCCGGAGGCGAGCGCGAAGCCCGCGATGCCGATGAGGAAGGTCTGCCGGTGGCCGAAGCGGTCGCCCAGCTTGCCGGCGGTGATCAGCGCGACGGCGAGGGCGAGCAGGTAGCCGTTGGTGATCCACTGGACGTCGGCGAGCGAGGCGTCGAGGTCACGCTGGATCGCGGGGTTCGCGATGGCGACGATGGTGCCGTCGAGGGCGACCATCATCACACCGATGGCGACGGCGAAGAGGGTCAGCCAGGGGTGGCCGCGAAGCCCCTTGACCGGGGCGGGTACTGCGTTGTCTTCAGGCTCCCGCGGCGCCTTCTCGACGGTGGTCTGACTAGTCATAACGGGGAGACTAGTGACAGTCTCTGACAGTTGACAAACCAATTCACAAGACAGTAACTGTCACGTGGCTCACACAGGACACAAAGCTATGCTGAGCTGGAGAAATACGGAAAAGAGGGACGGCTACGTGACCGACGGGCAGGCAGGCGCGCCCCGAGCCGGACTGCGCGAACGCAAGAAGCAGCGCACCCGTGACGCCCTGGTGCGCGCCTCCCTGGAACTGTTCACCACCCAGGGGTACGAGCGCACCACCGTCGACGAGATCGTCGACGCCGTGGAGGTCTCGCAGCGCACCTTCTTCCGCTACTTCGCGAGCAAGGAGGACGCCACCTTCGCGGTGCAGGAGCTGGTCGAGTCCCGTTTCCTCGCCGAGCTGCGCCGCCGCCCAGCGCACGAGGCCCCCTTCGAGGCCATGCGCCGGGCGGTGCTGTGCGCGTGGAACAGCATCGGCGAGGCGATCGAGGAGGTCGTCACCGTCGACCTCCACATGCGCACCTACCGGATGATCGAGTCGACCCCCGCCCTGCTCGCCGCCCACATGCGGCGCGGAGTGGCCCTGGAGAACCAGGTCGCCCGGCTGATCGCGGAGCGCGAGGGGCTCGACGTGGAGCGGGATCCCCGGCCCCGGGTGGCCGTCGCCGCGTTCTCCGCGGTGATGCGGGTGACCGGCCAGCTGTGGGGCCGCGGCCACGACCCCAGCGTGGAGGCGTTGCGCGATCTGACCGAGGAGTACCTCGACCAGCTCGTCCCGGCCCTCGCCCGCGACTGGCGGGGGAAGGAACAACCGTAGCGCCGGCCGGCGGCGGTCGCCCGGACGGCGTACCGGGGTGACGCTCCGTGAGAAATCGGGGCTCAATCCTTCGCGGACGGGTGATGTGCCTCACCTGGAACACGGAGGCCGATACGCGTCTCCTAGGGTGTGGCGCAGTGACTTCCTTCGACACCTCCCCGACGTTGGCCGTATGGCGCGCGCTGCTCGCCGTAGCGGTGGTATTCGTGATGCTGGCGACGACGGGCTGGAGCGCCGTCCGCGATCAGCACGTGGACGGGGAGCGCGAGCTGGCGCTCGCCGCCTGGGCGCGGGACCGGACGGCGGGCCGGGAGCTGCCGGGGGCGGACGCTCCCCCCTCCCGGCTGGCCCGCTTCTTCGCCACGCTCACCTCGGCGCAGCGCATGGCGCTCGCGGTCCGGCACCCCTCGGTGGTGGGGAACCTGAACGGAGCGCCGGTCACCATGCGCTACCGCGCCAACCGGGTGGCTCTCGGACGGGCCGCGGCCCTGGAGCGGGCGCGGGCGCACGACCCGGAGCTCTCGCCGGACGGCCGGGCCGAGGCGCAGGCCCGGTACGGCCGGTTCCGGTCCCTGCTGAAGGAGAGACGCCAGATCCTGGCCTTCGATCCGTCCGGGCGGGGCCGTGCGGCCGAGGTGTTCGGGAACCTCGACCGGGCCTCCCGGGTCTCCGTCGTCGTCCCCGGCGTGGACACGCACCTGCTGACCCTGGAGCGCAGCAAGCGCCGGTACGCCGCGCCGGTCGGCATGGCCGAGTCCCTGTACGGGGCGGAGCGTTCGGCCGCGCCGGGCACCCGTACCGCCGTGATCGCGTGGGCCGACTACACCGCCCCGGCCGGCGTCGGCATGGACGCGGCGCTCGGCGGGCTCGCCGCCGAGGGCGCGATCCGGCTGAACGCGCTGGTCGGCGCTTTGCCCGGCGGCTCCAAGGTGTCGCTTTTCTGCCACAGCTACGGTTCCGTGGTCTGCGGGGTGGCCGCGCACCGGGCCCCGGCCCGGGTGGCCGACATCGCGGTCGCGGGCAGTCCCGGCATGCGGGCCGCCCATGCCTGGCAGTTGAGGACCGGCGCCCGGATCTGGGCGACGCGCGACGGGGACGACTGGATCGAGGACGTACCGCACCTGGAGTTCGGCGGGATCGGTCACGGGGCCGACCCGGTGGACCCGGCCTTCGGCGCGCGGGTCGTCTCGGCGGCCGGCGCCGCCGGGCACAGCGGCTACTTCGTGCCGGGCACCGAGAGCCTGGACAACTTCGCCGCGATCGGCGTCGGCGCCTACGGCTCGGTCCGCTGCGCGAGCGCCGACAGCACGTGCCACAGCGGTATTTCCGGCGACCCGGAGGGCTGACGCGCGTAGAGGAGCGTGTCGGGCGGATGGACGGGGAGTTGCTTCGAGGGGGGACGTGCGCGGCCGTGCCGCATACGATGAGGCACATGGGTGATGTGCTGGCCGGAATTCATGCCACCTGGGAGTTCGACGCCGACTCCGTTCTCATCCGCTTCGAACGGGGCCTCCGCACACCGAAGCTCTTCCAGAGCCTGCGGGAGCGCCGCATCCCGTATGCGGCGCTGTCGTCGGTGACGCTGACCCCCGGCAAGCGGGGCACGGTGGTTCTGCGTGCCGTGCCGAGGGCGGGCGCCGATCCTCTGGTGGAGGCTGCCTCCGGGCAGCTCAAGGAGGGGTGCGACCCCTATCGGCTGGTGCTCCCGGCGGAGCGGGAGGTGCTCGCCGAGTACTACGCGGACGAGCTGCGGGCCGCGCTGGACCCGGCGCACGACGAGCCCGCCGACCGCTTCCTGGTGGCGGCCCCCGAGCCCCCGATGCACTTCAAGGCGTACGACGGCCGGGCCGGTTTCGACGGTGAGCGGATCTCCTTCCGGTGGTCCTGGACCGGGGCCTCCAGCGCCAAGTGGAAGGCGGGCGACCAGACCTTCCGCGTGAGCGAGCTGGCTGGAATCGTGTGGCGCTCCCCCGAGGCGTTGGACGGCTATCTACGGCTGATACCCCGCTCGGCGGCCCCGCTCGACCCCCGCTCCGGCGGCAGCCTGGGCGATCCGCTCGGACCCGGCTGCCACACGGACGCGGACGGCGTGCCGGTGGCCGACGCGCCGGGCGAACCCCCGGCCGCCCGGGCCGCCGACCAGGACCCGGCCGCGGTGCTGTTCGGCCTGGGGTACGGGCCGGTGCACGAGTCGCTGCCGTTCGCCGCCGCCGTCCTGGAGTCCGTACGCCGGAGCCAGCCCCCTCCCGCCGCCGCCCCCGCTCTGGTGAGCGCCGGGCGGCGCGACCCGGCGGACATCGCCGAGCGGATCCACCACCTGGGCGAGCTGCACCGGGCCGGCCTGGTGACGGACGCCGAGTACAGCGCGAAGAAGGCCCAGCTGCTCGCGGAGCTGTGACCGCCGGTGACCCTCCGGCGCCGCGCCGCCGGAAAGCAGGACCCCGTACCCGGGTATGAGACGACCCGCCCCCGGTCGGAACCACGGTATGACGCCGCCGGCCCCTCGGCCTGCCTAGGCTGACCGGGTCATGTCCACTCCCCCTGCCGGGCCCCCGCCGCCCGCAGACGGCCTGCTGAGCGCCGCCCGCCGCAATCTGCGCGAGCTGGCTCACGGGCTGTCCCACGCCTCCCACCCGTCCACCCCGCTGCTCGCGGACGCGCCGAAGCGGTGGCACCGCCTGCTGCCCTACGTCGTGGTGCTCGCCCTGGCCGCGACCTTCATCCCGGTCACCATCACCGTCCTGGCCTCGGACTACGGTGTGCCCGGTGCGCTGGCCGGGGCGCTCGGGGTGGCCCAGGCCGCCCCCCTGCTGATGCTGGCCCACCGGCCCCTCCAGGCGTGGTGGATCATCTTCCCGGCCGACGTCGTCGGCGCGCTGGTGCTGCTGGTCCACGGCCCGGGGCGGCACGAGACCTGGCCCTGGCCCCCGCCGACCCTGGTCGCCTACCTCTTCCTGCTGCTGGCCCTGGGCCTGCGCGAGACCCGGCGGACCGTCGTCGCCGTCTGGGCGATGACGGCGGCGGCGGGGGCGGCGCTGCAGCTGATCGCCCCCGCGGACCGCAGCACCGGCAGCGCGCTGCTCCTGCCGGTCCTCGGCGCGGTGGTCCTGGTGATCGGCGGGTCGGTACGGGAGCGGGGCGAGGCGACCCGGCGGCTGGCCGAGCAGGAGACGATCAGCGAGGAGGAACGGGCGCGGCGCACGCTGCTGGAGGAGCGGGCGCGGATCGCCCGCGAGCTGCACGACGTCGTCGCGCACCACATGTCGGTGATCACCGTGCAGGCGGACTCCGCGCCGTACCGGCTCCCCGGGCTGCCGGAGCCCGCGCGGGAGGAGTTCGCGTCCATCGCGGCGGCGGCGCGGGAGTCGCTGGGCGAGATGCGGCGGCTGCTGTCGGTGCTGCGCAGCGACGGCACGGAGGGCGACCGGGCGCCGCAGCCGGGGCTGGACCGGCTCCAGCAGCTGGTGGAGGCGACGGTACGGGCGGGGCTGCCGGTGGAGTTGTCGCTCGCGGCGGAGCTGGGCGAGGTGCCGCCGGCGGTGGACCTGTCGGCGTACCGGATCGTGCAGGAGGCGCTGGCCAATGTGGTGCGGCACGCTCCCGGGGCGCGCACCCGGGTGTCGGTCCGGGCGTCGCGGGGGCATCTGGACGTCCTGGTGGTCAACGGGCCCGCGCCGAAGCCCACGTCTCCGCTGGAGAGCGCGGGGACCGGGCACGGGTTGGTGGGGATGCGGGAGCGCGTACGGTTGACCGGCGGCTCGCTGGACACCGGGCCGCTGCCGGACGGCGGGTTCCGGGTGGCCGCCCGGATGCCGCTGCCTCCGGCCGTTTCCCCGTCCGCGTCCCCTTCCGTACCCCCTTCTCCGGAGGATCTGTGACCATCCGCGTGATCATCGTCGACGACCAGGCCATGGTGCGGGCGGGGTTCGCGGCGCTGCTGGCGGCGCAGAGCGACATCGACGTGGTGGGCGAGGCGGCGGACGGCCGCCAGGGGATCGAGGTCAGCCGCAACCAGCATCCCGACGTGGTCCTGATGGACGTGCGGATGCCCGAGATGGACGGACTGGCCGCCGCGCGCGAGCTGTTGAACCCGCCGGTGGGGGTGGTGCACCGGCCGAAGGTCCTGATGCTGACCACGTTCGACGTGGACGACTACGTGTACGAGGCGCTGCGTGCCGGGGCGTCCGGGTTCCTGCTGAAGGACGCGCCGCCCGCCGATCTGATCGCGGCGGTACGGGTGGTGGCGGCCGGGGACGCGCTGCTGGCGCCCTCGGTGACCCGGCGGCTGATCGCGGACTTCGCGGCGCAGCGGCCCGCCGGGGCGACGCGCGGCGGCCAGGCGCTCCGGCTGAACGGGCTGACCCCGCGCGAGAGCGAGGTGCTGGAGCTGATCGCCCGGGGGCTGTCGAACCAGGAGATCGCGGAGCGGCTGGTGCTGGCCGAGCAGACCGTGAAGACGCACATCGGGCGGGTGCTGGCCAAGCTGGAGCTGCGGGACCGCGCGCAGGCGGTGATCTTCGCGTACGAGTCGGGGCTGGTGGCGCCGGGCGACGCGAGGACGTAGCCCCCGCCGGGGCGGGAAGGCCCGGGGCGGGCCCGCGATCCGGCCCACCCCCTACCCCGGTATCACTCCGCGGTTGGCTCCCCGGTGTGACGCCGCGTCACCCGTTCCCTTCCTACCTTCCTCCCGGCCGCACCGATCGGTGCGGAGCAGGAGAGGGAGGGAACCATGCGCCGATACGCGAGGGCTCTGGTCGCGTTCGCCCTGGCCGCCGGGGTGGCGGCGGGAACGACCGGCTGGGTGTCGGGGGATGCGCAGCAGCCGCTGACCGGGCCACCGCCGGGCAGTGCGCAGTGGCGGGCGGACCGGGCGCTGGGCACGGAGCTGCCCGACCCCGAGCGGTCGACGCCTGCCGAAGTCGCGGTGTTCTTCGCCGGGTTGAGCGCCGAGCAGGGCCGCCTCCTGGCCCTGCGGCACCCGTCCGTCGTCGGCAACCTCGACGGAGCACCGCTGGAGCTGCGCTACCGCGCCAACTCCCTCGCGCTGGCCGCCGAGGACGACCCCCGTTACCGTTCGCTCGCCGCCCCCGGCCGCCGCATCCTCGCGTTCGACCCGCGCGGACGCGGCCAGGCCGCCGAGGTCTTCGGCGACCTGCGCACGGCGTCGCGGGTCGCGGTGGTGGTGCCGGGGAACGACAACGACGCCGGGACCTTCGACCGGAGGACCGTCGCCCACGGGGCCCCGCGCGGCATGGCCAGGGCCCTGCACACGGCGGCCGGGCCGGGGACGGCGGTGGTCGCCTGGGTCGGGTACACCACCCCGGTGGGCGTCGGCCTCGACGCGGCGACCGGCGACCTCGCGGAGGCGGGGGCCGGGCGGCTGACCCGGTTCGCCGAGGGCCTGAGGGCGGACGGGCTCCCCGAGCCCGCCGTGTTCTGCCACAGCTACGGCTCGGTGGTCTGCGGTCTGGCCGCGCACCGGCTGCCCGCCACCGACCTGGTGGTCCTCGGCTCCCCCGGCATGCGGGCGGACGATGTCACGGGGCTGCGGACGAAAGCCCGGGTGTGGGCGGCCAAGGACCCCACGGACTGGATCGACAACGTGCCGAACGTGCGCTTCGCCGGCCTCGGCCACGGGACGGACCCGACCGACCCGGCCTTCGGCGCGCGGCGGGTGCCGGCGGACGGGGCCCGCGGCCACGCGGGGTACTTCGCGCCGGGAACGGATTCCCTGCGGGCCTTCGCCGCCATCGTGCGCGGCGACGCCGCCCCCGAGGGCGCGCGGGCGCCGGTGAGCGCTCGGGCCCGGCAGGACCGGCCGGCCCCGGGGGGCGCCCGCGCCGACGCGGGCGTACGGGCGCCGCAGAGCACACCCGGCGCGCCCCTCCCGGAAGGTGTCGCCCGATGACCGCCCTGTCGATGTACGCCGCCCGCGACCACGCCCGGCGGTTCGCCGCCCGTGTCGACGCCTCCACCCCCGCCCACCGCGACCGCGCCCTCGACGGGCTGCGGGCGCTGGCCCTGCTCGCCGTGCCGCTCGGCCACTGGATGCTCGGCGGGTTCCGGCTGGACGCCGACGGCCTGCACAACGCGAGCCCGCTGAGCACGTTCGGCGGACTGGCGCCCGCGAGCTGGGTCCTCCAGATGCTGGGGATCTTCTTCCTGGTCGGCGGGTACGCCTCGGTCCTCTCCTACCGCCGCCGGCCCTCCACGACCGGCGCCTGGCTGGGCGGGCGGCTGGCGCGCCTGGGCCGTCCGGTGCTCGGCGTGACGGCCGTCTGGGCGGTGCTGCTCTCGGTCCTGTCGTGGCTGGGCGTGCCCGGCGACACCCTGCGTACGGCGTCGACGCTGGTGATCCAGCCGCTCTGGTTCGTCGGGGTGTACGCCGTGGTCACGGCCCTCACCCCGCTCTGCGTCGCCCTGGCGCGGCGGACCGGCGGCTGGGCGGCGCTGCCGCTGGCGGCATCGGTCGCGGCGGTGGACTTCCTGCGGTACGGGCCGTTCGCGGAGGCGATGCCCTCCTGGCTGAGCCTGCTCAACCTCCTGCCCGGCTGGCTGTTCGCGTACCAGCTCGGCGTGGCCTGGGGGGAGGGCCGGATCGGGAGGAACGGGGCCCGGCTGCTGCTGGTCGGGGGCGGGGTGCTGTTCGCCGTGCTGCTGCTCGTCTTCCACTATCCGGCGTCGATGGTCGGGGTGCCGGGCGAGGCGCGGACCAACTCGCATCCGCCGTCGCTGCTGGTGGTGGCGCTGGCGGCGACGCAGAGCGGGGCGGCGATCCTGCTGCGCGACCGGCTGGGGCGGCTGCTGCGCAGGCCGCTGCTGTGGGCGCCGGTCGTGGTGGTCAACCTGTCCGCGATGACGATCCTGTGCTGGCACCAGAGCGCGATGCTGGCCGCGGCCGTACCGGCCTCGCTCGCCGGGGCCGGGGGCGTGGCGGTGGCGGGGCTGACGACCGCGCCGGAGACGGTGGGCTGGCTCCTCGCCCGCGCCGCGTGGCTGCCGGTGTTCGCCGGGCTGCTGGTGCTGATCGCCCGGTACGCGCGCCGCTTCGAGGCCCCGTGGCGGGCGGGCACCCGTGCCGCGAACGCCCGGCGCGCGCTGGCCGGGCTGCTCGCGGCGGGGTTCGCGGTGTTCGCGCTGGGGCTGGCGTGAGGGGGCGGCCCGGCCCCGGCGCCGTACGGAGGTCCGGCTCGGCGCCGTGCCTCCCGGGGGCACGGGTGCCGTGCCTACTCCCGCGCCGCCGCCGTGCTGCTCATGTCCGGGTAGCGGTCCCCCGCCACCCGGTCCGCGATCGGCTCCAGGGCGGCCAGTTCGTCCGCCGTCAGGGTCAGCCGGGTCGCCGCCGCGTTCTCCAGGAGGCGGGCGCGCCTGCGGGTGCCGGGGATCGGGACCACGTTCAGGCCGTGCACCTGGGCGCGCTGCTGGACCCAGGCGAGGGCCACTTGTGCGGCCGTCGCCCCGTGGGCGGCGGCGATCGTGCGGACGGGCTCCAGCAGAGCCGCGTTCGTACGGGCGTTGTCGCCGTTGAACCGGGGCTGGCGCCGGCGGAAGTCGCCCTCGGCCAGCTCCTGGCCCGCGTCGGTGAAGGCCCCGGTGAGGAAGCCCCGGCCGAGCGGCGAGTACGGGACGAACGTGACGCCCAGCTCCGCCGCCGCGCCGACGGCGCTCTTCTCGACGTCCCGGCTGAAGAGGGACCACTCCGACTGGAGGGCGGCGATCGGGTGCACGGCGTGCGCCTCGCGCAGTTCGGCGCCGGTCACCTCGCTGAGTCCGAGCTGCTTGACCTTGCCCTGCTCGACCAGCTCCGCCAGCGCGCCGATCGATTCGGCGAGCGGGACGGCCGGGTCGCGGCGGTGCATGTAGTAGAGGTCGATGACGTCGGTGTCCAGCCGGCGCAGGCTCGCCTCGACGGCGCTGCGGATGTAGGCGGGGTCGTTGCTGACGCCCCGGTGGAGGGGGTCGTCGGTGCGGACGAGGGCGAACTTGGTGGCGAGGGTGATCTCGTCCCGGTGGGCCCCGACGAACGGGGCGAGGAACTCCTCGTTGGCCCCGCGCCCGTAGGCGTCGGCGGTGTCGAGGAGGGTGACGCCCGCCTCCAGGGCCGCGTCGAGGGTGTCGCGGGCGGAGCGTTCGTCCGTCTCGCCGTAGAACTCGCTCATCCCCATGCAGCCGAGGCCCTGGACGCCGACCCGCGGTCCGCCCGCTCCCAGCTCCACCGTGGTGATCTTGTCAGTGGTCATCAGGCGCTGTGCCTCTCCGGCGCCCTGCGGGCGCCCGCATAGAACTCGATCTTGTGGTCGAGGACGGCGAGGGTGCCGTGGAGCTCCGCGATCCGCGCGATCACGTCGCGGCGGGTCGCCTCCAGCAGTTCACGCCGTGCCCCGAGGGTGGACTCGCCCTCCCGCAGCAGCTCCGCGTACCGCACCATGTCGGCGACGGGCATCCCGGTCATCCGGAGCTTGCCGACGAAGGCCAGCCAGGCGAGGTCGCGGTCGCTGAAGCGGCGCTGCCCGGTGTGCGAGCGGTCCACATGTGGCATGAGCCCGATGCGCTCGTACCAGCGCAGGGTGTGCGCGGTGAGCCCGGTGCGGGCGACGACCTCGCTGATCGTGTAGCTGTCCCGGCCCGCGGGGCGGGGGGAGGGAGCGGCCGTGCAGGCGTCCGCCGTCCGGGCGGGCCGCTTCCGCGCGGGCGTCGCGGGAGTGCTCCGGGAGGTTCCGTCGATCACCGTCATGCCCTCCACGCTAGATCCTTGGAGCGCACTCGAAGCAAGCGCGACCGGCGGTTCTTCCGGACCGGGCCGCCGACCGGGAAGGTCCCATATGTCGAAGATGAAGGAATGTTCATCCTCGCTTCATCTTCGTACTGTCCGGGACCGCCAGGGTGAACGCATGGCTTTCTCACCTCGTCTGGCGGCCCTGGCGGCCGTCGTCGCCGTGCCCCTCGGCATAGCGGCCACCAGCTACGCCATGACCGACACCTCGGAGGCGCCGAAGGTACCGCCCGCCGTCCGGCTGGAGGAGAGCCCGCGCGGCACTCCGCCGGCGAGCGGCGGCCCGGCGCCGAGCGGACCGGTATCGAGCGAACCGGCGCCGGGCGGACCGGTGCCGAGCGGTTCCGCCGCTCCGTCCCGTACACCCGACGGCTCCGTCGTCCCGGGCCCCTCGGCGGCCGACGACGACGATGACGACGACTTCGGTGATGACGGTTAGCCTGCCGAGGATCTCCGCCCGGGTCCGCATCCTGCTCTGGCTGCTGGTCGTGATGGCGGTCGCGCTGGGCGCGGTCGCCGTCACCGTGCGCTCCATCCTCCAGCGGGACGTGGACCACCGGATCAGCCAGCTGCTCACCCAGGAGACCGGGGAGTTCGCCAACTTCGTGCCGCAGGGCGTCGACCCGGAGACCGGCGGCCGGTTCGGCACGGCGGACCGGCTGCTCCGGATCTATCTGCAACGCCAGTACGCCGACCCCGACGAGGAGTTGCTGGGTCTCACCGGTCGCCCGGGCGACCGGCCCGACGCCATCCGCCAGCGGCGCGACCTCCCGCCGGACACCGCTCTGTGGCGGGACGGCGCGTCGCTCACCCGCATTCGCGCCTCCCCGGACTCCTTCGGGACGCTGGAGCGCCCGCAGGGCGAGGTGCGCTGGGCGAAGGTCGAGATAGGGCCGTCCGCGGGCGGGCCGCCCGGGGCGTTCGTCGTCGCCTTCCACCCGGAGCGCGAACGGGCCGTCGCCGACAAGACGTTCTGGACGCTGCTCGCCCTGTCGGGGGTGGCGCTGCTGATGACGACCGGGGTCGGCTGGGCCGTCGCCGGACGCATCCTCGCGCCCGTACGGCTGGTCCGGGCGACGGCGGCCGAGCTGACCGAGCAGGACCTCACCCGGCGCATCCCCGTGGAGGGCCGGGACGACGTCGCGGCCCTCGCGGAGACCTTCAACGCGATGCTCGACCGGCTGGAGCGGGCGTTCGCCGCGCAGCGGGTCTTCGTCGACGACGCCGGGCACGAACTGCGCACCCCGATCACCATCGTCCGGGGCCACCTGGAGCTGATGGGCGACGATCCGGCGGACCGGGAGGAGACGGTGCGGCTGGTCACGGACGAGCTGGACCGGATGAGCCGCATCGTCGAGGACCTG
This sequence comes from Streptomyces sp. NPDC017448, assembly GCF_044330565.1. Taxonomy (NCBI): domain Bacteria; kingdom Bacillati; phylum Actinomycetota; class Actinomycetes; order Kitasatosporales; family Streptomycetaceae; genus Streptomyces; species Streptomyces sp. NPDC017448. The sequence continues at coordinate 43,784 of NZ_JBIRLM010000015.1, read as the reverse complement.
CTCCTCCTCGCGGGGGCCGAACGACCCGACTTCGTCCGCCCCGAACCCGTCCAGCTCGCGGAGTTGACCGCCGACGTCTTCGTGAAGGTGCGGACCCTCGGCGACCGGGAGTGGCAGCTCGACGGCGTCGCGGACCGCGAAGTACGGCTGGACCCGCAGCGGATGACGCAGGCGATGGTCCAGCTCGCGCAGAACGCCGTCCAGCACACCGTTCCCGGGCAGCGCATCCGGATCGGCTCCCGGTTCGAGGCGGGCCGGGAGGGGACGGACCGGCCCGGGACGGACCGCGTCGAGCTGTACGTCGCGGACCACGGGCCCGGCATACCGCCGGAGGACGCCGAGGTGATCTTCGAGCGGTTCCGGCGGGGCACGTCCCGGCGCGGCACCCGCACCAGCGGCGCGGGGCTCGGCCTCGCCATCGTCAAGGCCATCGCGGAGGGCCACCACGGACGCGTGGAACTCCGCCGGACCGAGGGCGGCGGAGCCACCTTCGTACTCACCCTGGAGACCGATTCATGAACCGCATCCTGATCGCCGAGGACGAGGAGCGCATCGCCTCGTTCGTCCAGAAGGGGCTGCGCGCCAACGGCTTCACCACCGTCGTCGCGGAGGACGGCGACCTGGCGCTCGGCCACGCGCTGACCGGCGGCTTCGACCTGATGGTGCTCGACATCGGGCTGCCGGGCCGGGACGGCTTCACCGTGCTGCGGGAGCTGCGCGAGGCCCGGGTCACCCTGCCGGTGATCGTGCTCACCGCCCGCGACTCGGTCCGGGACACCGTGGCGGGGCTGGAGGGCGGGGCCGACGACTGGATGACGAAGCCGTTCCGCTTCGAGGAGCTGCTCGCCCGGGTACGGCTGCGGCAGCGCACCGCCGCCCGCGCCCCCGAGGTCACCGTGTTGCGCAGCGGCGGCCTCGCCCTGGACCTGCGGACGCGCCGGGCCCGGGCGGAGGAGCGGACGGTGGACCTGACGGCGCGCGAGTTCGTGCTGCTGGAGATGTTCCTGCGCCACCCCGGCCAGGTGCTGTCGCGCGAGCAGATCCTGTCGCACGTGTGGGGGTACGACTTCGACCCCGGCTCCAACATCGTGGACGTGTACGTCCGGGCGCTGCGCCGGAAGTTGGGGGCGGAGCGGCTGGAGACGGTACGGGGCATGGGCTACCGGCTGCCGTAGGCCGCGGGCCACGCCCGGACCGGCGCCGGGGTCGGGGCCGACGCGCACACCCGGACCGGCGGCGGGCGGCGGGGCCGACGCACACGCCCGGACCGGCGCCGGGCGGCGGGGCCGACGCGCACGCCCGGACCGGCGGCGGGCGGCGGGGCGACCGGACGGCTGGGGGACCGGGCGGCCACGTGATCAGGCCACCCGACGGCGCGGTGACCGGGCAGCCGGGCGGCGGGGGCGGTCCGGCGGCGGGGGCAGTCCGGCGGCCGAGGGCGGCCGGGCGGAGATGAAAAGTCCTTCACCGGCCGCTCATCGACCGCTCACCCCGCCTTCCGAGGCTGTACAGCGTGCCTCTCCCCCTCCGGCAGACCGCCGGCCTCTGCGCCGTCCTCGGACTCTGCGCCCTCCTCGCCGTACCCGGCGCCGCCCCCGGCCTCGGCGTCGACGGGCGGCTCTCCCTCGCCGTCTTCGTCCTCGCCACCGCCGCCTGGATCGCCACCCCGGTGGACGACGCCTACGTCGCGCTCGGCGCCGGCCTGGCGCTGACGGTGACGGGGGTGATCAGCAGCGAGACCCTGTTCGCCACCTTGGGCGACGAGACGGTGTGGCTGCTGATCTGCGCCTTCGTCCTGGCCGCCGCCGTGACCCGGACCGGTCTGGCCGGCCGGGCCGCCGTCTTCCTGGTCGGCGGGGCCCGGACCGTACGCCAGCTGGTGCACCTGACCACGGCCGGCCTGGTCGTCACCGCGTTCGCCGTACCGGCCACCTCGGGCCGGGCCGCGCTCGCCCTGCCGGTCTTCCTGGCGCTGGCCGCCGCACTGCGGGAGCGGGCGCGCCTCGTCGTCATGCTCGCGCTCCTCTTCCCGACCGTCATCCTGCTCTCCGCCGTGGCGACCCTGATCGGGGCGGGCGCGCACCTGATCACGGTCGGGGTGCTGTGGGAGCAGACCGGGGAGCAGTTGGGCTTCGTGCGCTGGCTGGTCCTCGGGCTGCCGCTGGCGGTCGCCTCCTCCCATCTGGCCGCCGAACTGGTGCTGGTGACGACGGTCCGGCGCGCCGACCGCAAGGGTCCGGTCAGGATCACGGCGGCGCAGATCCAGGAGCACTCCGAGACGGCCGTCGAAGGGCCGTTCACCCCGGCGGAGTCGCGGTGCCTGCTGCTGCTGGCGACGGTGGTCCTGCTCTGGTGCAGCGAGCCGCTGCACGGGGTGTCGCCCGCCGTCGTCGCGCTCATCGGCGCGCTCGTGGCGACCTCGCCCGCGCTCGGCACCGTGCGCTTCAAGGACGGGCTGCGGACGGTCCCCTGGCCGCTGCTGCTGTTCATGGCCGCCACCATGGCGATGGGCGTCGCCCTCTCCGACTCGGGTGCGGCCGACTGGCTGGTGGGCTGGATACCCCTGGGGGCGTCCACGCCCCCGTGGGTGTTCCTCGCCGGTGTGGTCGTCGTCAGCACGGCCGCCCATCTGGCGCTCCAGTCGCGTTCCGCCCGGTCCTCCGTGCTGGTGCCGCTGGTGGTCGCGGCGGCGGCCGGGGCCGGGGTCAACCCGGTCACGGCGGCGCTGGCGTCCACGGCCGCCGCCGGTTTCTGCCACACCCTGCCGTCCTCGGCCAAGCCGGTCGCGCTCTTCGCGGACGTGCCCGGCACCCCGACGTACACCCCGCGCGACCTGCTGCGGCTGTCCGCCTTCCTCGCGCCGCTCACCGCCGCCCTCGTCCTCCTCTTCGCCCTCGCCGTCTGGCCGCTGCTCGGCGTGCCCGTCCTCCTGGAGACCCAGCCATGACCACGCGTACCCACCGCACCGATCGCCCCCACCGCATCGCCATCGCCCCCAGCGGGTTCAAGGAGTCCCTGTCGGCCGCCCGGGTCGCGGAGGCCATCGCCGCCGGCGTGCGCCGGGTGGCGCCCGATGCCGAACTCGACCTGATCCCCCTCGTCGACGGCGGCGAGGGCACGGCGGAGGCGCTGGCCCTGGCGGGCGGCGGCCGGCTGGTGCCGGTGACGGCGACGGGCCCGGTGGGCGACCCGGTGCCCACCCACTTCGCCCTGCTGGACGGGGCCGGCGCTCCGCCCGGTCCGCTCACCGCCGTCGTCGAGATGGCGGCCGTCGCGGGCCTCGCCCTGGTACCGCCGGACCGCCGCCACCCGGGCGCGACCACGACGTACGGGGTCGGCGAGCTGATCCGGGCGGCCCTGGACGCCGGGGCCCGGCGCGTCCTCGTCGGTTGCGGCGACTCCGGTACGTCGGACGGGGGCGCGGGCGCGCTCCAGGCGCTCGGGGCCCGGCTGGCCGACCGGCACGGCCGCGGGCTCCGGGCGGGCGGCGGCGCGTTGCACGAGCTGGAGCACATCGATCCGTCCGGCCTCGACCCCCGGCTGGCCGACGCCGAACTGCTCGTGGCCTGCAACCCGTACAACGTGCTGTGCGGGAAGCGCGGCGTGGCCCGGGTGTTCGGGCCGCAGAAGGGGGCGACCCCGGCGGAGGTGGAGCTGCTCTCGGCCGGCCTGGAACGGCTGGCCGCCGTCCTCACCCGGGACCTGGCCCCGCTCTTCGCCCGGCCGGCCGGCGTCCCCGTCGACCTGCGGACGTCCCCCGGCACGGGTGCGTCGGGCGGTCTCGGGGCCGGGCTGGCCGCCGTGGGGGCCCGCCTCCTCCCCCGTTACGACGTCCTGCTCGACGGCCTCGACCTGGACGCCCGCCTGGCCCGCGCCGACTTCGTCATCACGGCGGAGGGGGCGCTCGACCACCAGACCGTACGGGGGAAGATCCCGGCGGAGGTCGCCCGCCGGGCCCACGCCTCCGGGGTGCCGGTCCTGGTGCTGGCCGGGACGATCGGGCCGGGGGCGCAGGACGTACGGGCGGTGGGCGTGGACGCGTACAGCGCGATCCTGCCCGCCCCGATGACGCTGGTGGAGGCGATCGGCCGCAGCGGCGAACTCCTGGCCGACGCCACGGAACGCGCGATGCGCATCATGGCGCTCGGCACCCGGCTGGCCCCGATCGCCCCGCTGGCCGCGTGAGCCCGCCCGGGCCGGGACGCGGGGGCGCCACCCCGGGGCGCCGGGGGGCGGGGGCGCGGGGCCGGGGACCGGGCGTCCCGCACGGCCGTTAGGCTCGGATACATGGAGAGCCTGCGCATCATCGACACCTGGCCGGTCACCACGGCGGCGGCGGCCGTCGTCCGGGCGGACGGCACGGTCCTCGGCACGCACGGGCCGACCGGCCACCGCTTCCCCCTCGCCTCGGTCACCAAGCCGCTCGCGGCCTACGCGGCGCTGGTGGCGTACGAGGAGGGGGCCGTGGAGCTGGACGAGCCGGCCGGGCCGGAGGGCTCCACGGTGCGCCACCTCCTCGCCCACACCAGCGGCCTCGCCTTCGACGAGCACCGGGTGACGGCCCCGCCGGGCGAGCGCCGCCTGTACTCCAACGCGGGCTTCGAGGTGCTGGGCGAGCACATCGCGAAGGCGTCCGGCATCCCGTTCGCGGAGTACCTGCGCCAGGCGGTCCTGGAGCCGCTGTCCATGACGTCCACGACCCTGGACGGCTCCCCCGCCCGCGACGGCGTCTCCACCGTGGACGACCTGGTCCGCTTCGCCGCCGAGGTGCAGGCTCCCCGCCTGCTCGACCCGCGTACGGTCCTGGAGGCCCAGAGCGTCGTCCACCCCGGTCTCAAGGGCGTCCTGCCGGGCTACGGCCACCAGAACCCGAACGACTGGGGCCTCGGCTTCGAGATCCGCGACTCCAAGTCCCCGCACTGGACGGGCGTCTCGTCCTCCCCGGCGACCTTCGGGCACTTCGGCCAGTCGGGCACGTTCCTGTGGATCGACCCGGCGGCGGGTGCCGCCTGCGTCGCGCTGACGGACCGCGCGTTCGGCCCGTGGGCGGCGGAGGCGTGGACGCCGTTCACGGACGCGGTCCTGGCCGAACTGTCCTGACCCCTCCGCCACGGGACGGCGGACGCCTCCCGGGCGAAGGGGAACGCCCCCGTTCCCGCCGTGCGCATCGCTGCACCGCGGGAACGGGGGCGTCGGCTCCGCCGGGGCGGATCCTCAGACGATCCAGTGGTCGCCGTACCCGCAGGGGGCGATTTCGAGCCGGGCGTCGTTTCCGGCGGAGGCCCCGCCGGTCGGACGCAGGCACAGGTCGTTGCTGACGGCGTTGCGGATCCAGTTCGTGCCGTCGCCGCGGGGGTCGAGCCACCACAGCTGGTTGTCACCGGACGCGTTGCAGTGGAACTGCCCGATCTTCGTCCCCGCCGAACGGGCGTTGTAGTAGCCCAGGTCCAGGCAGAGCCCGTCCTTGCTGTTGCGGATCAGGAAGAGGGGCGCGTTCTGGGGGCCGCCGTCCTGGTCCACGATGTCGAGGTTCCACAGCTGGTTGTCGCCCGTCGTGCCGTTGCACGGGTACTGGTTGACGGCGTTGTTGATCTGGCCCTTGCCGTAGCCGCCGATGTCCACGCACTGGCCGGTCGACGCGTTCTTGATCACGGTGTTCTGGACCCCGGAGCGTCCGTTGGCCCACTGGCGGAGCTGCTCGGCCGGGGTCAGCGCCTGGGCCTGGGCCTTGGGCTTGACCTTGGGCTTGGGCTTCTCCTCGGCCTTGGACTTCTCCGGGGAGGGGCTCGGGGAGGGCGTGACCGTCTGCTGCTGGACCACGGGCCCGGCCGGTTTCTCCTTCTTCTCCTCCTTCTCCTTCTTCTCCTCCTTCTTGCTCGGCTTGGCGGAGGGGACCGGCGACTGGCTGGTGTAGGTCTCCGGAACCGGAGGACGTTCGCTGTCCAGCACCGTGCCGGCCGCGTTCTCGGTCCGGGTGCGCTCGGGTTCGCGGTCGTCCTGCCCCGCCAGCAGGAAGGGCACCGCGATCAGGATCGCGCCGACGATCCCGGCCGCCGCCAGCATCGGCTTCTTGGGCCGGCTGCCGGGCGGTTCGTCGCCCTCCTGCGAACTCGCGCCACCGCCGCCACCGGTACCGGTCGCGGCCGCGGCAATGCCCGGGACCGGGCCCCCGACGCCGGCGGTCGCCGGCTCCGCGGTGGGGACGGACGCCGACGACGTCGAGGCGGAAGCGGTTCGGGACGGTGCCGCGGCCCAGGAGGGCGCGGAGGAGGCGACGGGTTCGGCGGTGCTCTCCGCCTCTCCCCGGGGCGTGTTGGTACGCGCGGCAGTCGCCTCGCCGGCCTCCGCCTCGCCGCTCGTGCTCGTGGGCGGGTTCGTGGTCGTGGGCGCGGAGCCTCCGGACGCCGTGCCCTCCGCACGGGCGGCGGCCTCCGGGGCGGCTCCCGCGGCAGGCGCGGTCGTACCGCCCGGCCGCTCGCCGCCCGGGGTCAGAGCGCTGCCGGGGTCGCCGGGCGCTCCGGGCATGGCCACCGCTCGGCGTACCGATACCGATGGGCTCCCGGCGCTCCGGCTGGTCCCCTGACCGCCCTCGCCGGTGGACGTTCCCGACCGCGTGGGTATGCGGGGGGATGGATCACGGTCTCTTGCCACGTAAGGTCCTCACTCTTGTCGGGGTTGGGTGTCGCGTCACGGTCCGGCCCCCACGGCGCCCGCGCAGCGTTCCGGCCAGGGGCCGGCGCCCGGGGGCGTCGCGTCGGGTCCGGGCGCGACGGCATCCAGCCGGGCGAGCACGGCCCGATCCCCTTCGGGATCGGGCGCGGCCGTCTCGGCAGGTCCGGTCAGTTCACGCAGATGGATCTGTACGCCGGGCTGCGCGCGGCGGACGGCCAGCACCCGGAAGAGCGTCCCGGGGGCGAACACGACCTCCTCCGGCCCGCGTTGCTCGGAGAACTGCCGCACGCGGCGGCCGGCCACCGACCAGATGACGTAACTGTCGCCCGGCGGTGGTGCGGTGCCGGGATCCAGCCGCACGGTGCTCAGCAGCGCCGCGTCCCGCAGCAGCGTCCCGGGGCGGGGCGGAGCGGAAACGCCTCCGGAAGCGGCGGGACCACCGCCGGTGCCGCGCATCACCGCGCCCCGGTAGGACGGCATCCGGTTCAGCGCCGAGGCCACGCAGGCGCCGTACGGCATCAGGTCCAGCTCGCGGTCGCGCAGACTCCGGGTCAACGCGCCGTGGCCGAGTGGCCCTTCGGGGAGGTGCAGGTACATCCGCAGCGCGATGAGATCGGCGCGGGCCGCCTCCTGCTCCTTGCCGCGCAACGCGGGCATCCGGGCGAGCGCACGCGCGACGGCCGCGCCGTGCCGGTCCCACATCTCGCCCGCGAGCGCGCGGAAGGCGGTCCGTTCGGCCTCGGAGCTGCGGTGCCCGGGGCCCAGCAGGACCGGGGGCAGCGGCGTCGGAGGGACGTCCTCGCCCGGGTCCTCGGCGCTGCGGCCGGTGCCCGCCGGGCCGGGGCCGCTCTCCGCCGGACCGGGGCCGGGGCGATCGGGAACGGCTCGGGCTTCCGGTACGGGCGGCAGCCGGACGGCGCCGGAATCCGAGGAGGCGGTCGAGGTGATCGGCGCCGTCGCGGGCGCCGGGTCGTCGCCCGCGACCGGTACCCCGCGCGTCCCCGGTCCCGGGGACGCCGGAGCGGGCTCCGGAGCGCGCACGTCCGTGCCGGCCGTGCGGGAACCCGGCACGGGCCCCTCGGCGGGGCGCGGTCCGGTGGACGGTTCCGGGGCCCCGGCGGATGCCGGATCGGCCGCGGCGGACGGCTCCGCACCGTCGTCCTCCGCCGGGGCCCCCTCCTCCGCTCCCCCGGAGCCGGGCGGCCGGGGCGGCTCACCGTCCGCTCCCGGCCCCTTCGGGCCGGCGGCGGGGGCGGCTGCGGCGTCCCCGCCGCCTCCGGCCCCGTCCGCCGCTCCCGCACGGCCGGGCGCTTCCGGTCCAGGGGGCCGGGTGGGGTCCTCGTCGGGACCGGCGGTGGCGGTGTCCGGCCGCGGAGCGTTCGCATCCGGCTCCCGTCCTTCCGGACGGCCTGCGGGGCCGGGGTTCCGATCGGGCGCCGGGGCCGGAGCCGCGGGGGCGGCACCGGGGCCGCTCGCCGGGGCCGTCCCCGGGGAGCGGGGACGCCCGGCGAACCCCGTCGGAACGCGGTCGTCCGACCAGTCGAACGTCTCCGCCCGCCGCTCCCGCTCCCCACGCGCCGCACTCCTGCCGGACGCGCCCGAGGCGCCCGGCCCACCGGGCGTGCCCGACACCGCGGACGCGTCGGGTGCGCCGGTCGTACCCGTGGCGCCCGCTGTACCCGCCGTATCCCTGGCCCCCGACATACCCGGCGTACCCGTGGCCGCCGGCATACCCGGCGTACCCGTGGCCGCCGCCGTACCCGACGCGGCCGAAGGCGCCGGCACACCGGGCGGGAAGGACGTGCCGGACGTGCCCCGCGTCCCGGGCGCCGCCGCCTCGCCCGGTCCGCCGGACGTACCCGCCCCCGGTGCGGCGTGCGTCTCCGTGCCCGCCTCCGCACCAGCGGTGGCGGGCTCCCCGGGCTGCCGTGCCCGGTCGGCCCCCGCGCCCCTGCCACCGGTCCTCACCGGAGCGGCGGGGGCGGTTCCGGAGGTCCGTCCCGGCCGGTGGGGAGCCGGGGCCCCGGGCCCCTCGGCCGGGCGCTCCGCCGGTCCGGCCGACGCCGGGCGCTCGGGGCCCCGTGCGGGGGCGGCCGGTGACAACGATGCCGGTGCGGGCGCGCCGACCGCCTCGGCCCGGGCGGGCCGGCCCGCGGTCGTCGGGCCGGCCCGGAGCGGCGCCGGGGCGGCGTGGCGCAGGGTGCGCACCCCGTACCGGGCGGCCAGCCGCCGCAGTTCGCGTCCGCCGTCGCGGGCCACCCCGTGCACGTGGAGGGTCGCGCGCCCGCGCAGGTCCGGCGCCAGGGCTTCCAGGACGTTCGACAGGACCGGCCACAGCGAGGCGTCGAGGAGTTCGCCCGGCCTCCCCAGCTCGATCACCGGGCCGCCCGGGTCCACCGGACGTGCCGTGAGGGACGGCTCCGGGCCGCCGCGCGGGCCCACCCGCATACCGGCCCGCGTCACCGTGAGCTGCCAGTCCTCGCTCAGGCCGACCACCCCCTCCTCCGGGCGTGCCGGTCCCGGCAGCGGAGGGCTCCAGCGCAGCAGCCGGGGCGGCCGGGCACGGCCCTCCGCGTCGGGCGGGCCGCACCTGACGGCGTCCACGAACGGTATCCACGTCGGCGCGCCGTCCGGCGAGGCCAGGACCGATCGCACGGAGTACGTCCCCAGCGGCCCGGCGGCCGCGACGAGCGGCAGCCCGGTCATCACTTCCACCTCGACGTCCAGCCGGTCGGCCACCGACTGCGCCAGCGGGAGCAGGTCGCGCCGCCCGCCGGGCACGAGCCGCACGGCGACCCGCACGTCCTCCGGCAGGGCCTCCAGCACCTCGGCGACCTCCTCGGCCGAGACGTCCTCGCCGAAGGGCACGCCGACCACCACGGCCAGGCGCCGGGGGTCGACCGGTACGGCGTGGTAGAGGTCGCCGGGCCGGGCCGGCGCGGCCCCGGAGGGACGCACCAGCACCCCGGCGGGTATCTGCTCGACGACGCAGCCGCCCGCCATGGCCGAGGGCAGGCCGCTCAGCGCGGACTGCCAGGACGGCTCCGGGCTGCGCGGGCCCAGGGGTTCCGGTCGCCGCCCCGGCGCGAACCGCCACCAGCCGCCCGTCGACGGGCGCCGGCCGGCGCCCTCGGCGGGCGGGACGAAGAGGGAGCCGCCCGGCACGACGAGCGGCGGTCCGTCCGGCGCCTCGACCTCGATCCGCCAGGCGTCGGCGATGCGGCGCGCGGTGGCGGGCCGGCCCTCGGCGTCGTGGCCGGCCCCCGCCATGACGAGCCGTACGCTCCCGTCCCCCGACTCGCCCAGCGTGTCGAGCAGTTCGCTCAGCTTCGACCAGAAGGCGGCGGAGCCGGCCCCCTCGGCGCCCGCGACGACGGTCACGGTGCCCTCGTCCGCGCCCATGGTGCGGGCCAGGTCGGCGACGTCGGCCGGGGCGAGCGTGTCGTCGGAGAAGGTCCGCAGCAGCAGCATGCCGTCGTGGTCCTCGACCAGGAACCCCTCCCCCGTCCCGTCGTCCGGTCCGGTGGAGGCGGCCGGGACGGCGTCGGCGCGGTCGCGCCCGGCGCCGGTGTCGCGTCTGCGTGCGAAGAGCCCGCCCCTGCCCCTCATGCCCGGGCCTCCGTCGCGGCGGAGGACGCGGCCGGGGAAGCGGCCGAGGAGGCGGCGGCTTCCTTCGGGGCAGGCAGTTCGGTGGCGGCCCGGTCGGCTCCGGCCGCGCCCGCGGCCGGCGGTTCGGCGTCGGCCGCGCCGGTGGCGAGCCGTTCGGCGTCGGTCACGTGGACCGCCCGGATGCGCGGCGCACTCGTCCCTTCCGGGCCGTCCGTGCTCACCGGCCGGGCCTCGCCGCGTTCCTGGGCGGCGATCTCCTCGGCCAACGCCTCGGTCTCCATGATCATCCCGGCCGGCCCGGTCGGGTTGACGTAGAGGGAGTGCCCCTCGGGCAGCCCCGCGACCACGTCGGCCACCGGGACCAGCCGGGCGGCGAGCGATCCGAGGGCGCGGAGGTGGGCGGGGCTGGTGAAGACGGGCACCACGGGGTCGCCCTGGGCCGAGCGGAGCGCCGCCGGTTCGCCGCCGGGGCCGATGAGCACCGCGACCTTCGACGCGGCCAGGGTGCGCAGGACCTCGCCGGCCGGTCCGTAACCGGTCACGGCGCGCTGGACGGCGGATTCCACCGGGTCGGTGGCCCTGGGCCAGCCGAGCGCAGCCGGGGAGGGGCGGTAGCGGTCGTTGTCCTCCCACGCCACGATCGTCCCCGTGGAGTCCGTACGCCACCGGCCGGGAACCGCCCAGTCCGGCGGTGCGCCCTGTCCCGCCCACGCGGCGTCGGGAACGCTCAACCAGCGGCCGGGCAGCTTCCGGGCCGCCTCGACCACCTCCGGGGGCGGCTCGGGCAGCGGACCGGTCGGGTCCGCCGGTCCACCGTTGGTCAAGACCGCTTCTGCCGCCGGGGGTTCCGACGCCGGTACCGCCGGGTCGTCCTCGGCGGCGGGGAGGGGCTCGGGCCCGGGCGCCGGGGGTATCTCCGGGGCGGACCTGTCGACGTACTCACTCACCGGCGGCCACTCCAAGAACAGAAGACACGAGCCATCGTTGCGAACTCACCCTCATCAGTTGACAGTCCGTGGGCGCGGGCCGGCGGGCGGGGCTCCCTCGGCCGTGGGGCGGGGGGCCCGGCGAGCGGGCGGCAAACGGAATCCCCGCCCGGGCGACGAGACCGCTCACGGGTGAACCGTACCCGCACGAAGCGGAGTTCGAAGAGGGAGATCCGCGTCGTCCCGCCCTCTCCGCCGCCCGGCCCCGCCGACGCCGCCGGGACGGGCGGCCGGGGCCCGCGGGCTCAGCCCTCTCCCCGGAAGAACTCGGGCCGGGCCTCGGCCGGTCCGGGCGGCCGGAGGGCGGCCCCGGGGCCGTCCCCCGCCGCCGGCGCGGGGGGCCACGCGTCGGCCTCCTCCAGGCGCGCGAACTCCTCCAGCTCGGTCCGGGCCGCCAGCAGGGCGCTCGCCGTGACGAGTTGGCCGACCGGGGCGGACGAGCTGAGGACCAGGACTTCCTTCCCCTCGGGCAGGCGGTCCAGAAGGTCGGGGACGAGCATCGTCTCGTGCGGCGGCAGCCTGTCCCGGTCCAGTTCCGGTGAGGTCGAGAAGACGGGGACGGCCTGGGTGCCGTCCTGCGCGTCGGTGACGGCGAGGCCGCCCTCGTCGTCGAGGCACACCGCCACTTCGGCGTCGGCGACCATCAGGGCGAACAGGTCCTCCGAGGCGTATCCGGTGGCGACCAGCTGCACGGCCGCGTCCACGGGGCTGACCGGCGGGGCCCAGCCGTACGCGTCGGGCGAGGGACGGTACCCGGCGTTCTCCTCCCACTCCACGATCTCGCCGTGGGCGTCGCTGCGCCAGCGCCCCAGGATCGCCCAGGAGGGGGCGGGTTCGTCCTCGTCGCCGCTCCAGTGCCGGTCGATCACGGACAGCCAGTGGCCGGGGGCCGCCCTGGCGGCCTCGACGTACTCCTCGGGCGGCTCCCGGAACCCCGGCCGGCCCCTCAACACGGCGGACGGGCCTCCCTGTACGCCGGAAGGGCGCGGGTCCGGGGCGGCGGGTCCGCCGGTCGTCTCCGCGTCGGCGGTGTCGTCGTTCATGGGCTCCTCGCTGCGATCAGGCACGGGCGTCGTCCAGTATGCGGCGGATCCGGTCGGCCAGGCTGCCGGAGGGGTCCTGACCACGGGCCCGGAACCAGGCGGTGACCAGCAGCTCCAGCCGGTCCTCCGTCAGCGGCCCGGAATCTGAAGGGGATGCGGGTCCGAGCGCCGCCAGGACGCGCAGGGCGTCCTCCAGGACGGCGTGGTGGCGCCGCTCCCACGCGGCGGCCTCAGGACCGGACGGCCGGGGCCGGGGGTGCTCGGGGTGCGCGGCCTCCCCCGGACCCGCGAGCGGCGGGCCGGCGGGCGGCGGGGCCAGGACGGATTCCGGCGCGGAGGACAGGGCCTCCACCACCTGGCCCAGCCGTGCCACGGCGTCGGCGGGCGGGCCGCCGGCCCCCTCCGGGGCGGCGACCGGCGGGCGGTCCGGACCCTCCGGGGCCCCGGCCAGGTAACGGTCCCCGTCGAGCACCAGCAGGGCGGTGGGGGCCCCGCCGCCGCGCTCGCCGTGGTACGTCACCCCGCCGTCCGGGCCCGCCACGGCCACCGTCACGCCGAGCCCGCGCGCCGCCGCCGCCGCGAGCGGGCCCACCGGCAGGGCCGGCGCCCCGTCCCCGTAGGACGGGTCGGCGAGCAGCACCCTCAACCGCTGTACGGGGGTCAACTCCACCCGGGAGGCGGGGATGCGGTCGCCCAGGAGCAGGGCTTCCGTGCGTACGGAGAGGCTGAGGGAGGCCCCGACCCGGTCCAGGAGGGCCAGCGGGAGGTCGCGGTCCGCGGCCAGTCGCCGCACATCCTGCCCGGCCACGTCGTCGGCGGTGACCTCGCCCTCCAGCCAGCCGCGGAACTCCTGTGCCGTTCCGACGCCCGCCTCCCCGAGCGCGCCGCCCGCCACCGGGCGCACGGCGAACAGCAGGGCGTCCACGGCCCGTTCGCCCTCCCCCGGCACCTCGTGGAGGGCGAGGGCCGCCCCGTCGAGTACGGCGGTGTCCGGCCCGGTGCGCCGGAAGCTCTCCCTGGGGTCGGAGGGCTCGGCGGAACCCGGGAGTTCGGCGGGCCCCATGAGCTCGGCGGAGCCCGGGAGTTCGGCGGAATCGGGGAGTTCGGTGATCCGCGGCGATGCTCCGGTCTTCACGGCCGGGCCGGGCGTCCCCGTCGCGGGCCCCTGGGCCGGTCGCCGGGGCCTCCAGACGGTCCTGGACCACTGCCCCAGCTTCTTCTCCCGCAGGGCGGTGATGCGCAGCGGGTCGAACGGGTCGTCCTCGACGAGGTCCAGCGGCCCGGAGTAGCCGAAGGCGGTGCGGCCGGTGCGGTCGGTGAACGGCTGGGTCCGCTGGGCGTCGCCCTCCGTGAAACCGGCCATCGGGAAGACGACGGGGACGTCGACGCCCGCGTCCGTCACCAGCGGGGCCAGGTCCAGCAGCGCCCAGAGCTCCTCGTCGGGAACGGGCAGCGGGGCGTGGCCGGGCAGGTGGATGACGATGCCGCCGTCGGCCGCCCGGACCCCGGTCCAGATCACCAGGGAGGCCCCGCCCGGCTCCGTGGACCTCCACAGGGCCGGGTGGGGAAGGGTGAGGACGTCGCTGCCGGCCTTGACCCGCGCGTACCACTGTCCGCTCTCCACGCCGTTCGGGGCCGGGCGTCCGCTCCAGTTGTAGCCGGTCGGTTCCGTCCCGTCGGTGAGGATCTGCCGGAGGGCGCCCCGTTCGCGGAGGTGGTGGGCGGCGAGCAGGTGCGGGTCGGTGATGTCGATCCGGCGTGCGTGGGCCCGTACCGCGAGGAACGTCAGCTCCGCCGTCGTCTCCTCGGTCCACGCGTCCGTGTCCGCGAGGTGGAGGGCGCGGCGGCCCAGCTTCTCCTGCTGCGCCGGGTCCATCCGGAACAGGACCAGGTCGACGGCGGCCGCCATCGCCCAGAAGGCTCGGGCGATGTCCTTGGGGCGCAGCGTCACGGGTTCGGGGAGCCCCACCGCGTCCCGGACGAGCTCCGTGCCCTCGCTGCCGGAGAGTTCGTCGGCGGTGTACGTCAGCGCGGTGTCCGGGAGCATCCCGGCGAGCGTGCTGTCGGGCCGCAGGTCGATCTGCTGCCGTGCGGCGTCCAGAACGCTCAGGTAGGCGTCCCGGCCCGGGGCGTCCCCGCCCACGCGCCGGGCGAGGAACGTCCACAGCTCCATCCGGAACGGGGTGAACCGCCGCATGCCGGGGTCGTTGGCGCGCAGGGCCTCCAGCGCGGCGATGCCCCTCAGCACCCGCTCGTACCGGCCTCCCGGCGCTCCCCGGTCGTCCTCCACGTCGTGGCCGAAGACCAGGCGCAGCGCGCGGACCAGCCGCAGCGTGGCCGTCCGGACTTCCGGCGGCACGGTGCCCGGGTCGCCGTGCAGGCCCGCGACCACGGCCAGGCGGTCCAGTTCGGCGTCGGTCGGTTCGGGCCGGACGCGTACCACGCGGCCGACCACGCCGCCGGGGGTGTCCTCCAGCAGGTAGGAGTCGTCGTCCAGCCCCGCGGTCAGGGTCGGTCCCTCGACCTCCAGCCGGCTGGCGTTGGCCGTGTGCTGGATGAGGGACACCTCGTCCAGCGGGTCCTCCACGGGCGGTGCCGGGCGGCCCTCCTGCGGTTGGTCGAGGGGGTGGCCCGGCGAGGCCGCGTAGCAGACCTGCAGGCCGATCCGGTGGCCGGGCGGCAGCTCGTGGACCTCGCGCAACCCGCCGATGTACCGCCCGGCGTCGGCGGCGTTCAGCCATACCGCCGAGCCGTCGCGCAGGACGATCTCCAGCGCGCCGGGGGAGCCGTGCCCGTAGTAGGTGTAGACGGCCGGGTCCGGGGTGTACGGCTCGCTGCTGACGACCTGGTCGCCCAGGGTGGTGGCCGCGTAGTGGAGGCGCTGCCGCCGGTGGAAGAGTCCGCGCAGCATCCTCTCGCGCTGGTCCAGGTCGTCGCCGACCGAGACCCTGCCGTAGCGGGCGCGGCGGTCGAAGACCAGGGGCCGGGTCGCCACGTCGCTGTCGCGGAAGGTCCTGCCCTCGACCGAGGTCCACTGCCGGTCCTCGAAGGGCGCCGGCGCCGCGGGCGGGTCGAACGGCACCCAGTCACCGTGCCAGCCGGCGGGGTCGTGGACCGTCATCGTCGGGATGCGGGCCCGGAGGGCGGAGTCGTGGCGGAGCCGCCCGTCGCCGCTGGGCGCCCACACCCGTCGGCCCAGCCGGGCGGCGACCGCGCGCACCGGCTCCAGGTACTGCGAGCCCGCGTACGGGATCGCCAGGACCACCGGCACGTGGAGCGGCAGCGCGGCCAGTTCCGGGTCGCCCGCCAGCTTCTCGGCGAACGCCTCCGGGGTCAGCCCCCGGGCGTCGAGGGCGCTGTCCCCGACCAGGTACGCCTCCCCGCCCCACGGGGCGGGCTCGTCCGGCTCCCGGGTGCTCCCCCCGTCCACGGCCTCCCGTACCCGGTCGGTCCGCACCCGGTCGGTCCAGGCTCCCGTCAGGTCGCGTCCGAGGACCGCCCCGGCGTCGTCCCGCAGCACGGTGGCGGGGTCCTGGAAGGGGTCCGTCCCCAGGTCGGCCGGGGTCGGCGGCCCGAAGAAGGTCAGGTGGTCCCGGCCGGGGACGGTCGGGCCCGCGAACTGGCGGGCTGCGGCGGCCCAGTGGCCCGGGGCGCCGGTCTCCGGGTCGGGCAGGGTGACGATACCGAGCAGGGCCCGGGGGCTCGGGGCGGTGAGCGCCATCGGGGCGCTGTATCCGTAGGCGGGGCGTCCGGTGCGCTGGGAGAACCGCCGCACCAGCTCCGGGCTCAGCGCCCCCGGCCCGGTGGTCAGGAACAGCACCGGGATGCCGAGGGGGAGCGTGCGCAGCGCGGGGGCCAGCTCCAGCAGGGCCAGCAGCTCGTTCTCGGTCACGGGGACGGGGCCGCGGCCGGGCAGGTGGAGGACGGGGGCGCCGGACGGGTCGGCCTCGATGACGGTGAGGACGGGCATGGGCTTGCCGGGGCCGGTCCACTCCGGTGTGAGCCGCTGGGTGGTCGTCCCGTCGGACCGGTGCACGGCGCCCCAGTCGATTCCGGCGGGGGCGGTGGCGCCGGACCAGTTGACGCCCTGGACGTTGGGCCCCTGCCGCAGCAGCGCCGCCGGGGAGAAGGCGCCGCTCTCCGCCAGGTGGAACGCGGCGAGCAGGTCGTGGTCGGTGGCGTCCAGGCCCCGCGCGATCGCCTTGGCCGACACCGCCCACACGGCTTCCTGCCGGGTCCGGTCCCAGGCGGTGGCGGCGTCGAGGTGGAGGACCTTGCGGCCCATGGCCTCCCGGGCGGCCGCGGTCATGGGGCGGAACAGCTGTGCGGCCCGTGCCGTGGCCCAGAGGGTGGACGCCACGTGGCGCGGGGTGAAGGCCGCCTGGGGCGGCAGCGACTGCACGTGGCGGATCATCTGCTCGCCCGCGCCCGTCAGTTGCTTCAGGGTGATCTGGAGCGCGGGCGAGGGCACGGCGTCGGTGAGCCGGGCGGCGGGGTCGGCCGCGATGCGGGCGGCCGCGTGGTCGAGGAGGGCCTGGTATCCGGCCTGGTCCGGGGCCCGGCCGGTGTGCTCGCGGACGAAGAAGTCGAACAGGTCGCCGCGGAACGGGGTGAAGGGGCTGATCGCGGTGTCGTTGGCGCGCAGGCGTTCCAGCGCGCCGATGCCCTTCAACGCCCGTTCGTAGCGCCCGCCGGGGGTGGAGCGGTCGTCCTCGATCCCGTTGCCGAAGACCGTCCGCAGGGCGCGTACCAGCCGCAGCGTCGCCTCCCGGGTCTCGGGCGGCACGGCGTCCGGGGTCCGGTGCAGTCCGGCCTCGCGGGCCAGCCGGTCCAGCTCGGCGTCCAGCGGTTCGGGGCGGCGCAGGACCCTGCGGCCCCGCTCCCCGTTCGCCGCTCCCATGGCGGAGCGCTGCGTGGCGTCCAGGCCGGTCATCCGGGTGGAGCCGTCGGTCTCGCGGCGGGTGAGGTTGGCGACGTGCTGGTCGAGGGGGACGTCGCCCAGCGGGTCGTCGACGTGCGGGACGGGGGCGAACGACGGCTGCTGGTGGGCGGGGTCGCCGTCCGAGGCGCTCCAGCAGACCTCCAGGTGCATGCGGTGGCCCGGCGGCAGCTCGCGGACCTCGCGCAGCCCCGCGATGTAGGCGGCGGCCTCGCGCTTGCCGAGCCAGACGGTCCGGCCGTCGCGGAGCGGGAGCTGCATCCGGCCGGGTTCGCCGTGGCCGGCGTAGACGTAGACGGCCGCGTCCATGGCGACCGGTTCGGAGGCGGTTTCCTGGGCGCGGGAGCCGGCGGGCGTCCAGTGGACGAGCCGCCGCATCCTGCGCAGGGCGCGGAAGTTCTGCTCCCGCCGCCGCATCCCGTCCTGCCGGTGGACGGCCATCCTGCCGAACCGCTCGTGGTCCTCGTCGGCGAGCGGGCGCGTGACGACGTCGCTGTCGCGGAACACGGTGCCGTCCAGCGCCGTCCACGTCCGGTCGGCGTACGGCCCGGACACCGGTGACGGGGCGACGGACACCCACGCCCCGACCGGCGCGTCGGGGTCGGCGTCCACCGTCACCGGGACGTGGGCGTCGCCGGTGCCGTCCGGGACGATCCGGCCGAGCCCGCTGGGCCCCCATACGGTGCGGTCCAGCCGGTCGGCCACCGCCCGGAGCGTCTGCTGGTAGCGGTCGCCGGTGTACGGGACGGCGAGGACGACGGGCACGTCCTTGGGGAGCTTGGCCAGTTCGGGGTCGGCGGCCAGCGCGTCGGCGACCGCCTCCGGGCCCAGGACCCGGCCGTCCGACAGCAGCACCCGCCCGTCCTCGCCGTCCGCGCTGACCACGTACGCGGTCTCCGGCCACGGGGCCGGGCCGGTCGCGACGACCTTCGGGGCGGCGCCCGGCCGCTTCTCCACGGTCCGCAGCGTCCCCGGCAGGACGCGGTCGACGCTCGCCCGGGTCCAGTTGCGGCCCTGCGCGTCCCCGGACGGGCCGGTCAGCAGGGTCTTCGGGGCCAGCAGCGGGTCGTTCGGCCCGGTGAACGTGCCGGACGCCGGGGGCGGCGCGGCGGCGGTCGGCGCGGTGGCGGGGGCGGGGCCCGTGGGGGCGGGTGCGGTGCCCGTGGGGGCGAAGAAGGCGGGGCCGGCGGGGTCGGCGGGGGCCGTGTCCCAGGCGCGCACGCTGTGGTGGAGCGGGGCGATCGCCTTCCCCGACAGCTCCAGGTCGACTCCGGCCGCCCCGGCGGCGGAGAGCAGCAGGAACTGCAGGGCCACCGGCAGCGGCGGCTCCACCTGGCCGTTGGCGGCGAAGTACGCGCTGACCGCGGTACGCAGGTCGCTCCAGGTGAGCGGGGTGAGGACGCCGTTGGCCGCGCGGGTCCGCTCCAGCGCCCAGAAGCCGCGCAGCAGCGCCTCGAAGGCGTTCGCGTCGTTCTCCAGCAGGGGGCCGTAGACCAGCCGGATCGCCCGGACCCAGCGCAGGACGTCCGGCGCCCGGCCCCGGTCGCCGGTGACCTGCTCGGCCCACCGGCCGCGTTCGGCGCTCGACGGCTCGGGGCGGAACCCGGCCCACCAGTCGCCCTCGGCCAGCTGCCAGCGCGGTCCGGCCAGCTGGTCGGCGGCCACCAGGAACGCTTCCGCGCCGCTGCCGGTGGTCCAGACCCAGCGGTCCAGGCCGTTGGCCAGGATCTGGCCGGCCAGCGGCGTCTCCAGCGGATCGAGGGGCGGCGGGCCCGCCAGGTCGGCCCCCGTCACCACGACCGGCCGCTCGGGGGCGAGCGCGGTGAGGTCCCCGTCCACCGCGTAGAGGAAGTCCACGATCCGGGCGTAGTCGAACGCCGCGTCGGCGCCGTCGGTCAGGGCGAGGAGCGCGCCGCCGGGGCCGCCGCGCAGCCCGACCAGGTAGGCGTCGTCGAAGGGCAGGGTCTGGACCGGGCTCTCCAGGGCCACCGGGCCGGGGCGCACATAGGTGAAGCCGACCACCTCGGGCAGCAGGCCGTACGTCTGCCGCAGTCCGTCCTGCCAGGCGTGCAGCGGCAGGGAGGACGTTCCCACCGGCCTCTCCTGCGCGTCGCGGTGCCGGATCGCCATCACGCGGTCCAGGAGGACGCGGGAGCCGTCCATCGCGACCACTTCCGCGTACCACGGCATGACCGGCGGGGTCCGCACCGGGTCGCTGAGGACGGCCAGGGCGTCGCGTGCCGCGCCGAAGATCTCCCGGGCCCTCGCCTGCCCGCCCGGGGGGATGTTCGGCAGCAGCTCGTACGCCTCCACGAGCGCGGCCCGCAGAGCCAGGTGGGCGGGGTGGTCGGCGGGCAGCGGCCGGCCCAGGGCGTACGCGCCGAGCGCCAGCGCGACGGCCCGGCCCTCCCACTCGGTCAGCGGCCTGCGGGTGGCGCCGCCGACCTGCGGGATGCCGGCCCGTGCCGCCACCACCAGGAAGCCCGCGACGCCCTGCACCACCGGGTTGTCCACGATCCGCCGGACGGACTCGCGCAGCACGTCGTCGGGGAGGGGAGCCCGGGAGCCGAGGGCGCGCTCGTAGGCGGCGCGGCTGAGGGCGGACAGCTCGGTGACGGCGCGCTGGATCTCCTCGGGCGTCATGAACTGGCCGGTGTAGCCGAAGTGCCGCAGCTCCGCGAGGACCAGGGGGACGGCCAGCCGGCCGTCGTCGGTGTCCAGGGTCGGGTAGTCGCCGTCGTCCATGCCGACGGCGTAGCGCTGGCTGATCGCCTCGCCCCGGGAGGTGCGCCCGGTGAGGACGGCCGTCCAGTGCTCGCGGGGCGTCGGCACCTCCGTGCCGGCGGTGTCGAAGAAGGCGGGGTCAGCGGGCAGGTGCGGGGCCAGCCGATGCCGGAAGAACTCCAGCAGTCTGCCCAGCTGCTCGGCGGCTTCGGCGGAGAGCTGGTCGTGGCGCTCGTCCAGGAACGCCCGGGCGCGGGGGCGCAGCGCCCGCAGGATCCGGTCCAGGGCGTTGCGCGAGGCGGCGGGCAGGAGGTTCTTGATCAGCTCCGGATCGGTTCCCGGCGGGCGGGCGTGGTCGAAGACGTCGCCGATCGGCGCGGCCACCATGTTCTGGAAGCCCAGCCATCCGTAGCCCCACACCTCGTCGATCTCCGGGACCGCCGCGAGGAACGGGGCGATGTGGCTCTCCACGGCGGCCGTGCCGAGGACGTGGTTCGCGTACGTCGTGATGAGGGCCTGGCCGAAGCTCCGGGCGCCGGCGATCGCGGTCTCGAACTTCGGGACGGTCAGCCGCTGGTGGGCGATGTCCTGGAGCTCCCGGAGGCCCACGGTGGGGTAGCCGAGGGTGAGCTGCCCGTAGGCGGTCCGGTCGAAGCCCTCGGGCGCGGGGTTGACCGCCGTCTTCAGGCCTACCTCGGTGAACGTCCAGCCGCCGAGCGGGCCCAGCATCTCGGTGAGCGGGACGGCGGCCTGCCGCTCGTCCGGCAGCCTTCCCACGGCACGCGCCCGCTGCAACTGGGCCATGCCCTCCTCCTGGGACTGCCGGCGCTCCCCCGGGAGTACGGCCATGGGGTCGAGGACGAACTCGCCGATGACGAAGTTCCGCCGGATCGGGCGCGGTTCACCCGGGGCCACCCGCGGCTCGTTGACGTGGAGGAGGCCGTCGGCCGTCATCCAGAAGCCGCGGCTGTCGGTGACGAGCGTGATGCCGGGGCCGTGGGCCAGGACCAGCGTCGCGGAGTGGCGGCCGGGGATGTCGAGGAAGAGGTCGCGGCGCTCCTCGACCTCCAGGCCGATGGCGCCGTAGCCGGGCTGGACCGCCGCGTCCAGCCCGGCGAGGGCGGTGGAGGAGGACGGGGAGAACTCCGGCAGCGCGTGGGCCAGGGCCTGACCGGCGGGGCCGACGACCACGGCCCGGGCGTCGGACGCCGCGACCGCCGGGGGGAGCGACGACACCTGGCGGCCGGTTCCGGCCGCCAGGTCCACCCACACCACGCCGCCGCGTCCGCCCAGGTGGTAGGCCGCCCAGGCGTGCCCGGTCGCCGCTCCCTGACGGCGCGCCAGGACGAAGGCCGCCGCGCCCGGGCCCTGGGCGGCGACCGCCCCGGCCACCGCGTCCCACGTCCGGACCCGGCGCCACCCGGCGCCCACCACCAGCGACGATTCCGCCACGGGTACGCCGATCACCGAGTCGTCCACCGTTCCGGCCGGGCGCACGCCCTGCGGGAACAACGCGCCGCGCAGCGCCCCCAGCAGCACCAGGCACCGTTCGGCCGTCAGGCCGCGCAGCGGCTCCCGGCCCGTCACCCGGGGCACCAGCGCGGCCAGTTCCGCGCGGCTGAGCGGCGGCGGCGGTACGGGGGCCTCGGCCCCGGTCAGGCTGCGCGGCGCCGTGAGCGCGGTGGTGGACGGGGGCGCGGCGGGGGCGGTGGGCGGCTCCGTCTCCGGTACGGAGGTGAGCCGCGCGGGCGGCTTCGGCGAGGAGAACAGGGCGTCGCCGTACGGGGCGGGCACGAGGACGCTGGAGTTCAGGCCCCGCAGCCACGCCTTGTGCCAGACGCCCTGCTGCCCGCCCGCCGTTGCGGGCCGCCCGATCAGCCGCAGCGGAGCGGGCGCGGCGTCCGGCGGCGGGGTGGTGGGGGCCACCGTCAACGCGCCGCCGTAGGACCAGCCGTTGCGGGCGGTGCGCTGGGAGAACGCCTCGGACAGCGCGGCCGCGCGCCCCGCGCCGCTGCCCGCGCCGGAGAGCACGAACAGCACGGGCACGCCGAGCGCGACGGTGCGCAGCGGCGGGGCCAGGTCCAACAGGGCCAGGAATTCGCGGTCGGCGACCCGGAGGGGCCGCATGCCCGGCAGGTGGAGGACCACGAAGCCGTCGGCGTCGGTGTCGGTCCACGCCACCAGGGCGTCGGCGGGCTCGCCCTCGGCGGTCCACGGCGCGCGGAAGTGCTGGAGCGGGGCGCCGTCGTCCCCGGTCTCCTGCCGGCCGACGACCCGGAGGTCGATCCCGGCCGGCGCCGGGGTGCCGCTCCAGTTGAACCCCTGGAAGCCCTCTCCGGACCGGAGGTGGTGGGCGGGGCCGAACGCGCCCCGGGAGGCGAGGTGGAAGGCGGCCAGGGTGAAGAAGTCCGCCGGGTCGAGCCCGGCGGCGACGGCCTGGGCCGTCAGCACGTACAGCTGCTGCTTCCATGCCGGGGCCCACTGCTCGTCGGGGAACAGGTGCAGGACCCGGCGGCCCAGCTTCTCCGTGAACGCCTCGTCCCGGCCCGCCATCTGCTGGGCGGCGCCCGCCATCGCCCAGAAGGCCCGCGTCACGGCGCGCTTGGTCACCGGGACGTTCTCGGGCTGCCGCAGCACGTTCCGGACGAGCGGTTCGCCGAACTGCGTGACCTGCCGCACCGCGTGCTGGATCGCCGGATCGCCGATGGCCTCGCCGAGGGCGGCCTCCGGCTTCCGGTCGAGCAGTCCGGCGGCCAGGTCCAGGACCTTGCGGTAGTCGTCGGGGCCCGGGTTCTTCCCCCCCGCCCGCTGGGCGATGAAGGTCCACAGCTCCATGCGGAAGGGGGTGAACCGGCTGAGCGCCGCGTCGTTGGCGCGCAGGGTCTCCAGGGCGCCGATGCCCTTGAGCAGCCGGGCGTGCAGGGCCTTGTCCTGCTCGGCCTCGGGGCCGAGGACGAGGCGCAGGGCCCGCACCAGGCGCAGGGTGGTCGCCCGCACCTCGGGCGACGCTTCCCCGTCGTCGGTGTGCAGGCCCGCGGTCCGGGCCATCTCGTCCAGCTCGTGCGGCAGGGGTTCGGGGACGACCCACCTGCGCCGCCCGACGACTCCGCCGGGGGCGTCGTGCAGGATGTGGGCGTCGGTGTGGAAGCCGCTGCTCATCAGCGACCCCTCGGTGACCCGGCGGCTCGCGTTCGCCGTGTGCTGGGCGAGGGAGACCTCTTCCAGCGGGTCCTGGACGGCGGGCGCGGGGCGGTTGTCCAGCTGGGGCAGGGCCGGGTTGCCCGCCGCGTCGCTCCAGCAGACCTCCAGCTTCATCCGGTGGCCCTCGGGCAGTTCGGTGACCTCGGGCAGTCCGCCGATGTACCGTCCGCCGTCCGCCGCGCCCAGCCACACCGTCCGGCCGTCGCGCAGGGCGAGTTGCAGGCCGCCCGGCAGCCCGTGGGCGACGTACACGTACGCCGCCGGGTCCGGGGTGCGGGGCTCCTCGCTGATCAGCGCGGTCCGGCCGCCGGATGCCATCAGGTGGACCTGTTTCCGGGCGCGCTGGTAGGACCGCATCAGCTCCTCGCGGCCCCGGACGTCGTCCGCGTGCGACATCCGGCCGAACCGCTCGTTCCGGTCGGAGACCAGGGGCCGGGTGAGGACGTCGCCGTCGCGGAAGGTGGTGCCGTCGAGCGCCGTCCAGACGCGGTCCGGGAGCGGTGCGACCGCCTTCGTCGGCCGGAACGGCACCCAGGAGCCGAGCGGCTGGTCCGGCCCGTGGTCGATGAGTGCCGGGACGTGCTCGCGCTTCTTGTCGCGCACCAGGCGGCCGTCGCCGCTGGGCGCCCACACCGGCCGCTCCAGCAGGTTGGCGACCGCCCGCAGGTAGGCCAGGTACCGCTCGTCGGCCAGGTGCGGGACGGCCAGGACGACGGGGACGTCCCCGGGCAGCTTCGCCAGCTCGGGGTCGGCCGCGAGTTCGGCCGCCAGCTTCTCCGGGTCCAGCGTCCGCCCGTCGGGGAACCGCACCCCGTCCGGGCCGCTCCCGCCCCATACGACGTACGCGGAGTCGCCCCAGGGTGCGGCCTCGTCCGTGCCGGCCTTCTCCTCGGGCGGGGTGCCCGGCCGCTCCTCGTACACCCGGACGCGTCCGATGCGCAGGCGGCGCACCTTCTGGCCCGTCAGGTTGCGTCCGCGCGGCGCGCCCGAGGCGTTGGTCATCAGCGTCCCGGGCGCCAGGAGCGAGCCGGCCGGGGACGGGTCCTGCTCGCCGATGCCCAGGGAGGCGATGTCCGGCAGCCGGCCGGCCTTCCGGTCCGACGGGCTGAAGACGATCAGGTCGCCCGTGCCGGAGGCGGCCGGGGCGGCGCCGGTCTGCCGGGCCGCGCGGGTCCAGACGCCGGGGGCCTTGGTGGCCGGGTCGGTCAGCGCGAGGATGGCGAGCGGCGTGGCGGGGTCGCCGGAGGTGAGCATCATCGGCGCGCTGTACCCGTAGGCGGGGCGTCCGGTGCGCCGGGAGAACCGCTGCACCAGCTGGGGGCTCAGCGTGCCCGGGCCGGTGGTCAGGAACAGCACGGGGTGCTTCAGCGGGAGGGTCCGCAGCCCCGGGTCGCTCTCCAGCAGGGCCAGGAACTCGTTCTCGGTCACGGGGAGGGGCGTGCGGCCGGGCAGGTGCAGCACGATCCGGCCGGCCCCGTCGACCTCCACGACGTTCAGCATCGGCATCGGCTTGTGCGGCCCGGTCCAGGCGGGCTGCACCGGGCGGAGGCTGCTGCCCTGGGGTCCGAACACCATCTGCCGCACGCTGCCCCAGTCGACCCCGGCGGGCATGGCGGTCCCGGACCAGTTGACCCCCTGGACGTTCGCCCCCTGCCTGAGCAGGGCGGGCTGGGAGAACGCGCCGCTCTCCGCGAGGTGGCGGGCGGCCAGCACGTCCTGGTCGCCGGGGTCGACGCCTTCCGCGATCGTCTTGGTCAGCAGCGCCCACAGCGACTCCTGCCGCGAACGGTCCCAGGGCGTCGCGGCGTCGAGGTGGAGCACCTTGCGGCCCATCGCCTCGCGGGCGGCGGGCGTCATCGGGCGCAGCAGCCGGGCGGCGCGGGCCGTGGCCCACAGGGTCGAGGCGGTCAGGCGGGGGGTGAACGGGGCGGGGGCGGGCAGCGACTGCACGTGGCGGATCATCTGCTCGCCCTTGTCCGCCAGTTGCTGGAGGGCGATCCGCAAGGACGGCGCGGGCACCGCGTCGGTGAGCGCGGCGTTCTCGTCGGCGTCGATCCGGGCCGCGGCGAAGTCGAGCAGGTCCACGTACCCGCGCGGACCGGGGGCGCGGCCGGTGTGCTCCTGGACGAAGAAGTCCAGCAGGTCCAGCCGGAACGGGGTGAGGTGGGCGATCGTCCCGTCGTTCGCCCGCATCCGCTCCAGCGCGACGATGCCCTTCATGACCCGCTCGAACCGGCCGTCCGGCCCGCCCCGGTGGTCCTCGAACGTGGTGCCGAACACGGTGCGTACCGCCCGGACCAGCCGCAGCATCGTCTGGCGCGTCTCCGGGGGGACCGGGTCCGGGCCGCGGTGCAGTCCCGTGTCCCGGGCCAGGGCGTCCAGCGCGGGCCCCAGCGGCTCGGGGCGGCGCAGGACCCTGCGCCCCCGTTCGCCGGTGGCCGAGGCCAGGACGATGCGCTGGGTGTCGTTGAAGCCGGTCTGGCGGGTGGAGCCGTCCGTCTCCCGGCGGGTGAGGTTGGCCACCGCCTGGTCGAGCGGGACGTCCTCCAGCGGATCGTCGACGTGGGGCGTCTCCCCCAGGTAGGGGTACTGGCGGCGCGGGTCGCCGTCCGAGGCGCTCCAGCAGACCTCCAGGTGCATGCGGTGGCCCGGCGGCAGCTTCCGTACCTCGGGGAGGCCCGCGATGTACGCCGCCGCGTCCCGCTTCTCCAGCCACACCGTCCGGCCGTCGCGCAGCGGGAGCTGCATCCGGCCGGGTTCGCCGTGGCCGGCGTAGACGTAGACGGCGGGGACCGGGGAGACGGGCTCCGAGGCGACCGGCTCGTTCTCGGTGCCCGCGTCGGTGCCCGCGGGCAGCCGGTGCGACAGCTCCCGCAGCGTACGGAACCTCCGGAGCCGCTGCGCCCGCCGCCGCAGCCCGTCCTTCTGCTCGACGGCCAGCCGCCCGAAGTGCCGGTGGTCCTCGTCGGTCAACGGCACGGTGAGGACGTCGCTGTCGCGGAACACGGTGCCGTCCAGCGCCGTCCACGTCCGGTCGAGGTAGGGCCCGGTCGCGGTCGAGGGTTCGACCGGCACCCAGTCGCCGACCGGGGCGTCCGCGTCGCGGTCCAGCAGCGCCGGGACATGGGCGCCCGACCCGTCCGGGACGATCCGGCCGAGCCCGCTGGGCCCCCATACGGTGCGGTCCAGCCGGTCGGCCACCGCCTGCAGCGTCTGCTGGTAGCGGTCGCCCGTGTAGGGGACGGCGAGGACGACGGGCACGTCCTTGGGGAGCCTGGCCAGTTCGGGGTCGGCGGCCAGCGCGTCGGCGACCGCCTCCGGGCCCAGCTCCCGGCCGTCCGGCAGCAGCACCCGGCCGTCCTCGCCGTCCGCGCTGACCACGTAGGCGGTCTCCGGCCACGGGGCCGGGCCGGTCGCGACGACCTTCGGCGCGGCGCCCGGCCGCTTCTCCACGGTCCGCAACGTCCCCGGCAGGACGCGGTCGACGCTCGCCCGGGTCCAGTTGCGGCCCTGTGCGTTTCCGGACGGTCCCGTGATCCTGGTCTTCGGGTCGAGCACGGGGTCGCTCGACCCGGTGAACGCGTCCGACGCCGGGGCGGGCGCGGGCGGGGCCGGTACGGACGGCTGTGCGGCGGGCGGGGCCGGTACGGCCTGCTGTGCGGCGGGGGCCGGGGCGAAGAGGGACATCTCCTCGTCCTGGTCGGTGACGTCCTCGACGACGCCGCTCGCGGTGGCCGTGTCCCAGGCGCGCACGCTGTGGTGGAGCGGGGTGATCGGTGTTCCCGAGAGCTCCAGGTCGACTCCGGCCGCCCCGGCGGCGGAGAGCAGCAGGAACTGCAGGGCCACCGGCAGCGGCGGCTCCATCTGGCCGTTGACGGCGAAGTACCCGCTGATCGCGGTGCGCAGGTCGCTCCAGGTGAGCGGGGTGAGGACGCCGTTGGCCGCGCGGGTCCGCTCCAGGGCCCAGAAACCCTGGAGCAGCGTGGGGAGGGCGGCGCCCTGGTCGTCGACGGTGGGGCCGTAGACCAGCCGGATCGCCCGGACCCACCGCAGGACGTCCGGCGCCCGGCCCCGGTCGCCGGTGATCCGCTCGGCCCACCGGGCCAGTTCGGGGGTGGTGGGCTCGGGGCGGAACGCGGCCCACCAGTCGCCCTCGGCCAGCTGCCAGCGCGGTCCGGTCGGCCCGTCGCCCGGGGCGAGGACGGGTTCGATGCCGCTGCCGGTGGTCCAGATCCAGTGGCCCAGGCCGTTGGCCAGGATCTGGCCGGCCGGCGGCGTCTCCAGCGGGTCGGCGGACGGCGGGCCCGCCAGGTCGGCCCCCGTCACCAGGACGGGTCGCTCGGGGGCGAGCGCGGTCAGGTGGCCGTCGAAGGCGAAGAGGAAGTCCACGATCCGGGCGTAGTCGACGACGGCGTCGGTGCCGTCGTCGAGGGCCAGCGCGGCGGCGGCGGGGCCGCCGCGCAGCCCGACCAGGTGGGCGTCGTGGAACGGCAGGGTCTGGACCGGGCTCTCCAGGGCCACCGGGCCGGGGCGCACGTAGGTGAAGCCGACCACCTCGGGCAGCAGGCCGTACGTCTGCCGGCGGGCGTCCCGCCACTCCTGGTCGGGGCGGGAGGAGATGCCCAGCGGGGCGCCGTCGGGGGCGCGGTGCCGGACCACGAGGACCCGGTCCAGAAGGACGCGGGAGCCGTCCACCGCGACGAGTTCGGACGCCCACTCCAGCGGCGGCGGTGTCCGCTCCGGGTCGGCCAGGATCTCCAGGGCGCCCTGGGCGGCGGTGACCATGGCCCGGAGCCGGGGCCGGTGCGGCGGGGGAAGCGTCTCGACGGCGTCGGACGCCTCCTGGACCGCCGTGCGCAGCGACCGGTGCAGGGGGTGGTCGGCGGGCAGCGGGGTTCCGAGCGCGTACGCGCCCAGCGCGCGGGAGATCCGCTGGCTCTCGCCCACCGGCATCAGGCGGCGGGCGGGGCCCGACGGCTGGGGCAGGCCGGCCATGAGGACCATCTGCACGAAGTGCGCGAGCCCGCGGACGGCGTCGTTGTCCAGGATGCGGTTCAGGGACGCGGTCAGGACGTCGTCGGGCAGCGGGGCCCGCTGCGCGAGGGCCCGGCGGTAGGCCTCGCGGCTGAGCTCCGACAGTTCGGCCACGGCCTGCCGGATCTCCTGCGGCGTCATCAGCTGCTCGCCGTCGTAGGCGAAGTGGCGCAGCTCCGTGAGGACCAGCGGGATGTCGAGGCGGCCGTCGTCGGTGTCCAGGACCGGATACCGGTCGTCGTCCATGTCGACCATCTGCTTCTGCGTGACGGCCTTCCCCTCGGAGGTGCGGCCGGTCAGCACGGCGGTCGTGTGCTCGCGCGCGGAGGGGACGTCGCCGATCGTCGCGTCGAAGTAGCCCGGGAAGAGGGGCTGGTCCGGGGTGATCGTCCTGCGGTACAGCTCCAGCAGCCGTCCGAGCGTGGCGGCGAGCCCCGTGGCGATGCCGTCGTGGTGGCGGTCGAGGAAGTCCCTGGCCCGGGGGCGCAGCGCCCGCAGGACCCGGTCGAGGGCCGGGCGCGCCGCCACCGCCAGGCCGTTCTTCACCATGAACGCGGCGGGGCCCTGGTTGAGGATGACCCCGGTCGGCCGGGCGACGACGTGGGCGTAGGCGAACCGGAGGTAGCCCCACAGGTCGTCGACGTCCGGGACCGGGGCGAGGAAGGGGACGACCACGTCGGGCACGTCGG
Source organism: Streptomyces sp. NPDC017448 (assembly GCF_044330565.1). NCBI lineage: Bacteria > Bacillati > Actinomycetota > Actinomycetes > Kitasatosporales > Streptomycetaceae > Streptomyces > Streptomyces sp. NPDC017448. Next base: position 14,887 of record NZ_JBIRLM010000015.1, on the reverse strand, counting down.
TCCGCCCGGTGACGGCGCGGACGAAGTCCGCGGTGGCCTTCATCGCGAACTCGCGGCCCGACGCCTCCACGGCCCCGATCGCGCCCTTCGGCAGCCGGTCCACCGCCCGGTCCTGGAGCACGCTCAGCCCCAGGGCGGGGAAGCCCGTGGTGGGCTGCACGTAGGCGCGGTCCGTCCGGACCGGGGTCTGGCCGACCAGGGCCCTGCCGCCCAGTTCGGTGACCGTCCAGCCGTCCTCGGCCGGCAGGAGGTCGGCGAGGGCGGTCTGCGGGGCGGCGCCCGGCTCGTCGCGGCCGTCGAGGGCCCGCTCCACCCGTGCGAGCCGCTCCAGCGCCGCCTCGGGGGGCTGCCGCCGCTCGCCCGGGAGCACCGCCATCGGCTCGACGACGATCTCGCCGATGAGGTAACCGAACTGCTGGGGCTTCGGGTCGCCCGGCGCCAGGGGCGGATGGGTCAGGTGCAGGCGGCCGTCGGCCGTCCGCGTGACGCTGGCGTGGTCCGTGACGATCGAGAAGCCGGGGGCGGTGGCCAGGACCTCCTTGGCCGGGACGTCGCTCATGCCGCTGATCACGAAGACCAGGCGCCGCTCGATCTCCAGGCCGAGGGCCCCGTAACCGCGCCCGGTCGCCGCATCCACCAGGGAGTGCGGGGTGGACGACGACGCGGCGAAGGCGGGCAGGGCGCCCTCTACGGCCTGTCCGGCGGGGTTCACGACGACCGCCCGGGCGTCGGACGCCGCGACCGGGGGCGGGGCGGAGGAGAGTTGGCGGCCGTCGCGGGCGGACAGGTCCAGCCACATCACACCGTCGAAGCCGCCGAGGTGGTAGGCGGCCCACGCGTGGCCCAGCAGGTCGCCCTGACGCCGCGCCAGGACGAACGCCGCCGCGCCCGGCCCCTGGGCGGCGACCGCCCGGGCCACCGCCTCCCACGCGCCCACGGGGCTCCAGCCCGGCCCCGGGACCAAGGCGGACGCCGGCGACGTACCGCCGAGCACCGCGTCGTCGACCGTGGCCGCCGGACGGACACCGCCCGGGTACAGCGCGTCCCGCAGTGCGCCCAGCAGCACCAGGCACCGCGGCACGGTGAGGCCGTGGCGCGGCGCGGGGCCCGCGATCCGCCGGGCCGTCGCCGTCAGCCGGGCGCGGCTGAGCGGGGCGGGCACGGGCGGGGCGGGCGGCGCGGGGACGGGGGCGTGGGGCTGCGGCTCGTACGCGCCCCCGGTCTCGTCCCACAGCGCGCGGAAGGCGGCCCAGGCGTCGTCCTCGGCCCGGGGGTTGGCGCCCCACGGGTGGACGGCCTTCGGGTCGGGTCCGTACAGCTCGCGGAGGAGCGGCAGCAGCTTCGGCTCGTTGCGGCGGACCCACTTCGCCCCGTTGTTGCGGGGGCGGCCGGTGTACGGGTCGGTGCCGGTGTTCGTGCCGAGGTAGGCGTTGGTGAGCTGGGCGAAGTACTCGAACTCGTTCCGGGCGGAGTAGTTGCGACGGGTTCCGGTGCGGTCGTACAGCGGTCCGTCGGGCCAGGCGGCGAAGCCGCCCGCCAGCACCTTGTCGTGGTACGCCTCGGTGATGAGGCGGCGCTGCTCGTCGGTGAGGCCGTGGCGGTGGAGGGCGTGCGCGAACTCGTGGGTGGCGGCGGAGTATCCGTCGGCGTACAGCCCCGAGCCGGGTACGGCGGTGGCGCCGCCCAGCAGGTTCTCCTCGCCGACCGCGGCCAGCCCGCCGGTCTCGACGCCGCGCAGGGTGGCGAAGGGGCGCGCGTTCTCGTCCGTCTCGCCGCGCAGGGCGCCGAACGCGTCGAGGGAGGTGGCCGCGGCGTCCTTGGGGACCACGATCATCCGCGCGCCCTCGTTCAGCATGCGCTCGGCCACGGCGGGCGAGCGCAGCATCCGGGCCACCTGCGCCCGCGCCTCGATGCCCGCGGAGACGGGGAGGTCCACGCCGGGCGGCACGTCGACCGTCAGGAGGGCGGCGGTGCGTGCGAACTCCTCGGCGGGCAGGGTCCGGCGCAGCCGCGCGGTCAGCGCCCGGTCGGCGGCCAGCGCCACCCGGTCGGCGGACGACAGCGGCAGCAGCCGGGAGGTGCGCTCGTCCTCGGTCATCGCGGCGAGTCCGGCGGCCAGTGCGGTGCGTTCGGCCGGGGGCAGGTCGGGGCGCGGCGCGGACGCCGGGGTGGTCGTCGGGGTCGGGGTGACGGCGGGGGCCGGGGTGACGGCCGGGGCCGGGGTGACGGCCGGAGCCGGGGTGACGGCCGGAGCCGGGGGGACGGCCGGGGCCGGGGTCGGCGTCTCGGGCGGCGGCGCGGGCAGGGGCTGTCCGCGCAGCCGGCCGGCGCGGGTGGGACGGGCGGGCGCGGAGGAGACGGTGCCGCGCAGGGACGGGCCGTCGCCGAGCCCCTCGGCGCGGCGGCCGGTGTCCAGGGCGTCGGCGAGGGCGGGCAACTCCTCCCACGCCTGACTGTGACGGCGGGCCTGCTCGTCCAACTCCTCGCGCGTTTCGGCCAGTTCGATCTCGATGCCGTCGACCTGGTCCTGGATCGCGTCGCGCGCCCCGGTCGCCCGGCGCAGAGCGGCGTCCGCCTGCCGCAGGACGCGGGCCGCCCCGGCCACGACCTCCTCGGCGCGGCGGAGGTTCCCGGCGAGCGTGGTCTCCCGTCCGAGGGCCCCTTCCAGGCCGGTCCGCAGCTCCCCCGCCGTCTCGCGGGCGGTGTCCGCCGCGTCGAGGTCGTCCTGACGCCGCTGGTGCAGGGCGCGGCCCCGGTCCCGGAGCGCGTCGGCGCGCTCGACCGCGGCGTCCAGGGCCGTCTGTCCTGCCGGGTCCTCCGGATCGGTGTCCGAGGCGTCCGAGGCGTCCGAGGCGGCGGTCGTATCGGCCTTCGGCGCGTCCGGGCCGGTCTCCGGCGCGGCGGCGGCGAGCTCCTCCAGCCGTGCCACCTCGGCCCGCGCCTCCTGCCACCGGGCGTGGAGGCGGCGCTCCTCGTCGGCGGTGTCGTCGTACCGGGCCTGTGCCTCGCGGGCGACGGTGTCGAGCCGTGCGATCTCCGCCCGCGCCTCGGCGATCCGGCCCCGCAGCGCGGTGAGTTCCGTCCGGACGGTCGCGGCGGCGCGGCGGGCGTCCGTGTGGGCCCGGTCGGCGTCCCGGTGCGCGGTGGCGGCGGTGTCCAGGGCCCGGTGGGCGGTGTCCAGCGCGGCGAGCGCGCCCGGCTGCCGCCGGGTCAGCCGCCCCTCGCGGTACCGGGCCGCCGCCTCGGCCCGTACGGCGTCGAGGTGGACGCCGATGGCGTCGGCCACGTTCCGCCAGGCGTCGTCGGTGGCCGCGGTGGTGTCGGTGAGCGAGCCGTCGGCGGCGAAGGGCCAGATCCGCAGCCCCCGGCCGGTACGGACGACCAGTTCGACCGGTTTCCCGGCGCGGGCGGCCGTGAGGGAGCCGACGAAGAGGGCGCGGGCCAGCCGGGCGCCGTCCGGGTCGGGTCCGAGCGCGAGCCACAGCTCCGCCGACGCGTCCTCCGCGTCGATGGCGTCCGCCAGCACGTCCGGCAGGTCGGTGGCGGGGTGCCGGGCCCAGTCGCGCAGGTCGTCCGCGCCCTGGTCGGCGAGGATGGCGGGCAGGTCGTAGACGCGGGGGCCCGGGCGCGCCGGGGTGACGCCGAAGCCGAGGACGTCGCGTTCCCACAGCCGGGTGGTGGAGCTGCCGGTGACGTACCGGACGCCGCCGGGGCCGCTGACCTCGATGACGGTGTCGACCAGGGTCTCGTAGGTGCGGGGGATGCGCCGGTCGGCCGGATCGCTGGTCGCCCCGGTCCGCAGCCGGTTGAAGGAGAAGGCGGAGGCGTTGCCGCCCGAGGAGAGGGCGTGGGGCTGCTGCGCCGCCAGCGGGAAGGTCACCCCGAGCACGTGGCTGTTGCCGTCGGCCAGGCTGTAGGAGCCCTGTTGGTTGAGGACGAAGGAGCCGGCTGCGGACGAGGTCGTCGCCGAGGTGCGGTTCTGCCGGCGGACCCGGTCGATGGCGACGTCGCCCGCCTCCGTGACCGGTCGCGGGTTGTGCAGGGATATCCGCAGGGACGGGGCGGTGCCGGGGCTCTCGACCGGCCAGCTGCCGGGCATCCTGTCGGTGAGGCCCGCCGCCGTGCGGGAGGGGTCGAGGGTGATCTCGCCGGCCTGGACCAGTTCGGCGAGCCGGGCGGCGAGGGCCTCCGCCGAGGCGTTGGCGGGCAGCCCCCACGAGGCGGCCATGCGCGGGTCCACGTCGTGCAGCGCCTGCGTCAGCTGCGGGGCGGCGTTGTAGTCGTACACCGGCGTCGGGCCGGTGGTCTCCAGGCGGACGCCCTGCGGGAAGGGCGTGGTCCCCTGGGCCGCGGCGTCGGCCGGCGTGAGCAGCAGCGGGTCGCCGCCGAGCAGCGCGGGCGGGCGGGGCCCCTCGTGCCGCCGCGGCCGGTCGGCCTCGGAGGCGACGAACCGCAGGGCGGTCGCCGCCGGTACGGAGACCCGGCCGACCGGGCGGCCGCGCAGCAGGCGCCCGATCCAGGCGCGGGTGCGCTGCGCCACGTCCCCGTCCAGGCCGGACAGGTTGAGCAGTCCGGCCTGGAAGAGGGCGCCGGGGATGTTGGCGGGCCACTGCCACACGGCCTGGGAGCGGACGGTGGCGGTGTAGCGGTAGTCGACGGTGAAGTCGGCGACGCTGCCCGACCGCGTCCAGAAGCGGTCCTCCGTCGCGACCTCGGAGCGGGCCGTGCGGGCCCGGGTCTCGGCCACCGCCAGGGACGGCCCCTCGCGGTCGGTCCACCCGGTGGCGCCGGGGCGGGGGTAGCGGGAGACCAGGTTGGCGGTCGCCTGGCGGGTGGTGGTGGTTCCGGATGTGGTCGCCCTGGACTGCGGGGTGTGGGTGTCGACCTGTTCCAGGCCGGTGCCCGCGCCCGCCCTGCGCCCGCGCAGGCCGCGCAGGGCGGGTGTCTGGAGCACCGGTTCGGCGGTCAGGGCCACTTCGACCAGGCGCGCTCCTCCGAAGGCGACGTGGAGGAAGTGGAAGCGCACCTGGCCGCCCGGCCCCCGGCCGGGCAGTGCGCGCAGGGCGGCCGGCTCGGTGACCCGGGCGATCTCGGTCGCCACGCCGGGGAGGTAGGAGGCGTGGGCGGGGCGGACGACGCCCGGGGCCTCGTTCTCCACCAGGGCGGTCAGTTCCTGGCGCATCCGGTCGCGGCGCTCGCGGCGGTCGGCCGTGCCGTCGAGCTGGGTCACCGACATGACGATCGCCTTGCCCAACTGGCGGCTCCGGGCGTACCGGTCGGGCAGCGGCACGTCGAGCGGGTTCGGCGTCAGGGCGGGGATGCCCGGCATTCCCGCGAACCAGGCCGCCAGTTGGGCCACGGCCTGGGCGGGCGCCAGGTACGTGACGGCGCGCGGCAGATCGACGGCGACCGTGACCGGGGCGTAGGCGCCCAGGCCGAGGGTGTTCCCCGCGACGTTGCGCACCCCCCACCTGACGGTCATCAGCAGCGTCAGGTCGTTGCCGATCCACAGGGTGTCGCCGCTGTACTCCGTGGCATGGGTGATCTTCGTGGCGGAGCCCACGGTGCCGGTGGCGTCGGTGCGGCGGGACTGGGAGTAGCGGCCGCCCGGGTTGGCCTGGTGGACCAGCAGATCGGGCGGGGTCGGGGCCGCCTGCAAGGCCGTGACCTGGAGGTTGCCCTGATGGGTGACGCCGACGCCGCGCTGCCGTCCGGCGGTGTCCCCGCTCAGGACGTCCTGCTCCGAGTAGAGCGATTCGGAGCCCAGGGGGCGGGGGTTGGAGAGGTAGCCGGTGATCTCCAGCATCATGACCTGGTCGGCCGCCATGCCGGGCAGCGTCAGCCCCTCCACCACGTAGGCGCCGCCCAGGATCTGCTGGGCCCGGGAGATGAGCTGGCCGGGCCTGATCGCGTCCTGCCGGGCCTCGGCCGCCATGGTGCCCCGGTCGTTCAACGAGGCGCCCGCCACGGCGACGGAGGTCCACTTGTAGGTCGATGCCACGCCGTCCGTGGATGTCCTGGCCGCCCAGATCACCGGCGTGGCGGCCCAGTTGACGGCCGAGCCGGCCCGGTTGACGGCGCCGGACAGGCTCGCCGGGAGCGCCTCCTTCACCGCGGAGCCCCGCCGGGCGGTCTCCGTCGCCAGCCCGGACAGCGTCGCGGAGGCGCGCTGGACCGCACGCCCGACACGGCCCCTGCCCGGGCTGCCCGGGTAGGTGCCGGCCACGATCTGCCGCAGGGCCTCCATCAGCGCGGTGGTGCCCCGGAAGGTGTCGACGAGCGCGCCTTCCGGCAGCCGGGTCAGGCCGGGCAGCGGGCGGCCGCGGTCGTCGACGAGGGCGAGGCGCCGCTGGTCGTCCGCCGGTCCGCCGTCGGTGACCGGCTGCCGGATCACATGTCCCGGGCGGGGGGCGGGCGCCGGGGCCGGGGCCGGGGCGGGGGCGCGGGTGCGGTAGTGCGGCACCAGCAGCCGGACGCTTCCCGGCACGGTGTGCGCGGAGGCCGCCTGGAGCTGCATCTCCACGTCGTCGTCGGCCTCCGCCTCCTCGGCCCGCACGGGGTTCCCCTCGGCGTCGACGTCGGCGAACCGGACGAGCGGGTCGTCACCGGTGCCCTCGTACAGGTCGAGGCCGAGCCTGGCGGGCACCTCGAACAGCTCGCCGCCGTTGCGGGTGGTCATCATGAACTGGTCGTAGCCGACCTGTCCGGCGCTGGAGGAGGCGTCGGTGAGCTGCCGGGTGCCGAGGTAGTCCGGGGCGGTGTTCAGCCCCCACGAACCCTCGGAGAGCGGGGCGTTGAGGCCGCCGCCACCACCGAGGGCGCCGCTGAGCGCCGTGCCCCGCTGACGGGCGCCGCCGGACTCGTACGAGCTGGAGCCGACGTGCAGCACGTCGGGCAGCCGGCGGCTGTGGACGGCGGGCCGGGCGGTGTCGCGCGCGGCGGTGAAGACCAGTTGGACCCGGCGGGTGCCGGAGACCGCGTTCGGCCGCTCGAACCAGACCGACTCCCCGCCGTCCACGGCGTCGGGCGCCGAGGAGGCGAGGCCGAAGGTCGAACGCATCTGCCGCAGCCGTCGCAGGTTCTCCAACTGGGCCACGACGAGCGGTTCGTCCAGCCGGAACGCCGGCTCCCTGCGCCGGGGCCGGGCGGGCGGCAGGAACCCCTCCCGGCGCAGCCACGCCTCGGCCGCCGTGAACAGCGGGTCCGCTCCGTCCACCTTGAGGGGCGTCTCGGTGTACCCGATGCTCTCCAGGTTCTCCAGGTGCTCGGGGAGTTCGCGCAGCTCTGCGGGGGTCGGGCGGTGGCCCGCCATGGTGGTCCGCTGGGCGATCCGCAGCCGCAGGCCGTCCTCCCACGGGCCGAACGTGCTGCTGACCCGGCCGCCGCCGGCCCGGTGCAGCGTCACGGTGTAGGTGACCCGGCCGCTGGTCAGCAGGTGGCTGCTCTTGGTGCGGAGGCCGTGCATGAGCGTGGCGCTGCTGACGTTGCTCAGCTGTTCGTTCAGCTGCCAGTTGACGGCGGCCTTGCCCATCAGGTTGCCGCCGAAGGACGAGCCCGCCGCGGGGTGGCCCGGGGCGTGGTCGGTGGTGAACGACGGGCCGCCCGCGCCCTCGACCCCCACGCCGCTGGTCAGCTTCGCCGACTTGTCCACGCTGGAGGCGTGCGAGAACCACGTCTCCAGGGTGGACTTGCCCTCGGCGCTCCGGCGCATCGGCCGTCCCGGCTCGATGACCGCGGTCAGTTCGAGGACGCCGACCGCGTTGCCGTCCTCGTCCAGGAGGGTCGGCGAGAACACCCCGCCGTCGCGCTGGAGGTGCGGGGTGCCCCGGAGCATCCGCTGCGAGAGGAAGTTCTCCAGCGCCTCTTCCGAGTCGCCGTCGAGGCTCCGCAGGGCGTCGAAGGCGTCGTCGCGGAGCAGTTCGGTCAGCAGGCGGCGCGGTTCGGCGACGCTGTCGCCGCCCCACAGCGGCAGGTCGTCGACGTCGCCGGGCTCCGGCAGCCCGGCGGGGTCGTCGCCGTCGAAGGCGAGGTGTTCGTGGAACCAGATCGTGAGGGCGCCGTGCGACCGCTCGGGCAGCCAGTTGTCGGCATCGCCGTCGCGGGGGGCGTCCAGCCGGATCTGCCACCGCCCGTCCACGTCCATCGGGTGGGCGGGCTCCTCGGCCTGCTGTTTGCTGGTGACGAGGAAGGTCTCGCCCACGGTGACGGACTGGGTGAGCTGGTTGTGGGTCGCGGAGACGTTGACGGTGCTGTCCCACCAGCGCAGCGCTCCGGCGCTGTCGTCCGGGAAGATCCCGCTCCACGGCACCGAGCCGGTGCGGATGTTCCCCGCGCTCTCCGCGTGCGAGGACGACTGGCCGCCGCCCGTTCTGGCCTCGACCCCTATGTCCGGGAGGGTCGGCGGACGCTGGCCGGTGTCCCCGCCGTACTTCACGGACCGCACCGGGTCGGTGTAGGAGAGGCGTACGTCCACCGTCCGGTCGCGGCCCGCGTGCCGGAGCGTGATCCGGTGCCCCTGGCTGCTGCGCAGGTACGGCCGGTTCAGCTCGACCTCCTCGGCGCTCAGCACGTCCTGGAGCCGGGTCAGCAGCCCTCGGCCGTCCGTGCTGTCCGGGTCGGCCCCCAGGGCGGTGACGATCCGCCGGTGCAGTCCCTCCAGGACGGTGGCGGGGGTCGGCTCGTGGATGACGAGGCCGATGTGGCCGTCGTGGCGTCGGCCGTGGTCGCGCAGGTACGGCGAGAGTGCGCCGGGCGCGGCGGCGGACCCCGCCGCGGACGAGCTCCCGAGCGCCCGTCCGGTGAACGTGTGGAGGGAGCCCTGCTGGGCGGAGGCGCCGGGCAGGGCGGCGGGCCGCCGGGTCTGCCAGTGGTCCGCCCCCGGGGTCGTGCCCCCCGTCAGGACGATCACGTTCCGTCCGCCGGCCGGGTGGGGCGCCAGGGCGCCGGGCAGCTCGGACAGCAGCGTCGTCCGGGCCGTCCCCGCACGCCCGGCGACGTGCTGGGCGAGCCCTCCGGGGTTGGTGTGGGCGCCGACCATCAGGAGCGGGGCGTGCAGGGCGATCTGCTGGTGGACCCGGTCGTGGCGGAGCAGGGCGGCGATCTCGCTGCCCTGCACCCAGCGGATGGAGCCGTCGGTCCAGGGCATGGAGAGGTGGCCGTTGGTGCTGTCGGCGTGGACCACGTACGCGTTGGCGGCCGATCCGGCGGGGGCGCCGGGCCACGGCGCGGGGTGCGGGGCGGCGCCGTCGGGGCCGCCGTCCGGCGAGAGGAGGTAGCCCCCGGTCTCGATGTCGCCGGCGACGGGCCGACGGGTCCAGTTGCGGCCGGTCGGCACGCCCCGGGCGGTCAGCCGGGTGCTGTCGTCGAGGGCGCCGTGCCGTACGAGGTCCCAGGCGGCGAGGTCCGCGGGGTCGGCGGGGTCGAACCCGGAGACCGCCGCGCCGGCCATGAGCCACAGCAGGCGGTCGCCCGCCTCTTCCGGCGTCGGTTCGGCGGACGGGTGCAGGTGGAGCGCCTTCTTCGCCAGGGCCACGGGGTCGGTCGTCGTCCGCAGGGCCTCGGCGCCCCGGACCGCGCCCCACACCAGCCGGCTCACGTCCGTGCGCGTCACCGCGCCCGCGTCCGGCAGCCGCAGCACGTCGGCGGCGAGCGCGGCCAGCTCCCGCCCGGCCAGGCGCTTCAGCGCCCAGTCCAGCGACGGCAGGGGCGTGTACTGGTGCAGCGTCAGCCGCCCGGCGGCGGCCTCGTCCTTCTTCGTGGCGGCGTCGAGCAGGACCCGCCGGATGTCTCCCTCCGACGGCGGGTCGTTGCTGATGCGCCGGTGGCGCGCGTGGACGGCCAGGTGCAGGTGGTGCAGGGTGAACGGGCCCGCCACCCGCAGATGCGGATCGGCCCGGCGCATGTTCTCCAGGGCGCCGATGCCTTCGAGCAGGGTCCGGAACTGCGCGTCCGAGGCCACGTCGGCGCCGAACGACCGCCGTAGGGCCTTCACCAGCCGCAGCGTCGTGGCGAGGACGTCGGCGGGGACCGGGGCCTCCCCGGTGTGCAGCCCCGCCGTCCGCGCCAGGGAGGCCAGTTCGGCCGGGCCCGGCTCGGGGAGCAGCAGGCGGCGCGCGCCCTGTTCGCCGGACGGGCTCGCCAGCACACCCGCCTTCGGGGTCTCGGCGCGCATGAGCACGTGGACGCGGTCCACGGCCATGACGGCGGCGCCGCTGCCGTTCGCCACTCCCTGCGCGTACGAGGTCACCCCGAGGACGTCGAACACGTACGGGGGTTCTGCCGCGTCCGTCAGGTAGGGCAGGTCCTCCGCCGACGCGTCGGCCCAGCACGACCCGAGGTCGATGACGGCGTTCGGGCCGAGCTTCCTCATGCTCGGACGGCGCCGGATGTACCGGCCCGTCTCCTCCCCGCCGACCTGGACCGGCGGGCGGCCGTCCGTCACCTCCATCACCCCGCGCAGCGGCATGCCGTGCTGCGCGAAGTGGTAGACCGGCCGCCCGTTCTCCAGCAGCGCGGCCGGTTCCCCGATCGTCCCTTCCGACACCGGGTCGAACTGGGCGAACTCGGTGATCTCGGCCATGGCTTCGAACATGGGCTCGTTGGTGACCAGGTCGGGGTCGGACATCGTGACGCGGCCGAAGGACCGGCCGTCGTCGCCGATGGTCCGCGTCTTGATGGAGGCGTCGGGGAGGATGGTGCCGTCCAGGGCGGTCACGAAGCCTTCGCCGGCGGCCCCGCCGGGGCCCAGGTCGGCGGCGTCGCTGCCGAACCAGCCGCCCAGGGGCAGCCCTTCGGACCTCCGGTTCTCCACGACGATCCGTTCGGTGCCGGAGGCGGGGTCGGCGACCAGGCCGACCCGGCCGCTGTGCGCCCAGACGCCGTCGCGGCCCGCCCGGAACGCCAGGGTGCGGGGCAGCACCAGGCCCTGGTCGCCGCCGTGGGCGAGCACCAGCACGACGGGGGCACCCGCCGGAAGTCCGGCGATCCCGGGGTCACGGGCCACCAGCTCCGCGAACTCCTGCCAGAGCACGCGGAGTTCACCGCCCCCCCAAGGGAGCATGACGTGGTCGTGCCCGCCCTCGGCCACCACCACGTACGCCCCCGAGTCGGCGTCCCACAGTGGCTCCAGCGGCCCCTGGAACTGACCGTTGCGCCGCTGCCACACCTGGGAGGTGTCCACCGGCCCCACGGGGCGGCCGGTGAGGTTCAGGCCCTGGTAGGCCCCGTCGCCCGTCAGGATGTGGCGCCCGTGGTCCAGTGCGCCCCCGGCCGCCAGGTGGTAGGCGCCGAGCGAGGCGAGGCTCGTCGACCAGCCGGCGGCCATCGCGTTCTCCACCGTGGCGAGGAGTCCGGACCTCAGCTCGGGCGAGACGTCGGTGCCGGCGGGCAGGTGCAGCACGCGCCGGGTCAGGGCGTCCAGGTCCAGCGCCCCGCCGGGCTCCTCCAGCAGCGTCAGCCGCTCCAGTTCGGCGACGGCCTGCGCGTGCGGCTGCGCCGTCGTGGGCGCTCCGCCCAACAGCCTGGTCGGGAGCCCCAGTTCACGTCGTATCCGGCCGGCCAGCTCCGTACCCGACACCGCCTGCGCGCCGTGCTCGGCGAGGTGTCGGGCCACCTGCCGCACGGCGTCGAGGTAGTCGCCGCGCGCGTGGCGGGAGTCGGCGAGCACGGGGTGCAGCTCCAACGGCAGCACCAGCGAGACCGCCCGCCGCCACGCCTCGGCGGGGTCGGCGCCGGCCGGGGCTCCGGCGGCCCGGTGCGTGGCGAGCGCGAACTCCTCGTAGGCGGCGTGCCAGGTACGGCGGGAGGCGCGGGCGGCGATGCCGTCGAGCGCCTCGGTCCAGGGGCCGGGCCGGTTCATCAGCAGGCGCACCTGCTGGACGGGGTCGGTGATCCCGCTGTCCGCGAAGCGCACGGAGCCGTTGAGGGCTGCCTGGAGGGCGGGGCCCTGGCCGGGGGTGACCCCGGCGGCGGCCAACTCGTCCCCGGTGATCAGGTCGTCGGGCGCCGGGCGCGGCGGGTCGCCGGGCAGGTCCTCGGCGGTGACCAGCTCGGCCGTGGACCGCCGTTGGGCGTCCGTACGGTGGACCCGCGGCACGATCGCCGCCACCGCGGCGTCGAGGGCGGCGTCCGCGCCGAGGTCGCGCAGCCGGTCCAGGGCCGCGTCGAGCCGCCGCTGCGCCCGGTCCACGTCCTGCCACGCGCCGTACAGCCGCGCGGTGTCGCCGCTGCCGCCCCGGCCCTCGGCCACCCGCTCGCCGAGCGCCCCGGCGGTGCGGGCGGCCCGGCCGAAGGCGGCGAGGGCGTCCTCGTACTCCCGGCGGGCCGCCTCGACGGCGTCGTCGGACGCCGCCGTGGGGGCGGGGAAGTCCAGCAGGACCGGAGCGTCGGCGGCCGCGCTCTCCGGCTCGCCGCTCCGGCCCTTGCCCTTGCCCGCTCCCGGGGCGGGGCCCGCCCCGGCGCCCGGGCCGTCGGCGGTGGCGGTGGCGGGAACGGCGGCGGGCGGGGCCGCCTCGGGGCCCTGCCCGGGGGCCGGGCGGCCGTCCGCGTCCGCGTCCATGTCCACGGACATGGGCGTGGGCGTGGGCGTGGAGGTGACGGGTGCGGTGGCCTCGGCCGGTCCGGTGGTCTCCGCCGGTGCGCCGGACGTGGTGCGCAAGGGGACGGCCGCCGCGACCGGGGACTCGGGGTCGGCGGCGCCGGGAGCGGGCGTCCGCAGAGTGTGCGCCGGGTCGTCGATGCCGCTCGGGGGGCGGGTGCCCCGGGCGGTGAGCGGGTGGTCGACGGCGGCGGCGCTGGTGACGACGGCCTCGACCGCCTCCAGGAAGCGCGGAGGAACGGCGGGGCCGGGCGTCCGCGCCTCCGCGCCGTCCTGCCGTACCAGTCGGCGCAGCAGCGCCTCGGCCGCCGGGCCCCGGTCCGGTACGCCCGCGTAGCCCAGCACGTACTGGAGCACCGCCGCGTCGTCGCGGACCCGCCGCTCCGCCGCTTCCTCCGGGGAGGCGGCCGGATCGGCGGTGTGGAGCCGCCAGTTGAGGTGGTCGGACCCGTCCGGGCGTGCGGTACGGCTCAGCTCGACGGCCTCGGGGTGGTCGGGCGCGGCCGTGAGCGTGAGGTCGAGGTGCACCTGGTCGCCCGAGGCCGGGAGCACGAGGCCGTGGTTCAGGTGGGTGTCCAGGAGCGTGCGCATCCGCTCCTGCAGGGCGTCCAGCTCGGCCGGGGGGAACCCCTCCCCGGCCCGGACCGGGAGGTGGAGGGAGACGTTGCTCAGCCAGCGGCCGTCGTCGGCCTGGACGCGCTGGACCCAGGCCCGTACGGGGGTCTCCGGGGCACGGGGTGCAGCCGTGTCCTCCGGGGCGCGGCCGGGGTCGAGGGGCGGGTCGGTCCGTACGGCCGTGGCGGGCGCGTCGTGCCGCCCCGCCCGCCACTGCTCGGGCCGCACCGGATCGGCCACCGGAACGGCGGCCTCGGGCGCCGGGCCCGCCGGGACGTCCGTACCGGACTCGGCTCCGAGGTCGGCGGTGAGGTCGGCGGTGAGGTCAGCGGTCGGCAGGCCCGAGGAGGTGCGCACCGTCTCCGGCGGGGCCGGAGCGGTCTCGGGACCGGTCGCGTTCCGGGCCGTCCCCGGTGCGGGGGCGGTGTCGCCCGTGCCGGTGGCACGCGGCTGCGGAGCGGCCGGAGCCGCCGTCCCGTCCGCCGGGTCCTGCCGACGCTCCGGGTCCGTCGGGTCCGTCTGGCCCGGCTGGTCCGGCTGGTCCGTCTCCTGCTCGCCCGGCAGGTCGTTCGTGTCGCCGCGCCCGCCCTGCCCGTTCTGGGAGGGCTGCTGCGACGGGCTCCCCGTCCCGGAGCCGCCCTGCTGCGTGCCCTGCTGCGTGCCCTGGTTCCCGGCTGCGGGCGCCGGGGCGTTCGGCCCGGCAGAGGTGGCGACGGGGGTCGGAGGGGCGACGGCGTCCGTGTCCGCGCCGGCCGGGGCCGGGACGCCGCCGGTCTGCTGGTGGGCGGTGGCGTCGGGGTCCGTCTGCCCGCCGGTGCTCCGGCCGCCGGCCCCCCGCCCGGCCACGTCCTGGCCGGTTCCGTCCTGGTCGGCCCCGTCCTGCCGGTGGTCCCGTACGCCGTCGCCGTTCCCCTCCGCCGAGGCGTCGTCGGGGAGGTCCGCGGTGCCTGTGCCGTTCGAACCGCCGGCCGTGCCCGGGCCCGGCGCGGTGGACGAACCCTTCGGCCCAGTGAGGCTGTCGGGAAGGTCGTTCGCCGATCCCGAGCCGTTCGGGGTGGTACCCGGCAGGAGGTCCGGCGCCGGGTCGACCGCAGGGTCAAGAGCCGGGTCGGGTCCGGCGTCGGGCGCCAGGTCGTACGCGGTGGGGTCGGTGCTCGTACCGGTCCCGGGCGTGCGCCCCGAGGTCGGCGGGGGCGTCATCGGCGTGGTGTCGGGCAGGGACGAGGACGGCAGTGTGGAGGGCGTGGACGTCGAGGACGAGGGCAGCGACGACGTGGGCGGCGGCAGGTGGGGCAGGGGCGAACCGCTCGTGCCGGGCGTCCCGCCCGTGCCGAGGAGGCCGTTCGTTCCGGGAAGGCCGTTCGTACCGACCACGCCGTTCGGGCCGGTGAGTCCGTTCGGGCCGTTGACGCCGCCCGTGCCGCCCGTCTTCCCGGCGGGGCCGGTCGGCGCGTCGGAGCCCGCCTTGGGCAGGGGGCTCCCACCGGTCGGGGACGACGCGGTCGGCGGCGGCGTGAAGGGGGGAGGCGGCAGGACGCCGGTCCCGCTGCCCGGACCGTTCGACAGGTCGGCCGAGACGGTTTCGGGGAAGGAGGCGGCGGGGCCGGGGGTGAAGAGGTCGGCGTTCACCGGCGGAGGGCTCTTGACGCCCGGCCCGCCCGCGGGGCCGCCGGACTT
>NZ_JBIRLM010000014.1:34220-200710 GCF_044330565.1 Streptomyces sp. NPDC017448 | reverse complement strand
ATCACGCCGCCCGGAGACCACACCACCCTCCACAGCGACCTCCGACAACAGCGTCACCTGCGGCACACCCAACCGCTCCGCCAGCAACGCCGGCAGCACACCCATCACCCCGTCCGTGGAAGCCATCCCACAGACCACCAGGTCATAACCGCTCTTCTCCACCGCCTTCGCCAGCACCAGCGACGTACCCATCACATCCGTGCCGTGCAGATCGTCGTCCTCGACGTGAACCGCCTTGTCCGCACCCATCGACAACGCCTTGCGCAACGCGTCCCGGGCATCCTCCGGACCCACCGTCACCACGGTGACCTCCGCATCGTCCGCCCCGTCCGCGATCTGCAACGCCTGCTCGACCGCGTACTCGTCCAACTCCGAGAGCAGACCATCGACATCCTCACGGTCCACCGTCAGATCATCGGCGAAACGCCGGTCACCGGACGCGTCGGGCACGTACTTCACACAGACAACGATCCTCAAGCTCACGCCGGCTCTCCTACTGCATCGTCTTTTCCGGGCTGCCTTGTTGCACGCAGCATAGGCGCCTTGTCGGGCCGGATCCGGTCAGGACGACCGAGGCTCCGAGGCCGATATTACTCGCCAGTACATCCAGTGTCCCGCCCCTGGGCAAGCGGTGTGCACTGTGACCTTGCCAACGCGGCAGACCTGTGCGTGCGCGACCTCAGTCTCGCAGAGCCGTGAAGCGTCCCTGGTGGTAGACGAGGGGGCGGCCCGGACCGGTGTGCGAGCCCGCCACGGCCTCGGCGATGACGATGCGGTGGTCCCCTGCGGGAACGCGGGTCACCACGCGGCAGACCAGCCAGGCGGAGACGCCGGCGAGCAGCGGAACGCCGTCGGGGCCACTGCTCCAGTCGGTCGACGGGCCGAAGCGGTCGGCCCCGCTGCGGGCGAAGGTTGCGGCCAGTTCCCGCTGGTGCTCACCGAGTATGTGGACGCCGACGTGTTCGGCCCGGGACAGCACGGGCCAGCTGGAGGACGAGGTGCCGACGCCGAAGGAGATCAGCGGGGGCTCGGCGGCGACGGAGGTCAGCGAGGTGGCGGTGAAGCCGACCGGGCGGTCCCCCGCGGCGGTGATCACGGCCACGCCGGCGGCGTGGCGGCGGAAGACGGAGCGGAGGAGTTCGGGGGTCGCGGCCGCCGAGGCGGGGGCGAGGTCCGGTGTTGCCGTCATGGAGGTGACCTTCTGCGAGGGGGGCGTACGGGTCCGCGGGGGCTCAACCACCCGGACAGCGCGCGCTCGCACAGCGCCCGAGGTCCACATGGACCCGGCCGTGGAGAAGGAGTTCTGGCAGCATAACGTCAGACTGACGATGCGCGGCGGGCCCGGTCAAGGGCGTCCCGAAATGTGGGAGATGCGTCACGGCCCGTCATACGGCGTGGCCCAGCGCCGCGACGACGTCGACCGTACGGGGTTGGCCGGACGCCCGGCGGACCACCTCGCCCCCGGCATCGAGCACCAGGACGGTCGGTGTGCTCGTGATGCCGAGCTGCCGCACCAGGGCGAGATGGGACTCGGCGTCGATCTCGACGTGGGCGACGCCCTCGACCATCCCGGCCACCTCCTCGAGTGTGCGGCGCGTGGCCCGGCAGGGCTGGCAGAAGGCGCTGGAGAACTGGACCAGCGTCGCCCGCTCCCCGAGTTCCGCGCCGAGTCGGGCCGCGTCGAGCCGCTGCCGATGTGTCCGGCCGTCCACCTGGTGCCTCCTGATCAGAGCTCTTCACCACGGGTCAGCACCGGCGGCCCCTCCCGCATTCCCGCAGCTCCCGGCGGATACACACGTGACGAGAATCTCGCCTCCCACGTCCGTCGGGACTGGCCAGCGGCCCGCGCATGGGGCACCATCGCCACAATGCCGAAAACCTACGGCTGCGTAACTTCCGCGGGGAGAACCCTCCCCAGCCACTGAATGAAGGGTCTTCCCCCGATGGCAGAACTCGTCTATCGACCGGTCATCGGCGCCGCTCTCACTCTGTTCAAGGCGCTCGACCTGAAGATCGACACTCAGGGTTCGGAGCACATCCCGAAGACCGGTGGTGCGGTGCTGGTCAGCAACCACATCAGCTATCTCGACTTCATCTTCACCGGGCTCGGCGCCCTTCCGCAGAAGCGGCTCGTCCGGTTCATGGCGAAGGAGTCGGTCTTCCGGCACAAGGTCTCCGGTCCGCTGATGCGGGGCATGAAGCACATTCCCGTGGATCGCAAGCAGGGTGAGGACGCGTACGCGCACGCGCTGCGGTCGCTGCGCTCCGGTGAGATCGTCGGGGTCTTCCCGGAGGCCACCATCTCGCAGTCCTTCACGCTGAAGAGCTTCAAGTCGGGTGCGGCGCGTCTGGCCCAGGAGGCCGGGGTTCCGCTGATCCCGATGGCGCTCTGGGGTACGCAGCGGATCTGGACGAAGGGCCGGCCGCGCAACTTCAGGCGCAGCCACATCCCGGTCACGATCCGCGTCGGCGAGCCCGTGGAGGCGCCCGCCGACCAGTACGCGGGCGCCATCACCCGGCGGCTGCGGGAGCGGGTGCAGGAGCTGCTGGAGGCGGCGCAGCGGGCCTACCCGGTACGCCCGAAGGACGCGAGCGACACCTGGTGGGTGCCGGCCCATCTCGGCGGTACGGCCCCGACGCCCGCCGAGGCGCGCGAGCTGGGCTGACCGCCGCCCCGCCGCAGGCCCGCGCCCCGTCTCACCTCGGGGCGTGGACGGTGATCCGTGCCCCGGGGCTCAGCTGTTCCAGATGTGCGGCGAGTTCGGCGCCGGCGGCGTCGAGCTCGCCGTCGGTCATGGGCGTGAGGCCCTCCAGCAGGAACAGGGCGCTGACGGACTCCTCGGTGAGCCGGGTGCGGACGCCCTGGCGCCAGTTCCAGCGGCGGCAGGTGACGCCCTCGTCGTCGCACCAGACGACTTCGCCGGGCTCGGGGCGCTCCACCGTCTCCTCGCCGCCGGCGACGGTGGGGAACGGTTCGTCGCCCGTCGCCCGGATCAGCCGCATCCCGCCCTTGATGTGGTCGGCGTCCTCGCCGCCGACCGGGACGAGATGGGCGACGCTGATCGCGTTGTAGGCGTCGACCAGCCGGTTGACGCGGGGCAGTCCGTCGCCGGTGAGGGCCCGGCGGGCGAGGGCCTCGGCCGAGTTGCGGGTGCGGGAGGGCTTGGCCCCGAACGCCGTGTAGGCGGCGCGCCAGGCCGCCATGTGCGGGTCCTCGTGCGGGGCACGGCCGTTCAGACGGCCGGCGAGTCGGCGGGCGGCGTCGTCCAGGAGGGCGGAGCTGCGCGCGTCGCTGGGGCCGTTGCGAAGACCGTGCGCCTCGACGGCGAGGTGGGTGAAGCCCGGTGCGATCGTGCGCACCTCGTCGGACACGGTGAGCGTGAGGGTCATCATCTGCCTTACTGCGTTGCGGCGGGGCGGCCGCGCCGGTGCGGTGGTCCCGAGCGGTGGCGCGGGGCCCGGGGCGCGCGGGCCCACGGGCGTGCGGGTTCAGAGGCCCGTGGGGAGGTTCCGCCAGAGTTCCGAGCGGTCCCGGGCGCCTTGCAGCGCCGCGAGGAGCACCGCGGGTGGTGCAGCATAGACTACCGGATAGTCGACTTCGTTGAACTCTGCGCGTACCGCCCACGCCAACCGCTCCCCCTCCAGGGAGAACCGCGCGTCGACGCCCGGCTTGTTGCCCCGCGGATCCACGCGGGCCCAGCGCCCGACTTCGGGGAGTCGCAGCGCCACCAGGCCGTGGAGCACCGGGTTCGTTCCGTCGTCGTCGGCGAGCCGCTGGTAGCAGAGGCCGGCCGGGATGCCGCGGGTGCGCAGCAGAGC
The DNA here is from genome assembly GCF_044330565.1 of Streptomyces sp. NPDC017448. Taxonomy (NCBI): domain Bacteria; kingdom Bacillati; phylum Actinomycetota; class Actinomycetes; order Kitasatosporales; family Streptomycetaceae; genus Streptomyces; species Streptomyces sp. NPDC017448. Next base: position 196,891 of record NZ_JBIRLM010000014.1, on the reverse strand, counting down.
CGCGAGGGCGATGGATTTCGCGTGGCAGATGCCGGTACGGGCGGCGAGCACGTCGGAGGCGCGCCAGGGGGCGCGCCCGTCTCCGGAGTCGGCGGAGTGCGGGATGGCGTCGCGGACGAACTCGAAGGCCGCTCGCGCGTATGCGTATGCGCCGTGGGCGTCGAGGGCGAGGCGCGCCGCCGCGGCCTCGACACGCGGGTGGTGGTGGTCGATGGCCTCGTCGGCGGCCAGGTACGCGCCGAGGTCCGCGTATTGCTGCGTCAGCTCCATGACGGCAGAGCGTACGAAGCGGCCGACCGGGAGTCTATCGATTTCCGGTCGGCCGCATAATCATGCTATTTGAGCGCTACCGCGCCATCTCTTCCTTGAGCGCCTGGAGGAAGGCGTCGACGTCGTCCTCGCGGGTGTCGAACGCGCACATCCAGCGGACGTCCCCGGCCGCCTCGTCCCAGAAGTAGAAGCGGAAGCGCTGCTGGAGCCGCTCGCTGACCGCGTGCGGCAGCCGGGCGAAGACGGCGTTGGCCTGGACCGGGTAGAGGATCTCCACCCCGTCGATCGCCCGGACGCCCTCGGCGAGCCGCTGCGCCATGGCGTTGGCGTGCCGGGCGTTGCGCAGCCACAGGTCCTTGGCGAGCAGCGCCTCCAACTGGACGGAGACGAAGCGCATCTTGGAGGCGAGCTGCATGGAGAGCTTGCGCAGGTGCTTCATCGCCCGGACCGCGTCCGGGTTGAGCACGACGACGGCCTCGCCGAACAGCGCGCCGTTCTTCGTGCCGCCGAAGGACAGCACGTCCACGCCGACCGTGTTGGTGAACGTCCGCATCGGCACGTCCAGGGAGGCGGCCGCGTTGGCTATCCGGGCTCCGTCGAGGTGCACCTTCATGCCGCGCTCGTGGGCGTGGTCGCAGATGGCGCGGATCTCGTCGGGGGTGTAGACGGTGCCCAGCTCGGTGTTCTGGGCGATCGAGACGACCTGGGGCATGGCCCGGTGCTCGTCGTCCCAGCCGTACGCCTGCCGGTCGATCAGCTCGGGGGTGAGCTTGCCGTCCGGGGTGGGCACGGTGAGGAGCTTCAGCCCGCCCATCCGCTCGGGCGCGCCGCCCTCGTCCACGTTGATGTGCGCGGACTCGGCGCAGATGACGGCGCCCCACCGGTCGGTGAGCGCCTGGAGGGCGACCACGTTGGCCCCGGTGCCGTTGAAGACCGGGAACGCCTCGGCGGTGGGGCCGAAGTGGCTGTGCATGACCCGCTGGAGGTGGCCGGTGTAGTCGTCCTCGCCGTAGGCCACCTGGTGGCCGCCGTTGGCGAGGGCGATGGCCGCGAGGACCTCGGGGTGCGCGCCGGCGTAGTTGTCGCTGGCGAAGCCGCGTACCTGCGGATCGTGGTGCCGTCGTGCGTCGGTCCTCACGGTTGCGGAGTCAGCCACAGGCGCTTTCCGTTCACTTCGGGGGCGGGTCGGTCCCAGACGGCGGCGATGGCCTCGGCCAGCTCCGTGACGTCGGTGAAACCCGCGAACTTGGCGTTCGGGCGTTCGGCGCGCATGGCGTCGTTCACCAGCGCCTTGACCACCAGGATCGCAGCAGCGGTACGCGGCCCGTCCTCGCCCCCCGCCTTGCGGAAGGCGTCGCCGAGGGCGAGGGTCCACGCCTCGGCCGCGGCCTTGGCGGCGGAGTAGGCGGCGTTGCCGGCGGTGGGCTTGCTGGCTCCGGCGGCGCTGATCAGGAGGTAGCGGCCGCGGTCACTGCGCTCCAGGGCCTCCTGGAAGGCCAGCGAGGTCGACTGGACGGTGCGGATGAGCAGCTTCTCCAGGGCGTCCCAGTCGGAGAGCGCCGTCTCCTGGAACGACGGGCTGCCGCGCCAGCCGCCGACGAGGTGGACCAGGCCGTCGATGCGGCCGAACTCCGCCTCGGTGCGCTTGGCCCAGTCCCGGGTGGCGGCGAGATCGAGCAGGTCGACGGTCTCGCCGGTGACGGTCGCGCCCCCGTGGGCGTACCGCGCGGCGTCCACCGCTTCGGCGAGCCGTTCGGGGTGGGCGTCACAGCCGACGACCGTCGCGCCCGCTTCGGCGAGTCGCAGCAGCGTCGCGCGTCCGGCGGGGCCGGCCGCTCCGGCGACCGCGACGACGGCCCCTTCGAGCGCACCCGTCCCTTCGCCCGTACCGTTTCCGTTCATGGCCACCGCCTCCTCGGGAGAATGGTTCACGCGGCTGCCCGCTCGTCGTTCGCCGCGGTGATTCCCTTGGCAGAGGCAATCACGTGCTTCAGCTTCTTGGCGAGCGCCTCATAGAACATGCTCAGGGGAAACTCGTCCGGAAGCACGTCGTCGACGAGCTTGCGGGGAGGAAGTGTGAGGTCGAGGGCGTCGGGGCCCTTGGCCCAGCGCGATCCCGGGTGCGGGGCGAGGTAGGCGGAGACGAGGTCGTAGGCGGCGAACCAGTGGACCAGCTTGGGCCGGTCGATGCCGTCGCGGTAGAGCTGCTCGATCTCGCCGCAGAGCTGGTTGGTGACCTCCGGGGCCCGGTCCCAGTCGATCTTCAGCGTGTTGTCGGTCCAGCGGACGACGTCGTGCTGGTGGAGGTACGCGAAGAGCAGCTGGCCGCCGAGGCCGTCGTAGTTGCGGACGCGCTCACCCGAGACGGGGAAGCGGAACATCCGGTCGAAGAGCACCGCGTACTGCACGTCACGGCCGTGGGCGTTGCCCTCGGACTCCAGTTTCACGGCCTCCTTGAAGGCGGTGAGGTCGCAGCGGAGCTCCTCCAGTCCGTACATCCAGAACGGCTGGCGCTGCTTGATCATGAACGGGTCGAACGGCAGGTCGCCGTGGCTGTGGGTGCGGTCGTGGACCATGTCCCACAGGACGAACGCCTGCTCGCAGCGCCGCTGGTCGCCGATCATCTCGCGGATGTCGTCGGGCAGCTCCAGGCCGAGCAGGTCGACGGCCGCCTCGGTGACGCGGCGGAAGCGGGCTGCCTCGCGGTCGCAGAAGATGCCGCCCCAGGTGAACCGCTCGGGGGCCTCGCGCACGGCGATGGTCTCCGGGAAGAGCACCGCGGAGTGGGTGTCGTAGCCGGAGGTGAAGTCCTCGAAGGCGATGCCGCAGAAGAGCGGGTTGTCGTAGCGGGTGGCCTCCAGCTCGGCGAGCCAATCGGGCCAGACCATCGTGAGGACGACCGCTTCGAGGTTGCGGTCGGGGTTGCCGTTCTGCGTGTACATCGCGAAGACGACCAGGTGCTGGAGGCCGTCGATCCGGTTCTGCGCGGGCTGGAAGGCGAGCAGCGAGTCCAGGAAGTCCGGGACGCGGAAGCCGTCGGCGGCCCAGCGGCGCAGGTCGGCGACGAGCGCGCGGTGGTAGGCGGCGTCGTGCGGAAGGAGCGGGGACAGCTCCTCGACCGCGCCGATCACCCGGTCGAGGGTCTTCTCGACGGTGGCCGGGGAGGGAGCTCCTTCGGCCTCGAAGTCGATGGACCCGTCCTTGGACTGCCAGGGACGGATCTCCTCGACGGCATCCTTGAGCACGGGCCAGGCAGGGTGCTCGACCACCCGCTGGGCCGTAGCTATCGCGCCGTCGGCGGCGTCGTGCACAAGAATTTCCGTCATAACACTTCCTCCACGGGAGAACCTCGCGTGGGCTCACCGTAGCCTCGCGGGGCTCCCGCCGACAAGTGCAGCCCTGGAAATCATCCTGCACACCCCCATGTTCACCGCTGTTTTTCCTGCCGTATCCCGGGTGGGCCCATAGTTCCCGCAGGACCGCCCGAGGCCGGGCGACCCGGCCCGCACGGCGGGGGACATCACGGTCCGGTGCCGCTACCCTTCCCGGTGCCGTATCGCCGTACCTCAGCGCGGGCAGGAGCAGTCGACGGGGAACCGCCGACGGAAACGAGGTCGCCTTGTCATTTCTCACCCTGGGTCATCGCGGAGTGATGGGCGTCGAGCCCGAGAACACGCTGCGCTCCTTCGTCCGCGCCGAGGCGTGCGGGATGGACGCCATCGAGCTGGATCTCCACCTCAGCAAGGACGGCGCGCTCGTCGTGATGCACGACGCCGACGTGGACCGCACCACGGACGGGACCGGGCCGATCGCGGGCATGACCCTGGCGGAACTCCGCGGGCTGGACGCCGGTCAGGGCGAGCGGATCCCCGTCTTCGAGGAGGTGGTGGAGGCCGTCTCCTCCCCGCTCCAGGCGGAGATCAAGGACGTGGCGGCGGCCCGCGCGCTGGCGGGCGTGATCCGGGAGCGCGACCTCGTCGGCCGGGTGGAGGTCTCCTCGTTCCACGACGAGGCCGTGGTGGAGATCGCCCGGCTGGTGCCGGGGGTGCGGACGGTCCTGATCGCCAGCCGCTGGGGGGCGGACGTGGTGGACCGGGCGAAGGCGGCGGGCGCGGCGACGCTCGCGCTCAACATCCGCCGCCTCACCCTGGAGGTGGTCGAGCAGGCGCACGCGGAGAGCGTGAAGGTGATCGGCTGGGTGGTGAACACCCAGGACCATCTGCGGCTCGCGCGGGCGCTGGGCCTGGACGGCGCGACGACCGATTTCCCCGAGGTCCGCCGCACCGGACGCTTCACGGCCTGAGACCCCGGGCGGTCAGGGCGGGGGCGCGTGGTCCCGTCGGCCCGGTGAGCCGGCCCCGGGCCGCCCGGGGGAGCCGGCCTCAGATCTCCTTGACGAGCAGTTCGAAGGCCAGGTCGTCGCGCTGCGGGACGCCGAAGCGCTCGTCGCCGTACGGGAAGGGCGTGAGCTGTCCCGTACGGCGGTAGCCGCGCCGTTCGTACCAGGCGATCAGGTCGTCGCGCACCGAGATCACCGTCATGTGCATCTCGGTGGCCCCCCAGCTTTCCTTCGCGGTGCGCTCCGCCTCGGCGAGGATCAGCCTGCCGAGTCCGCCGCCCTGGAGGCCGGGCCGGACCGCGAACATGCCGAAGTAGGCGGCAGCGCCCCGGTGTTCGAGCTGGCAGCAGGCGATCAGCTCACCGTCGCGCTCGACGGCGAGCAACCTGCTCCCCGGCGCGTCGATGACCTCGCGCACCCCCTGCTCGTCGGTCCGCTGCCCCTGGAGGATGTCCGCCTCGGTGGTCCAGCCCGCACGGCTGGAGTCGCCCCGGTAGGCGGACTCGATCAGGGCCGCCAACGCCGGGGCGTCGTCCCCGGTCGCGTCGCGGAAGGTCAGCCGGGCCGCGTCGCGGGGCGTGGCGGTGTCCATGGTGGGCGCTCCGTTCCTCTGCTGTTCCTGCGCTGCTTCTCTGCTGCCGTACGGGCTTTCGCCCTGCCGCACGTACGGTCGCGGTTGGCGCCGTCGCGCGTGCGGTTGAGCGTAACGCGACCCGGAGCGCCCCCGGTACACACCGGGCGCACCTCCTTCACACCCCCGTGCGCCCGGTTCATCGGCGGTCCGGCGGGCATCGATCCGGTCGACCTGCAACAAGGCCGAACGTCGGATCGGGGGGCGCGGCGTGCACGGAGGGGCCCAGGCCGGCTGGCTGCTGATGGCGCTGTGCGCGGTGAGCGGGGCCTACTGCCTGCTGCGCGCCCGCACGGGGACGCCCCAGGAGCGCCGCACCGCGCGCTCGGAGGCGTTCATGGGGTTCGGCATGGCGGCGATGGCCGTTCCGGCGGCGGCGCTGTCACCCCCCGACTGGGCGTGGGCGGCGTACGCGGCGCTGTTCGGCGCGGCCGCGTTGCGGGCGTTGCGCCCGGCCCTGCGCGGCGGCCACCACCTGCACCACCTCGTCGGCTCGCTGGCCATGGTCTACATGGCGGTGGCGATGGCCCCCGGGGCGGCGGGGAGCGGTGGGAGCCAGCACACCGGGCACGGAGCGGCGGGAGCCGGGGGCATACCTCTGCTGACCGGGGCGCTGCTCGTCTACTACGTCTTCTACGTCCTGGGCTCGGCCGGCCGCCTGCTGCCCGGGGCCGCCGCGGTCCCGACGGGCGCCGCGGTCCCGACGGGCGGCGCGGGCCCGGCGAGTGGCGCGGGCCCCGGGAAGCGCGGCGCGGGAGATTTCGGAGGCGGGGTGGGCGGCCGGCCGGAGATGGCGACCGCCTGCCGGCTGACGATGGGGATCGGCATGTTCGCCATGCTGCTCACTCTGTGAGACGGAGTATGGGACAGAAGCCCCGTACGGCAGTGGCTTGCGTCACTTGCCGGTCGGGGCCGTACCCCGGGGCGGCGGGCCGCTCATAGGGTGAGGCCATGCTGGTCTCCCTCGCGCTGCTCCTGCTCGGTGCACTGACCGCCCTGGCGACCCCGCGCGTGATGGCACGCGCCCGGTGGCCGGAACGCGAGCCGGTCGTGGCCCTGTGGGTGTGGCAGTGCGTGGTGGCGGGGGTCCTCGTGTCGTTCGCCCTCTCCATGACGTTCAGCGCGGCCGCCGCCTGGCAGGCGGTGCGCGGCCATGTCTTCGCCCCCGCCCCGCACGCCGTGGTCGAGGCGTACGCGCTGGCCGCGTACGGACCGTGGTCGGCGGTCATCGCGGTGCTGCTGGCGCTCGGCGGGCTGTGGAGCGGCGCGATGCTCCTGCGGGAGGTCCGGCGGGCCCGGCGGCGACGCGAGCGGCGCCGGACGGAGCTGCTGGTACGCGCCCCGCTGATGCCCGGTGAGGAGCCCGGTGCGGACCGTCTCGTGGTGCTGGAGGGTGAACGCCCCGACGCCTGGTGGCTGCCCGGGGCCGCTCCGCGACTCGTCATCACCACCGCGGCGCTGGGCCGCCTGAAGGGCCGCCAGCTCGACGCCGTGCTCGCCCACGAGCAGGGTCACGCCCAGGCCCGGCACGACTGGCTGCTGCACTGCTCCTCGGCGCTGGCGAACGGCTTCCCGCAGGTTCCGGTCTTCGCCGCGTTCCGCGACGAGATGCACCGGCTGGTCGAACTGGCCGCCGACGACGTGGCCTCCCGCCGCTTCGGCCGCCTCACCACCGCCCTCGCCCTGGTCGGACTCAACGAGGACCGCGGGGTGTTCGGCCCCTGCCCCACCCCGCAGGCCGAAGTGCCCCGCCGGGTCAACCGGTTGCTCACCCCGGTCGATCGGCTGACGGCGGGTCGCAGGCTCCGGCTGACGGCCGCCGCCGCGCTGGTTCCGGTCGTTCCCGTGGTCGTGGCCTTCGTCCCGGGCCTTCGCGCCCTGGGCTGAGGCGCCCGGGCGCCTCGGCCGCCGTGCGACGGCCTCCCGGCGCTCCGCGATCCGGGCCCCGGCCCACGCCGGGACAGCACTCCGGGAACCGGGACACACCGGTGCGTCCGGTCGTGGGGGTGGCCCCGCGGCGGGGTCCTCCGCGAGGATCACCCCATGTCCTCCCCCCACTCCCCCTCCCCGGCCCGTTCCCCCCGCCCGGCGGCGGCCCCGTGGACCGCGGCCCTCAGCGGTGCGGCGGCCTTGGCCCTGCTCCTCGTGGTGGCGGCGCGCTGGTCGCCGCTGATGGCTCTGGACCGGGCCGTCGCCGAGGCCCTCCACCGGCACGCGGTGACCGATCCGGGCCTGGTCAAGGTGAGCCGGGTGCTGACGGACTGGGTGTGGGATCCCTGGACCATGCGCGCCCTGATCGCGGTGGCCGTGGTCGTCCTGTGGTGGCGGGGCGCCCGCGCACTCGCCCTCTGGACGGCCGCGACGAGCCTGCTCGGCTCGCTCCTCCAGCAGGGGCTGAAGGCCGTGGTGGGCCGCGAGCGCCCCGAGTGGCCCGATCCGGTGGACTCCGCCCACTACGCCGCGTACCCCTCCGGGCACGCCATGACGGCGGTGGTGAGCTGCGGACTGCTGGTATGGCTGCTGCGGCTGTACGACGCCGGCGCGGGGATCCGGCGGGCGGCCCTGGCCGTCGCCGTGGTCTCGGCGGTCGGGGTGGCCGCGACCCGGGTCTACCTGGGGGTGCACTGGTTGACCGATGTCGTGGGCGGCGCGCTGCTGGGGGTGGCCGTCGTCGCGTGCTGCGCCCTGGGGTACGCCCGGTACGGGGCGCCCCGGAGGAGCAGCGCTTCCTGGTGAGCAGAGGCGTCCGGTCCGGTTTCGCCGGGCCCTGTTCCGTATCGATCCGGTCGGGGAGGGGCGTGCGGACGTGCTGCGTGAGAAGAGCCTCAGCGCTCCACCGGACGATTCCGAGCGGTACGTGACCGGGCTCACCGGGGCCGGCGCCCGAACTCCCCGACGGCCTGCGTTCCCTGGGCCGGGCCCGGGCGAGGAGCCGCCGGGAGGAGGCGAGTCCGGGCCGTGGTGTGAGGCATATCCCGCCCCGAAAGGGGGATCGGGGAGCGCTCGTGGCCGTAGCCTGGTGGGCATGTCCCCGATGCCGTCGTCCGTGTCCGCCCGTTCCGCAGCCGAGGTCAACGCGGAGATCCGCGACCTGTGGCAGCGTTCGGGCGGTTGCCTGACGCCGCAGGACGAGGCGGAGTACCAGCGGCTGCTGGTGGAGTGGGCCGCCGCCACCGGCGGGAGCGCCCGCACCGCCGCCTGACCGGCGCACTCCCGCTGCCGGAACCCGGCGGCCCCCCGGCCGGAGGCCGGGAAGACATCGCGCCGGATCCGACGATCCCCCGCGTCGCCGGATCCGGGCACGCCCTCGGCGTACCCCGTGGGACACGGCCGTGGACCGCGTCGGGGGCGGTGGTGCGGAGCCCGCCGTCGCAGGGGTCCAGCATGTCCCCACCCGGCTCACCGGTCAATGAATTTCCGGCGGCGCACGCACCGGGGCCGGTGTCTCCGGGCGGCTGACCGCCCGGAGACACCGGCCCCGGAATGCTGCGCGGAACGCGTGGGACGCAGGACCGGCCGACGGATCAGCGGTCGAAGTAGTCCGGCTGCGTCTGCACGTTGAGCTCGTCCATCTCGACCCGCTTCGCCGGGTCGGTGCGCCGGTCCTCCAGCTTCAGCACGTCGAAGCCCTTGGCGATGTCGCTGGAGTAGATGTGACCGTTGTAGTAGTACGCCGACCAGGGGCCGGCCGTGGTGACCTGGTCGAGGGTGACCGGGCCGCGCTCGAAGAAGGCGATCTCCTCGGGCTTCGCCGAGTCGGTGAAGTCCCATACGGAGACGCCGCCCTGGTACCACGCCTGGACCATCAGGTCGCGGCCCTTCACCGGGATGATCGAGCCGTTGTGCGCCACGCACACCTCGGCGTCGGCCTGGTGGCGGTCGATCTTGAAGTAGCTGCGGAAGACCAGCTTGCGCTTGTCGCCCTTGCCGACGATGTCGTAGATGCCGTTGGCGCCGCGCTTCGGGCCGATCTCCGCGTTGCAGGTGGCCGCGCCGCCGCCGCCGAGCTCGTCGGTGAAGACGACCTTGTCCGCACCCTGGTTGAAGGTGGCCGAGTGCCAGAACGCGAAGTTCACGTTGTCCTGGACCCGGTCGATGATCTTCGGGTGCTCGGGGTCCTCGATGGAGAACAGCAGGCCGTCACCCATGCAGGCGCCGGCGGCCAGGTCCTTGGACGGCAGCACCGTGATGTCGTGGCAGCCGGTCGTCTTGGAGACGCCCGGGTTCTGCGGCGCTCCCGGGTTGCCGCCGTCCGGGAAGAGCACCGGGAAGTCGACGATCCGGGCCTTCTGCGGCGCCTTGACCGGCACCTTGATGATGGAGATCCCGTCGTGCGGCGGCTTGCAGTCCGGGAACGCCTCGTTGGGCGAGTACGAGGAGACGTACACGTACACGTTCTTCTTGCCGTCCGGCACCAGCGTGTGCGTGTGGGAACCGCAGGCGGTCTCCACGGCGGCGATGTACTTCGGCTGCCGCTTGTCGCTGATGTCGAAGATCTTCATGCCCTCCCAGGAGGACTTCTCCGTGGCGGGCTGGGAGGTGCTGGAGCAGGAGTCGTCGCTGCGCGAGGAGTCCGTGGAGAGGAACAGCAGGTTCCCGGAGACGGAGATGTCGTTCTGGGAGCCGGGGCAGAGGACCTGGGAGACCGTCCTGGGCTTCTTCGGCTTGCTGATGTCGTAGATGACGAAGCCGTCGTAGTTGCCGACGAACGCGTACTTGCCCTGGAAGGCGAGGTCCGTGTTGAGGCCCTGGAGGGCGCCCTTCGGCACGTTCGTCAGGTGCTTGATGTTGGAGCTGTGGACGATCTCGTCCACGCCGGGAATGTCACCGCCGGCTATCGCAGCCCTGGCCTCGGCCTGTTCGCTCTTGGTGACGGAGCCCCGCTCGGCCGGGGCGTCGCCCGGGTCGGGGGTGGCGGCCGCCGTGGTGGCCGTCAGCAGCGTGGCGAGGAGTCCGGCCGCGGCTGCCACCGCGCCCAGACGTCTGCGCCGCACGCGGGTGGTGTGCAACGAGGTCACTGCGTCCTCCCTTGTATCCCCGTTCGGGATCGAACGGTTCATGAATCTCCGGCAGTATCGTCCCTCCCATGTACACATCAACAGATGGCAACGCAGATGTAATAAAAGTTTTTGATCTTCGGCCGGTGGAAGCGTGCTAGGACGGTCTGCAACAAACCCTGTGGCACAGGAGGTCGCCGTGTTGATCCATCGCCGGTCCGCAGCTTCGCGCTCAACCGCTCTCGCGGCGGCGGCCGTTGCCGCCGTCCTCGCCCTGGGAGCCTGTGACGCGGACAAAGGTGACGGGGCGTCGGGCAGGGCCGAGGCCACCGGTCCGGGCGTGGTGGCGCCCGGCAGACCGGGCGAACCCGCGCGGACGCTCTCCGCCGAGGAAGCCGTCGAGGAGGCCGGCGCGGACACCGCCAACTCCGCGGACTTCCGCTACGCGCGGATGATGATCCAGCACCACGCGCAGGCGCTGGTGATGACCGGACTCGTCCCGGACCGCGCCTCCGCCGACACCGTCAAGCGGCTCGCGGACCGCATATCGGCGGGGCAGAAGCCGGAGATCGGCGCGATGGAAGGCTGGCTGAAGAGGAACGACGGTGAGAAGCGCGAGCGGCACCACGACCACGGCGGGATGCCGGGCATGGCGACCGAGGCCCAGCTGAAGAAGTTGCGGGCCGCCGAGGGCAAGGCGTTCGACCGGCTCTTCCTGGAGTTGATGATCACTCACCACCAGGGGGCGATCACCATGGCCACGGAGGCGCTCACCGAGGGGAACGACGTCTTCGTCGAGGAGATGGCCGGCGACGTGGTCGCCCAGCAGACCGTGGAGATCAACCGGATGCGCGGGCTGATGGGCTGAGCCGCCCGGGCTCCGGTGCGCTTCGGCCTCCCCGATGCCCTGGTCCGGCCTCCGGCGACGAGCACTCGGACGGCTTGCGCAACGGTGCGGATCCGCCCGGCGGTGCGATGCTGGAAGCAACCTCCGGGAACTCCGGGAAGGGGTGCGCCGTGCTCTCCGTCGCCGTCGTCGGTTCCGGTCCCAGCGGGGTCTACACCGCTCAGGCCCTCCTCCAGCAGTCCCTCGTGCCCGACGTGCGGGTGCACGTCCTGGACCGGCTGCCCACCCCGTACGGACTCGTGCGGTACGGGGTCGCGCCCGACCACGAGAAGATCAAGTCGCTGCAGAACAGTCTGCGGACGGTGCTGGAGGACGACCGGGTCGCCTTCGTGGGCAACGTCGGCGTCGGCGGCCCGGACGGGGTCTCCCCCGCCCGGCTGGCCGAGCTGTACCACGCGGTCGTCTACTGCGTCGGGGCGTCGGCGGACCGCGCGCTGGCGGTGCCGGGCGAGGGCCTTCCGGGCAGCTACTCCGCCACCCGCTTCGTCTCCTGGTACAGCGCCCACCCGGACATCGGCGCCGACCCGTTCGCCCGGGACGCCCTGGAGGCGCGTTCGGCCGTCGTGATCGGCATGGGGAACGTGGCGGTCGACGTGGCCCGGATCCTGGCGCGCGGCGCGGGCGAACTGCGCCGCACCGACATGCCGCGTGCCGCGCTCGGCGCCCTGGAGCGCAGCCGGGTGCGCGATGTGCACATCGTGGGCCGCCGGGGCCCGTCCCAGGCCCGGTTCACCACCAAGGAGCTGCGGGAGCTGGGTGCGCTGCCCGGCGCCCGGGTCGTCGTCGACCCGGCGGAGCTCGCTCTCGACCCGGCGTACACGGCGCCGGAGGAGGCGCCGGGCGCGCCCGTGCCGCCCGCCGTGGTGCGCCGGAACCTGGAGGTCCTGCGCGGCTGGTCGGCTGAGGGCGGCCCGGTGGGCGGGGCGGCGGCGCCGGGCGGGGCGGGGGCCGCGCGCCGCGTCCGGCTGCGGTTCTTCCTGCGGCCGGTGGAGCTGCTGGAGCGCGGTGGGCGGGTCGCCGGGGTGCGGTTCGCCAGGACGGCCCCGGACGGCGCGGGCGGGATCCTGGACACCGGGGCGTACGAGGACGTCGAGGCGCGGCTGGTCCTGCGGGCGGTCGGCTACCGCGGGGTGGAGCTGCCGGGGCTGCCCTTCGACCCGGTGCGCGGGACGGTGCCGCACGCGGCGGGCCGGGTGCTGCGGGGCGGGTCGCCCTCGCCGGGCGAGTACGTGGCGGGGTGGATCAAGCGGGGGCCGACCGGCGTGATCGGCTCGAACCGCTCCTGCGCCAAGGAGACGGTGGCCTCGCTCCTGGCGGACGCCCCCGCGCTGACCCGGCGGACGGCGGCGGACGATCCGCTGGCCGTGCTGCGGGGGTGGGGGCTGCGGCCGGTGGAGTGGAGCGGCTGGCTGTCGATCGAGCGCGCGGAGGCGGAGCTGGGGCGTTCGCTGGGGCGCGGCCCGGTGAAGATCCCCGACTGGCCCGGTCTGCTGGCGGCGGCCCGCGACGAGGACCGCTGAGCGGGGGTACGGAACCCCGGCCGCGAGCCCGCCCCGGGGGCGTCCGGGCGGCGGGGCGGGGGCGAGGCCGGCGGGCGGGCCGCGCGCCGGGGCGGCCCGGGCTCTGGCCGCAGCGGGCGCCCGCGGGCTCCGACCGGGCGGCGGGCCAGGCCGGCACGCCCCTCCGTGAGGCGGCTTCCCTCAGTGCTCCCGGGCCGCCACCACCAGCCGGGCGCGGGGGCTGCCGTCGGGGCGGACGCCCAGGCCGGGCAGGGGTTGCAGCCGCACGGTGAAGCCGGCCCGGGACAGGTCCTCCACCACGTCGCCGAGCCGGAACGTGCGGTAGTACATGACGAACGGCGGACGCCACAGGGCGTTGCGCACCCGCATGGCCGCGTCGAAGCCGAGCAGCGTCCAGTACGCGCGCGATCCCACCGGGGGCGGCGCGCCGATCGGGAAGACGAACTGCCCGCCCGCCCGCAGCGAGCCATGGACCCCGGCGAAGAGGCCGAGGCGTTCGGAGGGCAGGAAGTGGCCGAACGCGCCGAAGCTCAGGGCGAGATCGAAGGCGGGGGCGAAGGGCAGCGAGCGGGCGTCGGCCCGCACCCAGTGCACCGCCGGCCCCGTCTCCCGGGGCGGGAAAGCGGCACGGGCCTCGGCGAGCATGCCCGCGCTGAAGTCGACCCCGGTCACCCGCTCCCGGCACAGTTCTCGGAGTACGCCCACTCCCGCGCCCGTGCCGCAGCAGACGTCGAGGCCGGTGTCGAAGGGGCCGAGCCCGCGCACCGCCCGGGTGACGGCGTCGAGCACCCGGTCCGGGGTGCGGTAGGGCGTCCGGTCGAACTTCGGGGCGAGGAGGTCGTACCCGCGCTCCGTCGAGGAGAGCGCCTGAACGGCCAGTTCGCGCACGGTGGGCCCCTGTTTGGTGAACATCGGGGCTCACCCTACCGACGCCGCGCGCCCGTCGCTGCCGCGCTCCGCCGTGGCCCCCGCCGCGGGCGGGAGCGCCACCCGCGTCAACGCCCCTCGGGGCCCCGCCGCTTGAGGGTGACGGCGGCATCGGCGGCGTACGCCTGGGTCCAGCTGCGCCCCGCCCCGGACCGCCACGTGACATGGACCGTGGAGCCGTCGACGCGGGCGCTCTCCACCGTCATGGCCCGGTCGCCGTCGCGCACGTCGCCGCGCCGCAGTCCGGCCGCCTCGACCGTCACCGGATGCTCCCCGGGGGCGTTCTCGGTCTCCTCGGCGGCCCGCAAAAGTGCGGCGGCCAGCTCCCGGGCCGCCCCAGGGGTGCAGGACCAAGCCGCCTCACCGGCGGGGGGCGAGAACCGGATGCCGACGCGGAGGGCCGGCGCGGCGCCGGCGGCCGTACCGGGCTCCCCCGCCGCGGCGGTGGCCGGGCCGGACACGCCCGCGGACGCCGCCGTCCCCGCCGGCTCCCCCGGGGCGGCCGCGGCCGGTCCCGACTCCCGCGCCGTGACCGTGACCACCGCCGGGCGGCCGTCGGCGTCCGTGATCCCGCTGTCCATCGTCGTCTCCTCGTGTCCCCGGCCACCGGCCGGGCGCGCGCCGGTCCCGTCCGGCCGTCGTCCGGCCTCCGCCAGCATGTCAGCACCGGTCGGGCCGGGCCGTGGGCGGGGCCGCCGGGGGGAGGCGGACGCGGTGCGGTGGGGTCGGGCCCGGTGGACGCCCGGCCGGCCGGCGGTCCGGGTTCCCCGCCCTCCACGGCGTCGCGCGGGGCGAGGGACCCGTCCGGGGCGCGGTCGCACCGGGCCCGCGCCGCCCGCTTCGGCACGGTCTCCCCGGCGTCCGCCGCGCGGGGGCGTCGGGCGTGTGCGGGGGCCACTGTCAGTGGCGGGGTGCAGACTGTCCGTGTTCCGGCACAACGGCGTTCCCGGGAGGTCCTGGACCATGACTGACGTACTGCTCACCGCGGGTACCCGCAAAGGGCTCTTCATCGGCCGCAGACGCGGCGGGACGTGGGAGATCACCGGCCCGCACTTCAACGCGCAGGCGATCTACTCGGTGGCCGTGGACACCCGCGGGGACGCCCCGAGGATCCTGGTCGGCGGGGACAGCGCGCACTGGGGCCCTTCCGTCTTCCACTCCGACGACCTCGGCGAGACCTGGGTCGAGCCGCGCCGGCCGGCGGTGAAGTTCCCCAAGTTCACCGGGGCTTCGCTGGAGCGCGTGTGGCAGCTGCATCCGGCGGGTCCGGAAGCGCCGGACGTGGTCTACGCGGGCACGGAGCCCGCCGCGCTGTTCCGGTCCGAGGACCGGGGTGAGTCGTTCGAGCTGGTCCGGCCGCTCTGGGAGCACCCGACCCGCTCGCGGTGGGTTCCGGGCGGAGGCGGCGAGGGGTTGCACACCGTGCTGACCGATCCCCGGGACCCCCGGGTCGTCACCGTCGCCGTCTCCACGGCGGGGGTGTTCCGGACCAAGGACGGCGGGGCGAGCTGGACCCCCTCGAACAAGGGCGTCTCGGCGGTCTTCCTGCCCGATCCCGACCCGGAGTTCGGCCAGTGCGTCCACAAGGTCACCCGGGACGCGGCCGACCCGGACAGGCTCTACCTCCAGAACCACTGGGGCGTGTTCCGCAGCGACGACTCCGGCGACCACTGGAGCGACATCGGCGCGGGGCTGCCCTCCGACTTCGGGTTCACCGCCGTCGCGCACCCCCACCGCGGTGGTACGGCGTACGTCTTCCCGATCAACGCCGACGCCGACCGGGTTCCCGCCGAACACCGCTGCCGGGTGTTCCGTACGACCGACGCGGGGGGCAGCTGGGAGCCGCTCTCCCAGGGGCTGCCGGACGGGGAGCACTACGGCACGGTGCTGCGGGACGCGCTGTGCACCGACGACGCGGACCCCGCCGGGGTCTACTTCGGCAACCGCAACGGCGAGTTGTACGCCAGCGCCGACGACGGGGACAGCTGGCGGCAGCTCGCCTCGCATCTGCCGGACGTCCTGTGCGTACGGGCGGTGGCGCTCGGCTGAGGGCGTCGGCCGAGCGCCGACGGCTGCCGGAGGGCGGTCGGCGGTCGGCCCAGCGCCGACGGCAGTTGATCGGAGTGTTCGTATCAGCAGTAGAGTGCGGGCCGTGGCAGCACGACCGTTGAAAGAGATCATCGAGCCGGGGTGGGCCGAGGCCCTCGAACCCGTCGCCGAACGCGTCGCCGCTATGGGCGACTTCCTCCGGGCGGAGATCGCCGCGGGACGCACGTACCTGCCCTCCGGGGCCCATGTACTGCGGGCGTTCCAGCAGCCGTTCGAGGAGGTGAGAGTGCTGGTCGTCGGCCAGGATCCGTA
Source organism: Streptomyces sp. NPDC017448 (assembly GCF_044330565.1). Classification (NCBI taxonomy): domain Bacteria; kingdom Bacillati; phylum Actinomycetota; class Actinomycetes; order Kitasatosporales; family Streptomycetaceae; genus Streptomyces; species Streptomyces sp. NPDC017448. Next base: position 180,939 of record NZ_JBIRLM010000014.1, on the reverse strand, counting down.
CCCCACCCCGGGGCACGCGATCGGGTTGAGCTTCGCGGTGGCCCCCGACGTCCGGCCGCTGCCGGGCAGCCTGGAGAACATCTTCCGGGAGCTGCACGGGGACCTGGGGCTGCCCCGGCCGTCCAACGGCGATCTCACCCCCTGGACCCGGCAGGGGGTGCTGCTGCTCAACAGGGCGCTGACCACGGCCCCCCGGCGGCCCGCCGCCCACCGGGGCAAGGGCTGGGAAGAGGTCACCGAGCAGGCCATCAAGGCGCTGGTGGCCCGGGGCACGCCGCTGGTGTCGGTCCTGTGGGGGCGTGACGCCCGTAATCTGCGCCCGCTGCTGGGCGACTACCCCGCGATCGAATCCGCGCACCCCTCCCCGATGTCCGCCGACCGGGGCTTCTTCGGCTCGCGGCCCTTCAGCCGCGTCAACGAACTGCTGGCGCGCCAGGGGGCGCAGCCGGTGGACTGGCGGCTCCCGTGACGCACACCCGCCCGTCCCGCCCCGGCGCACACGTCCTCGGAGTCGACTCCGGGGGTTCCGGGCTGCGGGTGGCGGTGGGCCGGGTGGGGACGTCGGGGCCGTTGTCGACGACGGTCTGCGCGGAACCGGTGCGGACGGGGGCGGGCGGCATCGACGCCGGGCATCTGCTGGAGCAGTTGGTGCCCGCCGCCCGGGAGTTGCTGGAGCAGGCGACCGCCTCCGCGACCGACGACGAGGGCGGTGGCGAGGTCGCGGCGGTGGCGATCGGGGCCGCGGGCATGGCCACCCTGGGCGAGCGGCTGCGGGCGGAGCTGCCCGGAGCGCTCGCGGAGGCGCTGGGGGTACGCCGGCTGGCGCTGGCGGCCGACGCGGTGACGGCCTACGCGGGCGCGGTGGGGCAGCGCCCCGGGGCGGTGGTGGCGGGCGGCACGGGCATGATCGCCCTCGGTACGGACCTGAAGGAATGGCGCAGGGCCGACGGGTGGGGTCATCTTCTGGGTGACAGTGGCGGCGGTGCGTGGATCGGCCGTGCCGGGCTGGACGCCGCGATGCGGGCCCACGACGGACGGCGTGGGGGCTCCCCCGCACTGCTGGAGCGGCTGCGGGCGGTGTTCGGACCGGCGGAGGCGTTGCCGGGCCTGCTCTACCCGCGCCCGGACCGGCCGGCCGTGCTGGCCTCGTTCGCCCCGGAGGTGGCGGCGTGCGCCGGAGTGGATCCGGTCGCGGCCGGTATTCTCCGGCAGGCCGCCGGGCACATCGCCGAGGCGGCGGCCGCCGTGTGCCCGACGGCTGCCGGGGCGGCCGGAGAAACCGAAACCGGCGGTGAAGTGGCCCTGACGGGCGGCCTGTTCCGGATGGGCGAGCCGTTGGTCAACCCCGTACGCGAGGAGCTGGCACGGCTGGCGCCGGGGGCTCGGGTGACGGCGGCGGAGGGCGATCCGCTGACCGGTGCGCTCCGGATCGCGCGCGCCCTGGCAGCCGGAGAGCTGCTTCTGCCGCACCACCCGACGATGCTGTTCGTCCCCGGGGAGGGCCCGGCCGGGCGGCACGGCCGGGCGGACGCGCTCGACGGGGCGGGGGCGGGTTGACAGCGGCGGCGCGGAGGAGGAGGACGGGAGGAGACCGGGGCACAACCGGCCGACAGACAGGGATACTCCGGCTGTACACCACTCATCGGACATAAGCGGATAGTTAACGCTCGACCGGACCCTCCCCGAACAGAGGGGCAGGCAAAACCAGTAGCATGCGGCGCCATGAGCACCCCCACTGGGCCCGCTTCCGGCCTGCCTGTACGAATGCCGCGACCTCGCCAGTCCGGACGGCACCGCCGCCCGGAGCCCGTGGTCGCACCCGAGGGCGCGGCCGCGCTCGTCCTCGCCGTTCCCGGTACCCCCTCTTCGGCCACGCGCAGCCTGGCCGAAGAGGTGATCAGCATCGCCCGTTCCGAGCTGCCCGGCCTCAACGCCCTGATCGGCTACGTGGACGGCGACGACGCCGAGTACCCGACTCTCGCCACGATCCTCGCCCACACCGCCGCCGAGCGCGTCGCGCGCTACGAGCAGGCGCTCGCCGCCGGCCGCGAGGTCGCCGAGCCCGCCGGTCCGCCGGCCGTGGTGGTCCCGCTGCTCGCGGGCCCCGACGGCGCGCTGCTCCGCCGGATACGGCAAGCGGTGATGGAGAGCGGTACGCAGGCCGAGCTGACCGATGTGCTCGGCCCGCACCCGCTGCTCGCCGAGGCCCTGCACGTACGGCTGTCGGAGGCCGGGCTGGCGCGTGCCGACCGCGCCAGGCTGTTCACCGTGGCCACCGCCGCCGACGGCATCGTGCTGGTCACCGTGGGCGGCGAGGAGGCCGTGCAGGCCGCCGGGATCACCGGCATGCTGCTGGCCGCCCGGCTCGCGGTCCCGGTGATGGCCGCCGCGCTGGACGTGGAGGGCTCGGTCGCCTCGGTCGCGGAGCAGCTGCAGGGCTCGGGCTCCGCGCAGCTGGCGCTGGCGCCGTACCTGGTGGGCCCGGAGGTCGACGCCGGGCTGCTGGACGCCGCCGCGAAGGAGGCGGGCTGCGCGACGGCCGAGCCGCTGGGCGCGTACCCGGCGATCGGCAAGCTCGTGCTGTCCCTGTACGCCACGACGCTGGGCATCACCCCGGCGACGCCGCAGGGCGCCCGGGTTCACTGATCCGGACGCCGTCACCGCGGAGCGGCGGCGGCTCGGGAAGCCGGACAGGGGGGGGGGGGGGCGGCCCCCCCCCGGGGGGGGGGGGGGGGGGGGCGCCCGGGGGGGGGGGGGGGGGGTGGGGGGCCCGCGCGCGGCCCGCGCCCCGCCCGCCCTTCCTTGGGGGGCCGCCCCCCCCCCCCCCCCCTGTCCGGGGCGGCCGTCAGACGAGGACGACGCAGGAGGCCGCGGGGACCTCGATGGAGCCCGCGTGCCGGGGGACGCCCGTCTGGGCGTCCACGGCGAACCAGCTGACGTTCCCGGAGCGCTCGTTGGCCGCGTACAGCCACTGGCCGCTCGGGTCGAGGGTGAGGTCGCGCGGCCAGTGTCCGCCGCAGCCGACGGTGGCCGCCAGGGCGGCCTTCTCGCCGCTCTCGTCCAGGGTGAGCACGGAGATGCTGTCGTGGCCCCGGTTGGCGGTCCACAGGAAGCGGCCGTCGTGGGCGACGACCACCTCGGAGGGGTAGGTGCGCACCGCGTCACCGGCCCTCTCCTGCTCGGGCAGCACCGCCACCTCTCCGAGCACGTCGAGCCGGCCCGCCGCGGCGTCCCAGCGGCACACGGTGACGATCGGCTCCAGCTCGCACAGGACGTAGGCGAGCGAACCCGAGGGGTGGAAGGCCAGATGGCGCGGGCCGGTGCCCGGTCGCAGCGCCGTCTCGCCGTGCGGGCTCAGCGCGCCGGTCGCGGGGTCCAGGGCGCAGACGCGGACCGAGTCGGTGCCGAGGTCCACGCTGACCACCCAGTTCCCGGAGGGGTCGGCGAGCACCTGGTGGGCGTGCGGGCCTTCCTGCCGCTCGGGGTCCGGGCCGCTGCCCTCGTGCCGCAGGACGGAGGAGGCGGGGCCGAGCGATCCGTCGTCGAGGAGGGGCAGGGCGGTGACGCTGCCGGAGGCGTAGTTGGCGGTGACCACGTGGTTCGCGGCGACCGCGAGGTGGGTGGGCGCATCGCCCTCGACGGCCCGTACGGAGCCCAGCAGGGCCGGCACGTCCCCGTCGGCGGCGAAGGCGGCGGCGACGCCCGGCTCGCTCTCGCCGACCGCGTACAGAACCGTTCCGCCCGCTCGGGGGCCGACGGCGAGGAAGGACGGGTCGGGCACCGCGTCCGTGGAGCCGAGCACGGTCAGCGCGCCGGTGTCCCGGTCGACGGCGGCGGCGGTGACGCCGAGTCCGCCCGCCGAGGTGAACGATCCCAAGAATGCCCGTCCGGCGCTGTCGCCGATCATCGCGTTACCCCTCTCCACCGTCGCCGCGCGTCCGCCCTCGCGGCGATCTTCACGGCCGACGGTAGCAGGCGGCCCGCTGCGGTCCAGACCAATGCGGCCGTACGGGGGAGGCCCTGATCCGGCCGTCCGGAGGCGGACCCGGGCGACGGGAGCAGTTCTCGCGGGGGTTCCACGATGAGAGCCGGCTGCCCGGCAGTCGGGGAGCGGCCTGCCCGCCATTCGCGCACGTCGGTGCAGCGCGAGGCCGTCGTCCACTGGAGGCCGGGGTCGATGGGCCGGCCCTCTGCGCAGATGACGTAGACGGAGGGGGTTCCCTTCCCACTGTGGTGCCGGGGACTCCTCGTCCGCAGCCCGGGGCCCGCGCACGCAGCTGACCGCCGCCCGGGCCCACGGCATCTTGCGGACCTGCCCGACCACGCAGCTCCTCGTCCTCGCGAACCGCGCCCACCAGAGGGCCGACGCCACCGTCCGCACACCCTGCTACCACCCCCGCGAACAGCCCGAGTACTACCGGCGGTTCAACCGCGACCGCGCCCGACCGAGAGCGCCGGGAGAACGGGCCTTCGCGCAATCGCCGGAGAGGGTTGCCTGGTCCGGGGAGCGCTCGGAGCCACCGGCGGCCCGGCACCGTCCCTGGTTGAACGGTGGCCGGGCCGCCCCGCAGCCCCTCCCGTGCCGAGGGCGTGAACGGGGCCGCCCGGCCTGCCGGCGTCCTCGTCGTGACCATGGTCGTGACGCCCGGCGCTGCCTCCGATGCCGCCCTCGGCACCTGCGACGGGAGTGCACGAGGGCCGGCATCAGACGGCCTCACCGTCAGGTGGCGCCGCCGGCAGCGGCGGACGTACGGGGATCAGGAGACGAGGTCGTAGAACTCCTTCACGATCTTGGAACCGGCGTCCACAGTGGTCTTGACCACGGGGGTCAACACGCTTCCCGCCTTCACCGGCAGGCGTGCGGCGGAGAATCCGCCCCGACCACGCGAGACCAGGCTGAGAGCGAAACGGCTGGCGGATCCGGCGAACTCCTTGCTCGTCCAGCCGTACTCGATGCCGTTGAAGACCGTGCTGAGCCCGGAGGTGACGACGGAGCCGGCCGCGAGCGCTGTGGACACGGTGCCCAGGACCGGGGCCGCCGGCGGGAAGAACACGATGCCTGCCGCGCAGCCTATCGAACCGATGGCCGCCAGACCGCTGGTGACCTCGAAGGCGTCAGCCCACCAGCCGGCGTCCGACCACCAGTCCTCCTCGCCACCCGTGCCGTTGGGGTTGACCTTGTCGTTCTGCGGAGTGTCGGCGGGGTTGCGCTGGCCCTGCACCATCTCCAGCGCCTCTTCGACGGCCTTGCGAGCCAGGTCGACCAGCTCCTGCTGTCGCTTGGCCACGGCGATGCGGCGGGCCTGTGTGGCGGCTGCGGCCGCCTCGCTCGCGCTCTTCCCGGCGCTGAGCGCCGAGCTGTGCGCGGCAGCGGACGAGGCCCGTGCCGACCGGGCTGAGGTCAAGGCCCTGCGGGCCGCGTCGACAGCCTTGTTCGCCTGGTAGTTGGCGATCCTGGCTGCTCCCTGGGCCACGTTCGCCGCGGCCTTGGCCTTGTCGGCCTGTGCCTGCGCTTCGTTGGCGGACTTCTCGGCGGCGTCGGCGTTGTTGTTGGCCTCTGCGGCGTACTCCGAGGCCTTCTCCTGGGCCTTGATCGCCTTGTCCGCCCACTCCGAGGCTTCGGTGGCAGCGCTGCGTGCGTCGGCGGCGGCCTTGGATGCGCGGGCGGCGTCGCGCTGCGCTTCCTGGGCGATCTTGGCGGCTGCGGAGATGGCCGCCTGGATGGCCGCGGCGTGGCTGGCCGAGTCGAAGTCGAGCTGGGCGGTCTTGAAACACAGGACCTCGACGAAGTGCAGCTTCATCCAGGTCGGGCCGGCGAGGGCCACTTCACCGAAGGCCTTGGTGTAGGGGCCGCCGGTGTGGATGAGGGAGGCGATCTTGACCTGGGCGTCTTCCTCGATGGCGCGTCCGAGGTCCTCGTCGAAGAAATGCTGCAGAGCTTGCGGAGTGTTGATCCTCAGGGCGTTGTCGGCGGCCTTCTTGACCGCGGCCCCGGGCCCTTCGTTCAGCAGCCGGAAGATGAGGACCCTGTTCTCCTCGGCCCGGCGCTTGATGATGCCGCCGGTGGTGAAGTCGCCTTCGGCCTGGTCGCTCCCGCTCGTCAGAGCCTGGACCGCTCCTTCGGCGACTGCGGGGCTGGAGACCTGGGCGAGGTACAGGATGGTCTCGCGGTCGTCCTGCGACTGGGCCAGGGCGCGGTCGAGGTCGATCCAGGACAGGACGTCGTACTCGGAGCCCGCCAGCGCGAACTGGGCTGCTTCACGGGTCCAGGTGCCCTTGGAGTCCAGCAGAGCAACCGCTGCCTTGCGCCCGTAGGTGACGGCGAGCTCGTAGTCCTGTGCGGCCAAGGCCTGTTCGGCCTTGCTGATCAGTTCTTTGGTGGCCTGGCTGGTCTGCTCGGCCTGGCTGCGCTTGTTCAGCGCGGCAGCGCGCTGGGTGGCGTCGAGGGCGGCCAGCTCCTTGGCCTCCTCCAGGGCCTGCTTGCGGTCTTCCTCCAGCGCGGCCCACTCCGCGTCGCGTGCCTTCTTGGCGACCTCGACGGCTTCGGCGACGGTCTTGGTCGCCGTGTCCGCGGCCTTGACGGCCTCGGCGGCGTGCGCGGTCGACTTGTTCGCGTAGTCGATGGCCTGACCGGCGAATTTGACCGCGTCCTCCGCGGCCTTGGCCGCCTCCTCGGCGTGGCGTGCCGCGGAATTAGCTGCGTCACGCGCATCTCGGGCGGCCTTCGCCGATTCGTTGGCGAGGGCTTGGGCGGTGGAGGCCGCGTTGGTGGCCTGGTTGGCCGCCGTGCCGGCGATGGACGCCTGTCGCTGCGCTTCGGCTGCTTCCGACTGGGCGACGCCCGCGGCAGTGGCCGCCTGGGCGGAGGCCTTGGCGGCGTTGGCGGCCTCACGCGCGGCGGAGGCGGCGCTGCCGCCTGCCGCTGCGGCGGCGGCAGAGGCGGCGCCGGCCTGGTCGGCGGCGGCGGCGGCGCTCTTGGCCTTGGCTGCAGCGTTACGCGCGGCGACGGCGGCGTTTTTCGCCGCCTCGGCCTTGGAGGCGTCCTTGGATGCGGCGATAGCTGCGTTGTAGGCGGCCGAGGCGGCGAACCCGGCGACTGCCGCAGCCTGGGAGGCGCCCGTGGCGGCTCGGGCGGCTCGGCGTGAGGCTTCCACAGCCGTGCTCGATGCGCGGATGGCGATACGGGCTGCGTCAGCCGCCCCGCGGGCGGCAGCAGCGGCCTTGCGAGCCGCCTCGCCGGACAACTTCACGTCGTTCTTGCCGGCCTCCGCTTCAGCCACGGCCTTCAGGGCCGCCTCCTTGGCCCGTTCGGCGGCGGTCTGGGCTCGCTGGGAAGCCTCGACGGCAAGGTCGGTGCTCGCCTGGGCCCGCTTGCCCTCACGCTCGACGACCGCGACGAGCTCCTTGATGGTGGCCTTCTCCAGGTCACGGGCGCGGGCGAGGTGCTGCCCGACCTCCAGGAACCAGCCCAGGTCGGCGTCCGTGCCCTTCAACGCACGGTCGGCGTACTTGGACACCTCCGGGCCCGCTCCGAACATGAGCGTCGCGACCTCGACCCTCATGTCCTCCTCGTCCGCTTTCCAGCGGCCGTCGATGATGAAGCGTTCCAGCGCCTGGTCGGTACCCGCGTCCAGAGCGGTTGTGCCGTCGCGCCTGACGGCCCGGCCGCCGACGTTGATGACCGCGGCGGTGGCCACCCGCAGGTCTTCGGTCACGGCCGCCTTGTAGCCGCTCTGTATGAAGGTGGCGATGGCAGCGTCTCCGCCGAGCAGGGCCGCGGTCCCCTCACGGCGCATGCCCTTCCCCGCGCCGGCCATGTAGGCGAGGGCTGCGACCCGGTTGTCCTCCGCGGTGACCTTGGCCAGTCGCTCCGTGAGGAACGTGGTGACTTCGGCGTCCGTACCGGTCAGTGCCTGGGCGGCCAAGGCCCGAGTCCCTCTGCCGCCGGAAAGCCATGCGGTCAGGGCCTTGGCGCGGTCGGTGTCGGGCAGCGATATAGGGGTGGCGCTTCCGGCGGCCTGGGCCGGCTTCGTGAGGGAGATCGGCAGGGCCGCAGTGGCGGTGGCGGCGGCCAGCACTCCGAGGAGTCGGCGTCTGCTCATGAAGGTCATCTGCATGGGTGTTCCTCAAGGAGGCAGGCTGGTGGGCGAGTTGCCGAGGTTGCCGGCAGCCGCTGCCTGGGGCAGAAGCGCGGGGTGTGCCTCGGGTGTTTTGGCGCGAGGTCAGGGGTGCCGGGCCTGTCGCCGCCGCCGGCGGGCGGACGCAGCGCTGTTCAGCATCACGGGACAGTGAATCTGCGCGAAAGGATCGGAAACTCCGTTCCCCGATCAACTCTCCGAACCACTGTGTGCGCTTCAAAAGTAAGCACGACGACATTCCCCTCCCCCGGTCGGCGTCATCTTAGTGCCGCATCAGATCAAAGCAAACGCAATACCACTGCCGCACGAGTCCATCCGGAGCCGGCTGGGCCGTGATGACGCCGAGACCGCATGGTGATCAATTCGTTATTCAGGTCGATACAACCTTCACGAATTGCGACTCAAGCTCCTCGAATCCTTTGCAGGAGACCATCGAATCCAAGTCGCCGGCATGCATTTTTGGCACCGTCTGGCCTGTATGGGTGATTTACCCGTGTGGACATCTGACGAGGTCATGGCTGTAATCAATGCGGGGGGCGATCTTCAACATGAGCGCAGCCGAGACGCATTCATTCCCCTTCGTAGGTGCGCCCAAAAGCATGCCTACACACGAATCCGCACACCATTGCGCCGCGTTGGATCATCCGCCAGAGGGGGAACTCGGGGTGATTTCTGCGTTCGCGCAGTGATTTAGAGCACTCTTTGGAGCTTCAGTGAAGAACTCTCTGCGCGCCCTCGCAGTCGCCTGTACTGCATTGGCCACAGCGGCATTGCTGACGACCACCGGAAACGGCAGCGATATTGCGGCGGAACCCGTTGCGGACGAGGGTCCGGGATACGCGGTGGAGACCTACGAATACCCGCTGGCCGACAAGATCCTTGCCGAGAAGAACATTCTCCTGAAGCGCGGAGACGGCCACATCACCCTGGCTGACTGCGCCAGTGAGCCCGGTCTCCTGGAGGTCTGGGCACGCAGCAAGGAGAAGATCTGCTTCAAGGTCACCGGCAACAGCGGCTGGCTGACCATGGAGATCCCCGCCGTCTACGGCATCCGGGGAAGTGCGACGCAGACCGCTCAGGTCGACATGACGGTGGGGACGGAGGAGAGGACCTTCGACGTGGCCAAGGACATCTTCACCCCCGTAGGTGAGAGCGCGGACGAGCAGGGCCGCGACCACATGCTCGTCGAGATCAGGACCTCCAAGTAGCCGTTGCGGACGAGACGGTCAGAGCTTCTCCCCGTCGGACCGAACCGATGGGTGAGCACACAGGCGCCCGACCGCGGGCGTGGAGCCCGTCAAGGGCGGTGACCCCCACCGGCTGAACCGCCGCCGAGGTCACCGACGTCATCGCCACACCGCCCGAACCGCCGGCCGTCCACCTCTCGGACGAAGCCACTCCGGCGGAGCACCACGACGGGGTGCTGTCCGTCGCCCCGGTTGGAAGTACGACGGCTGGACACGCCGGGCCCAGGGCGATGCAGAGCCTCCGGCGCCGAGATGAGCCCGCCGCCGGCCATCGCCTCGTCCGAGGGAGATGCGACAACCGTCACGTGGACCGCAGGCACAGGTCATGGACGGCCATGGCCTGCGGCTGTACGGCTACTTCGACTCTCCCGGCCACCCGCTCCAGGCCCCGATGCGCTGATCGCGCCCCGCCTTCCTCACCTTCCCCTTCTGGAGAACCACACATGTCATCGTTCAACACCAGCGCCAAGGCCTCGGTCCTCGCCGGCGCCGTGGGCCTGAGCCTGCTCGGCTCCCCCGCCCTGGCCCTGCAAGGCGCCCCCGCCACCGCAAGCCACAACTTCACCGCCCGCATCGTCGTCGGTGACTCCGACCGCTCCTGCTCGGGGGTCCTTGTATCCCAGCGCTGGGTGCTGACCTCGGGCTCGTGCTTCGCCGACAACGGCCGCCCCGCAGCCGGCAAGCCCCCTGTCGCCACGACCGTCACCGTCGGCCGCACCGACCTGGCCCAGGTCTCGACCGGCGCCGTGCGCACTGCGGTCGAACTCGTACCCTCGCCCGACCGCGACCTCGTTCTGGTCAAGCTCAACACCGGCGTCGCGGGCGTAAAGCCCGTCGCTCTGGCCAGCACTCCGGTTTCGGCAGGCCAGGCCGTCACGGCCGCCGGCTTCGGCCGGACGAACACCACCTGGGTTCCGGACACCCTGCACACCGGCGCGTTCAACGCCACCGGTGACAGCTCGGCGAACATCAACCTGACGCCGACCGACTCCGCCGTGATCTGCCAGGGTGACGCCGGCGGCCCGGTCCTGCGGGCCAACGGCACCACCCAGGAGCTGGTCGGCATAGCCAGCAGGTCCTGGCAGGGCGGCTGCCTCGGCACCCCCGCCACCGAAACCCGCACCGGGGCCGTCGCCACTCGCACCGACGATGTCCGCGCCTGGATCACCAGCCATGCCGCTCCCGTGCCGGGCGACATGAATGGTGACAACAAGCCCGACCTCGTCGCGGTCGACGACGACGGCAAGCTGTGGCTGTACCCCGGCACCGGCACCGGCGCGCTCGGCACCAGGATCCAGATCGGCACCGGCGGCTGGGGCGGCGCCTCGGTGGCACACCGCGGCGACTGGACCGGCGACGGCATGGAGGACATCGTCGCCGTCGTCGCCGGCCAGCTGATGGTCTACGCCAACCGCGGCGACGGTACCCTCGCGGCCCCGGTCAAGATCGGTACCCTGCCCACCAGCGCCCAGATCGTCGTCCCCGGCGACGTCAACAAGGACGGGCACCCCGACATCGTCGCCGCCTACGACAACAAGCTCTACCTGTACAACGGCACCAGCGGCGCCAAGCCGGCCGTCGCCGCCCCTCTCACCATCGGCACCGGCGGCTGGGGCGTCATGGACCTGGCCGCGCCCGGCGACGCCAACAAGGACGGCCGCGTCGACCTGCTGGCCCGCGACACCCGTGACGGCATCCTGTACCACTACGCCGGACTGCCCGACGGAAAGAACTTCAGCGAGCGCACCGAGTACGGCCGCGGATACACCACCTCCTTCCGGCCCCTGATCGCCGGTGCCGCCGACGCCGACCGCAACGGCGTCGCCGACACCTGGACCACCGCGGGCGACGGCACCCTGAAGTTCTACAAGGGCGGCGCCGACATCCACGGTCCCATCGACGGCCCGAGCATCCAGGTCGGCACCGGCGGCTGGCAGACCATCAAGTCCATCAGCTGACCAGCGACGCCACCCATCTCGTACTCCATGGTTCACCCTCGTTCCCTTCACCTCGGGGGCGGGGGTGAACCACATAAAGCCCAGGGAGCGGAGCCCTGCGGCTTCGCATCCGGTGCGCAGGACCGCCCGCACCAGGGAGGACGCTGAGCCGCCCGATCCAGCAGAGCGCGCCGGACAACGGACGGCTCAGGGATGGCGCACGTGGGGATCACAGCCGGATCGGCCATTTCCGTGCGGGCATGGCCGGCCGCCGTCAGGCAGAAGATCCGGGCACCCGGCCCGACCGCCAAGCTCCTGAACGCTGTGATCACCAAGGCGCCCGAGTCGGACGGCGGGTGGCCATGCGTCTGGTGTTCTCCCCTCCATCCCGACAGAAGAGAGATCTGACAAGCATGCCCAGAACACGTTCGCGGGTCGCCATCAGGCTGCGCGCGCGGTCGACCGTGCTCGCAGTGCTGACTACGGTGACACTAGGACTCACCGCGACCGGGACCGCCTCAGCTCAGTCGGATGCGACGGCATCCGAGCGAATAGGGAGCACCGAACGGGCGGACGCCGTCTCGCCCGTGATGGCGCCCGACAACCTCCCGAAGCGGTCTGCGGAGCGCTGTGAGCCTGTCAAGGCCGGGTCGAAGGAACGCAGAAGAGGAGCGGTCGAAGCCTGCGTGAGTTTCAGCCCCTCCCCGGCCCGATTCGCCGCCGCGCCCCGGTCCGTCACCTCGCAGGCGTCGGCGGCGGATGCCGGTTGCTCGGTCAGCGGGGCCGGCAACTACTCCTACGAGCGTTTCTCCTACTGCGTGAGCGGCCTGAACGTCCTCTACATCCTGCGCGACGGCAACGGTGCGGAAATCGGGCGAGGCACGCTGGAGGTCGCCACGAGTGCATCGCTTCCTGCCAGCGGTACGACATGGAGCGAGCAGGTCACCGTAAAGATGACCGAGGCTCGGGGCGACGTCATTTCCCTGAGCGCCAAGTTCCGGGCTGCCTGCACCGCCGGCTGCAAAGCGACGAAGGCCGCACCGTGGTTCACCGGCAACCTGACGGTGGGACAGTCCCTCACCGGCCCTGTGACGTACTCCTCGACCCCCGCCGCCGGCGCCGTCGCGGAATTCAGCACCTCGTACCAGATGTACGTGACCACTCCCGGCGCCACGATCACCGACCCGAACGCTTCGTGGACCAACCCGCGCACGATCCGCTGTGACGACGCGGTGGGAGACGTCGGGGCCCCTCCGTCGCCCGGTTGCGTCATCCCTTCGGAAATGGCTGTCGTGCCGATGCATGCCCAGAGCTCGGATGCGGGTGGTGCAGTCGCCGCCTACCAATGGGCTCAGCAAAACCTCAACGACGGCTGGGGGAAGACCAAGCCGCTGACCCGGCAGAAGAGTGGCATCGCCGACCGTTCGAGCCGAACCTGCGGAACGTTCGTCGCCAGGGGCGACCTCGTCGAGAACGATACATGCGGCGGTTTCCCCGTTGCCGAAGTCAAGGAGGGAGGCACCGACGGGGCCCGCTGCGTCGAGCTCATCCCCAATGCCAGCAGCGGCGGTTGGGACACCTACGTCCTCGGCAACAGCCTGGAACTCGACCGTGCCGCCCCCTGCGTGCGGGCCCACCTCCTGCCGGCTGACAAACAGTTCGCCGACCGAAAGCTGGCCGAAGGCTTTCAAAGCCAGCGGGTGATCGACGCGGAGCAGTTCAAGCTGGACATCAGCACGCCGGCCCAGGCAGCGCAGGCCGCATGCCTGCGGAATTGGCCGACCGGGGCGGTTCCTTCCGGTACTGGGTGGCGCAAGAACACCACGAAGCCGGTCGACCACGTGAACAAGATGATCACTCCGAAGGGCCCGGCCGGTACCCGGCCCTCCTTGGCCCAGGCCTGCCTCGGCAAGACGCCCGGGAAGGGCAAAGCCGCCTCGGGCAACATCACAGGCTGGCTGGATGCCCAGAAGTTCCGCGACGATTTCTCTCCCGGCACCGGACAGGCCCGTTGTCACCTGATCGCCAACATCCTCGGCGGACCGGGGCAGATCGAAGACGGCGGCCAGGACAATCTCGTCCCCTGCTGGCAGGTGGGCATGAACACCGGAACGCCCAGCATGAGGACGTTCGAGTACGAGGCGCAGGAGAAGGTGAAGGAGAGCAGCTTCGGGCCGAACGACGCAATCCTCTACCAGGTGAATCCCGTCTACCGGGACGACACGAGCACGATTCCGGTGGGAGTGACCATGAGCGCTACCATCGAACGGGCGAACGGTACGACGGAGGAGTTGTTCCCCAACGTCTACGTCCCCAACTCCCTGAAGGACACGGGGACACTCAACCTCGGTAACTAGTCAAGTCAGTGCCAGCGGGAGCCAGCATGCGTTACACCACACCACCACGCCCGTTCGACGTGGCGGCGCTCTTTCCGCAGCTGGCCCCGCTGGCCCGCACAGCCACCCGGCTGCACCCCCGCCCAGGATCCCCCACACCGCACGACAGCTCTGTCGGCGGGCCGCTGCTCTGGCCCGCCGACGAGCCGTGGCCGCACTGCGAAGCACCGCATGAGCGAGAGACCACCAAACCCCTCCTCTCGCCGGACGACGTCCGAGCATGGCGGCGGCACCGAAGCGCATGCGAAGAGCGGCGGCTTCTCGACCCGCAAGGCCCCTGGATCACGCCCGAAGAACTGGCCGCGGAGAAGGAGATCCTGGCCGGCCGTCCCTGGCCCGAAGGCCCGATCGCCATGCTGCCCGTCGCTCAGCTGTACCTACGCGACGTCCCGCTGCTTCCCCGCCCTGCGCAGTCCGAAGCGGATCTGCTCCAGGTGCTCTGGTGCCCTTTCGACCATCCTGGGCATCCCAAGACAGCCCTGTTCTGGCGTTCGGCAGCCACGGTGACCACCCCCCTGGCTGCACCGCCCGAGCCGTCGGCCGTCCGGTTCGAGACCTACCTGCCGGAACCGTGCCTGCTCACGCCCGAAACGGTCACCGAATACCCCCACTACTCGGAGCTGAGCAAGGAGCTCCAAGAACAACTGGGAGACCTAGGCCAGTGGCAGGCCGCCGCCGGCCCAGCGCTGGACGGCTCCTACCGGATCGCCCCCCAGGAACGCTACATGGACATGCTGTCCACGGCCCCTGGCTGGAAGACCGGCGGCTGGACCCGGTGGGGCCTCACCGATCCCGTCCCCCGGCCTTGCCCCGAATGCGGCTGCGATACCGAACCCCTGTTGACCATCGCCACCACCGAATGGGACAGCAACGAGAGCTGGATTCCTGAAGAGGAGCAGACCGACCCCACCCCGCTCCTCCCCGGCAGCCCCCCGGCCAACTTCACCATGATCGACATCGCCAGCGGCTACGACCTGCAGCTTCACACCTGCCCGGCCTCCCCGGACCACCCGCACATCGAGCTCATCCCATGACCGGGCTGTCCCCATCCTGTCTCTGTGGGTGAAACGGCAGGTCAGCGGGGGCGTGCGACGAGACGAGGCTCCTGGTCGTCGCGGTGGTGTTCTCTCCGCACCACGCATCGTCCGATCAGGGAGAAGCGACCGCCCCCGTTCACCCCGCCCGCCCTGGCGGGGATCGACAAAGGAGACACGCCATGTCACAGGAGCCGTCCTTCGTAGGGGCGGTTCGCCGCCCCGACCCGTCGACGGCGAGCTGCGAAGACCCGAGCCGCGAAACGGACTAGTAGGGATCGTCGCCGTAGCCGGAGGAGCTGCTCGCACCGCTGCCGGACGAGGAGTCGTCGTCGTAGGAGGAAGAGGAACCATGGCTGTCACTGGACGAGGAGGAGGAGGAGTGGCAGTCGCTGGAGGAGCCGTAGTCGCTGGAGGACGGGGCTTCGTCGCTCGCGACCGCCGACGGTCGGTGACCGCCGGCTCTGCCGTGTGTGCGTGATCCACCGGTGCCGGAGTACGTGGCCCTGAGCGGGGACGGGGGCCGTTCCTCGGCGGCGTCGACGGGCAGCGGTGAGGCGGCGGGCCCGGTGGCGTCGGCCACGCCTCCGACCGGGAGGGCGGCGAGGGCGGCGTCGTCCGGGGGCGAGGGTTCGACCAGGCCGTGCGAAGCGGTGTGGCCGTCCGGCAGCGGACGTCCGAGGGCGAGCATGTCAGGGGTGTGGGGGGAAACGTCGTCCAGGAGGAGCGCGGCCGCCGGCGGCAGGGCGACAAGCGGGCTGAGCGGTTTCAGCGGGATGCGCCGCAGCGAGGCGCGGCGGCCGAAGAGGCGCCGGACGCTCCGGTGCGCCTCCCGGGCCCGGCGCTCCAGGTCCCGTGCCGTGTGCCGGGCCGCACCCGGGTGGACCTCGGAGAAGTACCGGGCGGCTGCCTCCAGTCGTTGACGCGTCTCACGCACGTCGCCCGAGGCGGCCCGGGCGAGCCCCAGGTTGTAGGCGGCCTGGCCCCGGCCGAACGAATCCTCGGCCGGGAAGGCCCGCAACGCCCGCTCGTAGGAGTCGCATGCGGCCCGCGGATCGCCGCTCCGCATGTGCGCGTTCCCCAGGTGCAGCAGTGACCGGCCTTCGCTGCCGCGGTCCCTGGCACGCTCGCTGTGCTCGACGGCCCGCTCGTGGCAGATGAGGGCCCGCCGGTCGTTCCCCCGGCGGGCCTCGACGACACCGAGGTTGTTGAGAATCGCCGCGATGCCGCTCCCGGTTTCCTGGGCCTGCCAGTGCCCTGGGGGCCGCTCGCACTGCTCCAGCACGGTGCTCAGCGCGGCGACGCCCTCGTCGCCCGCCCGTTGCGGTGCGTCCAGCTCGCTCAGCGCCCGGTACAGCAGGGAGACGGCCTCCTCGGGGTGGTGGCCCTTCCGGGACGGCCAGGCGTCCACCGCCTTCCGGTAGTAGCCCAACGCCTCTTCGAGCAGCCCTTGTTGGTGGTAGGCCCTGCCGGTCTCCCGCAGCAGGTCGCTGCGGCGCTCCGCGAGGCCGAGGCGTTCCGCGGCATGGGCCGCCACCTCGTGGGAGAGCACCCAGTCGTCCCAGTGCTTGCGCAGGTCGAAGTAGGGCGTGAGGGCCAAAGCCAGGGAGACGGCACGGTTCCGCGAGGACGGGTGGTCCTGGGAGCGGACCATCGCGGCCACCAGGTTCGGCCGCTCGGCGTCCAGCCAGGCGAGCGCGGAGCCGGTGGCCCTCAGGCCTTCGGCCGCACGCGCGGCCGAGTGCGGAGCCCGGCCCCGCCGTGACGTCTTGCCGTACGGTCTGCGGGCGCGGCGAGCCTCACCGGGCAGCCTCGTGACGGCCGCGCCCACCGTCACGTCGTAGTGGTCCACGAGCCGGGCGAACGCGGCCTCCCGCTCTACGGCGGCGACCTCCCGGCAGCGCTCTTGGGCGTAGAGCAGGACCAGGGATTCGAAGCGGTAGCCGTCGTAGCCGGTGCCGCGTTCGAGGAAGCGCAGACCGTGCAGCTCGCTCAGCCGATCGCCGGCCAGGGCCGGTGAGACCCCTGCGAGCGCGGCGGCGGCGTGGACGCCGATGTCGGCCCCGGGATGGAGGGGCAGCAGCTGGAGCATGCGCTGCGCGGGGGTCGAGAGGAGCCGGTAGGTCTCGTTCAGCGTGGACCGCACGCTCCGGTCCCCGGAGCGTAGTTCACCGAGCCGGTTCGAGGAGTCGGCGAGCCGGTCGCGGAGCGCGCCGGCGGACATGCCCGGGCGGGTGACGAGCAGGTGCGCCGCCCGCATGAGGGCGAACGGCAGGCGGTCGCAGAGGTCGGCCACCGCCAGCGCGGCCTCGGAGTCGTCGGCGATCCGCCGGTCCCCGCCGAGCGCGTGCCCGACGACGGACTCCAGCAGCGCGACGGCGTCGGACGGCGCGAGGCGGTCGAGCGCATGGAATCCGGCGTGCTCGTCCAGCAGTTCGGCCATCTGCCCGCGACTGGTGACCAGCAGCCGCCCGGTGCCTCCGGGCGGCAGGAACGGGGTGACCTGTTCGGCGGTGGTGGCACCGTCCACGACGATGAGCATCGGCTTGCCGTGCGCCTCGGCGTGGTCGAGCAGATAACGGCAGAACAGCCCCCGCTGCTCCTCCAGCGCCCCCGCCCCCGGCACGGGCCGGTCCAGCACCACCGCCAGCAGGCGCAGCGCCCGGCTCAGCACGTCGCCGGGGGTCCTCACGTCGCCGGGCCGGTTGTCCACGTCGATGAACAGTTCGCCGCTGAACCAGCGGCGTCCGGCCCGCCTCGCCTCCTGCGCCACCGCCCGGGCCAACAGGGTCTTGCCCACACCCGCCGGTCCGTGGACGACCACCGGGCCCGGGGCGCTGCGGCGGGGGTCCAGCCCGGCCAGCACCTGCCGGGTCGCGGTCTCCCGGTCGATCCAGCGGCCGACGTCGGGCATCCAGCCCACCACCTGGGCCCTGCCCTCGCGGGGCAGGTTCCAGGTGTTGACCTGCAGGTTGCCGTCCCCGATCTGATGGGGGCTGTTGCGGTAGGCGTTGCCCGTCAGGCGCATTTCGTCCGACCGGTCCCCGCCCGGACCGACCGGGGCGCCGGGCCCGCGCTTCACGCCTCGGGACCGAAATGGATCTGCTGGTGGTTGTGGTTGCCGTACTGGTGGGGGGACTTGTCATAGGTGTTGTCGTGGACGTTCAGCACCTGACCGCGATCCGCCACGCCGGAAACCAGGGCGACCACCTGCCTCAGCTCCGCCTCCGCCTGCTGCCGGACCCCTGCGTCGGCGTCATGGAGCAGCGCGGTGAAGCGCTGCTCCCACAGGCTCGCCTGACGACCGCTTCCCTCCGCGTCGTCCGAGGCCAGGACCAGCGCCGTCCGCTCCAGCTCGCGCTGCGTCCCCTCCTCCCCGCCGTCCGCCGGGCGCCCGCGGAACATGCGGGCCACGCCCTGGCTCACGCTCCCCCAGGCTTCCGTCCCGGCGGCCTGCACCACGGCGGTCCCGCCGGCCGCGGCCAGCGCCGTCAACGTCTCGGGCCACATCCCCCGCACACCCTTCCTCGTACCTGAGTACCTGAGTACCTGAGAGTCCTGAACAACCCCTGTCCTCCTCCCCGCCCGAACTCCCGTGCAAACGAAGCCCCACAGCACGGAAACCCCCCGCTTCCTTCGCTCGGGGCAGGGCAGCCGCACGGGGAACACGGGTCCGGAGGAGGGCCGCCGACGACCGGCGTGGACGGCCTCGTCCCACCCCGCGACACCGGTGGGGCCGACCGGGGGTGGCCGTCATCGGGTACGCACCGCGAGGACGGCGAGCCGCACCAGAGGGGCTGCCGGGAGAGACGGTGGACGACGGTGGGTCACCGGTGGCGTACGCCCAGTTCTGCGTGGAGGGCCGCGCCGACGACGCCGGGCGGATTCCCGGGAGGGACCGGCGCTTTCCGTGAGGGGCCGGCGCTCGGCCGGTGCGTGGCGCCTTCTCCCCGGGCCCCGGTCTTCAGGCGGTGGTCGACGCTGCGTAAGGAGCGTGGCTGAGCGGGCTGACGAGTTCGGCGAGGGCGCGTTCCAGGTCGTGGAGGTGGGCGAGGGCGGGCTCTGCCGCAGGGGAGCGATGCGCGTGGGCGGGCGCCGCGGGGATCGCGCCGGGGCGGGGCGCGGTGAGGATCTCGACCGCGGCCTGGACCCGCCAGCAGGCGGCCGCGAGGCGGGCGTCGTGGGAAGCGGCGGGGTCGGCGGCGACAGAGGCCAGGCTGCGGACCTCGCGGGCGCAGTCGTCGAGCAGGGCCAGGACCTTGCGGGCGCGCGCCTTGCGGGCACGAAAGGGGTTGAGCGGGTGGACCAGAGGCGCGAGGGAGAGCCGCACCCGGCCCAGCAGGGATTCGAGCTCGGCGATGTGCGGTTCGGGGTCGGCGCCCGGGGCGCCGGCAAGCCGCGCGGCGGCCTGGGCGGTGCAGGCGTGGACAGAGCTCAGCGCGCGCTGGATCCAGGAGTGGGTCGTCGCGTGGGTGGTGACGGGGAGGACCACCAGTACGGCGAGACCGGCCCCGAGCGCCCCGACCCCGGTCTCCGCCAGCCGGAGTACGAGGAGTCCGGGGTTCAGGAATCCGAGGAGTCCGTAGAGGAGGGAGACCATCAACGTGACGGCGAAGATCATCCAGGAATACGACACCGCCGCGGTGTAGAAGATCCCGAAGACGCACACCGCCACCAGGACCGCCGTGCCCGTGAGGTGGCCGTGGAGGGGGATCGCGATGAGCAGTCCGGCGGGAATGCCCAGGACGGTGCCCAGGACCCGGCGAAAGCCGCGCACCAGGGTCTCACCGCGCGACGTGGTGTTCACGAAGATCCACCAGGCCGTGCCCACCGCCCAGTACCAGCGGTCCTGCGACAGCACCTGCCCCACCCCCAGAGCCAACGCGCAGGCCGCGGTCGCCTGTATCGCCTGGCGGGTGGTGGCACGCTCCAGACCTCGTCCTCCCGCCGGAGCGGGCGCCGCCGCCGGCGGGTAGCGGCGTTCGAAGCACCACAGGCCGAAACGGACCGCCGAGGAGGTCAGGAGGGCGAGGACGACGGCGGTGGAGAGCTCGGGCAAGCGGGCGGGGGCGGCGTGCAGGAACTGGGCGGTGAAGAACATCATGAAGGCGAAGATCCCCAGCGCGTTCCCCCGCGGCCCCCACCGGCGCGCGAAGACTCCCGCACCGATCACGGCGAGGAAGCTCAGGTCGCGGGCGACCGGCGCGTCGTGCAGCACGGCGGCGAGGGCGAGGACGGGCAGCCCGGCTGCGGGGAGGAGGGCGGTGGTGAGCGCCTGTCCGCGCACCGTCGGGTCGTTCACGGTGAAGAGGGCGAGCAGAGCGGCGAGTCCGCCGGTGACGGCCGCCTCCAGCGAATGCCCGACGAGCCCGCACAGCGCGACCGCGAGGCCGATGCCGATCACGGCACGGGAGGCGGAGCGCAGCCGTACCCGTCCCGGGTCCGGCGCCACGAACACCCTCTTCAGCACGCTTCCACCCCTTCCGCGTCGCCGCAGAACTCGCATGAAAAAGGCGCCGCGGAAGTCCGCAGCGCCATCGACCGCTCTATTGCAGCATTCGCCGGGCCCTTGGAACAAACGAAGAGGAATACTATGGGCCAATGGCCCGGTGAATACCTCGGTTGTTCGGCCAACAGCAGGCCAACGGACCAGTCCCGGCGCCACGGGGGCGGTCCTTCCCCCGCCGGGTACGGCCGGGGCAGCGCGGAGCGGTTCGGAAGGAGATCGGCGGATCATGGCGGTGGATGTTCTCGACACCCGGATCCTGCGCCTGCTGATCGAGCAGCCGCGCACCAGCGTCCGGGAGTACGCGCGCATCCTCGGCGTGGCCCGCGGCACCCTCCAGGCCCGGCTCGACCGGTTGGAGCGCGAGGGCGTGATCACCGGCACCGGTCCGGCCCTCTCCCCCGCCGCGCTCGGCCACCCCGTGCTCGCCTTCGTCCACCTGGAGGTCACCCAGGGGCGCCTGGACGAGGTGGGCGACGCACTGGCGGCCGTGCCGGAGATCATCGAGGCGTTCTCGACGACGGGCGGCGGCGATCTGCTGACCCGCGTCGTCGCCCGGGACAACGGCCATCTGGAGGACGTGATCCAGCGGCTGATCCAGCTGCCGGGGGTCGTCCGGACCCGGACCGACGTGGCGCTGCGCGAGCGGGTGGCGCACCGGGTGCTGCCGCTGGTGGAGGCCGTGGGACGGGCGGCGGCGCCTCCCGCCTGACCGGACCCGCCGGTCGCGGCTGCGGCATGCTGGGGCCATGACGCTCCTCCCCGGCACCTCGTCCGCGCCCCTTCCGCCTCCGCACGTGATCTTCGATCTCGACGGAACCCTGGTGGACAGCGAGCCCAACTACTACGAGGCGGGGCGCAGGCTGCTCGCCCGCTACGGGGTGCGGGACTTCGGCTGGGAGGAGCACACCCGGTTCATCGGCATCGGCACTCGGGAGACGCTGACCGTCCTGCGCGCGGAGTACGGCATCGACGCTCCGGTCGAGGAGCTGCTCGCCGGGAAGAACGCCCTGTACCTGGAGCTCGCCGGGGCCTCGACGGAGGTCTTCCCGCAGATGCGGGAGTTCGTCGAGCGCCTATACGCGGCCGGGGCGCCGATGGCGGTGGCCTCCGGTTCGTCCCGGGCCGCGATCGGGGCGGTGCTCGCGGTCACCGGACTCGACGCGTACATCCCGCTGTACGTCTCCGCCGAGGAGGTCGCCCACGGCAAACCGGAGCCGGACGTGTTCCTGGAGGCGGCCCGGCGGATGGGGGCGGAGCCGGGGAACTGCGTGGTGGTGGAGGACGCACCCCCCGGAGCGGCGGCCGCGCACGCGGCGGGGATGCGGTGCTTCGCCGTGCCCTACGTGCCGCAGACGGCGTCCGACCCCGCGTTCGAGACCGCCGAGCTGCTGTTCGCGGGCGGGCAGTCCGCGTTCACGGCCGAGGCCGCCTGCCGCGGGCTGTACGGCTGAAGCGGAGGCGACGGGGGCCCCTCCCGGGCGGCGGCGCGTGCGCGGGTCCGTCAGCCGCGCGGGCCCCCGGCGCGGAGGGTGGTCCGCCGTGCGGGCGCTCCGACGCGGAGGCCGGCCGGCCGGGCGGGTGTGCCGGCCCGTCAGCCGGGTTCGGAGAAAGGCCCGTCGGGGCGTGCGGGGCCCGCCGGACAGATATCCTGATCATGTCGTTCGTCTCACCGGCCCAGGACGTGGCCGGAGACAGGAGACCCCGGAGGCGGACAGCCGGTGCGGGCCGCCATTCGAGATAGGTGTACAGGTGCTGGTAGCTGGTCGGTACCGATTGGTATCCCCCATCGGTCGTGGCGGCATGGGCGAGGTGTGGCGCGCCACGGACGAGGTCCTGGGACGCGCCGTGGCCGTGAAGCTGCTGCTGGGCGACCAGGCGGACGCCTCGTCGACCGCCCGGTTCCGGCTGGAGGCGCAGACCGCCGCCCGGTTGAGCCACCCGCACCTGGTCGCCGTGTTCGACTTCGGGGCGTGGGAGGACCGGTTCTTCCTGGTGATGGAGCTGGTCGAGGGGCAGAGCCTCGGAGACCTGCTGGCCGCCCAGGAGCGCGTCCATCCCGAACAGGTCGCCCGGATCGCCGGCCAGGCCGCCGCCGGGCTGGCCGCCGCGCACCGCCAGGGCATCGTCCACCGCGACATCAAGCCGGGCAACCTGATGCTGGACGCGGACGGTTCGGTGAAGATCGGCGACTTCGGGATCGCCCAGTTCGTCGACGACCCCTCGACCGCGCTGACGACGGCCGGCCACATCGTCGGCACGAGCCTCTACCTGGCCCCCGAGCGTGCGTTGGGGCGTACCGCCGACTCCGCGTCCGACATGTACTCCCTGGGCTGCGTGGTCTATCAACTGCTGCTGGGGGAGCCGCCGTTCCGCTCCGACACGGCGACCGCGACGCTGTACCAGCATGTCGACACCCCGCCGGTCCCGCTGCGGCAGCGGGGGGTGGACATCTCCGCCGCCTTCGACGCGTATCTGCTCGGGCTGCTGGCGAAACAGCCCGAGGCCCGGCCCACCGCCCAGCAGGTCTCCGACTGGTTCCGCACGGACGCCTGGCGCGGCCGGCCGGAGCCCCTCCCGATGCCGACGCCCGCCTCCCACCGGGCCCCCGCCGCCGGGACGCCGAAACCCTCCCCCGCCGGGCCGGCCGTACCGGCGGGCCCGACGACGTACCGGCTCCCGGCCCCCACCGGGCGGAGACGGCAGGCGCCGACCCGATCTGCCCCGACCCGCTCGAATGCGGCCCGATCGAATGCGACCCGCTCGGCCCCGGTCCGCCGTCGCAGCACCCGTGAGGCGATACGACGGCGCCCCAGGGTGGCCAGCGCCATCGCGGGGACGGCGACGTTCCTGGCCGCCGTCTACCTGGGGATGATCCTGTTCTCGCCGGACTCCAGCTCCGCCGGAACGCCGGACCAGGTCCCGTCCTCGGGCCCCTCCCAGGACGTCGGGAACGGCGGCGGGAGCGGGGACGAGCAGGACGGCTGAGCCACGGCCCGCCCCGCCCGCCGTCCCGCCGGGACGGCGCCCTCGGTGTACGGGCCGGGGGCGGGGGGCCCGCGGTCGTCGGACGCCTGGTACCGCCCCGGCCCGTACTGGTCGATGATGGCGGCCGGGGCCCCTCCGCCCCGGCAGGAGCACCAGCCGTCGGACGAAAGGCCTGTCATGCGGGAACTGCCCACGGACCCGACGACGGACGCGGACGCACGGGAGGTTCCCCGTACGGGTGAGGACGCCCAGGTGATCGTGGTGGGGGCCGGGCCGGCCGGCTCCTCGGCCGCGTACCACCTGGCACGCGCCGGAGTGGACGTGGTCCTCCTGGAGAAGGCCCGCTTCCCCCGGGAGAAGGTGTGCGGCGACGGTCTCACTCCGCGCGCGGTGCACCAGCTGATCCGGATGGGCGTCGACGTCTCCGCGCCGGGGTGGACGCGTTCGCGGGGGATGCGCTGGGTGGCCGGGAAGCACCGGGTGCACATCGAGTGGCCCGCGCTGGGCCGCTACCCGGACTTCGGGCTCTCCCGCAGCCGGCACGACTTCGACGACATCCTGGCGCGCCACGCCGTGGCGGCCGGGGCCCGGCTGTACAGCGGCTGGAAGGCGGAACGGCCGCTGACCGACCGGGCGGGCCGGGTCACCGGGGTCGCCGCGTCCTCCGACTCGCCGGACGCCCCCGGGACGGTCGACTTCCGCGCCCCGATCGTCGTCGCGGCGGACGGGGCCTCCGCCCGTCTCGCCCTGGCGCTGGGCCTGGAGCGGGATCCCGGGCGGCAGATCGCGACGGCCGCCCGGCGCTACTACCGCAGCCCCGAACGCTCCCGGGAGGAGTACCTGGAGCTGTGGGCCGACCTCCGCTTCCCCGACGGCGGCCCGTACCTCCCCGGGTACGGCTGGATCTTCCCGATGGGCGACGGCCGGGTCAACGTCGGGCTCGGGGCGCTGCCCCACCGGCGGCACGGCACGGCGGATCTGCGCGCGACCCTGGACCAGTGGCTGGCCCGGACCCCGCAGGAGTGGGGGCTGCGCGAGGAGAACGCGGAGGGGCCGGTGCGCAGCGCGGCCCTGCCGCTCGGCTTCAACCGCCATCCGCTGTACGCCCGGGGGCTTCTGCTGGTCGGCGACTCCGGCGGGATGGTGAGCCCCTGGAACGGCGAGGGCATCGCCCAGGCGATGGAGGCGGGCGAGGTCGCCGCCGAGAGCGCGGCGCTCGCTCTCGCCCACCCCCGGGGGCCGCGCCGCGAACAGGTGCTGCGCGGCTACCCGGTGGAGATGAACCGCCGTTGGGGTCGCTACTACCGGCTGGGCAACGCCGCCGCCGACCTGGTCTTCAGCCGGGCGGGCTTCCAGCCGGTGCTCAACCGGTACGTCATGGGCTCGCCGTTCCTCCTCGACCTGCTGGCCCGGCTGCTCACCGACCTCACGGACAAGCCCTCGCGCGACGTGGCCGACCATGTGCTCAACACGGTGTTCCGGCTCGTCCCGGCCCCGGGGCCGGGACGGCGTCCGGGTCGGCGCGGAGCCCGGGGCGGCCGGCGCTGACAGCCGCGGGGCGGGGGCCGCGCGGGCCCTCACCGCGCGGCCCTGCCGATTCACCGGCCCACCCCTCTCCGAACCCCGGGTACGGCCCCGGGCACCGCCTGCGGGCATGCCCGCAGGCGGTGCCCGGGAGACCGGGCGGACGGCGTACGGTTCCGTCAGCCACCACGCGAAGTGGCAGTCGGCGAAGGGACGGAACCGGTGGACGACGGCAGAAGCATGACCGCGCGCGGGCTCAACCGCTCGACGCTCGCCCGGCAGTTGCTGCTGCGGCGCGAACCGCTGGACGCCGCCGAGGGGGTGCGGCGCGTGGTGGCGCTCCAGGCGCAGCAGCCGGCCTCCCCCTACCTCGCCCTCTGGAACCGGCTCGTGGAGTTCGATCCGGCGGGGCTGGACGCCGCGTTCACGGACCACTCCGTCGTCAAGGCGACGCTGATGCGGCTGACGCTCCACGCCGTGCACGCCGACGACCACCCGGCCTTCCGGGAAGCCATGCATCCGGTGGTGCGCGCCTCCCGGCTGGGTTCCCGCTTCACCGCCTCGGGGCTGACGGCCGCCGACGCCGACGCGCTGGTCCCCGGGCTGCTGGAGTTCGCGGACCGGCCCCGGACCGCCGCAGCGTGCGAAGCGTGGCTGGGCGAACGCCTGGGCGCGCCGCCGGAGCCGGGCGCTTGGTGGGGGCTGAGGCAGTACACGCCGCTGCTCCACGCGCCCACCGCGCCACCGTGGTCGTTCGGTCACCGGCCCTCCTACATCGCGCCCCCGGCCGGTCCGCCGAGCACAGAACCGGCGGCGTCGGCCGCGTCCCTGCGGAAGCTGGTCGTGCGCTACCTCGAAGGGTTCGGGCCGGCGTCGGTCGCGGACGTGGCGCAGTTCGCCATGGTCCGGCGGACCGACGCACGGGCCGCGCTCGCGGACCTCGCCGGGCGCCTGGAGCGGCTCACGGGCCCGGCGGGCGAGGAGCTGTTCGACCTGCCGGGCTCCCCGCGCCCGGATGCGGCGACGCCCGCGCCGCCCCGGCTGATGGCGATGTGGGACAGCGTCCTGCTCGCGTACGCGGACCGCGGCCGGGTCCTGCCGCCCGCGTACCGCAGGACCGTCATCCGCGCCAACGGGGACGTGCTGCCGACGCTGCTGGTCGACGGGTACGTGGCCGGAGTGTGGCGGCCGGTCCCCGGGGGCGTGGAGGCGACGGCGTTCCATCCGCTGCCCGAGGAGGTCTGGGAAGCGCTGGCCGCCGAGGCCCGGTCCCTCACGGCGTTCCTCTCCGATCGTGAACCGGAGGTCTACCGGCGCTACGGCCACTGGTGGAGCCGCCTCCCCGCTGCCACCGTCCGGCTGTTGCCCGGCGGTCGGGACAGGCGGCACGGCGGGGATCTCGTGAACAAAAGGTCCACGGGCCGGTAGGTCGAGGGGGCCCGGCCGGACGGGACGGCCCGTCCCGGCAGCGGTCCGTACCACCGGCCCGCCGACGCGGGGCATACGGTTCCCGGTTCAGCTCACCGGCATGCGGGGGGCCGGACTCCTCCGGTCCCGGGTTCGAGGGCTCCGGCGGGACCGCTTCCCGGCCGCCCGCACCAGGGCGGCCATGACCCGGGTGTCCTCGCCCATCTCGGGGTGCCACTGCACGCCGAGCACCAGGCTCCCGTGCGCGGGGAGTTCCACGGCCTCCACCGTGCCGTCCGGGGCGTGGGCGGAGGCCACCAGGCCGCCGCCGAGGCGGTCGACGGCCTGGTGGTGGTAGGCGGGCACCACGGCGGTCTCCGGTACGGCGTCCGCGTAGGCGGTGCCGGGGACCGGGGTCACCGGGTGGCTGCCGAAGACGCCGAGGCCGCCGGTGTGGTCGTCCAGGTGCTGCACGAGGGTGCCGCCGAGGGCGACGTTCAGCAGCTGCATGCCCCGGCAGATGCCGAGCAGGGGGACCTCCTGCTCGACCGCCGCTCTGATCAACCCCAGTTCCCAGGCGTCGCGTTCACGGGCCGGGGGTCCGGTACGGGGGTCGGCGGCCGCCCCGTACCGCGCCGGTTCCACGTCCGCTCCCCCGGCGATCACCAGCCCGTCCAGGGCGGCGACGGTCTCCCGGGCCGCGTCCTCGGCGTCGTCCGGCGGCAGCAGCACCGCGAGTCCGCCCGCCGCGCGGACGAGGCGGGGGTAGCCGGCGGGCAGCAGGACCGCCGGCATCTCCCACACCCCCCAGCGGGCCTGGTCCTGGTAGGTGCTGATGCCGATGACGGGCCGGGGCATGGAACGGGCTCCTCGGTGGATCGTGGGCCGGGCGCGGCCCGGGCGGGCAGGGGGGTCAGTCGCGGGCGAGTTCGGCCTCGGCCGCCGCGAGGGCGGCGAACTCCTCCTCCGGGGCCCCCGCGACCAGTCGGTGGCGGCTGTAGAAGGCGAAGTAGGCCAGCGCCACCGCGTACACGCCGAGCGCGATGAACGCCGCGTCGCGGTCCACCAGGAAGGTCGCCACCAGCGCCGAGCATGCCAGGACGAAGGCCACGGACGAGGTCAGCGCGCCGCCGGGGGTGCGGTAGGGGCGCGGCAGCTCCGGTTCGCGGCGGCGCAGCACCAGGTGGGAGAGGGCCATGAGGGCGTAGCTGATGGTGGCGCCGAAGACGGCGACGTTCAGCATCCGGCCGCCGTCGCCGCTCCAGGCGGCGAGGGTGAAGCCGATGGCCCCGGGGATCAGCAGACCGAGGTAGGGGGAGTTGCGGCGGTTGGTCAGCGACAGGAAGCGGGGCAGGTAGCCGGCCCGGGAGAGGGCGAACAGCTGGCGGGATCCGGCGAAGATCAGGGAGAAGAAGGAGGCCACCAGGCCGGCCAGGCCCGCGTAGTTGACGAAGCGGCTCAGGGCGGTGGGTTCGCCGTCGCCCTGGAGGGCCACCACCAGCGGGTTCCCGGCCTCCTTGATGGCGTCGGCCCCCTGGGCGCCGGTGGCGGAGACGAAGGTGATGAGGGCGAGGAAGACCAGCACGGCGAGCGAGACGGCCAGCGCCCTCGGCATCGAGCGGACCGGGTCCTTGGCCTCCTCGGCGGCGAGCGGCACGCCTTCCACGCCGAGGAAGAACCACATGCCGAAGGGGAAGGCGGCCCAGATCCCGAGGAGTCCGAACGGCAGCCAGGAGGAGGAGCCGAAGGCCGTGGCGTCGGCGGGGATGTCGTTGAGGTTGCCCGCGTCGAACTCGGTGAACGCGCCCGCGGCGAAGATGAGCAGGGCGGCCACCGCGATGGCGGTCACCACCAGGCTGAAGCGGAGCGCCTCGCCGACGCCCCAGAGGTGGATGCCGATGAAGACCGCGAAGCAGGCGAGGTAGACCGGCCAGCCGGAGGTGAGTCCGAACAGGCCGAGCGATTCGACGTAGTCGCCGATGAAGAGGGAGATGGCGGCCGGGGCGAGGATGTACTCGATGAGGATCGCCGTCCCCGTCAGGAAGCCGCCCCAGGTGCCGAGCGCCCGCCGGGCGAAGCCGTACCCGCCGCCCGCCGTGGGCAGGATGGCGGAGAGTTCGGCCAGCGCGAAGACCAGGCAGGCGTACATGACGCCCATCAGGACCATGGCGGCGGCGAGTCCGCCGAAGCCGCCCTTGGACAGGCCGATGTTCCAGCCGGAGAAGTCGCCGGAGACGACGTAGGCGACGCCGAGCCCGGTCAGCAGGAACCAGCCGGCGCTGCCCCGGCGCAGGGTCCTGCGGTGCAGGTACGCGTCGGTGGCGGACGCCTCCGGGCCCGCGTCCCCGGGTGGGCCGGCGGGTGTTTCGGTTCCTCGGGCCATGAGGCGCTCCAGACGTGTGTCAACGGCATCGGCGGAACTGCTCGATCAAAGGTTCGTCGGCACACCTTTGTGGAACGGCTGCGGGAATGGCAAGAGGCGTGCGGCAAAGAGTGGTGACGGATGCGCCCCGGGGCCGCCGCGGCGGGCTCAAGCCTCCGGGCTCCGGTCTCCGGCCTCAGGGCTCAGGGCTCAGGGCTCAGGGCTCAGGCGAGGAAACCGCGCAGCAGGGCCGCCGTGCCGCCGCAGTGCTCCCGCATCATCTCGCGTGCCGCGTCCGCGTCCCGGTCGAGCACCGCTTCGACGACGGCCGCGTGCTGCCGCTGCGAGTGCTCCAGGTTGCGCACCAGCAGCGGGATGCAGTCGAGGAGGTCGTTGAGGGCGGCCCGGACGGCGGCGTACCGGGCGGCGAGCGTACGCGAGCCGGAGAGTTCGGCGAGCGTGAGGTGGAGCAGGGTGTCCTGGCGGCGGTAGTCCTCCAGCCGGGCGCCCCGCGTGGCGTCGAGCGCGGCCCGCAACCGGGCCTCCTCCCCCCTCCCCAGGCCCTCGGCGCACAGGCCGGCGGCCCCCGTCTCCAGCACCTCGCGGAAGCGCAGCGTGTCCTCCACGTCGACGGCGGCGATGCGGCGGCGCAGCTCGACGGCGCCGCCGGGGGAGGCGGGGCGCGGCAGGACGAACGTGCCTCCGTAGCGGCCCCGGCGGCTCTCGACCATGCCCTCGTCCTGGAGGGCCTTGAGGGCCTCGCGCAGGGTCATCCTGCTGACGCGCAGCCGCTGGGCCAGCTCGCGTTCGGAGGGCAGCCGTTCGCCGGGCCGGACCAGGCCGAGGCGCAGGAGCTGGAGGATCTGCTCCAGCGCCTCCTCGAAGCCGTTGCCCGCGCGGACGGGGCGCAGGACGGACTCCAGCGGGCGGGCCGCCGCGCCGCCCGCGGCCCCCGCTCCGGCGGGGCGCGCACCTCCGTCCCCGGCGCCGTCCGCCGCCCGCGTCTCCGCCGCCGCTACCGCCGGACGGGTGTCGTCCGCTCTCCCTCTGGTGACCACTGGCGGATCCCCTTCCCAAGCAATGGTTCTCTGTCATACCTTATGCCTCCCGGTTCCCCCTAGGAGGCATCCCGTGGCAGACCGCACACCCCCGCTCGCCCTCGACGAGCTGCGCTCACGTGTCGCGGACGGGTCGATCGACACCGTGGTGCTGGCCTTCCCCGACATGCAGGGCCGGTTGCAGGGCAAGCGGTTCGCGGCCGGGTTCTTCCTCGACGAGGTGCTGGAGCACGGGACCGAGGGGTGCAACTACCTGCTGGCCGTGGACACCGAGATGCGGACGGTCGACGGTTACGCGATGTCCTCGTGGGAGAACGGCTACGGCGACTTCGGCATGGTCCCCGACGCCGCGACCCTGCGTCCCGTCCCCTGGCACGAGGGCACCGCGCTGCTGGTCGCGGATCTCGCCTGGCACGACGGCAGCCCGGTGGCGGCGGCCCCGCGGCAGATCCTGCGCCGCCAGCTCGACCGGCTGGCGGAGCGCGGCTGGACGGCGCAGGTCGGCACGGAGCTGGAGTTCATCGTCTTCCGCGACAGTTACGAGGAGGCGTGGGACCGCGACTACCGCGGGCTGACCCCGGCCAACCAGTACAACATCGACTACTCCATCCTCGGGACCGGCCGGATCGAGCCGCTGCTGCGCCGCATCCGCAACGAGATGCAGCGGGCCGGGCTGACCGTCGAGTCCGCCAAGGGCGAGTGCAACCCCGGCCAGCACGAGATCGTCTTCCGCTACGACGAGGCGCTGACCACCTGCGACCAGCACGCCGTCTACAAGACGGGCGCCAAGGAGATCGCGGCCCAGGAGGGCGTCTCCCTGACCTTCATGGCCAAGTACGACGAGCGCGAGGGGAACTCCTGCCACATCCACCTCTCGCTCACCGACGGGGACGGCGAGAACCTGATGGCGGGCGAGGGGCCCGACGGCATGTCCGAGCTGATGCGGCACTTCCTGGCCGGCCAGCTCGCCGCCCTGCGCGACTTCTCCCTCCTCTACGCGCCCAACATCAACTCCTACAAGCGCTTCCAGCCCGGCTCCTTCGCCCCGACCGCCGTCGCCTGGGGCGTCGACAACCGCACCTGCGCCCTGCGGGTCGTGGGCCACGGCCCCTCCCTGCGCCTGGAGAACCGGCTGCCCGGGGGCGACGTCAACCCGTATCTGGCCGTCGCCGGCCTGGTGGCAGCCGGACTGCACGGGGTCGACCAGCGGCTGGAGCTGCCCGACGCCTGTACGGGCAACGCGTACACCGCCGGCTACGACCGGGTGCCGACGACGCTGCGCGAAGCCGCCGAGCTGTGGGAGGCCAGCCCCATCGCCAAGGAGGCGTTCGGCGAGGAGGCCGTCGCGCACTACCTGAACATGGCGCGGGTCGAACTGGCCGCCTACGACTCCGCGGTCACCGACTGGGAGCTGCGCCGCTCCTTCGAACGCCTCTGACCACCACCCGCTTCCCTGATCGGGGTCCGTACGTGTCACAACCCACCCTGGACGTCCTGAACCCGGCGACCGCCGAGGTCATCGCCGCCGTCCCGGCCGCCACCGCCGCCGACGCGGACGCCGCCGTCGCCCGTGCGGCGGCGGCCCAGCGCTCCTGGGCCGCCGCCGCACCCGCCGACCGGGCCCGCCTGCTGCGCCGCTTCGCCGTCGCCGTCGACGAGCACCTCGAGGAACTGGCCCGGCTGGAGGTGCTGGAGGCCGGCCACACCATCGGCAACGCCCGCTGGGAGGCGGGCAACGTCCGCGATCTCCTCGACTACGGCGCGGGCGGGGCCGAACGGCTGCTGGGCCGGCAGATCCCGGTGGCGGGCGGCATCGACTTCACGATCCTGGAGCCGCTCGGGGTGGTCGGGGTCATCGCCCCGTGGAACTTCCCGATGCCGATCGCCGCCTGGGGGTTCGCCCCGGCGCTCGCGGCGGGCAACGCCGTCCTCCTCAAGCCCGCCGAGACGACCCCGCTGACCGCGCTCCGGCTGGCCGAACTCGCCCTGGCCGCCGGCCTTCCCGAGGGGCTGTTCCAAGTGCTGCCCGGCGAGGGCCCGGTGGCCGGAAACGCTCTGGTCGGCCACCCGGGCGTCGCGAAGATCGTGTTCACCGGCTCCACCCGGACCGGCAAGCGCATCATGGCCCGCTGCGCCGAGCAGGTGAAGCGGCTCACCCTGGAGCTGGGCGGCAAGAGCCCCAACATCGTCTTCGCCGACGCCGATGTGGAGGCCGCGGCCGCCGCCGCCCCGATGTCCTTCCTGGACAACGCCGGCCAGGACTGCTGCGCCCGCACCCGGATCCTGGTCGAGCGGTCCGTGTACGACCGGTTCCTCGACCTGCTCGCCCCGGCCCTGGCCGCCGTGGTGGTGGGCGACCCGGCCGACGAGAAGACGCAGATGGGGCCGTTGATCTCGGCGGTCCAGCGGGAGAGGGTCCGCGGCCTCGTCGACCGCGGCCGGGGGGACGGGGAGGTACGGGCGATGGTCGGCACGGCCCCCGAGGGCCCCGGGTTCTGGTACCCGCCCACCGTGCTCGCCGGGGTCTCGCCCACCGCCCCGGTGGCCGTGGAGGAGGTCTTCGGGCCGGTCGCCGTGGTCCTGCCGTTCGAGGACGAGGCGGACGCGCTGCGCCTCGCCGACGCCACCGACTACGGGCTCTCCGGGTCGGTCTGGACCCGCGACGTGGGCCGCGCGCTGCGCGTGAGCCAGGGGCTGCGGGCCGGCAACCTGTCCGTCAACTCCCACTCCAGCGTGCGCTATGCGACCCCCTTCGGCGGCTACAAGCAGTCGGGCCTGGGCCGCGAGCTCGGCCCGGACGCCCTGGCCGCCTTCACCGAAACCAAGAACGTCTTCATCAGCACGGAGGCCTGACCACCATGACCGACACTTCTTCCGTCTGCCGCCGCCTGGTCGGCCGCACCGCCGTCGTCACCGGGGCCGGCAGCGGGATCGGCCTGGCCACCGTGCGGCGGCTGGCCGCCGAGGGGGCCCACGTCGTCTGCGCCGATGTGGACGAGGAGCGCGGCAAGGCCGCCGCCGAGGAGGCCGCCGGGCTCTTCGTCCGTACCGACGTCACCGACGCGCAGCAGGTGGACACCCTCTTCAAGGCCGCGTTCGACGCCTACGGCTCGGTCGACGTGGCGTTCAACAACGCGGGGATCTCTCCGCCCGACGACGACTCCATCCTGGAGACCGGCCTGGAGGCGTGGAAGCGGGTGCAGGAGGTCAACCTCACCTCCGTCTACCTCTGCTGCAAGGCGGCCATCCCCTACATGCGAGCCCAGGGCAGGGGTTCGATCATCAACACGGCCTCCTTCGTGGCCCGGATGGGCGCGGCCACCTCGCAGATCTCGTACACCGCCTCCAAGGGCGGGGTGCTGGCGATGTCGCGCGAGCTGGGTGTGCAGTTCGCGCGCGACGGGATCCGGGTCAACGCCCTGTGCCCCGGCCCGGTCAACACCCCGCTCCTCCAGGAGCTGTTCGCCAAGGACCCGGAGCGGGCCGCCCGGCGGTTGGTCCACATCCCGGTCGGCCGGTTCGCCGAGCCGGCCGAGATCGCCGCCGCCGTCGCGTTCCTGGCGAGCGACGACTCCTCGTTCGTGAACGCCACGGACTTCCTGGTCGACGGCGGGATCGCCGGGGCGTACGTCACCCCGGTGTGACGCCGGCCGGCCCGTACGGTGAACGGCGACGGGCGCCGTACGCCGTACGGGCCGGGGATTCAGTCCTCGGCCGGAGCGAGATCGCCCCGCAGCCGCCGGGCACGGAGCACCAGGAGCATCTCGAAGCGCTGGTCCGGTTGGTCGATGGCGTCGCCCCACAGCTCGCGGATCTGCCGCAGCCGGTAGCGGGCCGTCTGCGGATGGACCCCCAGCCGGGCGGCCACCTCGGGGGCCCCGCCGGGGGTTTCGATCCAGGCGAGCAGGGTCTCCGCCAGCCGTCGCGCCTGGGTGGCGCTGAGGCCGTCCAGCGGGGCGAGACAGCGCCGGGCGGCGGCGTCGATCAGCTCCTCGGCGGGCAGCAGGAGGAGTTCTTCGGTCCGCTCGGTGCAGTGCAGCACCTCGCCCTGCGGCAGCAGCCCCTTCTTGATGAGCTGGACGGCGGTCTCCGCCCAGCGCAGCGAGGTCGCCGCCGCCGCCAGGGGGACCGAGGGGCCGATCGCCCCGGACCAGCCGGCCGTCGCGCGCCGCAGGATCTCCGCCCGCCCCGCCGTCTCCGGGTCCGGGACGACCACACGCGGCTGCTCGCTCTCCATCTCCAGCAGGATGCCCTGCCCCACCGCCGGGGCCACCGCCTCGCGGGCCGGGCGCATCAGCACGCCCACCGCGATCGTCTCCGGCAGCTCCCAGCCGATGCGGGCGGCCCGCTCGGCCAGGGCCACGGAGACGTCACCGCGGTGTTCCATCAGCAGAAGGTCGATCAACTGGCGCTGGAGGCGGAGCCGTTCACTGGCGCGCCGGGCCGCCGCCTCGGCGTAGCCCCGTACCGACTGCTCCACGAGCCCGTCCAGATACTCGAATCCCGATTCGGCCAGCTCGTACATGGCGGGCGCCGGGATGTCGGCCTCCTGGCCGATCTCGGCGAGCCTGCGCCAGGTGAGCCGGACCCCGAGGCGGTAGATGGCCTGGAGCGCGTCGAGGCTGCGGCCCTCCAGCCCCTCGCCCCGGCCGAACTCCTGGAACAGCTCCGGCGGTACCCGGGGGCGGTCGCCGCCGGTGAGGTTGTGGACGAAACCCTCGATGGCACGGCGGATGCCGACGAGGGCCAGCGGCTCCCCGGAGTCGTCCTCCACCAGGTGCAGATAGGGGTACTCCTGTCGGATCTGGAAGAGGATCGTCTGCGCGAGCTCCGGCGCCTCGGAACGGGCTATCTCCTCGAAGCGGTCGAGCTTGGAGCGGGGAACGTCCTGCCAGGCCGGGCGGGTCATGGGGCTGCCGGGGAGGTGTCGTAGCTGATCAGAGGCGTGTTGGGCTGGTCGGGAGTGGCGTCGAGCAGTGCCACGGCACCGACCGCCGCACCCACAGCGAGCAGGGCGGCCACCAGGGTGGTGACAGCGGCGGCGACGATTCTGCGCATGGTCGGGTCAGCTCCTTGCTGAAGATGGTCCCCACCCCTTCAGCGCGGCTCTCCGGCTGGAACACAGTGTCGACAGCACATTGACTTTCCGTCAAGGCTTTGCTTACTGTTCACGCCAATCAAGGGCTGACCGGCCCGGGGCCCGTGCACCTCCGCGAAGAGATTCGACCCAGGAGTGCCCGGATGCGCCACAACGCTTCACCCTTCTCGCTCGTCCTGCTGGGGGCGGGAGTCTTTCTGCTCGTACTGGCGCCGTTGCTCGTCTGGTACGTCCAGCCGCACGCCAAGCGCACCCCCACCGACATCGACACCACCACCGTCTTCACGGGGACGGGCAGTTACTTCGACACGTCCGAGGTGGAGACGGTCGAGGACAGAACGATCACGATCACCCGGCAGGTGCGCGGCGACGTGGCCGACAGCGAGAAGAGCGGCAACGCCGTGTGGGACGTCTCCACCTCGGTCGACCACGACGGAACCCTGCCGGCCTCGGACCCCCGCGACGCCCTCCAGTGGACCCTGGAGCGCTGGGTGACCGACCGCTCGACCAACGAACCGGTCCACTGCTGCGAGGAGTCCCCGCGGTTCGACGGGGAGGCGTACCTCAAGTTCCCCTTCGACGTCGAGAAGCGCTCCTACCGCTGGTGGGACGGCACCCTCGGCGGTGTCGTGCGCCTCGCGTACGCCGGTGAGCGGGAGGTGCAGGGCTACTCCGGCTACCTCTTCAAGGGCGAGGTGGAGCCCGCGAGGACCGGGGTGCGCCAGGTGCCCGGAGTCCTGGTGGGCCGGAAGAAGACGCCCCAGGTGCTGGCCGAGGAGTGGTACTCCAACAGCGGCATCGAACTCGTCGTGGACCGGCGTACCGGCCGCATCATCAACGCGGCGATCGGCCCGAAGAAGACGCTGCGCGCCCCGGGCTCCAAGAAGGACGCCGTCGTGCTGCTGGAGAGCAGGCGGGTGGAGTTCACCGAGGAGACCCAGCGCAAGCAGGTCGAGCTGGCGTCGGCGGACAGCGACCGGCTCGCGATGCTCGGCACGACCGCGCCGGCCGGGGCCGCGGGGGTGGGCGGGGTGCTCGCCCTGGCGGGCGTCGCCCTCCTCGTCCGGGGCCGCCGGACGGAACCGGAAGCGCCGAATACTCACATGATGACGATTCCGCGCACCTGAGTTACCGGCAAGTTGTTGCTCCGGTGAGTAGCCGGGGGCGTACCCGTCCCCAAAACTGTCTATCCCCACCAGAGCACGGCCCCCCGGTCTCGTCCCTGTCCGCCGCCCGCCTTCCCTTTCCCGTCCGTCTTCCCCGCTTCCGTCCCACCCCGTCCCCTCCGGCCCCGCACGGCCCCCGCCTCTCGCGGGCCGCCGCCTCCCCGTCCCCTGAGCCGAGTTGGAGCACGCATGCCCCGGCACGTACCTCCCCCCTTGCTCGCCGCCGCCCGCCCGGGTCAGGACCCGGCGCCCGCCCCGGTCCCCGCGGCCCCCGGACGCATCGTCTTCCTCGCCCACCGCGACCTGGGCAACCCGGCCGCCGGCGGCTCCGAGCTGCTGGTCGACCAACTCGCCCTCGGCCTCACCGAGCGGGGCCACGACGTCACGCTGCTCTGCGGCGGACAGGCCGCCCGCCGCCCCTACCGGGTCGTCTCGGCGGGTTCCACGCTGGGCCACTACATCGGCGCGCGCTCCGCGTTCGCCCGGCACATCGGCTCGTGCGACCTGCTCGTCGAGGTCTGCAACGGCATGCCGTACCTGGCCCCGCTGTGGCACCGCGGGCCCACCGTGTGCCTGGTCAACCATGTGCACACCGACCTGTGGGACATGCGGTTCCCGACGCCGGTGGCCCGTGCCGGACGCAGGCTGGAGCACTGGGCGCTGTCCCGCGCCTACCGCGACCACCTGATGATCGCGGTCTCCCCGTCCACGGCGGGCGCCCTGCGCGACCTGGGCGTACCGGACGGCCGGATCCGCGTGGTGCACAACGGGGTCCAGGAGCCGGGCCCGCAGGGCGCACGCTCCACCACCCCGCTGTTCGTGGCGCTGGGCCGGCTCGTCGACTACAAGCGCATCGATCTGCTGCTCCAGCTCTGGGAGCGGGTCCGGCCGGTCGCCGGCGGCCGGCTCGTGATCGTCGGCGACGGTCCCGAGCGCGCCCGGCTGGAGCAACTGGCCGGTCCGGGCGTTGAGTTCGCCGGCCATGTGACCGAGGCGGAGAAGCACCGGCTGCTCTGCGCCTCGTGGCTGCTGCTGCACCCGGCCGCCGTCGAGGGCTGGGGACTCGTCGTCACGGAGGCCGCGGCCCGCTCCACCCCGACCCTGGGCTTCGACGTGCCGGGGCTGCGCGACTCCGTCGAGGACGGCGTCACCGGCGTCCTCGCCCGCGGCGCTTCCTCGTTCGCCGCCGCCTGGTGCGCCCTGGCGCTGGACGACGGGCGGCGCGAGGCCATGGGGAAGGCGGCCCGCGAACGCGCCGCCGACTACCGGTGGAGCTCCAGCGTGCGCCGGTTCGCGGCGGTGGCCGCCGAGGCGGTGGCCGGCCCGTCGGCCGGCGCCGCGGACCGCCCGAAAGCCCCGGCGATGGGCGTGAGCGCGTGAAGGACCCTTCGTTCCGGCGGTCGGCCGCCCTGTTCCGCGCCTTCCTGCGCGAACAGGGCGACCCCGCCACCGCGTACACCCTGCTCGCCCGCGACGCGGCCGACCAGCTCGAACGGCACGGCCCGCTCCGGGGCAAGGTCGTGGTGGACATCGGCGGCGGCGACGGCTACTTCACCCGCGAGTTCCGGCGGCGCGGCGCGCACGGCTACCTCTTCGAACCGGACCCGGCGGAGATCGGCCCCGGGCAGCGCGCGGACACCGTCGTCGCCGACGGCTATCTGCTGCCGCTCGCCGACGGCGCGGCCGACGTCTGCTTCTCCTCCAACGTGCTGGAGCACGTCGCCGACCCGCACACCTTCCTCAGCGAGATGGCGCGGGTGACCCGTCCCGGCGGCCTCATCTACCTCTCGTACACCAACTGGCTCTCCCCCTGGGGCGGCCACGAGTGGGCGCCCTGGCACTACCTCGGTGCCGAGCGGGCCCGGAGCCGCTACGAGCGGCGCACCGGGAGGCCCGCCAAACACCGGCTCGGCGAGAACCTGTTCAAGATCGGCGTCGGCGGGACGCTGCGCCACGTCCGGGGCCGCTCCGACGTGGCGGTCGTGTCCGCCCGGTCGCGCTACTGGCCCGTCCTTCCCCAGCTCGTGCCGCGGATCCCCGTCCTGCGGGAGTTCGCCACCTGGAACCTCCTCCTCATCCTCCGGCGGTGTTCATGACCAGCGCTGTCCTCCCACCCCGGTCCACGGCGCCGGACGGCGCGGGCCCCGTGCCGCCCGGCTCCGCCGACGGCCCGCCCCCGCCCCGCTCCCGGTGGTGGCTGCTGGGCTTCTGGGCCACCGTGTTCGCGGCGTTCCTCGCGGTGTCGCCGGGCCGGATGACGTTCGACACCAAGCTCGGCGTCGTCGTGGACCCGTGGCGGTTCCTCGGCGACCTGGGCGAACTGTGGCACAGCCGCGCCGGGTTCGGCGGGATCGCCGACCAGTACGTGGGCTACGCCGTCCCGATGCTGCCGTACTACGGGGCCGCCGACCTGCTGCACGTACCGGTGTGGCTCGCGGAGCGGCTGTGGCTGTCGTTGATCGTGGCGACCGCGTTCTGGGGTGCGCTCCGGCTGGCCGAGCGGCTGGCCGTGGGCTCCCCGGCGACCCGGCTGCTGGGCGCGGTGGCGTACGCGCTGTGGCCGACGTACACGATCGTCGTGGGTTCGACCTCGGCCGCGGCCCTGCCGGGCGCGTTGCTGCCGTGGGTGCTGCTGCCGCTGACCGACCCGCGCCTGACGCCGAGGATCGCCGCCGCCCGGTCCGCCCTGCTGATCCCGCTGATGGGCGGGGTCAACGCCGCCTCCACCCTGGCCTCGCTGCTGCCGGTGGGGCTGTACCTGCTGTCCCGGCCGGGCGGGCCGCGCAGGCGCGCGCTGCTGGGCTGGTGGATTCCGGGTGTGGTCCTCGCTACCGCCTGGTGGATCGTTCCGCTGCTGCTGCTCGGGACGTTCGGCGAGAACTTCATGCCGTACGTGGAGTCCTCGTACACCACCACGTCGACCATGTCGGCGACGGAGATGCTGCGCGGCGGCGGCAACTGGGTCGGCTATCTGAACTTCGGCGAGGCCTGGCTGCCCGCCGGCTGGACCGTCGCCACCGCGACCGTCACCATTCTGGGCTCGGCGCTCGCGGCCGCCCTCGGCCTGGCGGGGCTGGCCCGGCGTGATCTGCCCGAGCGCCGCTGGCTGGTGCTGACGGTGCTGAGCGTCGCCCTCATCACCCTCGCCGGGTACGGCGGTGCGCTGGGCGGGCCGTTCCACGGGACCGTGCAGGAGTGGCTGGACGGCCCGCTGGTGCCGTTCCGCAACATCTACAAGTTCCAGACGGGGGCGGCGCTCGCCCTGGCCCTGGGCCTCGCGCACCTGACGGCGGTGGCCTCCACCGCCGCCGCGGCGCGCGGCGGGCGGAACGCGGCCCGGTTGCGGCGGCTGGCCCCGGTGGCCGCCGCCGTGATGGTGCTGCCGGGCCTGGCCTGGCCGTACGTCAACGGCTCGATCCTGCAGCCGGGTTCGTTCCAGAAGCTGCCCGCGTACTGGGAGACCACCGGCGAGTGGCTGGAGAAGAACGCGCCCGAGGACCGGGCCCTGGTGGTCCCCGCGACCGCGCACGGCATCTACACCTGGGGCTCCCCCATCGACCAGCCGCTCGACGTGCTGGCGAACTCGCCCTGGGGGCAGCGGGACTACGTGCCGTTCGGCACGCCGGGCAACCGGCGGGTGATGGACGCGGTCGAGCAGGCTCTGACGACCGGGAGCGAGGTGCCCGGACTGAGCGCGTTCCTGAACCGGGCCGGGCTGCACCACGTGGTGGTC
Organism: Streptomyces sp. NPDC017448; assembly: GCF_044330565.1. Classification (NCBI taxonomy): domain Bacteria; kingdom Bacillati; phylum Actinomycetota; class Actinomycetes; order Kitasatosporales; family Streptomycetaceae; genus Streptomyces; species Streptomyces sp. NPDC017448. Next base: position 141,345 of record NZ_JBIRLM010000014.1, on the reverse strand, counting down.
CGCAACGACCTGGACCCCGACCAGGTGGGGTACGTGCCGACGACCACGGTGAAGCGCACGCTGGAGGCGTCCGGTTACCGGCGCGTCACCGGCTTCGGGCCCGTGATGACGGGCGGCCGGATCGCGGCGGACACCCCCGTCCAGGTCGAGGGGCTCTACCCCCGGCAGCGGGCCGTGGAGATCTACGAACCCCCCGCCGGGACGGAGCGTCCGGGGCGGGCCGGCACGGCGCCGGTCGCCTCGACGGCCGTGGTGAGCGGCGGGCCGGAGTCCCTGCTCCCGCTGTCGGCGAGCGGGGCGCTGGACGGAAGGCCGGCCGTGCTGGCAGGTGACGCGCATCCGGGCCTGGGGCGGCCGTCGCTGTACGCGGCGGGCGACGGGCTGCGGCGCGCCGACACCCGGTTCGGGCTGGTCAACTCCAACACCTCGTACACGTACACCGCCGACGAGCGCAACGCGGTGGAGGCCGCGCAGGATCCGGACCGCGCCCCCCGGCAGATCCTGCCGTCGGCCGGTACGGAGCACCAGACGACGGCCGTGCTGCGCGGCGCGAAGAAGGTCGGCGCCTCCTCGGTGGGGAACTGGCTGTTCCATCTGCCGCAGTACGACCCGGTCAACGCCTTCGACGGCAACCCGGAGACCGGCTGGGCCGAGGGGTCGCCGGGATCGCCCGAGGACGAGTGGGTGCGGATCGACTTCACCGGCCCCACGGACATCCCCGGCTCGCTCCAGGTGACGCCGCTCCCGAGCGCCGACATGCGCGCCGTGCCGACCGTCGTGCGGGTCGAGACCGACCGGGGCTCCAAGGACAGCCCGCTGCGGGCGGACGGCTCGGCGCAGACGGTGGCAGCGCCGGTCGGGCGGGCGGCCTGGCTGAAGGTGACGATCCTGGAGTCCCAGCAGGGGCGCCCCGGGCTGACCGGCGCCGGTTTCACCGACATCGCCGTCCCCGGGGTGCAGGTGACCCGGATGCTGGAGCTGCCCACCGACGCACCGCGGGAGGGCGCCGACTCCACGGTCTACTCGCTGCGGCGGGGCAGCGACCCGGGCGGTCTGTCGTCGGTGGCGGCCGAAGTGGGGCTGCACCGGCAGTTCACCCCGCGGGAGGCGGGCGCGTACCAGGTGTCCGCGAGCGCGGTGCCGGTGCCCGGCGACGCCCTGGACAAGCTGCTGTTCGAGCTGACGGGCGAGCGGGAGCGGATCGAGGTGAGCGCCGACTCCACGGCGCGGCTGGGCACCGACCTCAGCCCCCGCAATCTGACGGACGGCGACCTGACCACGGCGTGGATCGCGGGCGAGCACCCCGTACTGCACCTGTCGTGGCCGGAGAAGAAGGAGATCGGGGAGATCGTCTTCGCCGCGGCCGGCGGCCTGTCCACCCGCCCCGAGCAGGTGCAGATCAGCTCCCCGGACGGGACGGCGGTGGCCGCCGTGGACGAGAACGGCATGGCCCGCTTCTCACCGATCAGAACCGACCGGCTGGACATCACCGTCTCGCGGCAGGCTCCGCTGACCGTCCACAACCCGGTGGCCGACGACCGGTTGCAGCTGCCGGTCGGTCTCAGCGAGGTCTACATCCCGGCCCTGGAGGAGTACCGCGCCCCGCAGCCGAAGCCGGACAAGACCTTCGCCCTGGCCTGCGGCAAGGGCCCGGTGCTGTCGGTCGGCGGTACGTTCCTGGAGACCCGGGCCGCCGGCCGGGTGCGGGATCTGACACAGCGCCGCCCCATCGAGGTGACGCCGTGCACGAAGGGCGGCTCGGTGGAGCTGGCCGCCTCGTCCACCACCGTCGAGGCCGGGGACGCGGGACCGCTCGTCATCACCGACGTCACGCTGGGCAACGGCACGCCCGACGCCGGGGCGGGCACGCCCCGGACGGTGGAGGTCGAGCAGGGCGACGGCGACCGGCGCACGATCGCCGTCGGCGCGGGCGAGGCGTCCTACCTCCAGCTCCACGAGAACCACAACAAGGGCTGGCGGGCCACGCTGGACGGCGAGGAGCTGACGCCGCTGCGGATCGACGGCTGGCAGCAGGCGTTCCTGGTCCCGGAGGGCGAGGGCGGCACGGTCACACTGGAGTACGGACCGTCCCGGATCTACCGGGCGGGCCTGATCGGCGCCGGAGTGCTGCTCCTGGTGCTGGTGGGCCTCGCCTTCGGACGGCGGCGCAAGACGGAACCGTACGCGGACGAGGAGCGGCCCCCGCCGCCGGGCCCCGGCCTGGTCCTCGGCACGGTGGCGCTCACCCTGGTGGGGGCCGTGATCGCCGGGCCCCTCGCCCTGGCGGTGCCGGTTCTCGCCGTGCTCGCCCACTTCCGGCCCCGTCTGCTCGCGCCGGTGGCGTTCGCGGCGATGGCCGCCGCGGGCGCGGTCGCGGCGGTGGGCACCGGGGAGGCCACGGCGGCGGACGAGGGCGCGTTCAGTGCGACGGCCCAACTCCTGGCGCTGATCGGGCTGTTCGCGGCCCTGGTCACGGCCGGGCGCGGACCGCTCGGCAAGCGGGCCGCCGGGGGCCGAGGCGCGGCCCCGCCCGCAGCGGCGGACGACGGGGCCCCCACGGTTCCGGCGCGGGCGGTCGCCTCCGGCCGGACCGTCTCCACCGACGCGAAGCGTCCGCAGGGCGACCCGCCGCCCGCGCCCGGCAGCGGGCACGGATACGGGTCGGCGGCGGGCGACGGGCACGCGTCGAGGCCGGGCGGCGGCCACGGCGACGGGAACCCGGCAGGGCGGTCCGGCGGCGAGCAACCGCCGTCCCGGCCCGGAGGGGGCGCCTGATGGCGACCGCACAGCACCCCCGGGCCCGGGGCGGCGCGCCCGGCCCCGGGGGGCCGGCCCGGGTGCCGTTCCCGGTGGTCGACGAGGTGTCCCGGCACTGCGCCCAGGACGCCGAGCCGAACACGGTGCACATCGAGATCCATCTGCCGGGCCCGGTGGACGAGGGGCGGCTGCGCACCGCGTTGGCCGAAGCGCTCGCCCGGCACCCCCGGGCGCTGATGCGGGAGCGGCCCCGGGGGCCGTTCGCCCGGCGCTACGAGTGGGAGCTGACCGGGAGCCCCGACGTGGACCCGGTCTCCTTCCCGCCGCCCGCACCCGGGGCGCTGGACCGGGCGCGGAGGCGGGCGCTGGAGGCTGCCCCGCCGCTGACGGCGTCGCCGCCGCTGCGGCTGGAGGTGGTCCGGGAGCCGGGGAGGGGCGGCTGTGTGCTGGTGTTCGCCGTCCACCACACCGCTCTCGACGGCCCGGCGTGCATGCGGCTGGCGGCGACGGCCGCCGAGGTCTACGGCGCGCACCGCGCACCGGCGGCCCCCACTCCGGCGCGCCCCGCCTCCGGGCCGTCCGCCGGGGCCTCCCCGGCGGCTCCGCCGGCGCGTCCCGCCCGGATCGCGGCGGGTTCGCCGGGCCCCGGCGCGGCGCCCGGCAACTCGCTGCTGGTGGTCGAACTCCCGGTGCCCCGGCGGGAGTCCGGGGCACCGTACACGGTGAACGACCAGCTGATGGTGGCGACCGCGCTCACCGTGGCCGACTGGAACCGGGCGCAGGACGCACCGGGCGCCGACCGCCGGCCGCTGCGGATCACCATGCCGGTCGACGACCGGCCCCGGGGGCCCGAGATGCCGATCGGGAACGGCACCCGGCTGGTGGAGGTCGGCTTCGGCGCGTCCGAACTGCGGCCCGGCACGGATGTCGCCGCCCTGCTGCGGACGACCGCCGAGCGCACGCGGGCGCTCAAGGCGGTGCGGCGGCCTCCGCTGGGCCGTTCCGCCTCCCTGCTGACCGCGCCGGTGCTGCCGGTGGCCGCCCGCGCGGCGGCCACCCGGGGGCTGCGGGTGCTGGCGGGTCCGTGGACCTCGACGACGCTGCTGAGCAACATCGGCCGGCTGCCGTACCCGCTGGACTTCGGGGAGGCGGGCCGGGCCACGGCCGTGTGGTTCTCCGCGCCCGCCCGGATGCCCCGGGGGCTGACCTTCACCACCGCGTCCACGGGCGGCCGGCTGCATCTGGCGCTGCGCTGGTCGCGGACCCTGCTGGGGGACGCGGACGGCGAGCGGCTGCGCGAGCTGTTCACCCGGCACCTGGCCTCGACGTCCTCGGAGACCGCATGACCGACACCACCGCTCCCCCGCCCGGGCTGCGGGACTTCTACGAGAACCCCGCCGTCCCCGTCGCCTCGGGGGACGGCCGCACCCTGCGGCAGGCCCGGCTGCTGGCGAAGGCGCTGGATACGCCGGGGCGGGTGATCCTGGACATCGGGTGCGGCGACGGTACGGCGGCGGCCACGGCGGCCCCGGTCCTCGCCGGGCACCGGCTGATCGGCGTCGACTGGTCGCAGGACGCGCTGCGCCGGGCCCTCCCCCGGATGGGCGCGGTGGTGCGCGGGGAGCTGGAGCACGGCGGGCTGCCCCTGGCCGACGGGTGCGCGGACGCGGTGCTGTTCAGCGAGGTCCTGGAGCACCTGGTCGACCCGGACCAGGCGTTGGACGAGCTGCGGCGGGTCCTGCGGCCCGGCGGCCATCTGATGCTGTCCACCCCGAACCTGGCGGCCTGGTACAACCGGGGGCTGCTGCTCGCCGGGGTGCAGCCGGTGTTCTCGGAGGTCAGTCTGCGCGGGATCCACGGCCGCCCCGGTTCGGAGGTGGTCGGCCACCTGCGGCTGTACACCGCCCGCGCGTTGCGCTCGTTCCTGACGGCCTCCGGCTTCACCGACGTGACGATCAAGGGCGCCCCCTTCCACGGGGTGCCGCGTCCGCTGCGGCTGCTGGACCGGGCGGCGTGCGCGGTGCCGGGCGCGGCCTCCATCCTGCTGGCCCACGCGCGGCGGAGGTAGCCGCGTGTGGTGGGGTGTGGGCGCGGCGCTGGTCGCCAACGCGCTGTACAGCGTGGGGTTCGTGGTGGAGAAACGGGCCCTGGGCTCCCTGCCCGCGCTGTCGGCCGGCCGGCCGCTGCAGGTTATCCGGGTCCTGGCGACCAGTCCGCTGTGGATCGTCGGCGCGCTGGCGCTGGCGGCCGGGTTCGGGGCGCAGCTGGTGGTCTACCGGGCGCTGCCGATCGCGGCGGCGCAGGGCATCTTCGTCTCCGGTCTGGTGCTGCTCCTGCTGCTGTCCTCGGCGGTGCTGGGCGAGGAGTCCACGGGCCGGGAACGCTATGCGCTCGGCGGGGTCCTGGTCGCGCTGCTGATGGTGGTGGCCTCGGTGCGCGAGGGCGAGGACGTGGTGAGCGGCGGCGCGCCGTGGACGCTGGTGCTCCTGGTCTGCGTACCGGCGCTGGCGGCGGGCGTCTGGCTGTACGTACGGGTGGAGGGCCGGGCGGCCAGACGGCACCGGACCCCGACCAGCGGCATCGGGTACGGGGTGGCGGTGGGCCTGCTCTACGGGGTCAGCTCGCTGGCCGTCAAGGGCACCTCCAGCCGGCTGGGCGGCGCCGATCCGGTCGGGGTGGCGCTGTCGCTGCTGGCCTCCCCCTACCCCTACCTGCTGCTGTTCACCGCGGTGGCCGGTCTCGTCATGTCCCAGACGGCGCTGCAACGCTGCCGGGCCTCCCTCATCGTGCCGGTGTGCACGACGGTGACCTGCCTGTTCACCGCGGTCCTCGGGACGCTCGCGTTCGGCGAGTCGCTGCCCGAGGACCCGCTGCTGCTGGCGCTGCGGGTGGGCGGCACGGCGCTCGCGCTCTCCGTCCTGCTGGCCATGCCGCGCCACGACCCGCCGCCCGCCGCCTCCCCCTGACCGCCGCCCCGACCCCGTCTTCCGTCCCTCACGACACCGTCCCCCACCCCACCAGGAGCCTTCGATGAACCCCGACGACCCCCTGCTCGCCCTGCTGGCCTGTCCGCTCGACAAGGGCCCGCTGTCCCTGCTGCCCGAAGGTGAGGCGCTGTACAACCCCCGGCTGCGGCTGAGCTACCCGATCGTGGACGGTATTCCGCAGCTGCTGCCCTCCTCGGGGCGGAAGGTCTCGGCCGACGACCACGAGAGCCTGCTCACCCGGATCGAGGGCTCGGCCACGTGACCACGTTCGCCTCGGCTGTGGCGTCCCGGCTGCCCGGGCGCCTCGTCGGCTCGGCCGCCGTCGCCCTGTATCCGCGCTTCGAGCCCGAGCTGCGGCGGCTCGCGGACTTCTGCCCGCCGCACGGCGTCGCCCTCGACATCGGGGGCTGGTACGGGCCCTGGTCGCGGCGGCTGGCCGCCCGCTGCGAGCGGGTGGTGACCGTCGAGCCGGTGCCGCATCTGGCCGAGCACCTGCGGCGGACCCTCCCGGCGAACGCCCGGGTGGTCCAGGGGGCGGCGAGCGACCGGGAGGGCACGGCGCGGTTGTGGTTCCCGGCGGGCGACCGGGGCGACCGGGGGGTCTCCTCGCTGGCCCGCCGCGCCCTCCACGCGCACTGCCTGGAGGTGCCGTCGATCACCGTCGACGGCCTGGGGCTGCGCGGGGTCGGCTTCGTGAAGATGGACGTCGACGGGGGCGAGCGGGCGGCGCTGCTCGGCGCGGCGGAGCTGCTGCGCACCGACCGGCCGGCGGTGCTCGTCGAGTTGGAGAGCCGGCTCGGCCCGGTCGCGCCCGCCGTCGAGCTGCTGACCGGCCAGGGGTACGCGGGCTGGCTCCTGACGGGCCGGCGCTGGGTTCCGCTCGACGGGTTCGACCTGGTGGCCCATCAGGCACGGACCGAGCACCTGGTGCACCGGGGCCTGCTGCGCCGGGCGTTCGTCCCGCACCGCGAGCGGTACCTCAACTCGGTGCTCTTCCTGCCGGACGGCCGGACGCCGGGCGCGGCCTGAGAGCCCGGGCCGGGGCGGATCCGCCCCGGCCCGGGCCGCCCGGCGGGCCGTCAGTCCTGCCGGGCCTCCTCGGCGTTGCGCCAGATCGTCAGGTCGACGGTGATGTAGCGGCTGGGGTCGTCGGCGCCGGACTTGCCGCGGTAGGTCAGCACGGCGATGTGGCCGGCCTTGCTGAGCACACAGACCTGCGACCCGGGCGTGAGCTGGTCGAGACCGACCTTCTCGGTGTAGCGGGTCTCCTCGCGGCAGAGCTTCAGCGAGCCCTCCTGGGAGTTCTTCAGGACGACGAGCTTCCCGGTGGCGGTGCCCACCTCCTCGTCGCCGAAGACGGAGTCCCGGTAGAAGTAGAAATCCCCGTCGTCGTACCTGACGTCGCTGTCCTCGTCCTTCGTCGGGCGGGGCGGGTTGTCGGCGAACAGCAGCTCGTAGCCGGCCGTCACGTCGATGCCCTTGTACGAGACGGGCCGGGGGTCGACCGGCTTCGTGCGGGCCTTGTCCGCCGAACCGTCGCCGCGTGAACCGCTGCCGGAGGACGCGGTGGTGCGGTCGCCCGTGCGGGAGGTGTCGGAATCGTCCGGCACCAGGGCCCCGATGACGCCGAGGACGACCAGCGCGCCGACGACCGAAGCGGCGACGACCAGCCCCGGCCGCTTGCGGGGCGGCGCGGCGGGCTGGAACCCCCCGGGCCCGCCCCAGCCGGGCTGCTGGAAGCCGGGCTGGGCGAATCCCTGCCGGCCCGGCTGGGCGAACCCCGGCTGGAGGTGGGGCTGTGGGGTGGAGTAGCCCTGGGGGAGGGCGTTCTGCTGCCAGTGACCGGGCGGCACGGCCCCCGGCACGCCCGGAACCCCGGGGGCCCCGGGGAGTCCCGGCGCGCCCGGACCGGTCCGGGTGGGGGCGGCCGCCATGGCGTGGCCGGTCGGGGCGGGCGGGTGGGCCGGCCCCTGGGGCCCCGGGGAGAACTGCGTGGGCGTGGGGGCCGGCGGGGCGGCGGGCGGCGGGGTGGGGGCGGGCGCGGGGAGCCGGTGCCGTTCGGTGATGGCGCCCGCGACCGCCTGCGGGAGCCAGTCCTCGCCCTGGCGCAGCGGTTCGGGCGAGACCTCGTGGCACATCCGGATGACGTCGGCCGGCGGGGGGCGGTCGGCGGGGTCGCGGCTGAGGCAGCGGGTGACCAGGGTGCGGAGTTCGGCGGGCAGCCGGCTGAGGTCGGGGTCCTCGTGCACGATCCGGTAGAGGACGGCGTGCGAGGGGCCGTCGCCGAACGCGGGCGCGCCGATCGCGGCGTAGGCGGCGATCTGCCCGAGGGCGAAGACGTCCGTGGCCGGGGTGACGGCGCCGACCGCCGCCTGTTCCGGCGCCATGAACGCCGGGGTGCCGACGCTGACACCGGTGCCGGTCAGGGCGGTCGAGTCGGCGGCGCGGGCGATGCCGAAGTCGATCACGCGCGGTCCGTCCGAGGCCAGCAGGACGTTGGCGGGCTTCAGGTCGCGGTGGACGATGCCGGCGCCGTGGATGACGGTGAGCGCCTCGGCAACCCCGACGGTCAGCAGCAGTACGCTGCGCAGCGGCAGCGCGCCGTGCCGGGCGACCGCGTGCGCGAGCGAGGGGCCGGGCACGTAGGCGGTGGCCAGCCACGGCTGCGGGCCCTCGGTGTCCGAGTCGATGACCGGCGCGGTGTACAGCCCCTGCACCCGCTGCGCGGACCGCACCTCCTGCTGGAAGCGCCGCCGGAACTCGGGGTCCTCGCTGAACTCCGGCCGGATCACCTTGATCGCGAGAGGCCGGCCGCCCGGGGTGTACGAGAGGTAGACCTTGCCCATGCCGCCCGCGCCCAGCACGGCGGCGAGCCGGTAGCCGCCCACCACCGCCGGATCGTCGGCCTTGAGCGGCTGGAACGGATCGCTCGAAGACGCGCTGCTCATGGAAACCATCCCCCTGGTCACGGCAGTCCGGAGCCGCACGCGCCCCGAAGATCAGACGAGAGCGTACCGAAAGCCCGGAGCGGACCGGGGACCGGCCGCGTCGAAGGCGTACCGCGCGGGCGGGCCGGCCTCGCGGGGACCGGCCCGCCGGCGGAGGTGCTGAGGGGCCTTCGCGGCAACGGGCGGCTCAACCGGTGACGATGCCGGCGATCAGGTTGATCGTGGTGGCCAGGATGGTGGCGCCGAACACGTAGGACATCAGACAGTGCCGGAGGGCGACCGCGCGGATCTCGGAGGTGGAGACGTCGGTGTCGGAGACCTGGTAGGTCATGCCCAGGTTGTAGCTGAAGTAGAGGAAGTCGATGTAGCGCGGCGGTTCCTCCGTGTTGAAGTCGATCCCGCCGCCGGGCGCCCGGTAGTAGATGTACGCGTAACGGGCGGCGTACATCAGATGGAGGGCCGCCCAGGACATGAACACGCCGCAGAGGGCCAGGGCGGCCACCGCGTGGCTCAGGTCGGTGTGGCCGACCAGGAGCAGCACGACGATGCCGACCAGACCGGAGAGGGCGGCCGTGACGACGACGAGCTCCTCGGCGACGGGGCGGAACTCCTCGCGCCGGGCGTTGGCCCGGGTGGCGGCGGCGTCCATCGGCCACAGGACGAGCCAGCCCGCGACGACGAAGAGGGTGTCCGTGGCCGCGATGCCGACGTGGAGGCCGAGGGGGGCGTTGCCGACCAGGACGCCTGCCAGCACCCCGGCGGCGGCCCCGGCCAGCACGGAGCCGGTGAGCCGGGGGACGGCGGGGAGCAGGAACCGGCGGTAGGTGCTCATGGGGCCTCCCGGGGCGGCCCGGCGAAAGTCTGAACCGTGTTCCGCGGCGGGTTCCCCGGGGCCGGGGCCGGGCCCTGCCAGCGTAGGCGCGGGCGCTCCGGGCCGCAGTCCGGCAGGGGCGGGGAGGGGCCGCGGGTACGAGCCGCGCGACGACTGGCAGCCGGGAATCACCCGGCATAGCCTGCCGAAAGAGCCCGTTTCGCCCCATCATGCCCCTCGGGTCCGCCGTCCCCACCGGTGAAAGGGTGGAAGTGCCGTGAGCACCGACAACGCAACGCAGGAGCCCCAAGAGCCGCAGGAACCGCAGGGGCCCGTCGAGTCCCGGACGGGGCCCGCTCCCGGCGCCGCCCCGCGGGTCCGCCCCTACCGTCACCCCGCCGCGGGCTGGGGAGCGGCCAAGAGCGTCGCCCGCGTCCTGGTGGAGGAGCGCGAGCCGGTGGACGGCCCGCGGGCCGTCATGCGGATGAACCACGAGGACGGCGGGTTCGACTGCCCGGGGTGCGCGTGGCCGGACGACACCAAGGGCCTGCGCCTGGACATCTGCGAGAACGGCATCAAACACGTCACCTGGGAGATGACCCGCAAGCGCGTGGACCGCGCGTTCTTCGCCGCGCACTCGGTGACCGAGCTGGCCGGGTGGAGCGACCACGACCTGGAGGACCAGGGCCGGCTGACCGAGCCGATGGTGTACGACCCGGCGTCCGACCACTACGCCCCGATCAGCTGGAAGGACGCCTTCGAGATGGTCGGAGCCGCCCTGCGCGGGCTCGACGACCCGAACCGCGCGGCGTTCTACACCTCCGGCCGGCTGGGCAACGAGGCCACCTTCCTCTACCAGTTGATGGCCCGGGAGCTGGGCACGAACAACCTGCCGGACTGCTCCAACATGTGCCACGAGGCCAGCGGGCGCGCCCTCCAGGATTCCCTCGGCACGGGGAAGGGGACGGTCGACCTCAAGGACTGGGAGTCCGCCGACGCCCTGTTCATCCTCGGGGTCAACGCCGCCTCGAACGCGCCCCGGATGCTCACCGCGCTCGCCGCGGCCGAACGCCGCGGCGCGCAGATCGTGCACGTGAACCCGCTGGTGGAGGCGGCCGCCACCCGCACCATCGTGCCGCACGATTTCCTGGACATGGCCCTGTTCAGGTCCACGCGGACCAGCACGTTCAACCTCCAGCCGCGCATCGGCGGCGACATGGCGCTGCTGCGCGGCATGGCCAAGGCGGTCCTGGAGCAGTCGGCGAGCGACCCCAGGGCGGTGGACACCCCGTTCATCGACCGGCACACCACCGGGTTCGAGGAGTACCGGGCGGTGTGCGAGGCCACCCCGTGGGAGGAGCTGGAGCACCAGTCCGGCGTGAGCCGCGCCGACATCCTCAAGGCGGCGCGGGTGTACACGGAGGCCGACCGCTCCATCGTGAGCTGGTGCCTGGGCCTCACCCAGCACGAGCACGGCGTCGACACGGTCCGCGAGATCGTCAACCTCCTGCTGCTGCGCGGCAACATCGGGCGGGAGGGGGCCGGCCCCTCCCCCGTGCGCGGGCACAGCAACGTCCAGGGCAACCGCACCTGCGGTGTCGACCACCACCCCTCCGAGGCGTTCCTGGACCGGCTCGCCGACGCCTGCGGGATCGACCCGCCCCGCGAACACGGGCTGGACACCGTCCGCACGATCCAGGCGATGCGGGACGGCCGGGTGAAGGTGTTCGTCGCCATGGGCGGCAACTTCGCGCTCGCCGCGCCCGACACCCCGGCCACGTACGCGGCGCTGCGCTCGTGCGACCTCACCGTGCAGGTGAGCACCAAGCTGAACCGCAGCCACGTCGTGCACGGCCGGGCGGCGCTCATCCTGCCGTGCCTGGGCCGCACGGAGAAGGACCACCAGCGCAAGGGGGTCCAGAGCACGTCCGTCGAGGACTCGATGAGCATGGTCCACCTCTCCGTCGGGATGAAGCGGCCGGCCTCCCCGCACCTGCTGTCCGAACCGGCCATCGTCGCCGGGATGGCGCGCGCCGCCCTGCCGGACAGCAGGACGCCGTGGGACTGGTACATCGAGGACTACGACCGCATCCGGGACACGATGGCCCTGGCGCTGGACGGTTTCGAGGACTTCAACCGCCGGGTCCGGCTGCCCCTGGGCTTCCGGATCAAGCAGCCCGCCCGCGAACTGGTCTTCCTGACCCCGTCCGGGCGCGCCGAGTTCTCCTCGGCCGCCCTGCCCGACGTCGTGCCCGAGCCCGGCACCCTGGCGCTGGGCACCATGCGGTCGCACGACCAGTGGAACACCACGATCTACTCGGACGACGACCGCTACCGGGGCGTCAAGAACCTGCGCACGCTGGTCTTCATGAACCGGGCCGACATGCGCGAGCGCGGCATCGCGGACATGGGCCCGGTCGACATCACCAGCACGGCGAAGGACGGCAGCCACCGGTATCTGAAGGGCTACACGGCCGTTCCGTACGACATTCCGCGCGGCTGCGCGGCCGGTTACATGCCGGAGATGAACGTGCTGTGCGCGCTGGGCGACTACAGCACCCAGAGCGACCAGCCGATCATGAAACACGTGAAGGTGACGATCGTCCCGGCAGCGGCCTGAGCGGACACGCGACGGCGGGCCCGGGGCTTTACCGAGCCCCGGGCCCGCCGCTCCGTTCCTGTACGGCTCAGCCGGTCGCCTCGGTGCTGCCCGTCGCCCGCCCGCCGCTCTCCGCCGTCTCCTGCCCGCCCCCGGGCCCGGAGGCCTCCGGGGCGGCCCCGCCCTTGCGGACCGAGCAATGCAGCGTGTCCTTCTCCACGTCCGCGACGATCGTGTCCCCCGGGTCGGCTTCGCCGCTCAGGAGCAGGGAGGCGACGCGGTTGTCCAATTCCGTCTGGATCGTGCGGCGCAGCGGACGGGCGCCGAACTCGGGCTGGTGGCCGTGGGCGACCAGGAGCTTCTTCGCCGCCTCGGTGACCTCCAGCGTCATGCCCTGGGCGTGGACGCGGTGCTTGCTGCGGTCCAGCAGGTGGTCCACGATCGTGGACAGGTCGTCCTCGGTGAGGCTGTGGAAGACGATGATGTCGTCGATGCGGTTGAGGAACTCGGGCAGGAACCGGCCGCGCAGCTCCTCCATCAGCTCGTCCTTGAGTTCGGCGGCGTCGCCCTGGTGGGCGAGGATGCGGTGGGCGCCGATGTTGGACGTCATGATGACGACGCAGTGGCGGAAGTCGACGGTGCGGCCCTGCCCGTCCGTGAGCCGGCCGTCGTCGAGGATCTGCAGGAGCGTGTTGAAGACGTCCGGGTGCGCCTTCTCGACCTCGTCGAACAGGACCACGCTGTAGGGGTTGCGCCGCACCTTCTCGGTGAGCTGGCCCGCCTCGTCGTAGCCGACGTAGCCGGGAGGCGCTCCGACGAGCCGTGCGACCGTGTGCTTCTCCTGGAACTCGCTCATGTCGAAGCGGATCATGCGGTCGTCCGCGCCGAACAGCAGCTCGGCCAGCGTCTTGGCCAGCTCCGTCTTGCCGACGCCGGTCGGACCGAGGAAGAGGAACGAGCCGACCGGCCGGTCCGGGTCTCCCATGCCCGCACGGTTGCGCCGTACGGCTTCGGAGACGGCGGTGACCGCCTCGTCCTGGCCGACGATCCGGGCGTGCATCTCCTCCTCCAGCCTCAGGAGCTTCTCCTTCTCGCCGGCGGTGAGCTGGGAGACCGGGATGCCGGTGCGGCGGGAGACGATGTCGGCGATGTCGGAGGAGGTGACCGACACGACGCCCTCGCGGCGCTCCTCGATCCCCGCCAGCTCCCCCTCCACCTCGGCGATCTGCCGCTTCAGCGCGGACGCCTTCTCGAACTCCTCGCCGGCGACGGCCTCGTCCTTCTCGCGGCGCAGCTTGGCGAGGCGGTCCTCGCGGCTGACGACCTCGGTGGAGCGGTTGGCGCTCCGCAGCCGTACCCGGGCCCCGGCCTGGTCCATCAGGTCGATGGCCTTGTCGGGGAGGAAGCGGTCGCTGATGTAGCGGTCGGACAGCTCGGCCGCCGCCGTCAGCGCCCCGTCGGCGAAGCGGACCTGGTGGTGGGCCTCGTAGGCGTCCCGCAGCCCTTCGAGGATCTGCACGGTCTCCTCGACGGTCGGCTCCGGGACCAGGACGGGCTGGAAGCGGCGTTCCAGGGCGGCGTCCTTCTCGATGTGCTTGCGGTACTCGTCGATCGTCGTCGCGCCGACGACGTGCAGTTCGCCGCGGGCGAGGGCGGGCTTGAGCATGTTGCCCGCGTCCATCGAGCCCTCGCCGGTGGCGCCCGCGCCGACGACGGTGTGGAGTTCGTCGATGAAGAGGATGATCTCCCCTTCGGCCTTCTGCACGTCCTCGATGACCTTCTTGAGGCGTTCCTCGAACTGGCCCCGGTACTGGGCGCCGGCCACCATGCCGGAGAGGTCGAGGGAGACGACCCGCTTGTCCTTGAGGGTGTCGGGGACCTCGCCGGCGACGATGCTCTGCGCGAGGCCCTCCACGATGGCGGTCTTGCCGACGCCCGGTTCGCCGATGAGGACGGGGTTGTTCTTGGAGCGCCGCGAGAGGATCTCGATGGTCTGCTCGATCTCCTCGGCCCGCCCGACCACCGGGTCCAGCTTCCCCGCCTTCGCCTCTTCCGTCAGGTCCCGGCCGAACTCGTCCAGGGTGGTCGACGGCTGCTTCCCGCCGCCGGACGCGCCGTCCGGGCCGGCCGCCCGGTCGGCGCCCCGGAGCCTGTCCACGCCCAGGTCGTCCGAGCCGAGGAAGCGGCCGGCCCCGGAGTCCGCGTCGTCGATGAGCGCGCCCAGGATGTGCTCGGGTCCGATGTAGGACACCCCCGCCGCCTGCGAACGGGCGTAGGCGGCGGTGAGGGTCCGCTTCGCCGCCGGGGTGAGGCCGGGTTCGGCGGACGGTTCGGCGGACTCGCGGGGCAGCACCTGGTCGAGCCGGTCCGCCAGCGCGTCGGGATCGACCCCGGCCCGGGACAGCAGGCCGCGCGAGGGTTCGACCTGGGTCGCGGCCCACAGCAGGTGCTCGGTGTCGAGGTCCGCCGTGCCGTCCTGGGCCGCTCTGCTCGTGGCCCGCCCCAGCAGCTCGTGGGAGGACTCCGTCAGCAGCCGCCCGATCGGAACCCGCTGCACGGCGGGGGGCGACGACGCGGGCGACATCCCGAAGAACCGGTTCAGCAGGTCGCTGAACGGATCGGACGGACCGAGGGGCGAAGAACCGAACGCCATCGACATGCCAGCTCCAGGGAAAAGGGCGGGGACAGGGCCTCTCTCACTGAAACGCGATGTCCACCACCCCGCAAACGGAGGTCCCGCCCCGGCGGGCCCGGCTCGCCCGGAGCCGGACCCGCTCCCTCCGGCCCGTCGCGCACCGGCCGGCGGTGAGGCTACGGCGCCGTCTCGTACGTCCCCGACAGCGCTTCGACGCGCTCCCAGATCCGGGTCGAACGGGCGGCGTCGACGACGGGACGGCGGACCGCGCCGAGCGCCCACTCCTGCTGGGCCGCGGTGGCGGAGTCCTTGCCGTGCAGTTCGACGGCGTGGGCGGAGAAGTCGCGTACGAGGACGGCGAAGAGCTCGTCGAGCAGCTCCTCGTCCAGGCCGGTCAGGCGGGCCTGCTCCAGGATCAGCTGGCCGTGGACGACCAGGGCGAACAGCTGGCCCACGGCGAGGAGGAGGTCGAGGTCGCGGCTCTGCTCCTCGCCGGGGGCGGCGGTCTCCACGAAGGTGCACAGGGCGTCGGCCTGCTCCCGGAAGCGGGCGACGTTCGGCACCGCGGCGTACGCGTCGAACGCGGTGCGCCAGTCGTGGAAGCGTACGGAGCCGAGGCCGCGCGCCGGGCCCTGCCGGAAGAGGAACGCGTCGTCGGCCGCGTCGAGGCGGGTGGGGACGGGCGGGTAGTCGACCGGGTCCAGGAGGTGGTTCCGCATGAACTTGAGGATCAGCGCGAGGTTCACGTGGACCGTGCCCTCCAGCTTGGGAAGCCCGCGGATCTCGACGGCGGCCTGGGCGAAGTAGTTGTCCTTCTCGAAGCCCTTGGCGGCGATGACGTCCCACATGAGGTCGATGACCTTCTCGCCCTCGGTGGTCACCTTCATCTTCGTCATCGGGTTGAAGAGCAGGTAGCGGCGGTCGTCGGGGCCGGCGGAGCGGAAGTAGTCGACGGCCCGGTCGCTGAACAGCTTCATCCCGACGAGCCGGACGTAGGCGTCGGTCAGCTCGCGGCGCACGTGCGGGAACGCGGTGACGGGACGGCCGTAGAGGATGCGGTTGCTCGCGTGGGTGACGGCCTCGTACATCGCGTGCTCGCAGATGCCGATGGAGGCGGTGCAGAGGTTGAACTTGCCGACGTTGACGGTGTTGAGCGCGGCGTCGAAGGCGGCGCGGCCCGTGTGCAGGACGTCGGCGGGGGCCACCGGGTAGTCCTCCAGCCGGAACTCGCTGACGAACTTGGAGGAGTCGACGACGTTCTTCACCAGGTGGTACGCCTCGTGGCGGCTGTCGGCCGCGAAGAAGACGTACCCCTCCGGCCCCTCGACGTCGGTGCGGCGCCCGAAGACGGAGACGAGTCCGGCGGCGTTGCCGTTGCCGATGTAGTACTTGGAGCCCGTCGCCCGGAAGCCGCCGGGCACGTCGCCGTCCGGTTCCAGCAGCATGTCGGTGGAGTAGATGTCCGCGCCGTGGGCCTTCTCGGAGAGGCCGAAGGCGAACACCTCGCCCTGGGCCAGGAGTTCGGCCGCCCGGTCGCGGGCGGCGGTGTTGTCGCTCTGCCAGACCGGGCCGAGGCCGAGGATGGTCACCTGCCAGGCGTACCAGTAGTCGAGTCCGTAGAACCCGAAGATCTCGTTGAGGGCGGCGATGCGGGCCGTGTCCCAGCGCCGGTCGCCTCCGCCGTCGGGGGCGGCGGAGGCGGGGGTGAGGAAGGTGGCGAACAGGCCCTCCGCCGCCGCGAAGTCGAGGAAGTCGCCCAGCCAGGCGCGGGAGCGGTAGTCCTCGATGAGCCGTCGCTTGCCGCGCGCCTCGAACCAGTCGACGGTGGCGCGCAGCAGCCTGCGGGTCTCCGGGTCGAAGTGGTGGGGGTCGTAGGTGCGCGGGTTGAACAGGAGGGAGGTGGACTCGGCCATGAGGTCGCCTTCCGGGGAGGGTGAGGGGGTCGTGGGTGGTACGGGGGGCGGCTGACCACCGGTGCCGAGGGCTCGGCGGGGCCGCCGGTCAGGCGCCGGGCTCCGGCGGCGGCGCGAGCCGGTGGAGCGTGGCGAGCACGTCGTCGAGCCAGGCGATCGTCATGCGCTCGTAGGCGATGCCGCCGCGCAGGACGACGTGCTGGAGCTCCTGGCCCGGGGTCGGGGGTGCGGGGGCGTCGGGGCCGGTGAAGTCGCGCCGCTCCCCGGCGAGGTAGTGCGCGAGCCGCTCCCGGTGCGCCCGGTGGTGGCGCTCGACCTCGTGGATCAGAGCGGCCGGGTCGTCGAAGGCCGCGCCCCTGATCTTCACGGCGAGGTCGTGCCGCAGGCTCTCCGGCTCGATCGGCTTGTGCAGCCACGCGGCGAGGGCGGCGCGGCCGGGGCCGGTGACGGAGTACTCCTTCTTGTCCGGCCGCCCCTGCTGCTCCACCTCGCGTACGAGCAGGAGGCCGTCGGCCACCATCCGTCCGAGCACGCGGTAGATCTGCTGGTGGGTGGCGGTCCAGAAGTGTCCGATGGACCTCTCGAACCGCCGGGCCAGCTCATAGCCGGAGCCGGGACGCTCCAGCAGGGAGACGAGGATCGCGTGGTCGAGGGCCATGCCGCGATCTTTGTATGCAACTCGTTGCATAGGCAAGGCGTGGCGGCCCGGTGAGACGCGGCTCACCCGGGGCTGGGGGGCGGGGGCCTCGGCCGGGCGGCTGCCGCGCGAGGGGCGCGGAGAGGAGGGCCGGGGCGTGGAGGGGTCGGGGAACGTGCGGGGTCGGGGAACGTGGTGGGGTCAGGGGGCCTTCGCCGAGCGCCGGTCGAGGTAGGAGGTCACCGGGGCCGCCGCGACCCCGTGGACGACCACGGATATCAGGACGGCGAAGACGACGACCGCCCACATCTCCCGCTCGTACGGCCCGAAGCCGCCCTCCCCGAAGGCGTAGGCGAGGTAGAAGAGCGAGCCGATGCCCCGGATGCCGAAGAAGGCGACGGCCGCGCGCTCGTTCGGGCGGCCGGGGCCCCGGAGCTGGGCGAGCACGCCGGTGACCGGGCGGATGAGGAAGTGCAGCAGCACGCCGACCGCCGCGCCGCGCCAGGTGAGGGCGGCCAGGCCGCCGGAGGCGACGAAGGCGCCCACGCCGAAGAGGAGGAGGGCCATCAGCAGGCGTTCGATCTGCTCCACGAACCCGTGCATCACCCGGTGGTAGCCGTGGCTGTGCTCCGACCTGCGCAGGGCGCACGCGGTGGCGAAGACCGCGAGGAAGCCGTAGCCGTGCAGGGCCTCGGCGACCCCGTAGGCCAGGAAGGTGGCCGCCAGCGCCACGAACCCCTCGCCCTCTTCGGCCAGCCGCAGCGACCTGGCGCGGGACCGGAAGAGCACGCGCCCCAGCAGGAGGCCGATGGCGAGGCCGGTCGCGACGCCCACGGCGATCCGGACGAGCACATCGCTCCAGAGCCAGTGGCCCGCCCACCCCCCGGTCCAGCTCTCCCCGGCGGCGGCCAGGGCGACGGCCGCGAGGACGAACGGGAAGGCCAGCCCGTCGTTGAGCCCGGCCTCACTGGTCAGTGCGAAGCGGACCTCGTCCTCGTCCTCCTTCTCGGCGGACGGCTCCCCCACCCGCACCTCGGCGGCGAGCACCGGGTCCGTCGGGGCGAGGACCGCCGCCACCAGGAGCGCGGCCGAGGCCGGCCAGCCGAGGAGCGCCCAGGCGGCGAGCGCGGTCGCGCCGATCGTCAGCGGCATCGCGATGCCGAGCAGCCGCCAGGTCGCGGCCCAGGACCTCAGGCCGAAGGGGCGGTTGATGGCGAGGCCCGCGCCCATCAGCGAGACGATCACGCACAGCTCGGTGAGGTGGTGCACCCAGATCCGGCTGTCGACCGGGTCGACCTCGGGCAGCGGCAGCGGGGTCAGGTAGAGGACCACTCCTGCGGCGAGGAAGACGATCGGCACGGAGACCGGCCGCCGGGAGAGCAGCCGGGGCAGCGCCGCGGCGAGGAAGGCCCCGATGCCGAGGCATCCGTACACCGCACCTTCGGTGGTGATCGACACGTCCGCGCTCAGCCTCCTCGCCGGGTCGCCGGGCCGGTCCGGCCCCGCCCCGGGAAAGGGGTGCGGGCCCGTTCCGGGTACGGGAGGTGGTCCGGCGGTGACGCCGTGCTCCCCCGCGACTCCCCGACGCTGAAAGGTTCCGCGCGCCGTGTACCCCGCTGCGCCCGTCCAAACGAACGCCCCGCGGGCCGGGAGCGGCGGCGTTCAGCCCCGGGGCTGGATCCGGCCCTCGGGCGGGACCTCGCCGGTGATGCTGGCGATCAACTCGGCGCAGAGGTCGCGCAGTTTGATGTTGCGGTGCTGCGAGGCGGTGCGCAGGACGTCGAACGCCTTCTCCGGGGAGCAGCGTTGCTGGCCGATGACCACCCCGATCGCCTGGTCGATGACCGTCCGCGAGCGCAGGGCCGCCTCCAGATCGGCGGCGAACTCCTCGGTGTCCGCGATGCGCTGGGCCAGCGCGATGGCTCCGGTGGCCTGGGCGGTGAGCAGCCGCAGCGCCGTCAGGTCGGCGGTGTCGAAGGCGTGCGGGAGCGGCGCGTAGAGGTTGAGGGCGCCGGAGGTGTGGCTGCGGGGCGCGATGGGCAGCGAGAGCGAGGACCGGGCGCCGCAGACCGCCGCGTAGGCGGGGTAGTCGGCCCAGCGGGTCTCCCGCAGGGTGTCGGGGACGCTGACCTCCAGGCCCGTGCGCATCGCCTGGAGGCACGGGCCGTCGTCCTGCCCGTACTGGGCCTCGTCGAGCTTCGTGGCGCTGGCCCCCACGCTGGACACGGTGACGGGGCGCCCCTGCCGCTCCAGCGTGATGCCGCAGCCGTCGGCCGCTTCCACCAGCGCGAGGGCGCCGGCGGCGAGGGCGTGCAGGAACTCGTCGAGCGACGAGGTCTCCAGGAGCAGTGCGGTCGTGTCCGGCGCCTCGGCCACGGGCCTGTCAGTCATGATCATCTCGTTCTGGGCGTAGGCCGCCTCGGGGACGGGCGGAACAGAGCTGGGCGGGGCGGTCCGGGCCGCCGGGACAGGGGCAGCCGCCACCTACGCGACGGGCCGAGCGGCGCCGGGCGCGGGGCGGTGAAGGGGATCAGACGCTGGCGTGGGAGGGCCGCTGCGGGGCGGGCGTACCACCGGGCACCGGCGCGGTGGCGGTCGGCGGTACACCTGCGGGGTGAAGCCTCGTCACGGGTGGTCGGCCCAGGGCCGCGCGTCCAGGGGGGCGCGGGGCGCGCGCGGCCGGAGGGGCGGCGCGGCGAGGACAGAGGTTCACGGGGCACTCCACGGAGACAGGAAGGATCTTCACGGGCCGTTTCCTGACCTCCAGCCGTTCATTATGCCCCCTCGCCCGGCGAAGGTCGGCCCGGCCCGGCGAAGCCGAGCGCTCGTCAGCTCCGCCCGCCCCGCCGGGCGTCGGCGCCCGTTCTCCGACGCCGCCCGGCAGGGCGGCGCGAGACGGCCCGTATAGTGCGATGCTGGTCACAGGGTTCACGCCCGGAAGGGAACGACCATGACCGACGACGGAGCCCTCCCTCCGGAGCCGCCCGACCTCGTGTCGCTCCTGCTGGACACCGACACCCTGGACGACTTCCTGCAGGCACTGGTGCAGAGCACCCTGCTCATGTCGCCCACCGCGGACGGTTGCGGGATCACACTGGAGCGTCAGGACCGGCCCCTGACCGTGGCCAGCGCGGGCACCAGCGCGCCGCTGCTGGACGAGGCCCAGTACGGGCAGGACGCCGGCCCCTGCCTGGAGGCCCTGCGCGAGGGGCACGAGGTCAGCGTGGGCGACATGCGCGAGGAGCGCCGGTGGAACGGCTACCCCGCCTTCGCCGTCGCCTCCGGAACCCTCTCGTCGCTGTCGCTGCCGATCGCCGCGCACTCCCACACGGCCGGCGCCCTCAATCTGTACTCGCCCCGGGCGAACGGTTTCGCGGACGCCGATATGAGCGCCCTGCGCGCCCTCGCCGCACAGGCGACGGGGGCCGTCGAGCTGGCGCAGCGGCTCGCGGACGCCCGGACCTTCACCGCCGACCTGGAAGCGGCCCTCCAGTCACGCGCGGTGATCGACCAGGCGGCCGGGATCGTCATGCAGCAGCGCCGCTGCACCTCCGAGGAGGCGCTGCGGATCCTGCGCACCGCGTCGCAGCACCGCAACGTGAAGCTCCGCGACGTGTGCGCGCAGCTGGTCGGCGTCGTCTCGGGCGAGACCCCGGCGGAGGGCCCCCGGCTGCGCCCCCGTCCGTGACGCGTCCCGCTCGCGGGGCGCCCGTGCCCCGCTCCTGATCTTCCGCGCCCCCTGGTGGCCCGAGGACGGCGAGCAGCGCCGGAAACGACCGCTCGGGGAGATGTTTGGCATCCGCTGCAGGGGTACCCCGACACCAGGTATCCGGCGTACGCGGAACCGAGGCGCCGGCCGGTTGGGAAAACAGCCGTCGGTGCCGCCGGCCCCGGCCTCGGAACGTCACCCCCGCCCCCGTCTGAGGGAGCGCCCTCCCGCGGTGCGTTGTTTAGTGGGATCCGTACGGGAAAGGCGGTGGGCGTCCACCGGGTACGGGACGTCATCGCACCGGTGACGCCGTCGCACCCCGGGCCCCCGGAGCGAAGCGGAGGAGCACATCATGCCTGCTGGATCCAGCAAGAAGCGTGAGCGGCAGTACGAGCACATCAAGGAGAGCGAGAAGGCGCAGGGCGCCTCGGAGGGGCGCGCGAAGGAGATCGCGGCCCGGACCGTGAACAAGGAGCGCGCCCGCTCCGGCGAGTCGAGGACGGCGAGCAAAACGTCCACGCAGGACAAGAAGTCCGCCTACCAGCGGGGCGGCGAGCGCTCCCACCGGGGTGCGCAAGGTCCCACGAAGGACCAGCTGTACGCGGAGGCGCGGAAGAAGAACGTCGACGGGCGTTCCTCCATGAACAAGGAAGAGCTCCGCAAGGCCCTCGGCCGCTGACGCACCGCGGCGCTCGGAGCGGACGGCCCGTAGACGGAGGAGAAGAAGAGATGCCCGCAGACGCACGCGGCGACGATGTGTACCAGCCGCAGCACGACGACGGACAGGATCCGCCGAACGACGATCTCGACCTGGAGAACACGCTCGGCGAACGGGATCTGGACGACCAGATGGAAGAGGGCTACTCCCCTCCGGAACGCCCCCTCGGCGTGGACAAGTTCGGCACGACGGGGGCGGAGGAGCGTCGCGGCGAGTCCCTGGACCAGCGGCTCGCCCAGGAGGTCGACGACGTGGAGCCGCCCGCGGGCGACGGCATCGGCGACCTGCCGGGAGGCGAGGGCGAGCCCGTGGAGGGGAGCGAGCGCGAACCCCGGGCGGGCCGCCTGAGCCCGGCGGACGACCCCACCGGACGGGAGACCGACGTCTTCGCCCGGGACGTGGGCATCGACGGCGGCGCGGCGTCGGCCGAGGAGGCCGCCGTCCACGTGAGGGACGAGGACGACGCCCTCTGACGAGGCCCTCCAGGGGCGAAGCGGCGGGAGAGCGAGAAAGCGGGAGACCATGGCAGGCGCGGCGATCTTCGATGTGGACGGCACGCTCACGGACACCAACCACCTTCATGTGGTGGCGTGGTGGGAGGCGTTCCGGCAGGCCGGGCACACCGTGCCGATGCCGGACGTCCACCGGTCGGTCGGCCTGGGTTCGGGCGATCTGATCGAGCGGCTGCTGGGCGCCGACCGGGACCGCGGCCAGGACGACGCCATCAGTACCGCGCACTCGGTGCTCTACGCGACGTACTTCGACCGCCTCCCCGCCTTCCGGGGCGCGGGCGACCTGTTGCGCACACTCGACGAACGCGGCTGGCGGGTGGTTCTCGCCACCTCGGCGGACGGCGCGGAACTCACGGCGCTGCGGCGGGCGATCGACGCCGACGAGGCGATTCTCGCCACGGCGAGTTCGGACGACGTCGAGCGGGGCAAGCCCGCCCCGGAGCCGGTGGAGCTGGCCTGCCGGCTGGCCGGCGTCGACCCCGGGGAGGCGGTGTTCGTGGGCGACACGGTGTGGGACATGGAGGCGGCGTCCCGGGCCGGGGTGGGCGCGGTGGCCGTCCTCTCGGGCGGCATCCCGCGCGCCGACCTGGAGCGGGCGGGAGCCCGGACGGTCTACCGGGACGTCGGCGACCTGCTCGCCCGCCTCGACGAGAGCCCCTTCGGCCCGGGAGCCGGATGATACGGGTCCGTCGGGCCGGGCGGGGCCGGCGGACCCGGTGAAGCCGCCTCCGGCAGGCCGGAAAGGGACGCACTCGAGATGCCGGTCGGACCTTCATCAGGTTTAGTTCCTTTATGCCCGGGTATGAGGCTATTCGTGCTTCGGACAGGAGGTACGCCCGCGGATGCCGGGCGGCGCCTGTCCGTCCCTGCGCCTCCCGCGGCAACCCGAACGCATCGTCGTAGCGCCGTCGAGGAGTGACCGCCATGCAGGACCCCCTCTCCCCCCAGCCCGGCCCCCGCCCGGCCGACCGGGCGAGCACCGACGCGTTCCGGAGGCTGCGGTCGCTTCCGCCGGGGCCGGAGCGGGACGCGTTGCGCAGCGAGACGATCTGCACCTGGCTGCCGATGGCGCACCGGCTGGCGACCAGGTTCCGCGACCGGGGGGAGACGATGGACGACCTGCGGCAGGTGGCCGCGATGGGGCTGGTCAAGGCGGTGGACCGCTACGACCCGGAGCGGGGCAAGGCGTTCGAGACGTACGCCGTGCCCACCGTCACCGGGGAGCTGAAGCGGCACTTCCGCGATCACACCTGGGACGTGCACGTCCCGCGGCGGGTGCAGGATCTGCGCAACCGGGTGCGGGCGGCCCGCCGGGAGTTGGCGCAGACCACGTCGGGCAGGACCCCGACCTGTGCCGAGATCGCCTCCGCCACCGGGCTCACCGAGGAGGATGTGCTGCTGGGGCTGGAGGCCCTGGACAGCTACAGCGCCCTCTCCCTGGACGCCGAGCCCGCGGGCGCCGAGGGAGGAATGCCGCTGGTCGACCGGTTGGGGGCCTGCGACAGGGCGCTGGAGGTCGCCGTCGACCGGGAGGCCGTCAAACCGGGGCTGCGGGGGCTCCCCGAGCGGGAGCGCACCATCCTGTACCTCCGGTACTTCCAGGACATGACGCAGGTGCGCATCGCCGAACGGCTCGGCATCTCGCAGATGCACGTGTCCCGTCTGCTCAGCCAGTCATGCGAACGCGTACGCGACGGGGTCCTCCAAGGAGCCCTCTGACGGGCGTGCACAGCCGCCCGGGAAAGCAGCCATGGGAAACAGCGCTCTCATCGTCATCGACATGATCAACTCCTACGACCACCCCGACGCCGACCTGCTCGTGCCGTCCGTCCGCTCGGCGCTTCCGCAGATCGAGCGGTTGATCGACCGCGCCCGCTCCGAGCGGATCCCCGTCGTCTACGCGAACGACAACTTCGGGGAGTGGCGCTCCCACCACGGGGAGATCATCGAGACCGCTCTCGCGGGGAACAACGCCGAACTGGTGAAGCCCGTGCTTCCGGACGACGACTCCCTGTTCGTCGTCAAGGCCCGGCACTCCATCTTCTACGAGACCCCCCTCCCCTACCTGCTCTCCCAGTTGGGGGCCGACCACCTGGTGCTGTGCGGTCAGGTCACCGAGCAGTGCGTGCTGTACTCGGCGCTCGACGCGCACATCCGGCATCTGAGCGTGACGGTGCCGAGGGACGCCGTGGCGCACATCCACGGCGATCTCGCGGAGGCCGCGCTGCGCATGATGGAGCGCAACATGGGAGCGGCGATCCCGGACGCCGACGACGTCTCCTTCTGAGGCCCCGGCCCGGCAGGCCGGGGAGGCCCCGGCCCGGCAGGCCCGGGCCTCTCAGGGCGTCAGCGGTGTGCGCAGGGCGGAGCGGCCCTCGCGCCATGCCGTCAGCAGGTGGTCGCCGAGGCGGTCCTCCAGGTACCCGGTCGCCTCGATGCCCAGGACGACGTCGGCGGCCAGGCCGGGCTCGTCCTCCAGCAGACCGTCGACCACCTCGTGGCGCACCACCTGCTCGTGCACCGCGTCGGCCTCCACGTGCTCGTCGTAGAACCGCTGGGCCGCGGGGCCGGCGCCCACGCGGCGCAGCGCCTCGGCCAGCCTCCGCGACCCGGGGGACGAGGTGATCTCCACCGCGGCGAAGTGCCCGACCAGCGCGCCGCGCAGCCGGCGGTGCAGGCCGAAGAGGGACATCAGGTTGACCGTGGCCAGGGCCGGGGCGGGCGCGGCGTCGAGGTAGCGGCCGTACCGCACGTCGAGACCGAGGTCGGCCATCAGGTCGGCGAAGAGCTGGGCGTGGACGTCCTCGGCCCTCCCCGCCCCGAACTCGTCGAACTCCACGGCCACCATCGCCGCCTTGGCGCGCCCCCGGAGCCGGGGCACCACCCACAGGTGCGGATCGGCTTCCTTGAGGTGGTACAGGGAGCGGAGGGCGGCGTATTCGCGCAGCTGCCACAGCTCGCCCTCCCGCTGGAGGTGGTGGCTGACGCTGCGGCCGTCGTCCCCGACGGGTTCCAGCTGGAGCGCGTCCACCGCCCCCGCCACGTCCTTTCCGCCGGAGCCGCCGTCGCGGCGTACCGCGTCCAGGAAGACGTCCTCGGCCGCCGCGCGCACGCCGAGCAGGGCCGGATCCCACTCCAGGCGCTCGTCCACCCCGGCGAACCCCCGGTAGTGCAGCTCGTACAGGACGTACAGGAGCAGGTGGAGGTCGTCCCCGTACGGGTCGCAGCGGCGTACCGCGTCGGCGTCGGGCAGCCGGGCGGCCCCGCCCGCCAGCACGTGGAGCACGCTCTCGCTCAGGGGGCCGCGCGCCGCGGGGAGCGCGGGGGACGCGGCGGGGCTGTCGCTCACCGGCGGCTCCGTGGTGGCCTGGGTCGTCACGTTCGGGACTCCTCCTCGCCCTCCCGGGGCGGTCGTCCGTCCGGGCTGCCCTGCGGGGAGCCGGCGGGCTTGCGGCGGCGGTGGCTGGTGTCGCACCAGGGGTAGGCGCGGCTGCGGCGGCAGGTGCAGAGGGCGACGACGAAGCGGTCGGACCGGGCCGTCGTGCCGTCGTCGCCCACCACCTCGACCGGGCCCTCGACCAGGACCGGGCCCTCCCGGTTCAGCACCACGCGGCGGGGCGTCTCATTTCTTCCGGGCACGGATCACCACCAGTTCCTCCCTGTCGAGCCGGTCCCGCAGCAGCCCCCGTGCCCGCAGCCAGGCGGCCCGGCCCCGGGTGACGGGGCCGAACGGGATCGTGACCCGGTCGGTCACGGACACGTCCAGCCCGGCCGAGGAGAGCCGGTCGACCGTCTCCCGGGGGCGGCTCAGCCCCGACTGGACGAGCAGGAGCAGTCCACCGGGGCGCAGGGCGGCGAAGGCGTCGTCGCAGATGCGGTCGAGGACCATCCGGCCGTCGGGCCCCGCGTCCCAGGAGCGGCCGGCGCGGTGGCGCGGCGCCGTCAGGCCGGGGGCCGGGACGTACGGGGGGTTGCTGACGACGGCGTCGAACGTACGGCCCGGCAGGGCCCGTAGCAGATCGCCCCGGCGTACGGTGACGGGCAGGCGGGCGAGTGCGGTGTTCAGCCGGGCGGAGGCCACCGCCCGGCGGCTGATGTCCACCGCCGTGACGCGGGCGCCGAGCCGGGCGGCGTGCAGGGCCAGCGCGCCGGTCCCGGTGCACAGGTCCAGCAGCTCCGTGCCCGCGCCGATCCCCTCGCGACGCATGGCGAGGGCGAGCAGCAGCGTGTCCGTCTGCGGCCGGTACACGCCGGGAAGCCGCACGATCCGGGGGTGCCCCGGGCTTTCCCCGGCCGGAGGAAGCGTTGCGGAGAACTCCGGCGGGGCCTCCCTCGTCATCGGGTCGTCCTCGCCCTCGGGAACCCGTACCCCTCGCCCGTTCAACGGCCGGAGGTTCCGTCGGGGCGGTCCCGCCGCTCCAGGCGGCGGGCCTCGTCCTGGCGGCGCCGGCCCTCGTCCTTGCGGGCCTGGTCGTCGAGCGCCTTGCCGTCCGACTCCCTGGCCAGCCCGCGGGCCTTGAGGACCTTGGCCCGCAGGAGCCTGCGTACGTCACGCATCGTGTCCTCCTGTGCGGTCAGCAGTTGTTCCACCGTCGAGCGGTTCATGTCTCCTCGTCCGCGGGGCGAGCCCGAGTCCGTCACCGGCCGGTCCGGTGCCCGGGCGGGATCACGCCGCTGTACTGGAGTGACCCGGTACGGCTCCGCCAAACGTGCGATCCGTCTTTCGTGGGCCGCCATGGGCCGTCATGGGCCGCCCGGGCGGCGTTCCCCGGCCGGCGGCCCGCGCCGTGGACGAGAAGCGCGGCCCCGGCCGCGGGGGGACCGCGGCCCGGGCGGGTCGGCCCCCGCCCCACGGGCCGCACACCCCTGCGGGCCGGTCCGGCTCGCCGGGACGGCGGCGGCCGGCGGCGGGCGGCGGCCGGCGGCGGGCGGCGGCCGGCGGCGGGCGCGGGGGCGGGCGAACAGCGCGGCCGGTGCGGCCTCAGCGCCGACCGACGGCCCGCACCTCCGTCCGGGGGTCCGGGCGGGGCTGCCGGTGGATGGGCTCCGCTCCCCCGGTCAGCGGCCGGCCCGTGCCGCCGCGCCGGGCCGCGACGATCTCCGCCGCGATGGACAGGGCCGTCTCCTCCGGCGTACGGGCCCCGAGGTCCAGCCCGATGGGCGACCGCAGCCTCGCCAGCTCGCGGTCGCCCAGACCGGCCTCGCGCAGCCGCCGGACCCGGTCCGCGTGGGTACGGCGCGATCCCATCGCTCCGACGAAGGCGGAGGGCCGCCGCAGCGCCTCCGTGAGCAGCGGCACGTCGAACCGGGCCTCGTGGGTGAGCACGCACAGGACCGTGCGCCCGTCGGTCGGGGTACGCCGGAGGTAGCGGTGGGGCCAGTCGACGACGACCTCGTCGGCCTCGGGGAACCGGGCGGGGGTGGCGAAGACGGGCCGGGCGTCGCACACCGTCACATGGTGGCCGAGGAACTTGCCGGCCCGTACCAGCGCCGCGGCGAAGTCGACCGCGCCGAAGACGATCATCCGGGGCGGCTCCACGCTGGACTCGACGAGCAGGGTGAGCCCGCCGGGGCAGTGCGAACCGTCCTCGGAGAGGGCGACCGTGCCGGTGCGGCCGACGTCGAGCAGGGCCGCCGCCTCGGCCGCCGCTGTGTCGTCCAGCTCCGGATGGCCGCCGAGCCCGCCCTCGCGGGAGCCGTCCGCGCGGACGAGCAGCGAGCGCCCCAGAAGTTCCTCCGGGCCGCTCGCCACCCGGGCGAGGGCCGCCGAGGCGCCGGAGGCAGCGGCGGCCAGCGCTCCCCGCAGCACGCTCCGCTGCGGTGAGTCGGCCCGTACCGGAGTGACCAGGATGTCGAGGACCCCGCCGCAGGTCAGTCCCACGGCGAAGGCGTCCTCGTCGCTGTAGCCGAACCGTTCGCCCACGGTGCGGCCGTCCCGGAGGGCCTGCGCGCACAGTTCGTAGACCGCGCCCTCCACACAGCCGCCGGAGACCGAGCCGATCGCCGTACCCTCGCTGTCCACGGCGAGGGCGGCGCCGGGGCCGCGCGGCGCGCTGCCGCCGACGGAGACGACGGTGCCGACGGCGAACTCCCGGCCCTCCTCGATCCATCGGTGCAGCTCGCCCGCGATGTCAAGCATCCACCGCTCCTCCGGCGGAACCCGCCGCCGCTTCGATCACCCGGTCGGGGCGGATCGGCAGGTGCCGGTGGCGTACGCCGGTGGCGTGGTGGACCGCGTTGGCGACGGCCGCCGCCGCGCCCACGATGCCGATCTCCCCGACGCCCTTGATGCCGACCGGGTCGTCCGGGTCGTGGTCGTCCACCCAGTCCGCCTCGACGTCCGGGACGTCGGCGTGGGTGGCGACGTGGTAGCCGGCGAGGTCGGGGGCGTAGTGGCCGCCGGTGTTCCGGTCGCGGACCGCCTCCTCGTGCAGGGCCATGGAGATGCCCCACGTCATCCCGCCGACGAGCTGGTTGCGGGCGGTGAGCGGGTTGACGATGCGGCCCGCCGCGAAGATGCCGAGCATGCGGCGCACCCGGATCTCGCCGGTGGCGGTGTCGACGGCGACCTCGGCGAACTGGGCCCCGTAGGAGTGCCGTTCCTTCCGTGCGAGGGATCCCAGGGCCTCGGTGGTGTCGGACCGCACCGTGATGCCCTCCGGCGGGATGCCCGTGGTCGTCGCGAGCCGTTCGCGCAGTTCGGCGGCGGCCGCCGTGACCGCCCAGGCCCAGGAGCGGGTGCCCATGGACCCGCCGGCGATCATCGCGGGGCCGAAGTCGCTGTCGCCGATGCGGACCCGGACGCGGTCGGGCGCGGTCTCCAGCGCGTCGGCGGCGATCAGGGTGAGCGCGGTGCGGGCTCCGGTCCCGATGTCGGCCGCGGTGATGCGCACGGTGAAGGAGCCGTCCGCCTCCGCGGTGACCAGGGCCGTGGAGGGGGCGGCGCCGGCGCCGAAGGAGGCCGCCGCCGTGCCGGTGCCCAGCAGCCACCGCCCGTCCCGCCGGACGCCCGGGCGCGGGTCGCGGTCCGCCCAGCCGAAGCGGCGCGCGCCCTCGCGGAAGCAGGCCGCCAGGTTGCGGCTGCTGAACGGCAGACCGGAGACCGGGCCGACCTCCGGCTCGTTGCGCAGACGCAGGTCGATCGGGTCGAGGCCGGCGCGTTCGGCGAGTTCGTCGAGGGCCGCCTCGATGGCGAACGACCCCGGGGCCTCCCCCGGCGCCCGCATCCAGGTCGGGGACGGCACGTCCAGCCGTACGACGTGGTTGGCGGTGCGGTGGGCCTCGGCGTCGTACATCACCCGGGCCACGCCCGCGCTGGGCTCGACGAACTCGTACACCGTCGAGGTCTGGTTCAGCGAGCGGTGTTCCAGGGCGAGCAGCCGGCCGTCGGGGGCCGCGCCGAGCCTGACCCGCTGGGCGGTGGGGCTGCGGTAGCCGCCCAGCGAGAACACCTGTCGCCGGGTCAGGACCACGCGTACCGGGCGCCGCAGGGCGGTGGCGGCCATCACGGCGGACACCTGGTGGGCGCGCAGCCCCTTGCTGCCGAAGCCGCCCCCGATGTGCTCGGAGCGCACCCGCACGGCGGAGGCGTCGAGCGAGAACATCGCGGCCAGCTCGCTCTGGACCCAGCCGGCGCCCTGGTTGGAGTCGACGACCTCCAGCCGGCCGCCGTCCCACCGGGCGGTCGCGGCGTGGGGCTCCATCATGCTGTGCTGCTCTTCGGGGGTGGTGTACTCCTCGTCCACGACGAACGCGGACTCGGCGAGCCGTGCCTCCAGGTCGCCCTTCTCCGTCTCGGCCGGCATGTGGCCGGCGGCGGGGTAGGCGCCGGGGTGGCCGGGGACGAGCACGGTGTCGTGCGGCTCCCGGTCGTACGTCACCACGAGCGCTTCGGCGGCCTCGCGGGCCACCTCCGGGGTCTCGGCGACGACGAGCGCGACCGGCCAGCCGGCGAACGGCACCCGGTCGTCCTGGAAGACGGCGGAGGTCGGGTCCGGCGGGACGCCGAGCATGCCGATGTAGTCGGTGTTCAGCCGGGGGGCGTTGCCGTGGTGCAGTACGGCGAGCACGCCCGGCACGGCCAGGACCGGGCCGGTCTCCACCGTACGGATCCGGCCGCGGGCGACCGTCGACAGCACCAGCCAGCCGTGGGCCAGCTCCGCGAACGGTATCTCTCCCGCGTAGCGGGCCGCGCCGGTGACCTTGTCGCGGCCCTCCACGCGGGTGCGGGCGACGCCGACGGCTCCGCGGAGCGCGGGGCGGCCCGGGGCGGTGGTCGTCATCGGGCGTCCTCCCCGGCGAGTTCGGTCAGGACGGAGACGACGAGGTTGCGCATGAGGGTCACCTTGTATCCGTTGCGGGGCAGGGGGCGGGCGGCGGCCAGTTCGGCGTCCGCGGCGGCGGCGAAGGCCGTGCCGTCCGCGGGTGCGCCGGTCAGGGCGGCTTCGGCCGCGCGGGCGCGCCAGGGCCGGGAGGCCACGGCTCCGAGGGCGAGGCGCGCTTCGCGTACGACGCCGTCCTCGATGGCGAGCGCGGCGGCGACGGAGCCGATGGCGAAGGCGTACGAGGCGCGCTCGCGCACCTTGCGGTAGCGGGAGCGGGCGGCGACGGGCGCGGCGGGCAGGGTGACGTGGGTGATCAGCGCGCCGGGCGGCAGGGCGGTCTCCCGGTGCGGGGTGTCGCCGACGGGGAGGTAGAAGTCGGTGATCGGGACTTCACCGGGCCCGTCGGGGCTCTCGTAGGAGACCCGGGCGTCGAAGGCCGTCAGGGCGACGCCCATGTCGGAGGGGTGCACGGCCACGCAGTGGTCGCTCGCGCCGAGGACGGCGTGGTTGTGGTGCTCGCCCGCGACGGCGGAGCAGCCGGTGCCCGGGGCGCGCTTGTTGCAGGGCGCCGACAGGTCGGTGAAGTAGCCGCAACGGGTGCGCTGGAGGAGGTTGCCGCCGACGGTGGCCATGTTGCGCAGCTGGCCGGAGGCTCCGGCCAGCACGGCCTGGGCGAGCGCCGGGTAGCGGCGGCGGACCTCGGGGTCGGCGGCGAGGTCGCTGTTGGTGACGGTCGCCCCGATGCGCAGGCCGCCGTCGGCCGCGGGTTCGACGCGGTCCAGCGGGAGTCCGCGGACGTCCACGAGCCGGGCGGGGCGCTCCACGCCGGTCTTCATCAGGTCGACGAGGTTGGTGCCGCCGCCGAGGTAGCGGGCGTCGGGGTCCGCGGCGAGCAGGGCGACCGCCCCGGTGACGTCGTGGGCCCGCTGGTAGCCGAACTCCCTCATGCGGTGGTCTCCTTCGCGCCCGCGGTGCGGGTCTCGGCGTGGGCCCCGGCGGCGCGGGCGACGGCCTGGACGATCGAAACGTAGGCTCCGCAGCGGCACAGGTTGCCGCTCATCCGCTCGCGGATCTCCTCGGGCGTCAGCGGCTGGGGCGCGGCGTCGGGACTCAGGTCCTCGGTGACGGCGCTCGGCAGCCCGGCCGCGTGCTCCTCGATGACGGCGATGGCGGAGCAGATCTGGCCGGGTGTGCAGTAGCCGCACTGGTAGCCGTCGAGGTCGAGGAACGCCTGCTGGACGGGGTGCAGTTCGTCGCCCTCGGCCACGCCTTCGATGGTGGTGATCTCGCGTCCCTCGGCGGCGACCGCGAGGGTGAGGCAGGCGACGGCGCGCCGCCGGTCCACCAGGATCGTGCAGGCGCCGCACTGGCCCTGGTCGCAGCCCTTCTTGGTGCCGGTGAGGTCGAGGCGCTCGCGCAGGGCGTCGAGCAGGGTGGTGCGGTGGTCGACGGGCAGGTGGTGCTTCTCGCCGTTGATGTTCAGGGTGATCACGCTGGACGTCGACGAGGTCGCTGGGGCCATGTTCAGCCTTCTCTGGTGTCGGGTGACGAGGGGCCGGGCCGTCGACGGTGACCGACGGGCCGGTCGGCGGTAAGGTAGCCCTAACCGGACCGTTGTCCGCTTATCTGAAGAACGTAACGGACAGTTGTCCGGTTAACAAGGACGGGTTTCGGCCACGAACCCGCGAGGAGGCACCGTGCCCGAGCCGAAGAAGGACCCCCCTCTGCGTTCGGACGCACAGCGCAACCGCGAGCGCATCCTGCGCATCGCCACGGCCGAACTGACCGTGTGCGCGGACGTCCCGCTGAGCGCCATCGCCAGGAAGGCGGGCGTCGGCCAGGGCACCTTCTACCGCAACTTCCCGCACCGGGAAGCGCTCGTCCTGGAGGTCTACCGCTACGAGATGCGCCAGGTCGCGGACGCCGCCCGCGAGTTGCTGGAGTCCCGCCCGCCCGAGCGGGCCCTGCGCGAGTGGATGGACCGCCTCGCCCGCTTCGCCATGACGAAGGCAGGGCTGGCGGACGCGATCCGGCTGGTCACCGGCGCACCCGGCGGCCCCGCCAAGCCCGGCCCCACCCCGCTCATGGAGGCGGCCGGAACCCTCCTGGCCGCCTGTGAGGCCGTCGGCGCCGTCCGCCCCGGGGTGACTCCGGACGACTTCTTCCTCGCCATCGCCGGTCTGTGGCAGATCGATCCGCGCGAGGACTGGGAACCGCGGGCCGGCCGCCTCCTGGACCTCGTCATGGACGGCCTGCGGGCGGGGGCGCCCGGCCGGTGACCGGACCGCCCCCGCCGGCGGCGGAGCCCCGTGTGATGATGCCCCCGTACAGCCTCCGGGCCCGGGGAGGGGCCGGGAAGCACGGCGAGCGAGGGGAGCGGCGGGGTGAGCCGGGGCGGGACGTCCATACCGGACGAGGAGTGGGAGCGTTTCCTCAAGGAGTCCGAGGCCGGAAGCCCGGGCGCGCCCGAGGAGCCGTCGGCGCGGGCCCGGATGGTGTCGCGGCGGCTCCAGGAGGAGCCGGGAGGCGGGGAAGGGTGGCGGACGTACGCTCCCGCCCCGCGTCGGCGCGGCAGGGGCTGGTACGCGTTCGGCCTGGCGGCCGTCGTGGCGGCGCTGATCGCGGTGGCCGTCGCCCCCGGGCGGGTCCTCGGCCTGTTCGGCGGCGGAGCGGGGGACGCCGCCCCGCTCGCCGCGGAGTCGCGGCGTCCGGACGGGCCGCCGGACTCCGGGGCGTCGGACCGGCAGCCCACCCCGGACGATCCGTTCAGGGGATCGCCGGCCGCGCGCTGGAGCGACGGCGCCGCGGGCATCCATCTGCCCGAGGCGCGCGCGACCGGCTGGATGGACCGGGCGGAGGTGGCGCGAGCGCTCGACCGGACCCGGGACTTCCTCGTCGCCTCCAGCCTCGACCCCGCCGTACTGCGCGGCGAGAAGCCCGAGAAGGCCCTGGCGCTCGTCAACCCGCACCAGTCGGACGTGCGGGCCTACCTCGAGAAGGCGTTCAGCGCGCCCGACCGCGAGAACGACCCCCTCCTGCTCTTCAGCCGCTTCCGGCCCGCCGACGTCCGGCCGGTCGGGGACGTGGTCAGGACGCGCGGCCGGATCGCCTTCCGGGAGGGCGAGAAGGGTGCGGTGGAGGTCTCCGCGGACGTCACCTACGTGTACCCGGTCAGGCGCGCCTCGGGGAACAGCGACGAGGTCGCGCGCACCATCGTGCGCCGCGAGACGGTGGTGAGCTGGGACGACCCGAAGAAGATCATCACCGAGCCGGGAACGTTCTCCGTCGTCTCCTACAAGCTGGACACCACCAACGCCGGTTGCGGCGTCCACGACGGCTATCTCCACCCCGCCTTCCTCTCCGATCGCACCGGCGCCGACACGGACGACGGCCGGGCCGTCGACCCCTACGACCGGAGCAGGCCGATCGAGGAGCGGAAGCGGAAGCCGGGCGACCGGCGCTGCGACACCGCGACCCGCTCCTGACGGTGGCCGGGCCCGCCCCACCCGGCCACCGCCTCCCGGGGCCGCCCCCTCGCTCCACGGAGGCGGCGGCCGCTCCGGCCGGTCGGCGGCCGTTTCCGGAGCTCACCCGATCGGCCCACCTCCGAACCCCGCCCCCAAGAGGCCGAATTCCTCCGATATGCCGCTTTACGTGAATCGGCTTAGCCTGCTGACACTGCTCGGGCAGAAGACAGCCGGCGCCGTCGGCGGAGGGCGAGCTTCCATGGCCGAACTACGCAAGAAGTCCGGATTGCTCGGTGAGTTGTCCGCCGAGTTCGCGGGCACGTTGATCCTCATCCTCTTCGGATGCGGTGTCGTGGCCCAGGTGGCGGCGGGTGGAGCCCTGACCGACCCGGCGGGCGGGCTCGGGGACCACGACAGCATCGCCTGGGCGTGGGGGCTCGGCGTCACGCTGGGTGTCTACGTGGCGGCGCGGCTGAGCGGGGCGCATCTCAACCCCGCGGTGACCGTCGCCCTCGCCGCGTTCAAGGGGTTCCCCTGGAAGAAGGTGGCCCCGTACGCGCTGGCGCAGACGGCCGGCGCCTTCGTGGCCGCGCTCCTCGTCCGCTGGAACTACAGCGAGGCGCTGGCGAAGGCCGACCCCGGGCACACCATCAAGACGCAGTCGGTCTTCTCCACGCTGCCGGCCAACGGCAACCCGGCGCTGCCGGTGCACGAGTGGGGCGCGTTCCGCGACCAGATCATCGGCACCGCCCTTCTCCTGCTGCTGATCCTGGCCGTCACCGACCTGCTGAACACCCCGCCCGGCTCGAACCTGGGTCCTTTCGTCATCGGTCTGATCGTGGTCGCCATCGGCATGGCCTGGGGCACCAACGCGGGGTACGCGATCAACCCGGCCCGTGACTTCGGCCCCCGGCTGGCGAGCTTCCTCACCGGGTACGGCGGGGCGTGGCGCGACCAGTACGGGAATCTCTACTTCTGGGTGCCCATCCTCGGCCCGCTGATCGGCGGTCTGCTGGGCGCGGGCCTCTACAAGGTCTTCATCGGACGCTTCCTGCCGTCCGCGGAGCCCGAACCGCCGGGCCGCGTCCCCGCGGGCAAGGACTGACCACACCGGCCCGGAGAGGCGGCACACCATGGCGGACTTCATCGGCGCGGTGGACCAGGGGACCACCAGCACCCGGTTCATGATCTTCGATCACGGCGGCAACGAGGTCGCCAAGCACCAGCTGGAGCACGAGCAGATCCTGCCCCGCTCCGGCTGGGTGGAGCACGATCCCGTGGAGATCTGGGAGCGCACCAACTCGGTCATGCAGAACGCGTTGCGGTACGGCGGTCTGTCGCCGACCGACCTGGTGGCCATCGGGATCACCAACCAGCGCGAGACCACGGTGGTCTGGGACCGGCGCAACGGGCGGCCCTACTACAACGCCATCGTCTGGCAGGACACCCGTACGGACGCCATCGCGGCGAAGCTGGAGCGTTCGGGGAAGGGCGAGGTCATCCGCCGCAAGGCCGGGCTGCCGCCGGCGACGTACTTCTCCGGCGGCAAGATCCAGTGGATCCTGGAGAACGTCGACGGCGTACGGGAGGCGGCGGAGGCCGGCCACGCGGTCTTCGGCAACACCGACGCCTGGGTCCTGTGGAACCTGACCGGCGGACCGAACGGGGGCATCCACGCCACCGACGTCACCAACGCGAGCCGGACCATGCTGATGGACCTGGAGACCCTCGACTGGGACGACGAACTCCTCGGCTTCTTCGGCATCCCCCGGTCGATGCTCCCGAAGATCAACCCGTCCTCGGACGCGGAGGCCTACGGTTCCACCCGCACCTCCCGGCCGTTGAGCGCCGCCATCCCCATCGGGGGCGTCCTCGGCGACCAGCAGGCGGCCACCGTCGGCCAGGTCTGCTTCTCCCCCGGCGAGGCCAAGAACACCTACGGCACCGGGAACTTCCTGTTGCTCAACACCGGCAACGAGCTGGTCCGTTCGCAGAACGGCCTGCTCACCACGGTGGCCTACCGGTTCGGCGACAGCCCGGCGGTCTACGCGCTGGAGGGGTCCATCGCCGTCACCGGCTCCGCGGTGCAGTGGCTGCGCGACCAGATGAAGATCATCAAGTCGGCGCCGGAGAGCGAGGTGCTGGCCCGGAGCGTCGAGGACAACGGCGGCGTCTACTTCGTCCCCGCCTTCTCCGGCCTCTTCGCCCCGTACTGGCGTTCCGACGCCCGCGGCGCGATCGTCGGCCTCTCCCGGTACAACGACAACGCCCACCTGGCGCGGGCCGCCCTGGAGGCCATCTGCTACCAGAGCCGCGACGTGGTGGAGGCCATGGAGCAGGACTCCGGGGTCCACCTGGACGTGCTCAAGGTGGACGGCGGCGTCACCGCCAACGACCTCTGCATGCAGATCCAGTCGGACGTCCTCGGCGTCCCGGTCAGCCGTCCCGTCGTCGCCGAGACCACCGCGCTCGGCGCCGCCTACGCGGCCGGCCTCGCCACCGGCTTCTGGCAGGACACCGACGAACTGCGCAGCCAGTGGCACGAGTCGAAGCGCTGGGAGCCCCAGTGGACCGAGGAGCAGAGGGCGGAGGGGTACGAGGGCTGGAAGCGGGCGGTGGAGCGCACCCTCGACTGGGTGAAGGTGCCCTGACGCCCTCGCGCGGGTCGGGCACGGGGAGGGGCGGGACGGGCTGCTGTGGGAGCGCGTCCTGGGCGAGTGAGCGGGGCGGCGGGCGGGCCGGCATCACGCGCCCCGCCGGTCCCGGCGGGACTGCCGTACCAGCGGCACCAGGGGGGCGCCCCGCCGGGGTCAGTGCGCCCTCGGCGGCTTCCCCGCGTCGAAGGCGAAGAGGGTGTTCTCGGCCGCCGCGACGAACACCGCCCGTCCGGCCACGGTGACGCGCGGGCTCGCGCCCTCCTGGCCCGTGAGCCCGTCGGCCCGCGGGTCCGTCGCCCACAGCGTCTTCCCGTCGTCGGGCGACAGCGCGACCACCCGGCCGGACGCCGAGCTGAAGTACACCGCGCCGTCCCCCGTGGCGGGCCCCGACGCGCCTTCCACCCCCGTCTGCCGCGCCCACCTCTTCCGTCCGGTCGCGGAGTCGAACGCCGTGACGAGACCGGTCCGCCCGCTCAGGTAGACGGTGCCGTCCGCCATGCCGGGCGTGCCGTCGTACACCTTGTCCAGCCGGGAGTACGTCACCTTCCCCGAGGCCGGGTCGAACCGGGCCAGTCCGTCGTACCCGGTGCGCGCGGCCCCCTCGTAGTGCGGGGAGAGGAGGACGAGGGAGCCTCCGGCTCCGCCCACCGGTTCGACGGGCCCCTCGACCTCGACGGCCGCGCCCAGCTCCCCGGAGCCGGGGTCGAGCGTGCGCAGGGTGGGGCGGCGCGGTCCGAGGCCGTCCACCTCGGCGTCGGTCGCGCACATCGCGAGGAGCCGCGGGCCGTCGGGGACGGGGGCGCACTGCGTGCCCTCGGGGAACGGCGCCGTCCAGGCGACCTCGCCGCTGCGGGCGTCCCGGGCCTCGAAGCGGGAGTTGGAGGAGTCGACCGTCACCACGGCGGAGCCGGCCACGACGGCGTCCCGGGTCCGGCCGGTGACGGCCGTCGACTGTGCTCCGGAGGGGGTGGACCACAGCTCCTCGCCGCTGTCCGCGTCGAGGGCCACCACCTCCTCCGGCGGTCCCTGCGGGGCGTCCTGGTCGGCGATGCGGTAGCCGACCACGGTGTCGTCGGTGGCGCCCACCAGGTGCATGCCCTGGGTGGGGACGCCCGGACTCTTCACCGTCCACACCTGCGTTCCGTCCCCGGGGTCGACACGGCTCGCCACGACGCCGCCGCCCCCGCAGAACAGCGCCTCCTGGCGCGTGACGCAGCGCAGCTCGTCGGGGATGTCCTCGCGGCCGCCGAGCACGGTCGTACGCCACGGCTCGAAGCCGGCCGGGAGGGTGCCGCCCGGCACGGCGGGGGCGGGGCCCCCGCCGCCGTCCCCGTCTCCGCCGCCCGCGGTCAGCGCGGCCACTCCCCCGCCGATCGCCGCCACCGCGACCGCCGCCGCGAGGACGGGCCGCCACCGGCTCCGCAGACGGCCGCCGGCCGACGCGCCGGTGCTCCCCCCGTCGGAGGGCGCCGGGGCGGCGGGGGCCGGATCGGAGGGCTTCGAGGCGGCCGGCAGGGCGGGGGCGGGCGAGGGGGTGGCCGGTGTCTCCAGGTGATGCTGGGTGACCATGTCGCGGGTGCGGCCGGCGCCCGGCCCGCCGGAGGCCGGGTCGACCCCGCCGAACCCGTCCGCCGGCAGGTCCCTCAACAGCACCAGGAGCTCGTCGGCCGAGGGGCGTTCCTCGGGCTCCTTGCCCAGGCACGGCTCGACGACCGCGCGCAGGACCGGCGGAACGGCGTCCAGCGACGGCTCCTCGTGCACCACCTGGTACGCGGTCATGTAGGGGCTGTCCGCGTCGAAGGGCCCGCGGCCCGTCGCCGCGTACACCAGGAGCGTCCCCAGCGAGAAGACGTCGGAACGCGGCCCCACCCCGCGCGGGGCCCGCAACTGCTCGGGCGACATGAAGGGCGGGGTGCCGATGACCCGCCCGGTCATCGTCAGCGTCTCCTGGTCCGCCGCGCGCGAGATGCCGAAGTCGATGACGCGGGGGCCTTCGGGCGAGAGCACGACGTTCGAGGGCTTCAGGTCGCGGTGGACGACGCCCACCCGGTGGATGTCGCGCAGCGCCTCCGCCAGTCCGATGGCCAGCCTCCGCAGCTCCGCCCCGCCGAGCGGGCCCCCCTCGGCGATGCGCTGGGCGAGCGTGGGCCCCTCGATGTACGTCGTCGCCATCCACGGCTGCTCCGCCTCGGGAGCGGCGTCGACCACGGCCGCGGTGAACGCGCCGCTCACCCGTCTCGCGGCCGCCACCTCCTGTCGGAACCGGATGCGGAACTCGTCGTCCCCCGCGAAGTGCTGATGGATCAGCTTGATCGCGACGGGCCGCCCCGAACTGGTACGGGCCAGGAAGACCGTGCCCATGCCGCCCGAGCCGAGCCGTTCCTCCAGCGGATAGCCGCCGATCTCGGCCGGATCACCTCCGCGCAGCGACACGCTCCCCCCTCCCGTCCCCCGTGCGTCTCCGCCGCATCGGGCCCGCTCATCCGTCCTGCACACAAACTAGTCGTAGGGCAGTACGGCCGGGCAAAGCGGGTGGCGGCCCGGGGCGGGGAGGGACAGCCTATGCCGGAAACCGGCGGCCCTCTTCGGCGGTGCGAGGGCGCCGGCCGACGGCGCGGCCGGCCCGGGCGGGCCGACGCGGGCGGCTTCGGTCAGCGCGGTGGCGGCGCGGCCCGGCCCGCCACCGGCACGTAGTGCTGAGGAAGGCCCCGCCGCTCCTCGGGCGGGAGGTTCCGGGCGGGTGTCTCCACCGGGGCCGCCGCCCGGCCCCGCTCGCGGTCCCACCCGGCGCGGGCGCGAGGGTGGAAGCGGTACCGCTCCGGAACGTACCTCCAGCCGTGGTGGACGAGCCCGCCCGCCAGGCGCAGCAGCCGTTCGTCGCGGGGCGTCCAGCTCAGGCCGAGGCGGTCCCGGACCGTCTGCGGGTACAGGCCGACCGTGAGCCACCGCGTCGAGCGGACGAGCGGGACGCGGAGGAGGGCCCACAGGGGCGACGGCAGCAGGCGCAGGAGGGGCGGCCGGGCGATCCGGCGCATGTCCAGGACGTCCCGGGTGGGCCGGTTGTCCTCCAAAACGTGGGCGCACATGTGGTCCCAGTACGCCTGGAACTCCTCCCAGCTGCCGGGTACGGGCTTCATCGAGAGGCCGTAGAGCGCGTACCAGCGGACGTGCTCGTCGAAGAGCGTGTGCCGCTGCGCCTCGGTGAGGCCGCCGCCGAAGCGCTCGGCGACGTGCACGGTCAGCATGAAGAAGGTGGCGTGGGCCCAGTAGAACGTGCCCGGGTCCAGCGCGTGGTACGGGCGGCCCTGTGCGTCGACCCCGCTGATCGAGTCGTGGTAGCCGCGCACCTCGCGGGCGGTCCGGGCGGCGAGCGGGCCGTCGTAGACCACTCCCCCGATCGGGTACAGCGAGCGGAAGAGGCGCTCCCACCGCTCCTCGAAGAAGCGCGAGTGCTCGGCGACGGCCGCGCCCAGTTTGGGGTGCATGTTCTGCATCGATCCGGCCCAGGGGGCCAGCAGCAGTCCTCTCCAGTCGCCGAACCATCGCCAGGTGAGGGAGTCGGGGCCGAGGGGTTCGGGGGTTCTCGGGCCGGTCGGTTCCGGTCCGGGGGCTGACGGTGTCACGTGTACCTCCGCTGGCTGGGGTTCCGGTGCGGGGCGCTCCGCGGGCGGAGCTGTTCAGGACACGGCTCGTGGCGCTGTGCGTGGCGGTGGTCGGGAAGGCGTCCCGCACGGTGGCGACGAGAGCGATCTGAGGACACCTGTCTTCAGGTTAGAATGTGCG
The DNA here is from genome assembly GCF_044330565.1 of Streptomyces sp. NPDC017448. Classification (NCBI taxonomy): domain Bacteria; kingdom Bacillati; phylum Actinomycetota; class Actinomycetes; order Kitasatosporales; family Streptomycetaceae; genus Streptomyces; species Streptomyces sp. NPDC017448. The sequence goes on along the minus strand of NZ_JBIRLM010000014.1, from coordinate 100,888 downwards.
GACAGGCGTCGTCAATTACTTCAACGCAATACGGGGGAACGGGAGTTGACGGAACGGAGCTGGGGCGGCACCACGCTCGCCGATCGCCGCGCCGCCCGTCGGCAGGCCCTCCTGGACGTCGCCGAGCGGCTGGCGGGCGAGGAGGGGGCCGCGGCCGTCACGGTCCGGTCCGTCTGCCGTGGGGCACGGTTGACCGACCGCTACTTCTACGAGAGCTTCGGCGGCCGCGACGATCTGCTCCTCGCCGCCTTCGAGCGGGTGGCCGACGAGGCCAGAAGCGCTCTGGAGGAGGCGGTGGCGGTCAGCGCCCCGCAGGCCGACGTCCGGGCCCGCGCCGCCGTCTCCGCGTTCGTCGCCCTGGTCCTGGACGCCCCGCACAAGGGCCGGCTGCTGCTCCTCGAACCCTTCGCCGACCCCGCTCTCGGCGCCCGCAGCCACCGGCTCCTAGCCGTCTTCACGGAACTCGTCGGCGGCCAGCTCCCCGGAACGGTGGACGAGGCCGACCGCCGGATGGCCGCACACGCCCTGGTCGGCGGGGTGGCGAGCCTCTTCGCGGGATGGCTGCGCGGCACGCTCGACGTACCGCGCGAACGGCTGGAGGCGCACTGCGTGGAGCTGGTCCTCGCGGCGATGTCCCGGTAGGGGTCCGGCGGCCGACGCGCACGCACCGGCGGGCGGCCGCGCCCCCGGCCCGGTCGGCCGGGAGAGCCGGGGCCGGGAGAGCGGCCACCACCGCGTTCAGGCTCCGCCCACCAGGTCCGGGGCGCGCAGCATCGCGGAGGGGATGTTCCAGGCGTCGACGAGGCCGCCCGCCAGCGGCCGGACCCTGCGGCAGAGGTCGTTCACCTCACGGGTGATCGCCTTGGACCGCTGGACGGTCAGCCGGCCGTGCTCCATGAACCACGCCCGGTCCGCCTCGATCGTCGTCAGGGCGAACAGGTCGCACAGCAGGCCCAGCGCCGCCTTCTCGCCGCCCTCGGGCAGCGCGCGGACCCGGTCGACGAACGCCTCCAGCACCAACCGCTCCATATGGGCGTGGGCGAGGGCGATGACGTGGTCCTGCACCTGCGAGAAGACGGCGCCGGGACCGCGCTTCTGATCGATGCCGCGCTTGAGCCTGCGGGCCACCCCGGCGAGCATGTGCTCCTCGCGGTAGCGGACCATGGCGAGCTGGTACTCCGAGTCGAGCAGACCGGCCTCCTGGTCCCACTCGTCGCCGCCGGGCAGCAGGTCGCGCACCCGCTCCAGCAGCTTGTGGGCCGACGTCTTCTCGATGAGCGTCTCGACGGCGAGGCCGGCGACGTGGCGGACCGTGCCGAGCTGGTCCAGGTCCTCGAACTCGCTCGCGTAGTGGGTCAGCAGCCCCTTGGCGACGAGCTGGAGCAGGACGTGGTTGTCGCCCTCGAAGGTGGTGAAGATGTCGCTGTCGGCCTTGAGCGCGGCGAACCGGTTGGCGGCCAGGTAACCCGCGCCGCCGCACGCCTCCCGGCACTCCTGGACCACGCGGGTGGCGTGCCAGGTGGCGAGCGCCTTGGTGCCGGCGGCCCGGGCCTCCAGCAGACGGCGCGCCTGCGGGTCGTCCTCGGCTCCGGAGAAGACGTCGTGCAGCTGGGTGCGTACGACGTCCTGCGCGAAGTGCAGCGCGTACGTGCGCGCGATCAGCGGCAGCAGCCGGCGCTGGTGCAGCCCGTAGTCGAGGAGCAGCTGCTCCTCCCCGTCCGCGCCGGTGGCGAACTGCCGCCGCCGCAGCGCGTACCGGGTGGCGATCGCGAGGGCGACCTTGGAGACGGCGACTCCGGCGCCGCCGACGCTGACCCGGCCCTGAACCAGGGTGCCGAGCATGGTGAAGAAGCGGCGGTGGGGGTTGTCGATCGCGCTCTCGTAGACGCCTTCCGGGGTGACGTCGGCGAAGCGGTTGAGCAGCGCTTCGCGGGGCACCCGCACCCCGTCGAACCGGAGGCGTCCGTTGTCCACGCCGTTGAGGCCCATCTTGCGGCCGTCGTCCTCGATGTCGACGCCCGGGGCGGCTTCGCCGCCGGACCGGATCGGCACGACGAACGCGTGGACGCCCTCGGACTGCCCTTCCACCTCCAACCGGGCGAACACCACGGCGAGTTCGCCGTGGCGGGCCGCGTTGCCGATGTAGTCCTTGCGCGCCTGGTCGCCCTCGGTGGTGATGACGAACTCCCGGGCGGCGGCGTCGTAGCGCGCGACGGTGCCGAGCGCCTGCACGTTGGAGCCGTGCCCGGTCTCGGTCATCGCGAAGCAGCCCATCAGCTTCCCGGTGATCAGGTCGGGCAGGTAGGCCTCGTGGTGGCGTTCGGTGCCCAGGTGCAGGATCGCGCCGCCGAAGAGGCCGAACTGCACGCCGACCTTCACCAGCACCGACAGATCGCCGAGGGCGAGCGTCTCGAACGCGGCGATCGAGGCCCCGACGTCACCGCCTCCGCCGTACCGGGTGGGGAACCCCATGCCGGTCTGCCCCGTCGCCGCCATCGCGACCACGTGGTCGCGCACCCGCTCGCGGAAGGCGTCGATGTCGAGTTCCTCGGCCTCGTCGAGGACCGCGGCGTGGGCCGTCAGGTTGGCCCGGACCAGGTCGCGGACCTCGGCGTACTCGCCGTCCAGGAGTGCGCTCAGCGCCTTGACGTCCAGCTCCGGCGGTACGGGTCCGCCGGGTGCGGGCGGTGTTCTGTCGGTGGTCATACCGTTTCGCTACCCCGCCCGTGGACGATCAAGCGGTGTCGGCCGGGGTGCGCCCCGGGCCGGTTCACCGCACCTCGGAGCTCCGCGCGGACAACGGCGCCCAGGTGTAGCGCACGGGCGCGCCCTGGTCGCGGAGCCAGGCGGCCTCGCGGTGCCGGAGTTCGCACGCGGACTCCGGGGCGATGGCGCTGGGCCAGCGGACGAGCACGGCGGTGATGCGGCCCGTCCGGGCCAGCCGCCGCACCCGCCGCCAGCCGCTGCGCCGGGCGGGGTCGGGCTCGCCGTAGGCATCGGTGACGACCTCGGCGATCGCCAGTCCGCGCTCCCGGGCGAACGCGTAGCCTTCCGCCTCCGCCCGGCGCGTCGCGTCACCGGGCGCTCCCGGTCCCCGGTCGGCGCACACGTACAGCACGACGGGGGGCGCGCCACCGCCCGGGGAGGTCATGGGCACCCCTTCGGCGGTCGGGTCGGGAGGAAGCGTTCCGCGGTCAGGGCGAGGGGACACGGCATCACGGGTGCGCCGTCAGCTCCGCCCAGACGACCTTTCCGCCGGCTCTCGTGGAGCGTGTGGAGCCCCAGCTCTCCGCGAGCTGCCTGACCAGGAGCAGCCCCCGCCCGCTCTCCTCGTCGGGGCCGGCCTCGTGCTCGGGCGGCCTGACCGGGGTGCTGTCCTCGTCGTGCAGTTCGATGCGCAGGCGCTTGCCGTCACCGGTCAGCGTGAGGCCGCACAGGACCTGCCCCGTGCCGGTGTGCAGCACGGCGTTGGTGGTCAGCTCGGAGATCAGCAGTACCGCGTCGCAACAGGTGTCGCCGGGCAGCCGCCAGGCGCGCAGCAGGTCGCGCGCGGTGTCGCGGGCGGATCTCACGCTCGTCCGCAGGGCGGGCAGCCCGAACCAGTGCTCCCGCAACGGGACGGCTCCGGCTAAGGCGGGGGGAGAGGGCGGTGCTGCGGACGGGGAGAGAGTCACGGGTTTCGCCTTCCAGCGCCGTTCAGGGGGGTGGGCGCGGTGAGGGGATGAGGGCTGCCGCTCGATCGGTGCACGGTGCGCGCCGGGACAGGTCCCCGGCGAGGGGGCGTCGGCGACGCCGTCGGCATCGCGCGTCCCCTCCGGTCCGGAACCAGCGCCGGAGCCATGACATGACCGCTCACGCGACCACTATGCGCGTGATCACACTCATGCTGCAACCGACTCCCTGATAATTTCAGCAGCAGCTGTATCAGCCTGGTGCCCCCGTCAAGTCGATGCCACAATGGCGCTGTTGACGGCTCCTCAGGAGGTGGGGCGTGAGCGAAGCCCGTTCCGGCACCAGCGCGCCGACGGTCCTGCGCATGATCCTGGGCCGGCGGCTGCGGGACAGGCGCCTGGGAGCCGGCGCCTCGCTGGAGGACGCCGCGAGGGCACTGCGCGTGAAGTCGCTGACGATCCGCAGGCTGGAGAAGGCCGAAGTCGCGCTGAAGCCCCTCTACGTCGAGAAGCTGCTGGAGACCTACGGAGCCGACCGCCGGGAGATCGACGAGTTCGTCGAACTGGCCGAGCAGGCCAACAAGCCCGGCTGGTGGCACTCCTACCGCGACGCCGTCCCGGACTGGTTCACCGCCTACGTCAGCCTGGAATCGGGTGCGAAGACGCTGCGCACCTACGAACCCCAGTACGTCACCGGCCTGTTGCAGACCCCCGACTACGCGCGCGCCGTGCTGCGCGGCGGATTGCCGAACGGCGACGAAGAGGAGCTGGCCCGCCGCGTGGAGCTGCGCCTGCGCCGCCAGGTCCTGCTGGAGCGCGCGGACGCCCCCACCTTGTGGGTGGTCATGGAGGAGGCCGTCCTGCACCGGGCCGTGGGCGGCCCGGACATGATGCGCGAACAGGTCGAGCGGCTCCTCGAAGTCTCCGAACTCCCGCACGTCAGCATCGACATCGTGCCCTTCTCCGCCGGGGCGCACAGCGGAGCATGCGCCCCGTTCACGTATTTCCGGTTCGAGGAACCGGAGCTGCCCGACATCGTCTACAGCGAACTCCTGTCCGCCGGTGTCTACCTCGACCGGCGCGAGGACGTGGTCTCCCATCTGGAGGCGCACACCCGCATGGCGTTGCTGACGTCGTCCGAGGACAGCACCGCGCTGTTGAACCGCATGCGCAAGGAGTACTCATGACGGCCGACGGCAAGAGCGTCTACAACGGCATGCCGGCCACCGACCTGGGGGAACAGGGCTGGGAACGCCCCTGGAGCGGACCCAACGGCGGCCAGTGCGTCGAGACGAAACAGCTCACCGACGGCCGCGTCGCCTTCCGGCAGTCGACCGATCCGGCCGGACCGGCGCTGATCTACGCACCGGAGGAGATCGCGGCGTTCGTCCGCGGCGTCAAGGCGGGGCTGGCCGACCATCTGGCCGCCGGGCGACCCAGCGGCGGCGAAGGGACGACGCCGCGGGTTCCGATCCCGGCCCCGCGGGCGGCGGACACACGTGTGAAAGGAAGAACATGACCACCAGGCAGGCCGGCCAGGGCCTCGACACGAGCAAACCGCATTCGGCCCGGATGTACGACTACTTCCTCGGGGGCAAGGACCACTTCGCGGTGGACGAGCAGGCGGCTCGGGCCGCCGCCGAGGCGCACCCGGGTCTCTACGTCACCGCCCGGGAGAACCGTGCGTTCATGCACCGGGCCACCCGGGTGCTGGCCCAGGAGCACGGCATACGCCAGTGGCTCGACATCGGCACCGGCATTCCGACCGAGCCGAACCTGCACCAGATCGCCCAGTCGGCGGCGCCCGACGCCCGTGTCGTGTACGCGGACAACGATCCCCTCGTCCTCAAGTACGCCGAACGCCTCATGCGCAGTACGGCGCAGGGGCGCACCGCCTATGTCGAGGCCGACGCCAGGGATCCCGACGCCCTGCTGCGGGCGGTGGAGGACACGGAGGTGCTGGACTTCGACCGGCCCGTCGCCCTCACGCTCAACGCGCTCATGCACTTCGTCACCGCCCCGCACGACCCGTACGAGATCGTGCGCCGGCTGCTCGACCCGCTCCCGCCGGGCAGCGCTCTCGCGATGAACCACTGCACCCCGGACTTCGACCCCGCCACCTGGAACCGGGTCGCGGAGTCGTACACGAAGTCCGGAACCCCGGTGGAGTTCCGTTCGCACGGCGACGTCGCGCGCTTCTTCGACGGGCTGGCCCTGATCGACCCCGGCATCACCTGCTGCCACCGCTGGCGGTCCGCCGGGCTCGACGCGGACGGGAAGGAGATCCCGGACGCTCAGATCAGTCTGCTGGCGGGCGTCGGCATCAAGCGCTGAGGGCTCCTCCGCGAAAGGCCCCGGTCACGGCGTCGGAAAGCCGGAACCGGGGCCTTGGGGCGGGTGCGGCCCCAGGGGGGCGTGCGGGGCCTTCGGGCGGGTGCGGGCCGAACGAGGGCGCCCCCCGCTACCAGCCGGCCTTCACCGCGTCGTAGGCCGTACGGCAGTCGGCGTTGGTGGCCTCCGCGACCAGCTTCTCCATGGAGTCGCGCCAGACCTTCTTGGCCAGCTTCTCCAGCTCCCGGGTCTCGGCGGGGACGTTGGGGGCGTACTTCTTGAGCGTCGCCAGCGAGGACCTGGCGAACTTGTTGCACACCGGCCCGGCGGCGTTCCGGTAGCGGGTGTCCAGGTCGGCCGCGACGGCCTGGCCGTTCTGGGTCGCCCAGGTGTTCCAGGCCGCGCACGCCACCTCGGTGAACACCGCCTGCTCGGCCTCGCTCAGCCCCAGCACCTGGCCCATCATGGTGTTCTTGACCTTGTCGGGGACCGTGAAGTCCACGACGGGGAACTTGTCGAGCGTTTCGAGCAGCGCCTCCTGACACGCGGGCGGCAGCGGGGCCGCCTGCGCGGTGGAGGGGAGCGCCAGCGCGGAGACGGAGACGAGGGCCGCGGTGACGGCGGCGCGCCGGGCGGTACGCGAAAGAGACATGGGGCAGGGCTCCTTGCACGGGGGTCGGGGCGGTCCGGGCGCCGTTTCAACGCCCGACGGCTACAGAAACGATCAACGACCTAGCAGGTCACGGGCGTTCGAGGGAGCGGCGGATGGCACACAGGCGCGTCGGTCGCCCGTGCGACGGAGGAGACCCCACGAGCCGGCCCTCAGCCGGTCCGGCGGTGAGGGCGGGCCCACGCGTCCCGCGGCCGGGCCAGACTCCGCCGGGCGCTGGGGGCCAGAGGGATTCCCGGCCCCGGAGGACGGCCGGCGGATCAGGGCCGGACGCCCCGACGGTGGCGCGGGGCGCCGGAAGCGTCGGCGTCCCTCGCCGCACGAGCGCGTTGCGGGTGCGGCGGCGGGCATGCAGGCGGACCCGTCCGAGCCCTGGATCGCCGGGGCCGGAATGCGCACGAAAGGGACCTCGCGAGCGGCGGCCACCTGGCATCCTGGTGCCGACCGGGCAACCCCGGCCCTTCTGCCCCGCGTACGCGGAGGACGACCTGGCCGGCGAGCCGAGGAGATCGCGTCGTGGGCACAGACCCACGACCGTCCGGTGGCTTGGGTGCGGGCCGGGGACCACCACGCGCAGGCGGTCCGCAGCGCAGCGAGGAGGACGTACGACACGGTCGGGCCCCTGCTGCCGTACGGAGTCGATGCGGCCGCCGGGCTCACGGCCGTCGACCTCCAGGCGCTGCGCGTGGGTGCGGGAGATAGACGACCTGCCGGAGCCTGCCCCGGTGACGGGACTGCGGGGACCGGGGCACCGTCGTGACCGACGGCCGCCGCCGCGACCGTGCCCAGGAGGAATGCGGCTCCTGCTCGAGTGCTACTGCCCGGCACCGACCAACGACATCCTCCTGCCGGAGGTCGGAGTTCCGTGTGTTCGCCAGTCGGACGCTTCGGTCCTCTTCGGGGGCTTCATCGAAAGGCGAAGAGTAGTCCTCGATCGTGGGCATCCGCAGGAGTTCGCTGGGGACCGGGGCCCATGGCGACAGGTCCTGGTCGGTAGCCCGCCTCATGGCGACGACGCTGGTGAAGTAAATCCCTGACAGAGTGCCACCGGCCCACTGGGCGCGCATCCAGGGGACGTCGCGCGGGCCGGTGGAGCGGTCCTCGATCTTCCGGACCCGGACCCGGAACCACAGCGGCCGGTAGTAGTGCCCCGCCGGTGCGGGGCGGAAGCACCAGGTGCTCGGCGGCCTCTCGGCCACCTCGGAGGCGGCCCGGGTACCGGCCCCGATGGATCTGCGCGACGACTGGGCCGGCGCCCTGCCCGGCGTGGACTTCGATCCGGCCGCGCCGAGCATCTGGCTGGTCGAGGGGCCGCTGTTCTATCTGCCGCCCGCCGCGGAGACGTATCTCATCGACACGGTGGACCGGCTGAGCACCACGGGCAGCGCGCCGGCCTTCGAAGTCAAGCTGGAGAAGGACCTGCTGATGTATCGCGACAGCCCGCTCCACACCGCCACGAAACAGCAGATCGGCATCGATCTGCTGGAGCTGTCCGACTTGGAGCCGCGGCCCGACTCGGCGGGGCGGCTGACGGACCACGGCTGGTCCAGGTCCGCACGCCGTTCGACTTCACCCGTCTGCACGGGCGCGGCCCGCTGCCCGAGCCGAACGACGCGCTGGCCGGCAACCGCTGGGTGTTCGCGAGCAGGACCCGGCGGTAGCCGCCGGCGCATACACGGCGGGCGGAGCGCCGGTCAGCGCTCCATGGCGCCCTCGGCGGGTGCCGCCACGCGCTTCGCCCGCTCGGCGGCGGCTTCGAGGTCGGCCCGCCGGCTCCGCAGTAGCTGTTCGGTCGCGGCGGCGTGCTCGGCCACCGCCGGGTCGGTCGCGGCCGCGGCCTTCGCCAGGGCGGGCTCGACCACGTCGCCGAGGTCGACCAGGGCCCGGCTCAGGCTCATCCGCAGACTGCGGTTGCCGCGGCCCAGCTCCTTGACGAGTTCGGCGGTCAGCCACCTCTCCTCGGCTTCGGGTACGAGGGAGACCGCGACGCGCCACGCGGTCCGGGCGGTCTCGTCGTCGACGTCGTGCAGCATGTCGCGTGTGATCCAGTCCCACGCGGCCTTGTCGCCGATCTTGGAGAGCGTGTGCATCGCCTGGCTGCGGGCCTGGGCGGACGCGGAGTCGAGCTCCCGGCGGATCCGGGGCAGGGTGACCTCGGGCGCGTAACGCATCAGCGCCCAGGACAGGGTGTCCCGTACGAAGAGGTCGGGTTCGACCCCGCACCGCTCGACCAGCGTCTCCAGGAGCGCGGGGTCGGGGGCCGAGCCGATCGCCATAGCGGCCTTGAGCCGGACCGACGGGTCCTCGGCGCTCAGGGCGTCGGCCAGGCGGGTGTGGTGCGGGGTTCCGTTCGTGTCGATCGGGACCATCTCCTGCGGGTAGTTGAGAAACCTGGTCGATGCGGCAGGGGCGTCGCGGCCCCCTGCCCCCGGTCAGAGGCGGGGCAGCAGCCCGAACTGGCCGAGCACACCGGCCAGATCCCAGTAGAGGGACTCCTCCTGGATGCGGCCGTCCGCCGAGAACCGGTACACGGTCGCGCCCGGCATCGTGAAGTGCTTGCCCTTGGCCAGGGCGGCGAGTTGCTCGGGCAGGCCGTCGAGGACACCCTCCAGCGTGCCCGACATGGTCCACTCGCAGACCCCGGACCGGCCGTCGGCGAAGACGGACCGTACCGCCATCCGGGTCTCGGGGATCGCGGCCAGCCAGGAGCCTACCCCCGCCTCCAGTTCGGCCCGGCCGCTCCAGACGGAGTCCAGGGGCACGTCCCGTGAGACGGCGTCGTCGGTGTAGGACGCAAGCCAGCCTTCCGCGTCCGCCTCGCTGATCGCGGCGAGGCAGACGCGGACGAGCTGTTCGTTGGCGTGCATGGGCTGCTCCAGTTTCGGGACGGGACGCCCCGTCTCCACGGAGCGTCAGGATGAAGCGGGCGTCCGCAACATCGACGACAGGGTGCTGTCGAGGATGTCGGGGACGTCCTTGACCTTGAGGTGTCGTGCGTCGGCCTCGGCCGCCGCGGCGTGCAACAGGCTGTAGAAGGTGGTCACCAGCCAGGACAGCGGGAGGTCCGTGCGGAACACGCCCTCCTCCTGGCCCCGGAGCAGGACCCGCTCCACCCGGGCGAGGACCTTCTCGTGGTGCCTGCGGCGTCGGGCCGGGGCGATGACGCCCTCGGACGCGGCGAGCAGGAACGCGTGCTGTTCGAGGATCCGCCAGCCGGACCGGACAAGCAGCGAGAAGGCCTCGTCGGCCGGCCTCTCGTCGAGCACGTGGGCTCCCAGCGCCGCGTCGGCCTGCTCGACGGAGTGCTCCAGCACGGCGTCGAGCAGGTTCTCGCGGGACGGGAAGTGCGCGTACAGCGTGACCCGGCTCACCCCGGCCGCGCCGGCGACCGCGGACAGGCTGACGTTGGGGTCCTTGCGGAAGCATTCGAGCGCGGCGGCGACGATGGACGCGATGCTGCGCTCCGCGTCCGCGCGCCGGCGCGGCTCTCCTCCTGGGGTGCGGCCGCCGGGGCGGCGCACCTTCTCATGCGGCGTGGACATGGTGTGAGCGTAAGCCACCCTCTCCGGGGACGGTCCGGGTGCCGGGCCGTGCCCCGGGGCCGGGCCCGTTCCGCGTCCGGTCAGGCATGGAGCCGTGGATCGGGCTCGGTCACGGCCGGGGCTTCGGACTGCTCCGGCAGTCTCGCGGGGCCTGCGTCACCGGCCTTGCCCCGGGGGAACAGCAGTACCGAGACGACGATGCCGACGGCGGCCACGGCGGCGCCGGTGAACATCGAGGGCGCCATCCCGGAGACGAAGGCGGACCGCGCCACTTCGGCGAACGCCTCCCCCGCCTCGCCCGGCAGCTCCCGGGCGACGGCGAGGGCGCCGCCGAGGGAGTCGCCCGCGGTGTCCAGGGCCGTGTCCGGGAGACCGGCGGCGACGCCGCTGTCCGTCACCTCGCCGCGGTAGGTGCCGGCCAGCAGGCTGCCGAGGACCGCCACCCCGAGAGCCGAGCCCAGTTGCACGGCAGCGCTGTTGGTGGCGGAGCCGACGCCGAGGTCGTCCTCGGAGAGGGAGCCGACGATGGCGTCGCTGGTCGGGCCGATGATGAACCCGGCCCCGAAGCCGAGGAAGAGCATCGCGGCCAGCGCCCGGCCGTAGCCGTCGCCGTCGCCGGTGGTGGCGAGGATCAGCAGCGAGACCACGGCGAACGCGAGGCCGGTCGCCGCCAGCCAGCGGGTTCCCACCTTCTGGCCGAGCGCGGACGCCAGCGGGGCGGCGAGCAGGATGATCAGGGCGGTGGGTGCGATGCGCAGCCCGGTCTCCCCCGCGTCGTAGCCGAGGACGAACTGCAGGTACTGGACGATCACGAACAGCGCCCCGAGCAGGGAGAGCAGTCCGAGGAAGACCAGGACGTTCCCGACGGCCAGCCGTCGGTGGGCGAAGATCCCGAGCGGCAGCATCGGTTCCTTCGCGGTGTGCTCGCGGGTGACGAAGGCGATCAGGAGGAGCACCGCGACGGCGAAGGCGACCAGCACGGGCGCGCTGGTCCAGCCCTTGGACGGGCCCTCGATGATCGCCCAGAGGAGGGTGCCGACGCCCAGCACGGACAGCAGGGCGCCCGGCAGGTCCAGTCGTCGGGCGACGGCGGCCTTGGAGTTCGGGACCATCTTGAGCGCGGCGGCCAGGGCGAGGACGCCGATGGGCACGTTGATCAGGAAGACGGAACCCCACCAGAACTGCCCGAGCAGCCAGCCGCCGACCAGCGGGCCCATGGCCAGGCCGACGCCGATCATCGCGGACCAGAGGCCGATCGCCTTCATCCGCTCCTTGGGGTCGGTGAAGACGACGCCGATGATGGAGAGCGTCGCGGGCATGATCAGGGCTTCGCCGACCCCCATGACCCCGCGGGCGATCATGAGCTCGGTGGTGCTGCCGGCGAACGCGGCGACGGCGGAGGCGCCGGTGAAGAGGACCAGGCCCGAGAGGAAGACCGGCTTGCGGCCGTAGCGGTCGGCGAGGCTGCCGGCGAAGAGCATCAGCCCGGCCGCCATGAGGCTGTAGATGTCGACCAGCCATTGCAACTCACCGGTGGACGCACCGAGTTCATTGATCAGCGTGGGCAGGGCGACGTTCAGTACGGTGACGTCGAGCCCCACGATCAGCAGGCTCAGGCACAGCACCACCAGGATCGGCCAGCGCAGGGGGTGACCGGCCGCTCCCGGCGGGGCGCCGGTCGGGGGCGGGGGCGACGCTGCAGTCACGACATGCTCCTTAACTTGAACACGACTGTTCGGGTTGAGGGTAGCGCGGAGCACGGCACAAGTCGAACAGCACCGTAAAGGTTGAGTGGATCGGCGCCCCTGGCCCCCGCACGGCCGTCACCGCGGCCCCTCAGGCACCCTCCTGGCGCCCCCGGGCCCGCACGAGCGTGCGCGAGACGCTGCGCAGCTTCTCGCAGGTCTCCTCGAACTCCCGCTCGGGCAGCGACTGGTCGACGATGCCCGCGCCCGCCCGCAGCCAGGTCCGCCCGTGCTGCCGGAAGACCGTGCGCAGGACGAGTGCGGCGTCGAGCGACCCGTCGCTGCCGACCATGAGCACCGCCCCGCTGTAGAGCCCGCGCGCGCCCTGTTCCAGGCTGCGAATGGCCCGGTAGGCGGCCCGCTTGGGTACGCCCGACGCGGTGACCGCGGGGAAGACGGCGGCCAGCGCCGGCCAGGGGCCGCTTTCCCCGGACGGCAGTTCGCCGCTCACCCGGGAGGCGATGTGCTGGACGCTGCCGCGCTCCTTCACGGTCATGAACTCCTCGGCCCGCACCGAGCCCTCGCGGCATACCTGCGCCATCTCGTCCCAGGCGACCTGGACGGATATCGCGTGCTCGTAGATCTCCTTGGCATCCGTGAGGAGTTCCGTGCGCCGGGCCGCGTCCTCGCCGGCGTCCCCGCTGAGCGCCCGGGTTCCCGCCAGTGGCTGGGTGGACACCCGGCCGTCCGCCGACACCTCCACGACGGTCTCCGGGCTGAACCCCGCGGCCTCCATCCCGCCGAGGTCGAACAGGAAGGACCGGGCGGGCGAGTTGACCGAGCGCCCGGCCAGATAGGTCTCCGGAAGATCGAGGTCTCCGGAGACCTGGACGGCCCGGGACAGGATCACCTTCTGCAGTTCGCCGTCGCGGATCTCGGCGACGGCCCGGGAGACGGCCTCCCGGTACCCGCTCTCGGCCGGCCCCCCGAGGTCGATCGGCAGCGGTGCGAACTCGCCACGGTCCGGGCCGGGTTCGGCGGCGAGACGGTCGGCGACGGTGGCCGCGTCATGCGTCCCGGAACACCGGATCTCCGCCCCGTCCGCGGTGAGCCGGACCTCGGTCTCGGGGACCACCAGATGGATCAGGGGCTCCTCGCCGAGGTCCGCCCTCTCGCCGGCCAGCGCGTACGACAGCTCGAAGGTGCTCCACCCGTAGGCGCGCCACTCCGGACAGGGAAGCGAGGACAGCATCCGGTGGACGTGTTCGAGCGGCTCGCCCCCCCACGGCGTCCGGACACGGTTCCCCCCGTGCTCCAGCGTCACATGGGTACGGTCCACGACGAGCCGGGCCCGCACCCCGCCCGCGTACCACCAGGCGCCTTCGCGCTCGTAGACCATGTACTCGCTGTACAGACCGGCGCGGGCCAGCCGGACCGCGGCCTGGGCGGGGGTGCCGCTGAACGGGGCACGGCTGACTGCGGGCGACACGGCGACGATGGCCACGGGGATCTCCTTGTGGGCGTACGAGAGTTGGGGCGATGGTGGTGGTGCGGAGGCCGGCCGGTCAGCCCTGACCGGCGGCGGCCTCGGCCGCGCGCCGCGCGAGGACGCGCTTGTCGAGCTTGCCGACCGCGGTGAAGGGCAGCGAGTCGACGATGTGGACCAGGTCCGGCTTCTTGTACGGGGCGAGACCGCGCCCGTCGAGGAACGCGTCGAGCCCTCCGGGGCCGAACGGGCCGCCGCCCTCAGGCGGTTCGCCCGCCCCGGGCCGCGCCTCGTACCGGGCGGCGCCCTGATCGCGGAGCACGATCCAGGCGCAGGTGCGTTCGCCGAGGTACTCGTCGGGAACGGGGACCACCGCGGCGTCGAGGACGGCGGGGTGGGCGCGCAGATGCCCTTCGAGTTCGTCCGAGGACACCTTGTCGCCGCCGCGGTTGACGAGATCCTTCTGCCGGCCCGCGACGACGACGTCACCGTCCGGCAGCACCCGCACCAGATCACCGGTGCGGTAGAAGCCGTCCGCGGTGAACGCGGTGCGGTTGTGCGCCTCGGCGCGGTAGTAGCCGCGCAGCGTGTACGGGCCCCGGGTGAGGAGTTCGCCCACCTCGCCGGGCCGGACGTCGTGGCCGTCCGGGTCGACGACGCGTATCTCGTCGTCCGGGCTGAGGGGGCGGCCCTGGGTGGTGGCGACGCGTTCCGGGTCGTCGCCGGGGCGGGTCAGGCACAGCAGCCCCTCGGCCATCCCGAAGACCTGCTGGAGCTCGCACCCCAGGGTGGCCCGGACACGGCGGGCGGTGTCGGGGTCCAGCCGGGCGCCGCCCACCTGGAGCAGGGTCAGACTGCCGAGGTCCTCGGGGCTCCACTCGGCGGCCTGGGCCCAGAGGGCGGCGAGCGGCGGCACCACGGCCGTCACGTCGACGCGGTGCCGCTCGATCAGCGGGAAGACCGTCTCGGGGTCGGGGGACGGGCTCAGTACGACGGTGCCGCCGGACAGCAGGGTGCCCAGCGCTCCCGGGCAGGCCAGGGCGAAGTTGTGGGCCACGGGCAGCGCGGCGAGGTAGACGGTGCCGGGGCCGAGACCGCAGACCTCCGCGGCGGCACGGACGTTGTACGCGTAGTCGTCGTGGGTGCGCGGGATCAGCTTGGGCAGGCCGGTGGTGCCGCCGGAGACGAGGAGGACCGCCGTGTCCTGCGGGTCGGGGCCGGGCACGACGGGTTCCCGGCCGACGGCGGCGCACTCACGACCGGCCCGCTCGACGTCGGCGAGCGCGGTGTGCGACCCGGGTTCGCCCGACACCAGGACGTGGCGCAGCCCCGGGACCTGGGCGCGAACCTCGCCGGCGAGCGCCCGGTAGTCGAAGTCGGACGCGGGGTCGGGGTCCTCGGCGGGGACCACATAGGCGACGGCCCCGCTGTGGTCGCAGAGGTGGACGGCCTCGCTGCGGCGGTAGGCGGGCAGACCGAGGACGGGTATCACGCCGACTCTCAGCGCGGCGAAGAGCAGGACGAAGAAGTCCGGACCGTTGGGGAGCTGGACGACGATCCGGTCGCCCGTCCTGAGGCCGAGGCCGACGAGGCCGGCGGCGAGGTGGCCGGCCCGGCGGTCCAGATCGGCGTACGAGAGCCGACCGCCGTCGGACACGAGGGCCGGGGCCGATCCGGCCGCCCGGGCGTGCCCGGCGAGGAAGGCGCCCAGTGGACGACCCTGCCAATGGCCGAGCTTCCGATATCGCTCGGCCGACGCGTCGGGCCATCGAACCATTTCCACGAAGAATCTCGCTCCTCTACACCAGGAAGTACACCCGGAAGCACATCAGGAAGCACTCCGGGAGGCACGTCGGGAACTTCAGCCAAGGAAGCACGAAGACTTGAATACGCCGTAAAGATTCTCCTTCTTGGAAAGTTTCAGGCAATCCAAATGAGATCACTGTTTGGTAACAACAATCCTTGCCCGAACTGCGATTACCCCCCTTATCTGCGATTTCGTTCAGGAGATCCGACATGACCGGGGCGGGTACTACCCCTTCAGGCACCCCCTCTTCTGAAGGGGCATCCGTTCGCGTACGTTGACCTGGGGATTACCCGTCGACATCGCCGGATCATTCCTCTGCATTTCCATCACTCCCCCTCCGGAAACCGCGCCCTCCGCTTTCCGTCTTTCGCGTCTCCACCGAAAGGTCGACTTTCTTGCTGCGCACGCCGGAACCCCGGAAGCACCCCGGACTGCGCCTCATCTGCTTCCCGCCCGCAGGTGGTTCGGCGCGGTTCTTCCAGCCCTGGCTGCGGGAGCTGCCGGCCTCGATCGAACTCGGTGCCGTCCAGTACCCGGGCCGCGGCGACCGGGCGGGCGAGTCGCCGCCCGTCCACCTCGACGACCTCGTGGAGCCGACGGCGAAGGAGCTCGCCGAGCGGGCCGATCTGCCGCTCGTGCTCTTCGGGCACGGCATGGGCGCGCTCGCCGCGTTCGAGACCGCGCGCGTCCTGACGTTCCACCACCAGGTGCCGCCGATGGCCCTGTTCGTCTCTCAGCAGGTCGCGCCGATGGACGGCGAACCGCACGCCGCCCTGCTGTACGACGACAGCCCCGCCGCCCGGGCACACGGTCTGGACGGGACGGCCTCGCCGGAGAGCACCGCCGAGCCGCGGACCGACGGGCACGCACCGGTGCCCCCCGCCACCGTGTACGCCGACCTCCGGCTCGCCGCGCGCTACCGCTACCGGCCGGGCCCACCCCTCCACTGCCCGGTCACGGCACTCGTCGGCATCCACGGCGCACGGGTCACCTCACGGCACGCGCAGGGCTGGCGTCCCTGCACGACCGGCGCCTTCACCCTGCGTGCCATGCGGGGCGGCCCCGACCACGTCGTGCAACGCCCGGAGGCGGTCGTGGCCTTCATCCTCACCAGCTCCGGACCGGTCGGCGCCGCCGCGCGCCGCCCGTCCCTCCCCTCCCGCTAGGAGACACCTGATGGCGGCTTCCGCCTCCCGGTCCCGGCTCGACCAGGACCTGCTCGCCGGCGTCCTCACCGACGTCCTCACCCAGGTCCCGTACAACAGCGCCGCCCAGTACCACATCCACTACGGGACCGGCTCCTCACCGGAGCGCTTCGGCACCGCCTGCGCCTGGCAGACCTTCGACGCAGGGGAGCGGGTCGCCCGGCTCACCGGCGTCACGGCCCGGTACCGGGTCGGCGGCCGGCACGTCTGCGCGCTCTACGACGACGGCGAGACGCTCACGGTCCTCGACCCGTATCTGCTGCACCGCGCCCCGCTGCGGCTCTCGCGGTCGGCCGCCGTCGACGGCGTCGTCCGCACGGAGTCGGAGGCCTACCCGCTGCGCCGGGCCGCGGACGGCTCCCCGGCGCCGTCGGTCCTGCGGGCCCTCTGGCGGCCTGCGGACGGGGTGCTGCGGCTGCAGTACCTGCGGTACAGCCCCCGGCTCGGCGAGCTCGTCATGCACCGGGCCTACACCATGCGGCCCGAGGACACCGTCACCGAACTGCCGGTGCCGGCGCCGCTGGTGCGCGAACTGCTGCTGCACCCCGAACAGAACAACCTCTCGGTGCGGGCCGTGCATCCCGGCGACGACGGGCTCACCGAGGTGGCGCTGCCGTTCCCGGGGCGACCGCGCGGCGCCCTCGCCCGCGAGGAGGCCCTCGCCGCCCGGGACGACCAGGGGCGGGTGAGCCGCTGGGGAAGCGCGGCCTTCGGGCGTGAACTGGAGCGCGTCGCCGAGGCGTTGACGACCTCCCCGCAGGAGGTCGTCGACCATCTGCTCCGGGCCGCCGCGCTCTACGACGCGGCGGCCCCCGTCGACCTGGTGGTCCCCGACTACTCCCTGGAGGACGCGTGACCGCCGCCGGTCCCCGTTCCTACTTCCTGGCCGGCGTCATGCAGGGGGCCCGCGGCGGTGCCGTACTGGCCGACCAGAGCTACCGCGAGCAGCTGCGCCGCACCATCCTGGAACACCGGCCCGACGCCGTGGTGCACGAACCGGGCCGGCTGATGCGGGAGTGGATCGGCGCCCACGAACAGGCGATCCTGACCGGTCATGCCGCGCTGGCCGACACCCCGGAGATCCACCGGGACGCCCTCGACCCGGCGGTCTCCCTGCTCACCGCCACCTTCCACCGGCTGACCGAGCTGGCCGCCGAGAGCGATGTGTGCGTGGCCTGGCTGCCGGATCACGAACCCAGCATGGGCACCGCGGCCGAGATGCTCAGCGCCCATCGCGGCGGCGCCACCGTCGTCGCCGTGACGGAGATGCGCCAGAACCTCGCGGTGCTCGCCTGCTCCGATGTGATCCTGCCCGATCTCGCCGCCTTCGAGCGATGGCTGACGTCGCCGGGCGCACCCCACGACGGGACGCACGACGCCGCCGACCGTTCGTCGACCACCGAGCCCACCCCCAAAGGAACCTCCGCATGACGGCCACCGCTCCCAACAATCCGCAACTGGAAAGCCGCAGCGGGAAGTTCTTCGCCCGCTATTACGACGCCATGACGGCCCGGGCCGAGGAGAAGTGGGGCCGGCCGCTGCGCACGCTGATGTTCGGCGAGCTGACCGGGAACATCCTGGAGGTCGGCGCCGGTTCGGGCGCCAACGTCCCCTACTTCGCCAAGGCCGAATCCCTCGTCGCCGTCGAACCGGCCGGCGAGATGCGCAGGCAGCTGGAAGTGCGGGCCGCCGAGGCCCCGATCGACGTACGGGTCGTGGACGCCTGGGCCGAGGACCTGCCGCTGGACGACGCCTCCTTCGACACCGTCGTGTGCACGCTCGTGCTCTGCACCGTCGTCGATCTGCCCGCCGCCCTCGCCGAGATCCGGCGCGTCCTGCGGCCGGGAGGGCAGCTGATCTTCTTCGAGCACGTCAGGGCCCCGGGCGCCGTCGGTCTGGTCCAGGACGTACTGGCCCCGCTGTGGAAGCGCGTGGCCGGTGGCTGCCGTGCCAACCGGCGGCTGCTGACCGCGCTGCGCGACGCGGGATACCGGGTGCGCGTGCACGAGGTCGTCCGCCCCTGGCCCCGCTACCCCACCAACACTCCCTATCTGCGCGGCACCGCCGTGCCCCGGACCGACGACCGCGGCTGAGAGGAAGAACCCATGTATGCGTGTACCTCACCGCGGCCGCCCGGCCTGGCCGCGGCCGTACGCGAGTGGGCCCGGCACCGTCCGGGGGCCACGGCGCTGACCTTCGTGGACCACTCGACGGACCGTTCCGGTGTGACCACCGAGCTGACCTACGGCGAGCTCGACGCCCGCGCCCAGGCCGTCGCGGGCGCGCTCGTCCGCGGCTGCGCACCGGGCGACCGGGCCGCGATCCTGTGCCCGCACACCGCGGACTACGTCGTCGCGCTGCTCGGCTGCCTCTACAGCGGAGTGATCGCCGTGCCGCTGTACGCACCGGAGGCGTTCCGCACGGACGAGCGGCTGCGGCTGGCCATGGCGGACTGCGCACCCGCCGTCGTCCTGACCACCTCGCCGCACGCCCGGCCGGTGCACGAGCTCCTGGCGCGGGCGGCCGGGACCTCGGAGCCGCCTTCGGTGCTGTGCGTGGACACGGTCGAACCGGGGCCGCGGCAGCGGGTGATCCCGGCCGAGGCCGACCACCCGCACGACATCGCGTATCTGCAGTACACCTCGGGGTCGACCCGTGACCCGGCGGGCGTCCAGGTCACCCACCGCAATCTGGCCGTCGGCGCCGAACAGCTGCGGGCCGGGCTCGGCATCGGAGCGGACGCCCGGATCGCCGGCTGGCTGCCGTTCTTCCATGACATGGGGCTGCTGCTGATGCTGGCGGTTCCCCTGACCAGCGGCGTCCCCGCGGTGCTGATGCCGCCCTTCTCGTTCGTGCAGCGGCCGGTGCGCTGGCTGACCGCGATCGGCGAGCACCGGGCCACCCATACCGTGTCGCCGAACTTCGGCCTGGACCTGTGCGTCGACCGGATTCCGGCGCGCGCGAGGGCCGGTCTCGATCTGTCGTCGCTGCGCACCCTCGTCAACGGCTCGGAGCCGGTACGGGCCGCCAGCCTGGACCGGTTCAGCGCCGCGTTCGGCCCCTTCGGATTCCGGCCCGAGGCCCACAGCCCGGGTTACGGACTGGCCGAGGCGACGCTCGCCGTCACCCTGGGCGGCCCGTCCGAGCCGACCGTTCTGACCCTGGACCGGGCCGAGTTGGCGCAGGACCGGGTGCGCGTCCTGGCCGAGGGCGCCCCGGACGGATACCGCGTGGTGAGCTGCGGGACACCGGCCGGCCAGGAGGTCCGGATCGTCGCGCCCGGCACCGGGGCGACGGTGTCCGAGGGCCGGACGGGCGAGGTCCGGGTGCGCGGGGCCAATGTGTGCGCGGGGTACTGGCGCCGCCCCGAGCGGACGGCCGAGGTGTTCGCGGCGGGCGACCCCGCCGATCCGGACGGCCGCTGGCTGCGCACCGGCGACCTCGGTTTCCTGTGGGACGGGGAGCTGTATCTGACGGGCCGGCTGAAGGATCTGATCATCGTCGAGGGCCGCAACCACCATCCGTCGGACCTGGAGCAGACCGCCCAGGAGGCCAGTTCGGCGGTGCGGCGGGGCCATGTAGCCGCGTTCTCGACCGGATCGCCGGAGGAGGAGGGCGAACGGGCGGTGATCGTTGCCGAGTTGGAGCGCCGCTGCACGGATGCGGAACGGGAGGCGGTGCGCGCCGCGATCCGTGCGACCGTCGTCGCCCGGCACTCCCTGGACCCACGGGACGTGGTGCTGGTCCGGCGCGGCGCCCTGTCCAAGACCACCAGCGGGAAGATCCGCCGGGCGCACTGCCGGGACCGGTATCTGGCGGGAACGTTCGACGCACCGGTCCCGTCCGCCGCCACCGCCTCGGCCGCCGTGCCGGACGGGGCGGCGGCCCGGTGAAGGACGCGGTGCACCATCTGCTCGTCGAGCGGGCCGCCGCACGCGGCGGTCTGCCCCTCGAACGCGTCGACCTGGACGCGCCGTTCGACACGTACGGCTTCACCTCCGTCGACGCGGTGGCGCTCTCGGCAGAGCTGGAGGATCTGCTCGACCGGGACCTGCCGCCGACCGTGCTCTGGCAGTACCCCACCATCCGTGAGCTGACGGACTTCCTCACCGGCGATCCGGCGCGCCCGCCCGCAGGGCCCGTGGAGGCGGCCTCCGGGGCCGGTGCGGCGGGCGGCCCGTACGGTGACACGGATCTGGCGATCGTCGGACTCGGCTGCCGGCTGCCCGGCGGTGTCGGCACCCCGGCCGGGCTCTGGGAGCTGCTGCGCTCCGGCGTCGACGCGGTGGGCACCGTCCCGGACGGACGGTGGGACGCCTACCGCCGCCTGTCGCCCGGCCACGCGGCTGCCGTCGACCGGACGCCCCGGCACGGCTCGTTCCTGGACGAGGACCAACTGACCGGTTTCGACGCGGACTTCTTCGGCATATCACCGGCCGAGGCGGCTGCGATGGACCCTCAGCAGCGGATCCTCCTGGAGGTCGCCTGGGAGGCGCTGGAGCACGCGGGGCTGCCGGCCGACCGCCCGGCCGCCGACCGTACCGGTGTGTACGTGGGCGCGTGCGGCGACGACCACGGCCGGGCCGCGCTGGAGGACCTGCCGTCGATCACGGCGCGCACCGGCACCGGTTCGGCCATGAGCGTCATCGCCAACCGGCTGTCGTACGCGCTGGATCTGCACGGGCCCAGCATGACCGTCGACACCGCCTGCTCGTCGTCGCTCGTGGCGCTGCATCTGGCCCGGCGCGGGCTGCTCTCCGGGGAGTGCGACACCGCGCTGGTCGGCGGCGTCAATCTGCTGCTCTCGCCGGGCGTGACGCTCAACTTCGCGGACGGCGGGGTGCTTTCACCCGGCGGCCGGTGCCGCCCCTTCTCGGCCGCGGCCGACGGTTACGTCCGTGGCGAGGGCTGTCTGGTCGTCGTGGTGCGCAGGCTCGACGACGCGCTGCGCGACGACGACCGGGTGCTCGCCGTGCTGCGCGCCACCGGCACCAACCAGGACGGCCGCTCCAACGGTCTGATGGCGCCGAACCCGGCGGCGCAGGAGGCCCTGATCCGCGAGGTGTGGGCCGATTCCGGGCTCGACCCGGCGGAGGCCGGCTATGTGGAGGCGCACGGCACCGGCACCCCGCTGGGCGATCCGATCGAGGCCTCCGCGCTCGGTGCGGCCCTGGGCGGCGGCAGGTCCGCCGGCTCTCCGCTGCGGATCGGCTCGGTCAAGTCCAACCTGGGCCATCTGGAAGGCGCGGCCGGACTCCTCGGCCTGGCCAAGTGCGTCCTCGCGCTGCACCACGGCCTGATTCCCCCGACCCTGCACCACGACGCACCCAACCCCCTGGTCCCGATGGCCGATGGGGGGCTGTCGGTGGTGGACCGTCCGGTGGCGTGGCCGCCCGGAGGCCGACCGCGTACCGCCGGTGTCAGCTCCTTCGGGTTCGGCGGCGCCAACGCCCATGCGGTGCTCGTCGAAGCCCCGCTCCCCCAGCCGGTGTCGATCCCCGAGTGAGAGTGAACTCCCCCATGGGACATCCAGAGATGCTCTTCGCGCTCTCCGCGCGTTCCCCGGCGGCGCTGCTCGCCGGTGCCGGACGGCTCGCCGACTGGCTCGCCGGGGACGGCGCCGAGGTCCCGCTGGCCGACGTGGCGCACACCCTCGCCGTGCGGCGTACTCATCTCGCCGAGCGGCTGACGGTCCGCGCCGCCGACCGGGGAACGCTGATCCGGCTGCTGCGGGCCGTGGCCGCCGGCGGCCGGCCCGGAGCTCTCGTCGCCCGGGGCGCCGTACGGGACGCCCGGCCGGTCGCCCCGGTGTTCGTCTTCTCGGGGCACGGCTCGCAGTGGGACGGTATGGGTGCGCAACTCCTGGCCGTGGAGCCCGAGTTCGCCACCACGGTGGCCGCGCTCGAAGGGGCGGTGAAGGAGGAGAGCGGCTATGACCTGCGCACGCTCGTCACCGAGGACGGCCTGACCGGCTCCGGCATGGACCGGGTCCAGCCGGCCGTGTACGCCCTCCAGCTCGGCATCGCCGCCGTGCTGCGCGGGCGCGGTATCCGGCCCGCGGCCGTCATCGGGCATTCGATGGGAGAGATCGCTGCGGCCGTGGTCGCGGGTGCGCTGACCCCCGAGGACGGTGCGCGGATCGTGTGCCGGCGCTCACTGCTGATGGAGCGAACAGCCGGTACGGGCGCCACGGCGCTGGTGGAGCTGCCCGCGGCCGAGGCGCGCCGCCGGCTGACCGGCCGCCCGGGGATCTCCGTCGCCGTCCACTCCTCGCCCCGCGCCTGTGTGGTGGCGGGTCGGCCGGACGCCGTGGAACGGTTCGTCGCCGAGTGCCGGGGCGAGGAGCTGCTCGCCCGGCTGGTCCCCGGCGTACGGATCGGGGCGCACAGCCCTCTGGTGGACCCCCTGCTCGGCGAACTCCGCACCTCGCTCGCCGACATCGCCCCCGCGCCCGCCCGGCTGCCCTGTTACGGCACCACGCTGGAGGACCCGAGGGAACGGGCCGCGCTCGACGCCGCGTACTGGGCGGCCAATCTACGGCGGCCGGTCCGGCTGACGGAGGCGGTGCGGGCGGCGGCCGACGACGGGCTGCGGGTATTCCTGGAGGTCTCGCCGCACCCGGTGGTCGCCCAGTCCGTTCTGGAGACCGTACTGGAGGCCGATGCCACGCACGGGGGTCGCAGCACCGTGCTGGGCACGCTCAGCCGGGGTGTCGCCGGGTCCGACGCGCTCGCCGACACCCTCGCCGCCCTGCACTGCGCCGGGGTGACGCTGCCCCGGGCGGCGGCCACGCCGGGACGGCACGCCGAGCTGCCCGGCTACGCCTGGCAGCACCGTACGTTCGACCGCCCCGCCCGCACGCCCGTCGACGCGGCTCCACACCCGTTGCTCGGCCACCACATCGTGGTGCCCGGCACACCGGTGCGTCATCTGTGGCAGAGCCAGGTCTCGCTCGACCGACTGCCGTGGCTCGGCGACCACCGGGTGCAGGGCGCACCGGTCCTCCCCGGCGCCGCGTACGCCGAACTCGCCCTGACAGCCGCCTGCGACGCCTTCGGCGCCCGCCCCGGCGCGGTGCGCGTCGACGGCCTGGAGCTGGTGCGGCTGCTCCCGCTCACCGACCCCGTCACGCTCACCACCACCCTGGAGGAGGACACCGAGGGGTGCGGCGGCACGGTCACCGTCGTCGCGGGCGTCCGCACCGGAGCGGAGCCGACGGTCCTCGCCCGTGCGCGGCTCTCGGTGGACCCGGCGGACCCGGTCCCGGCCGGTTCCGTTCCCTCGTCCGTGCGCTCCGGCGGCGAGGACGGCGTCGAGGTCGCCGCGCATCAGCTGTACGCGGTGCTGCACGCCCTCGGCCAGGAACACGGGCCCGCGTTCGCCGGGGTCGGCGAGGTGCGGGTGGCGGGCGGCGTCGCCACGAGCCGGGTGTCCCGGCCCCCGGCCCTCATCCCCGACAGCCGCTGGCGTTTCCACCCGGCGCTGCTCGACGCCTGTCTGCACGGAGTGGGCGCACTGCTTCCGACCGCCGTGGACGGCACCTTTCTGCCCACCGGCATCGAGCGGATCCGGTTCTTCGGACAGCCGGGCGACACCCTCGTGTGCCGTGCCCGGCTGCTCACCGCCGCCACGGGAGCGCTCCACGCCGACATCGAGATCATGGACACCGAGGGGGCGCCCGTCGCCGAGGTGACCGGCCTGCGGATCGGCCGGGTCGGCGCGGAGGCGCTGCCCGTCGATGTGGAACCCCTGTTCCGGCACGTCCGCTGGGAGCCCGGCCCGGCACCGGAGCCACGGCAGGGCGCCGGGCTCCGGTGGCTCGTCGTGGACGCCGATCCGGACAGTGCGGCGGCCGCCTCGCTGTCGGCCGCCGGGGTCGCGTGCGAGCTGCTGCCTCCGTCGGCGCCTCTGGGGTCCGCCGGGCATGCGGACGGCGTACTCCTCGTCGCGGGTGCGGCACCGGACGTACCGGCCGACGTACCCCGTGGCGCGGAGCGGCAGGTGGACATCGCGCTGCGGCTCGCCGCCGGTCTGCTGCTCCGCGCCGAGGAGACCGGCGCGCCGCCCCCGCCCCTGACCGTTCTCACCGTGCGCGCCCAGCAGGTGCGCCCCGACGAGGAGCCGGACCCGGAGCAGGCGGCGCTGCGCGGGGTCGTCCGCACGCTGTGCCAGGAGCGCCCCGAACTGCGGGCGCGCAGCGTGGACCTGGCGGGTCCCGGTCCGGTGCCCGTCGACGAGATCCTCGACCGGGACGGGCCCGACGAGGTGGTCCTGCGCGACGGGCGGCGGCTGGTGGCGCGCCTGACCGCCGGGCCGCCGACGGCCACTGGGGGCGGCACCGGCGGCGCGGCACACGGGCGCGGCCGGCCGGTCGTCCGGCCCGGCGGCGGCTATCTCGTCACCGGCGGGACCCGGGGCCTCGGTCTGGCCACCGCGCGCTGGCTCGCCGAGGGCGGCGCGGGCGCTCTGGTCCTGGGCGGCCGGGGGGTCGTCGGCCCCGACGCCGCCGAGGAGCTGGAGCGCATCCGGTCGCTGGGCGCGCACGTCGAACTCGTCCGCGGGGACGTGGCGCAGCCGGGTACCGCCGAGCGGATGATCGACGCCCTGGCGGCCACGGGGGTGCGGCTGCGCGGGGTGGTGCACACGGCGGCCGTACTGGAGGACGCGGCGGTGACGGCGGACGACGACGGCCGGCTGCACCGGGTGTGGGCGCCGAAGGCCGACGGGGCCTGGCGGCTGCACGAGGCCACGGTGGACGCCGGCCTGGACTGGTGGCTCGGGTTCTCCTCACTGGCCGCCCTGGTCGGCTCCCCCGGGCAGGCCGAGTACGCGGCGGCCAACGCCTTCCTCGACTCCGTGGTCGCCGTGCGCCGCGCCCGCGGTCTGCCCGCGCTGACCGTCAACTGGGGGCCGTGGGGCGGCGTCGGCGCGGTGCGGGACCGGGACATCGCCGGTCTGGGGAAGCTGACCGTGCGCGAGGGCTTCGCCGCGTTGGAGCGCCTGCTCGCCACCGGTGCGGGCCGGGCGGGCGTGGCCCGGCTGACCGACCGCGCGTTCGCCCGCGCCCACCCGCAGGCGCGCGGTTCCTCGTTCCTGGCCGCGCTGGCCGGCCCGGCCGAAGCCGGGAGCGCCTTCGACGTGGCGGCGCTGGCCGGGATGCCGGACGGGGAGCGTCGTGAGGTCGTGCGGGCCCGGACCCTGCTGAGCGTCGGCCGCGTCCTCGGGTTCTTCGACCACGACCGGATCGACGACCGGCCGCTGGTCCACCTGGGGCTGGACTCGATCACCGCCGTACGCGTCAAGAGCGCGCTGTACGAGGACTTCGGCGTCGAGGTGCCGGTGGCCCGGCTGCTCCAGGGCGTCAGCGCCGTGGAGCTGGCCGAGCAGGTGGCGGACGGGCTCGCCGGCAGCCTCGGCGGTGCCGGTGGGCGTACCGGTGTGCCCTCGGTCGTGCGCGACGCCGAGCGCCGGGGCGCCGCCCGTACCGCGTCGGCCGGCGCGGCCCGGGCGCGGCGACGGAACACTTCGAGGAGGAACCCGTGAACGGCACACCCCCGCACCCCGGGCCGACGCACCCCGGCCCCGATGACGACGGCCCCGGTGAGGCGATCGCCGTCGTCGGAATCGCCGGACGCTTCCCCGGGGCCCGTACCCCGGAGGAGTTCTGGGACCGGCTGGTCGCCGGGCAGGACTGCCTGGACGAGCTGGACGACGAGGAGCTGCTCGCGGCGGGGGTGCCCGCCCCGGTGCTCGCCGGGCGCGGTTACGTACGGCGGTCCGCGTCCCTCGACGGGTTCGACGCCTTCGACGCGGACTTCTTCGGGCTGCCTCCGGCGGTGGCGGCCGCCATGGACCCCCAGCAGCGGCTGTTCCTGGAGGCCTGCTGGCACGCACTGGAGGACGCTGGGCACGACCCGGCCCGCCGGGACGGCGCGGTCGGCGTGTTCGGAGCTCCGTCCTTCAGCGGCTACTTCGGCTACAACCTGCTCTCGCACCACGATCCGCGTACGTTGCTCGGTTCGGGTACGTCACCGGCGCTGATCCACGCCCTGACGCTGACCGACCCGAACTTCTTCGCGACCCGGGTCGCGCACGCGCTGGATCTGCACGGCCCCGCACTGACCGTGCAGACGGCGTGTTCCGGTTCGCTGGTGGCGGTGCATCTGGCGTGTCAGAGCCTGCTGTGCGGGGAGAGCGATGTGGCGCTCGCGGGCGGGATGACGGTGAAGGTGCCGCATCGGGCGGGCTATCTGTACGAGCCCGGTTCGATGATGTCCGCCGACGGGTTCTGCCGCCCCTTCGACGCCGCCGCGAACGGCACCGTGTTCGGCAGCGGCGGTGGGGTGGTCGTGCTCAAGCGCCTGTCCGACGCCCTGGCCGACGGCGACCGGGTCCGGGCGGTCGTGCGCGGTACCGCCGTCAACAACGACGGCTCGCTGAAGATGGGGTTCACCGCGCCCAGTGTCGAGATGCAGGCGGCGGTGGTCGCCGAGGCGCTCGCGGTGGCGGGGGTGCACCCGCACGAGGTCGGCTACGTCGAGGCGCACGGCACGGGCACCGCTCTGGGCGATCCGGTCGAGGTCGCGGCCCTGCGGCAGGCGCTGGACCCGACCGGCGACCGTACGGAGCCCTGTCTGCTCGGGTCGGCGAAGGGGAACATCGGCCATCTGGAAGCGGCGTCCGGCGTCGTCGGGTTGATCAAGACGGTGCTCGCACTGGAGCACCGGACCCTCCCGGCCACCGCCCACTTCACCGCACCGAACCCCGAACTCCACCTGGGCAAGGGCCCCTTCGAGGTGGTCGCCGAGACGCGCGGGTGGACCGGTCCGGGCCCGTTGACGGCCGGGGTGAGTTCGCTGGGCGTCGGCGGCACCAACGCGCACGTGGTCCTGACGGAGGCGCCGGCTCCGCCGCCCCGCCCCGAGTCGGCACAGGCCCGTGCCGCCGTCCCCGTGCTGCTGGTCAGCGCCCGCACTCCCGGGGCGCTGCGGGACGCGGCGGACCGACTGGCCGACGCGCTGACCCCGGGGACGGACCTCGCGGACGTGGCCCACACCCTCGCCGAGGGGCGCAGGGCCTTCCCGTACCGGGCGGCCGTCGCGGCGGACACACCGGAGCGGGCAGTGGAGCTGCTGCGCGCCGACCGTACGGCCGCGCCCGGTCCTCGGCGGCCGCCCGAGCCGGTTCTGCTGCTGCCGGGGCAGGGGGCGCAGTACCTCCGTATGGGCCAGGACCTCCATCGGCGCGGCGGCACCTTCCGGCGTGAGCTGGACCGCTGTGCGGGGCTGTTCGCCGCCGGGACCGGGCAGGACCCGCGGGACGCCCTCTTCGGCGACGACGCGGCGCGTCTGCTGCGTACGGACATCGCTCAGCCCGCTCTGTTCTCCGTGGAGTACGCCCTGGCGCGCACCCTTGAGGAGTACGGGGTCCGGCCGGTGGCGCTGGGCGGGCACAGTGTGGGCGAGTTCACCGCCGCCTGTCTGGCCGGGGTGTTCGAACTCGCCACGGCTGTACGCCTGGTGGCGTCGCGGGGGCGGCTCATGCACTCCGCTCCGGCCGGGACGATGCTGGCGGTCCGTTGCTCGCGGGAGCAGTTGGCCGCGTACCTCGTGGACAGCGCCCTGGAGGTGGCCTCGGTCAACGAGCCGGGGGCCCGCGTGGTCGCCGGCCCCCCGGCCGCGGCCGGGGAGTTCGCGGCGCGTATGACGGCGGCCGGGGTGCAGGTGACGGTGCTGCGCACGCCGCACGCGTTCCACACCGGGGCGATGGACGAGGCGGCGGAACGCTTCGCGGAGTTGGTGGGCCGGTCCGAACTGTCAGCCCCGGCCGTGCCGTTGGTCTCGAACACGACCGGGACCTGGATGACCGCGGCGGAGGCCGTCGATCCGCTGCGCTGGGCACGGCAGATGCGCTCCACCGTGCGCTGGTCCGACTGCGTACACACGCTTCTCGGCGGAGACACGCCGGACGCGGCGGGTCGCTTCCTGGTCGAGGCGGGCCCCGGCCGGACGCTGGCCTCCGCGGCACGCCGCGACTCCGCCTGGTCGCCGGACCACCGCGCGGTGAGCGCCATGCGGCACCGCGACGAGAGGATCGACGACGGCGAGGCGCTGTCCCGCGCCCTGGGCGCACTGTGGGAAGCCGGTACCGACATCGACTGGTCCGGCGCCCGGCACGGGCAGGAGCGCCGGCTGTCGCTGCCGGGCTATCCGTTCCGGCGGGTGCGGCACTGGACGGAGCCCGCCCGTCCGGCGTCCGCGACCACCCTCGACGAGCGATCGGCGACCGACGGGCGCACCGCCCGGGACGCGGGCTCCGGCTCCGGCTCCGGCTCCGAGCCGCGGGTGGCCGGCACGGCGGACGCCGGCGGCTCCACCCGTACGGCTGACCTTCTGGCCGATGTCTGGGCCGAGGTGCTGGGCGTGTCGCAGGTGCTCCCGCACGACGACTTCTTCGAGCTGGGCGGCGATTCGGCCCTGGCGGCGCGCGCCGCCGTGCTGGCGCGGCAGCACGGTCTGGAGTTCGCGCCACAGGTGTTGTTCGAGCATCCGACCGTGCTCCGGCTGGCGGCCAGGATCACCCCGCCCACCACATAACTTGAACATCGCTGTTCAAAATGACGGACCGCTGCTCTATATTAATCCTGACACTGCTGTTCAAGTTAAGGAGTTCCGGTGCACCCGGAGAGTCATGCCCACGCCGACCCGGCCGCGCGGGGCAGCGACCCGCACGACCGGGCGGCCCACCCGGCGCAGGACGAGCCGGGCCCCGCACCCGACCCCCGGCGCTGGCTGATCCTCACGCTGCTGTGCATGGCGCAGTTCATGCTCATCGTCGATGTGACCGTGGTGAACGTCGCCCTTCCCACGATCGGTGGACAACTCGACCTGGGTGCGACCGCGTTGACATGGATCGTCGCCGTCTACACCCTCTTCTTCGGCAGCCTGCTGCTGCTCGGCGGCCGGCTCGGCGACCTCCTCGGCCGACGCAGGATGTTCCTGGCCGGCCTGGTGCTGTTCACCGTGGCCTCGCTGGTGTCCGGCCTCGCCGAGAACGGCGGCACGCTCATCACGGCGCGGGCCGTCCAGGGCATCGGCGCCGCGGCCATGTCCCCCGCCGCCATGGCGCTGATCATGACGGTGTTCCAGGGGCCGGAACGCAACCGCGCGCTCGGCGTCTGGGCCGCGATCGGCGGCACCGGCGCGGCCTTCGGCGTTCTGCTCGGGGGCGTCCTGGTGTCCGGCATCGGCTGGGAGTGGATCTTCTTCGTCAATGTGCCGATCGGCATCGTCGTCCTGGTCGCGGTGCCCGCCCTGGTCAAGGCGGACACGAAGAGCGCCCATGGCCGCGGACACGGCGACGCGGCCGCTCACGGCCATGGGCACGGACACGACCACGGGCACGGCCACGGCGAAGCCCCGTCCGGGATGGATCTGCCCGGCGCGCTGACGATGACGGCCACCCCCGCCCTGCTCATCTTCGGACTCATGCAGGCGCGTGAGCACGGGTTCGGCGATGTGACCGCGTGGCTGCCGCTGCTCGGCTCCGCTCTCGGCGCGGCGTTGTTCGTGGTCGCGGAGCGGCGGGCCGCCACCCCGCTGGTCCGGCTGCCGTTCCTCGCGCGGCGCTCCCTGGTCGGCGGCTGCCTGCTGATGCTCGCCGCGTCCGGCGTGCTGATCTCGGCGTTCTTCCTCTGCTCGCTCTATCTCCAGCACGTCCTCGGCTTCAGCCCGCTGCGCACCGGCCTGATGTTCCTGCCGGTCGCCCTGGCCACCACCGTCGGCGCGCACCTCGGCTCGACCGCCGTGGCCCGGCTCGGCTGGCGGCCGACCGCCGGCGCCGGCATGGCCGTCGCCGTGGCGGGCGCCCTGCTGCTGACCGGCCTGGAGCGGGACGGCAACGCGTGGACCCAGGTCGTTCCCGGTTTCGTCCTGCTCGGGTTCGGACTCGGTGTCGGCTTCATCTGCGCCATCACCAGCGCCATGCACGGCGTCGAGCACAAGGACGCCGGCCTGGGCTCCGGCCTGGTCAACACCTGCCACGAGCTCGGCGCCTCCCTGGGGGTCGCCGTGGTGGCCGCCGTCGCCGGGGCGAGTCTGGACGGCGGTACGGCCCCCTCGATCGACGGCTTCGGCAGTGCGTTCGCCGCCTGCGCGGGCATCGCCGCGGTCGCCGCCGTGGCCGGCCTGACCCTGCTGCCGAAGGGCCGGCCCGACCCTTCGGCCGGGCCCGTGTTCGCACATTGACAGCTTCTTCGGTGTTCATGAGGCAAACCCTCATGAACACCGAAGAACCCGTCGGGACGCCGTGAGCGGCGGACGATAAATGCTTGACTCCCCGAACCACTATGGTCAATAGTAGTTGGAGCCGTGACGGCTGATACTCGCCCGGGGGGGTCACAGTGAAATCAACGCAAAAAGATGCAGACAGCGACTGTCGTAAGGTACTCGTCGTCGATCCTGACAGTTCCTCCAGATCGCTGCTGCGGAGGTTCGCGGAATCCGACACCCGGCCCGACCGCATCATCGCGGTGGCCGCGGCATCCGACATTCCCGTGCATCTCACCGCACCCCCGCTGACACTCCTCATCTCGTCGGGTGCGAGCGTGCGGGATCTGTCCCAGCTCAGCCCGCTGCTCCTCGATCCGAGGACGCATGTCGTCCTCGTCCTGCGCTCCCTGATGCAGGATCAGCTCGACACGGCGCAGTGGGTGCTCGCCAACACGGTCCTCCGCCTGGAGGACCTCCACAGGGCCACACTCGACGAAGTGCTCGGTCAGAGCAGGTGCGGAACCGTCGCGGTGACGCCCGAAGCCCTGCACCAGGTCGTCCAGCTGGCCTCCTCCGCGGCCCGCCACGAGAGCCGGCGTCCGCGACTCACCGAACGTGAGACCGAGACCCTCTGGGGAGTCGCCCAGGGGATGAGCAACCGTCAGATCGCTCGCCGCATGGACATCACCGAGCACGGCGTGAAGCGCCATCTGGCCAACATCATGCGCAAGTTGAAGTGTCCGAACCGCACCTCGGCCGTCGCCGTGGCGTTGCGCAGCGGACTGCTCGAACTCGAGGACGCGGGCAGAGACGCGTCCTGACCGCACTCACGCCGGCCACCCGAGCCCACAGGCAAGGAATATCGAGAAGTGCCCGAATCGAACCTTTCTGAAATTCTCCGTTCCGGAATATCTCTCCGATTCCCCGTCCGACCTTCGGGCACCTGCACAGCACCCGACATTCCGGTTCCGTCTCCGTTCAGCGATCCCGGAGAAGACGCGAACCACCACTCGGACAAAGAATTCTCAGTGGAATGGAATTCCATCGTCCAGATGTCCGGAGAGCGATGTCTCAGCTCGGTAGCGGTTCTTCTGACGGCCGCCGCCGAGGTGCTTCGCCTCTGGTCCAAACAGCCGGAATTCGCGCTGACGCTGGACGCGCCGGCCACCGGGCCCGCCCACGAGCTGACCTTCGATGTACGCCCCGGGGACTCGTTCGCCGTACGTGCGGGCCGCGTCCACCGGCAGCTGGCCGAGCTGCCCGGGTCGCCCGCGGAGACCGGCAGGTCCACGGGGTCCGCCGATGCCTCGCCGGTGACCTGCCACGCCACCGAGCGCGCCGGAGTCCTCACCCTCACCTGGGAGTTCCGCACGGCCGAACTGCCCGCCGGATTCCCCGCCGACGTCGTCTCCGTCTGCACCGAGCTGTTCGAGCGGTTGGCCCACGAGCCGGCGTCCTGGGACACCACGGACCGGCTCCCCCGCGTCCCGCGGTGGCAGATCGCCGAGCGGACCGCCGCCAACAGCACCACCACCGACCACCTCCCCGCCGCCACGCTCTGCGGCCTGGTCGAGGACCGGGCGGCCGCCACCCCCGACGCCGTCGCCGTGCTCGCCGACGACGGACAGCTCACCTACCGCGAGACCGTCGGCCTCGCCCGGCAGCTCGCCCACCGGCTCCTCGCCCTCGGCGCGGTGCCCGGTCAGCTCGTCGGCGTGGTCGTCGACAAGGGCCGCACCCAGGTGCCCGCCGTCCTCGGTGTCACCCTGTCCCGGGCCGCGTATC
Organism: Streptomyces sp. NPDC017448; assembly: GCF_044330565.1. Taxonomy (NCBI): domain Bacteria; kingdom Bacillati; phylum Actinomycetota; class Actinomycetes; order Kitasatosporales; family Streptomycetaceae; genus Streptomyces; species Streptomyces sp. NPDC017448. Next base: position 68,436 of record NZ_JBIRLM010000014.1, on the reverse strand, counting down.
TGCCGATCGACGCCTCCTGGCCGGCCGCCCGCCGCGCCCAGCTCGTCGACCAGGGCGGCGTCCGCGTCGTCGTCACCACCCCGCACCTCCGCGACACCCTCGAATGGCCCGACGGCATCCGTCTCGTCACGTTCGACGACCCGGAGGTGCGCGAGGCCCCGACCGGCCCGCCGGCCGTCACACCGACCCCCGACGACCTCGCGTACGTGATCTTCACCTCGGGTTCGACCGGCCGGCCCAAGGGCGTGGTCATCGACCACCGGGGTGCCGCCAACACGGTGCAGGACATCAACCACCGGTTCGGCGTGGGGCCCGCCGACCGGGTGCTCGGGCTGTCCTCCCTCAGTTTCGACCTCTCCGTGTACGACGTCTTCGGCACGCTCGCCGCCGGGGCCGCGCTCGTGCTGCCCGCCGCCAACCGGGTCCACGACCCCGCGCACTGGTCGCAGTTGGTGGACCGGCACGGCGTCACCGTGTGGAACTCGGTGCCGGCCCTGCTGCGGCTCTGGCTCGACTCGTCGTCCGCGCCCGCCGAAGCGCCGTTGCGGCTGGTGATGCTCAGTGGCGACTGGATCCCCGTCTCCCTGCCCGACGCGCTGCGCACCCCGTACCCGGACGCCCGGGTCATCAGTCTGGGGGGCGCCACCGAGGCGTCCATCTGGTCGGTCCACCACCCGGTCGAGGACGTCCCGGCCTCCTGGCACCGCATCCCGTACGGCAAGCCGCTCGCCAACCAGACGCTGCACGTGCTGGACCACCGGATGGACCCGTGCCCCGTCGGGACCACCGGGGAGATCTGCATCGGCGGCATCGGCGTCGCCAAGGGCTACTGGGCCGACCCGGTCCGTACCGCCGAACGGTTCGTGGTCCACCCGACCACCGGCGAGACGCTGTACCGCACCGGCGACCTGGGGCGCTATCTGACGGGCGGGGACATCGAGTTCCTCGGCCGGGAGGACAGCCAGGTCAAGGTCAACGGCTACCGCATCGAGCTCGACGAGATCAGCGCCGTCCTGCGCCGCCAGTCCGGCGTGCGCGAGGCGCTGCTCACGGTCGACGCCAACCCGGCCACCGGCCGGGGCCAGCTCGTCGCCTATGTGGTGCCGGAGGACGACGGCCGTGCCGGTCCGGCCCCGGACGGTGCACCGGGCGGCGACGCCTGGCCGGCCGCCCTCGAAGCGGCCCACTCCGAACTGCACCGCGCCGCCACCGAACTCGCCCCGGCCGTGACCACGTTCCGCGCGCTGTGGAAGAGTCTCGAAGACCTCGCACCGTCCGTGATGGCCCGCACCTTCGCGCAGCTCGGCTGCTTCACCGAGCCGGGCGCGACGGCCACCGTCGACGAGGCCGTGGCCACCGGTGGCGTACGCCCCCTCTACCGCGGGCTGCTCGCCCAGTGGGCGGCGGTCCTCGCCCGGCAGGGTGTCCTGACCGCCACCGGGCGGCCCGGTGAGTACCGCGCCGACCGCGCCCTCGACGCCGCCGTGCTGGACAGCGAGATCGAGACCGTCCTGAGCGCCCTGGGCGCCGAGGGCTCCGACGAGGTGCTGCTCGACTACTTCACCTCCTGCATCGAGCGTCAACTCCCACTGCTGCGCGGCACGGTCCGCCCGCTGCAGCTCCTGCTCCCGGACGGGGACTGGCGGGTCACCGAGGCGCTGTACGCGACCAATCCCGCGGCCCGGCTGCAGAACAGAATCGCCGCCCGGGCGGTACGCGCCTTCGTGGACGCGGCTCCGGCCGACCGCACGGTCCGCATCCTGGAGGTGGGCGCGGGCACCGGCTCGACCGCCGACACGATCCTGCCCGCGCTGCCCGCCGACCGTGTCGCCTATCGCTTCACCGATCTGTCGACCGCCTTCACCGAGCAGGCGAGGAAGCGCTACCGGGACGCCCATCCCTTCGTCGACTACGGCCTGTTCGACATCGACAAGGACCCGGCCGGCCAGGGTCTCGCGCCCGGCAGCGTCGACGTCCTCGTCGCGGCCAATGTGCTGCACGACGCCAAGCACCTGGACCGCACCCTGGCACGGCTGCGGGAACTGCTGGCCCCCGGCGGACTGTTGGTGCAGATCGAGGGCACGGTCAACTCCCCCCTCAACATGATCAGTTTCGCCTTCCTGGAAGGCTTCGGGAACTACCAGGACCAGCGCGAGGCCACCCTCCTGTCGGTGCCCGAGTGGCAGGCGCACCTGACCCGGGCCGGCTTCACCCGCTTCGCCCCGGTCCCCGAGGGCGAGCCCGCCGTCGACGCGCTGATCCAGCACGTGCTGCTCGCCGGTACGTCCGAGGGATCCACGGCCGACGAGGGCCATGGCCCCCGGCCCCTCGACACCGCCGCCCTCGCCACCGCGCTGGGCCGGCTGCTGCCCGACTACATGGTGCCGCACCACTTCCTGCTCCTCGACGAGGTGCCGCTGAGCGCCAACGGCAAGGTCGACCGGTCGGCCCTGCCGTCCCCCTGGCGGGAGCAGGAAGAGCAGGACCTGACCCTGCCGCTGTCCGAGCTGGAGCAGCGGCTGCACACGATCTGGTCCGACACGCTCGGCCACGGCGACTTCGGCACGGAGACGAACTTCTTCGACCTCGGCGGCGACTCCCTGCACGCGGTGCGCATCGCGGGCCGGTTCCGCACGGACCTCGGCATCGAGAAGGACGGCAGCGAGGCCATCGACATGCTCTTCGAAGCGCCGACGATCAAGGAGCTGGCGGTACTCCTCTCCCGTGAGGCGGGGGCGCGGGGATGAGCACGTACGAGCCGTTCCCCCTGACCCCTCTCCAGGAGGGCTATCTGGTCGGCATGTCCCGCATGGTCGAGCTGGGCGGCTTCCATCCCAGCTATTACGCCGAGTTCGACCTGGTGGACCTCGACCTCGACCGGGCCCGGCAGGCCCTCGCCGTCCTGGTGCGCCGCCACGGCCATCTGCGCGTCGTCATCGACACGGACACCGGCAGCCAGCGCGTCCTTCCCGAGGCGGAGACCACCCGGCTGCCGTTCCGGACGACCGATCTGACCGCGCTGAGCGAGCAGGACCAGCAGGCCGCCCTGTTCGCCACCCGCGAGCGGATGTGCCGGGAGGGTGTGGACCCGTCCTGCTGGCCGCTGTTCGAGGTCGTCGTCCAGCGCGTGCGGAAGCGGCGGTTCCGGGCGCACATCGCCATGAGCCTGCTGCTCCTGGACGGGCGCGGCATCCGCCGCGTCGTGGACGAGTGGCGGACGTACTACCACGATCCCTCAGCCGGTCTTCCGGTCCCGGACACCACGTACCGGGACTGCCGCCTCGCCCTCCAGGCGTACGAGAGCACCCCGGCCTACCAGGAGCAGTGGCGGTACTGGGAGGAACGGCTCGACACGCTGCCCGAGGGGCCCCGGCTGCCGCTCGCGGTGCAGCCGTCGGCCATCGCATCGGTGCGTTTCCGGCGTCGCACCCACCACCTCACCCAGGACCGGTGGCGGCGGCTGACCGCCACGTTCCGCGAGCACCGCGTCCTGCCCACCACGGGATTGCTGCACGTCTTCGCCGAAGTGCTGGGCGCCTGGGCGGAGTCACCGCGCTTCAGCCTGAACATGCTGCACCAGAACTGGGCGGCCTCCCGCCCGGACATGGCCGATGTCGTCGGGCAGTTCGGGGCCACGCTTCCGCTGGCCGTGGACCTCGGCGGCCCCGCCGGCTTCTGGGAGCGCGCGGGGGCCCTCCAGCGGCAGGTCGTGCGGGACCTGCGGAACGCGGACGTGGCCGGGGTACGGATCACCCGCGAGCTGACGGCCCGGCGCGGCTGGACCTCGCGGGCCGCGCTGCCCTACGTCTTCACCAGCATGCTCGGCCCGGGTACGGCGGTCGGCTCGGGCGCGGCCGGAACCGAAGCCTCGGGCAGGCTCGCGTGCCGCGAGGTCCACAGCGATCTGCGCACCCCGCAGGTCCTGATCGACAACCAACTGCACGACGGGGCCGCCGGTGGGGTCGACTGTGTGTGGGACGTCGTCGACGAAGCCTTCCCGCCGGGCCTCGCGGACCTGATGTTCGACGCGTACGCCGACATGCTCGACCTGCTCTCCGGCCCCGGAGCGGGCTCGCGCGAACCGGATCCGGTGCCCGCGGCGCACCGCTCGGTGATCGCGGCCCTCAACACCGCCGGGCCGCCGCCGGCGGAGCGTCTGGAGGACGGCTTCCTGCGCAGCGCCGCCCGGACGCCGGAGGCGGTCGCGGTCATGAGCCCGCACCGCACGCTCACGTACGGGGAGTTGGAGGTCGCCTCGCGGGCGGTGGCGAACCGGCTGCGCTCCTCGGGCATCGGCCGCGAGGACGTCGTCCCCGTCGTCATGGCCAAGGGCTGGGAGCAGGTGGTGGGGGTCCTCGGCGTGCTGCGGGCCGGTGCCGCGTACTGCCCGGTGGACGCGGGGCTCCCGGCCGAGCGGATCGCCGAGCTCCTGGACAGCTGCTCCGCCCGCGCGGTCCTGGTGCAGACGCACACCGCGCCCGGTGCCGGGGCCCTGGGCGACCGGCCGCTGCTGGCCGTTTCCGAGGTGGGCACGGAGCCGGACGGTTCCCTTCCGACGGCGGCCGGCCCGGCGGGTACGCCCGAGGATCTCGCGTACATCATCTACACCTCGGGCTCCACGGGCCGGCCCAAGGGCGTCATGATCGAGCACCGGGCGGCGGTCAACACGCTTCTCGACGTCAACGAGCGCGTGGCCCTCACCCCCTCGGACCGGGTCTTCGGCATCTCGTCGCTGAGCTTCGACCTGTCGGTGTGGGACGTGTTCGGCACGCTCGCCGCCGGAGCGGCCCTGGTCCTGCCCGCGGCGACGTCCCGGCCCGACCCGGTGGGCTGGGCCGCTCGCGCGGCCGACTGCGGGGCCACGGTGTGGAACTCCGTGCCGGCGCTCGCCCAGATGCTGGCCGAGGCCACCGAGCCCGGCGCCGCACCGCCCGTCCGGGCCTTCCTGATGAGCGGCGACTGGATCCCCACCACCCTGCCGGACCTGCTGCGCTCGCGCTGGCCCGACGTCCGTCTGATCGCGATGGGCGGGGCGACCGAGGCGTCCGTCTGGTCCAACATCCACGAGATCGACGAGGTCGACCCGGCCTGGCCGAGCATCCCCTACGGTGTGCCGCTGCGGAACCAGACCATGCGGGTGCTCGACCACCGTCTCGGGCTCTGCCCGCCCTGGGCCGTGGGCCGTATCCACATCGGCGGCTCCGGACTGAGCAGGGGCTACTGGGCGGACGAGGAGCGGACCGCCGAACGGTACTTCCACCACCCGGACACCGGTGAGCGGCTCTACTGGACCGGCGACCTCGGCTGCTACCGGCCGGACGGCACCATCGAGTTCCTGGGCCGTGAGGACCGCCAGCTCAAGATCCAGGGGTTCCGGGTGGAACCGGGCGAGGTCGAGGCGGCCGCCCGTGAACACCCGGCGGTCCGCGAATGCGTGGTCGACGGCGCACAGGCCCCTGGCGGGCAGCGGCGGCTGGTCGCCCTGGTCGTGCCGGACGACGGCGCGGCGCTCGACGACCGGACCGTACGCGCCCATCTGCGGTCCCGGCTCCCCCACTACCTCGTCCCCGCGCAGGTGCACCTGCTCCCCCGGCTTCCGCTGACGCCCAACGGCAAGGTGGACGTGGCGAGCGCGCTCGCCGACATCGCCGCCCGGGAACGGATGCGGCCTGCCGTGCCGGAGGCGGCCGGTAGTGCCGACGCCACCGGGCTCCTCGCCCGGCTGGGTGCGCTGTGGACCGAGTTGCTCGGGCTCCCGGCGGTCGGCCCCGACGACGACTTCTTCTCGCTCGGCGGCAATTCCCTCCTCGCCCTGCGACTGGTCAACCGCGTCCAGGCCGATCTCGGAGTGGAGCTGCCGTTCGGCCAGGTCTTCGAGGCGCCGACCCTGCGGGCGCTCGCCGCGCGGATCGGGGAGCACGAGCCCGGCCGAACGGCGACCTGCCGCGTGACCCTGTCCTCCGGTGCTGAACAGCCTTCCGGCGAGCAGGAGTTGTTCCTCTTCCATCCGGTCGGCGGCTCCGTCACCAGCTACACCGCGCTGGCCCGGCACTGGCCGGGCCCGGTCCACGCGTTCCAGAGCCGGGCCCTCGCCGAGGGGACGCCGACGGCAGGCGACCCGGACCTGGAGACGATGGCGGCGGCGTATCTGGCGGAGATCCAGCAGCTGCGGCCGAAAGGCCCGTACGCTCTCGGTGGCTGGTCCATGGGCGGAGTCATCGCGTACGAGGTGGCGCGCCTGCTCACCGGACAGGGCCACCAGGCAGCGCTGTTCATGATCGACAGCGATCTCACCGAGGACCGTACGGCGAGGTCCGAGGCCGACCGGCACGCGGAGTTCCTCCGCGACCTGGCCGGCGGGCGGCTCCCCGCCGACGCCCGCGAAGCGCTCCGGGCCGCCCCCGCCGGGCAGCTCATGGAGGCGGGCACCGCGGCAGCCGTCCGGCACGGCTGGCTGCCGGCCGAAACCGGCGTACAGCAGTACGCGTTGCTCATGCGGGTGCACGCCCACAACCTCGACGTACTGAACGCCTACCGGCCGGAGAAGTGCGAGGTGCCCGCCCTCCTCCTGGTCGCCGACCGGGTCGAGCGGCCGGACCCGGTGGCCGCCTGGCGGGACCTGTGCCCCGGTATCGAGGCGGAGGTCTGGCCCCACGATCACTACGCGATCGTCGGACCCGACGTACTCCCGGCGATCGCCGAACGGGCCGCCGCATGGCTCGGCACCCGTAGTCCGGCCGATTCCGGCACCACCCAGGGCCCTCAGGAGGGGAGATGACCCAGATGATCGGCATGTCCAAGGACGACGTACGGCACGCCGCGGCCGAAGTGCTCGGGGTGGACGCCGCATCGGTTCCGGACGGCGCCAACCTGATCAAGCACGGGATGGACTCGCTGCGCATGATGCGGCTGGCCGGCGGCTGGCGGCGCGCGGGCGCTTCCGTGACCTTCCGTCAACTGGCGGAACAGCCCACGGTGGACGCCTGGTTCGCGCTCCTCACCGCATCCGGCGCCGCAGCGGCACCGGTCGCGACGGAAGCAAAGGGGGACGCGGCGGAGGCGGCACCGGCCCGGAAACCTGCCCGGCCCACCACCGAAGACTCCGAGGCTCCGTTCGCCCTCACTCCGGTGCAGCGGGCCTACTGGATCGGCCGCCGCCCGGAGATGCCCCTGGGCGGTGTCGGCTGCCACGCCTTCCTGGAGTTCGACGGCAGCGGAGTCGACCCGGTGCGGCTGGACCTGGCGGTACGCCGGGTCATCGCCCGGCACGGCATGCTCCGGGCGCGGTTCCTCGACGACGGCCGCCAGCAGATCCTCGCCGAGAGCCCGTGGCCGGGACTGACCGTCCATGACGTCACCGACGCCGGCCCGGACAAGGCGGAGCAGCACCTCGCCGATGTGCGCGCCCGGCTCTCGCACCGCGTGTTCGACGTCGCGGCGGGCGAGGTGGTGGACGTGCAGCTGTCGCTGCTGCCCGGCTCCCGCACCCGTATCCACTTCGGCATCGACCTGCTGGTGGCGGACGTGGCCAGCATCGAACTCGTCCTGGCCGATCTCGTGACGGCCTATCGCGACCCGGCGGACCTCGCGCCCGCCCCCGGGTACGGCTTTCCCCGCTATCTGGACGACTACCGCGACTGGTGCGGCGCCCCGGCCGAGGCGGGCAGCCCGCTCGCGGCCGCCCGGGCGTACTGGCGCGAGCGGATTCCCGCACTGCCGGCGTCGGGGCCCGCGCTGCCCCTGGCCACCCGGCCGGAGGACATCACCGCTCCGGTGTTCTCGCGGCGCGCCTTCACTCTGCCCACGGCGGCGTGGGAGCACATCGTCGGCCGGGCACGGGAGTTCGGCCTGACGCCGGCCGTGGTGCTCGCGACCGCGTACGCGGAGGTGCTCGGGGCCTGGAGCGAGGAGGACCGCTTCCTTCTCAACGTACCGCTGTTCGACCGGCAGCCGCTCGCCCCCGAAGTGGGCGGTCTGGTGGCTGACTTCACCAGTCTGATCCTGCTCAGCGTCGATGTGGGCCGGCCCGTCCCCTTCGCGGAGAGGGCGCTGGATCTTCAGCGCCAGCTCCACGACAACGCCTCGCACGCCCAGTACTCCACACTGAGCGTGCTCCAGGACCTGCGCAGAGCCCACGGCGGCAGGAGGACGGCCGCGCCCGTGGTGTTCGCGTGCAATCTCGGCTCCGCGTTCGTGCCGCCGGAGATGCGCGACGAGCTCGGCTCATGGAGCTGGATGATCTCCCAGACCCCGCAGGTCTGGCTGGACCACCAGGTCTACCGGACCGACGACGGCGTGGTCCTCGCCTGGGACGCGGTCGACGAGCTCTTCCCGGACGGGCTGATGGACACCATGCTCCGTGCCTACGAGGACCTGCTGCTGCGTCTGGCGGACGACGCTCCGGCCGGGCGGCCGGACACCACCGCAACCGCCTCCGTCGGCTGGCTCCGGCCGGCCGCCGTGACCACCGACCGGAAGGCCGGCGCATGAGCGCGCCCGGCGGGCCGGGCGGGCCCGGGCCGGACGGCGCCCGTTGGTTCCGCCGTTTCCGTACGCCGGAGAGCGCCGCGTCCCGGCTGGTCTGTTTCCCGCACGCGGGCGGCTCCGCGAGCTTCTACTTCCCGTTCGCCCGGGCGCTCGCACCGGACATCGAGGTCCTCGCCGCGCAGTACCCCGGTCGTCAGGACCGCAGCCGGGAGCCCGGCATCGACGATGTGGCCGTCCTCGCGGACGGGGCGGCCGCGGCTCTCCTGCCGCTCCTGGACGACCGGCCGACGGCCCTGTTCGGGCACAGCATGGGCGCCACGGTCGGCTACGAGGTGGCCCGCCGTCTGGAGCGGGCGGGGGCCCGCCCCGAGCTGCTGTTCGCGTCCGGCCGCCGGGCGCCCTGCCGGCACCGCCCCGAGTCCGTCCATCTCCAGGACGACGAGGGGCTGGCGAACCACATCCGGCGACTCGGCGGCACCGACGGGGAACTGCTCTCGGACCCCGATCTCCTGCGGATGATCCTGCCCGGCGTGCGCGTCGACTACCGGGCGATAGAGACCTACCGACACCGACCCGGCACCGAACTCAGCTGCCCTATAGCCGTGTTGACCGGTTCGGACGATCCCGTGGTGAGCGTCGACGAAGCCGTCGACTGGAGTCGCCACACCACCCGCGGCCACACCCTCGACGTGTTCCCCGGCGGTCACTTCTTCCTCAACGATGTACGGGACGAAGTCGTCGCGCTGGTCGCCGACCGCATGGCCGACCGACTGAGCACCAAGGAAACCTCTCCCCCGTGAACCGCTCGCTGCGCACGCCCCGTTGGTGGGGCATCCACCTCTTCACCGTCCTGGCCGTACCGTTCTGCGTTCTGATGGGCCTGTGGCAGCTGGAGAGGTTCTCGGCACGAACCGAGGCCGACCGCGCGTACCAGGAGGCCCGTACCGACAGAACGGCCGGCCCGCTCACGGAGCTGCTGCCGGTCAGCACGGACACCGTGGGACGGCGGGCCACCGTGCGCGGCCGCTACGACCCCGAAGCGGAGTTCCAGGTCCCGGACCGCCGGGTGGACGGCCAGGACGCCTTCTACGTCCTGACCCTGTTCCGTACGGACGGCGGCCGGGCACTGCCCGTCGTACGCGGCTGGCTCCCCGCCGGAACCCCGAGCGCGTCAATCCCGCCCCCACCCCGGGGCCGCACCACGGTGACCGGCGCTCTCCAGGCGTCGGAGAATCAGCGCACCAGGGGTACGCGGGCGGGCGGCCTCCCCGAGGGCCGGATCGGTGTCATCAGCGCGGCCACCTTCGTCAGCCTCATGCCGAACGAACCGCGTCCGCCCCATGACGCCTGGATCACGGTCCAGGAGCCGACCGGCCCGTTGCGCGCGGTGCCCCCGGTCGTCCCGGAGGGCGCGGGCCTCGATCTGAAGGCGTTCCAGAACCTCGGCTACACCGGGGAGTGGTTCGTGTTCGCGGGCTTCGTCGTGTTCATGTGGTTCCGGCTGCGCCGCCGGGAACTGGAGCAGATTCCCGAGGCCCGCACGCCCGGCCCCGTACCGGCACCACCGTCACGGACTCCGACTCCAACTCCGTCACCGACTCCGTCGCCATCACCGTCGCTGCCGCCGGATCCCGTGCCCGTGGCGCTGTCCCGGCCGGTCGCCGGCTCCGGTCCCGGCGAGGACGCCCGAAAGGACCGGATCCTCAAGGTCGTGGGCGGTGTCCTCGCCGCCGTGTTCGTCGGCTTCCTCGCCTGGAGCGGCACCGCGTACCTCACCGGCCAGAACTACAGCGGCGAACTGATCACCTTCGAAGTGGTCTCGCCCGAGGCCGTCGACGCACGCCTGTCGGTACGCAAGAACACGGACGCCGTGATCGTGTGCACCCTGCGGGCGCTGTCGGAACAGGGCCGGGAAGTCAGCCGGGTGGACGTGCGGTTCCCCGACCGGGAGAAGGATGTGGACCGCCGGGTCAGGGTCCGTACGACCGACCGGGCCACCGCGCTCGAACTCGTCGGCTGCCAGGACGCGAAAGCGGGCTAGCTCCTGCCCCCCCCCTGCACCCTGCCTGCTGCGGCGTCAGCAGCTGACGCCGCAGCAGGTGAGGACGACGGACAGCAGCACACCGAAGGCCGTACCCATGGCGAGCAGCCCGCGGGCGACCGGCCGGTCCGCGCGGTCCCGGTCGTGCAGTATGTGCTGGATGCGCAGGACGACGGACGCTCCGCCGGCTCCGAACGCGACCCGGTCCGCCACCTCCGGCCGGGCCGACGCCATCGAGTAGAGAGCGGTGGCCAGCACGTCGTGCGTGCTGTTCCGCAAGGCTCGTCTGTCCGCGGCCATTTCCAGCAGCAACGGCACCTCGGCCCGGGCACGCCGGCTCAGCGGCAGCCCCGGGAAGATCCGCGAGAAGCCCTCGGCGGCGGCGCTCACCAGGTGGTGGCGGCCCCCGATGTGGGCCCGTTCGTGCTCCAGCGTCGCAGCCAGCTGTTCATCGGTGAGCAGGCTCATGGCGCCGGTGGTCACGACGATCTGAGGGGCCCGTCCGGGCAGGCAGTACACGGCGGGCTCGCCGTGCGCGAGCACGGTGACGCCCAGGCCGGGGTCCTTCCGCCCGACGAGGCGCAGGGTGTCCGCGTGCCGTGCCCGTCGGCGTCGCGCGCCGAGGAGTTCGACGCAGAACGCCACGAGGGGCAGTGCGAACAGAACGGTCGCCACGGCGGCGGCGGAGGAGAACATCTGGTCACGCGACAGCACCAGATGTGTGCCTTCCAGCGCCAGCGCGAAGACGAAGCCCACCGCGAGGGTCCCCCAAGCGGCGAGAGCCAGGCCGGGCGCCCTCCGCGCCCAGCGGGCCCGGACCAGCAGTCCGGGGCAGAGCAGTCCGGTACAGGCGGCCAGGAACAGCGGCGGGAGAAGGTGCGGGTTCACTCGCGCTGACCGTCCGTGGACACGGTTTTCCCGCCCGCCCCACGGTTCCGTTCCGGCTGTCTGACCGCCTGCAGCGCGACGTCCAGTGCCTGCACGTCCTCCGTGGACATGTGCTCGACGAACCGCAACAGCGCCGCCGACCGGTCCGGCGTACCGCCCAGCGCGTGCTCCATCAGGCTGGCGGTGTAGTCCTCGCGGCTCCGCACCGGTTCGTAGGCCCAGGCGCGCCCGACCTTGCCCCGCCTCAGCCAGCCCTTGCGGAACAGCACGTCCGCCACGGTGAGGACCGTGGTGTAGGCGAGCGACCTGCCCATGGTGGTGTTGATGTCGTCGACCAGCTCACGCACGGTGGCGGCCCGCTGCCACCGCCACAGCCGGTCCATGACCTCGGTCTCCAGCTCACCCAATTGCCGCACAAGCGCCTCCCTTTGTCCGACCGCGCTCAGCGTACCGGCACCCGGAGGAGGACAGGGGCGGGCCGGTGCCGCTACCAGCCGGTCTTCACCGCGTCGTAGGCCGTACGGCAGTCGGCGTTGGTGGCCTCCGCGACCAGCTTCTCCATGGAGTCGCGCCAGACCTTCTTGGCCAGCTTCTCCAGCTCACGGGTCTCGGCGGGGACGTTGGGGGCGTACTTCTTGAGCGCCGCCAGCGAGGACCTGGCGAACTTGTTGCACACCGGCCCGGCGGCGTTCCGGTAGCGGGTGTCCAGGTCGGCCGCGACGGCCTGGCCGTTCCGGGTCGCCCAGGTGTTCCAGGCCGCGCACGCCACCTCGGTGAACACCGCCTGCTCGGCCTCGCTCAGCCCCAGCACCTGGCCCATCATGGTGTTCTTGACCTTGTCGGGGACCGTGAAGTCCACGACGGGGAACTTGTCGAGCGTTTCGAGCAGCGCCTCCTGACACGCGGGAGGCAGCGGGGCCGCCTGCGCGGTGGAGGGGACGGCCAGCGCGGAGGCGGCGAGCAGAACCGCGGTGAGGGCCGTGCGCCGGACGGTACGCGAAAGGGTCATGAGGGCAGTGCTCCTGGCGGGGGAACAGGAGTGGGGGTGTCGTTCCGAGCGCGGCGTCAGCGCCCGATGGCTACAGAGCGATCATCGCCTTCCCAGGTCACGGGCGTGTCAAGAGCGTTGCGGGTGCGGCGGCGGAAGACCAGGAATCCGGCCGTCGCCGCGCCGGTGAGCCAGAGGCCCTGGGTCAGGAGGGCCCGGCCGCCGGACGCGTCGGAGAAGGCGGCGGACATGCTGGCCTGAACGGCTCCGTACGTCGGGAGGAAGCGCACGACGGCGCTGTCGGACCCGGAGCTGGAGAGGGGGTTCTGCAGAGCGACGTCCAGGACGCTGATCATCAGGATGGCGAACATGCCCTCGACCTCGCGCCGGAGCACCGAACCGAAGACCACGCCGAGCGCGCCGTAGGTCAGGGCCGCGCCGAAGAGCGCCGCCGTGAGCAGCAGGGGCTGCCGCGGCGCCCAGGCGAACCCGGCGGCGACGGTGGCGTACACCGAGATCGCGACGCAGACCAGCGTGAGCGCGGACAGCTTGGCGAGGACGAGGTGATACCGGGGGTAGCCCGCCATCGCCAGCCGCCGGTCGAAGGCGCCCCCGGTGAAGGTGGCGGCGAACATCATGAACCCGGCGATGAGGGTGACCGCGTTCAGCGCGCCGGTGATCTGGGTGAGGTGGTTGCCGGGCGGGGAGAGCACCTCGCCGGTCGCCCGGAGCCGGAAGGGGGCCGGCCGGTCGGGGATGGTCACATAGGCGAGGGCGATCCACACGGGGATGTAGACGACCACCAGCAGCATCGCGAACCGGTTGCGCGCGTGCCCGATCAACGCGTACCGGGAGGCCGTGGCGAACAGGGACCAGTGCCGCCTCACGCCGCGGCCTCCGCACGCCGTTCCCGCAGGTGGAGGCGTCCGCCCTCCAGACGCCAGAGCAGGTCCAGCCGGTCGACGTCGTACGCCAGGTGCGAGACGACCAGGACCGAGCGCCCGGCGTCGCGCAGTCCTGCCGCCAGCTCCCAGAAGCGCAGGTAGGTCTCCCAGTCGAAGCCCTGGTAGGGCTCGTCCAGCAGCAGCACGTCCGGGTCGTGCATGAGCGCCAGGGTGAGGTTGAGCTTCTGCCGCGACCCCCCGCTGAGCCGGCCCGCACGCTGGTCGAGGTACTCGGTGAAGGCCAGGGTCTCCATCACCTCCTCGGCCCGTTCGAGGCCGGCGAGGCCGAACGCGCTTTTGAAGAAGTCGAGATGCTGGCGGACGGTGAAGGAGTCGTCCAGCACCACGGACTGCGGGCAGTAGCCGAACCTGCCGTGGTGGCGCACCGACCCCCGGTCCGGCCGGAGTTCACCGGAGAGGATCTTCAACAGGGTCGTCTTTCCCGCCCCGTTCTCGCCGACGATCCCGGCGAGGGTGCCGGGCTCCAGCCGGAGGTCGACGCCCCGCAGGACGGCGTGGTGCCGGTAGGAATGGTGCACATCGTGGACGTCCATCGCTTCGCTCCGTCGTACACAGGGCTGCGGTTCGCGGAACCGGTCCGCCCGTGCCCAACGAGCGGACCGGGCAGCGGAAACGGCGCCCCGGGGGGGCGCCGCTCCGCCGCGTCAATCTGCCGCACGGCCCGTCATGCGTGCGACGGAACCCGGTCCGAAACGGCGTCCGGACCGGCGGCGACGGCTAACGTGACCGGCCTCCCGGAGCCGTCGTCACCCCCCGAAGCGAAAGGCCGGTCAGCCATGCGGAGAACGTGCGTGATCGGAGCCGGTCCGTCCGGGCTGGCCGCCGGCAAGGTCCTCGCCTCCCGCGGCATCCCGTTCGACTGGTACGAGGCGGGGTCGGGCATCGGCGGGCTGTGGCGCTACGGCAACGACAACGGGATGTCGGGGGTGTACGCGTCGCTGCACGCGAACATCTCGAAGGAGAGCATGTCCTTCTCCTCGCTGCCGATGCCGCGGTCCTGTCCGGTCTTTCCGCACCACACGCGGGTCCTCGCCTACCTGGAGAGCTACGCGGAGGCGTTCGGGCTGCACGGGCGTATCGGACTGCGCACGGAGGTCACCTCCGTGCGCCCCCTGGAGGGCGGCGGCTGGGAGGTCGCCCGCCGGCGCCGAGGAGGGGCGGAGACGGAGACCGGCCGGTACTCGGAGGTGGTGGTGGCCAACGGGCACCACTGGGATCCGCGTCTCCCCGATCCCGCCGTGCCCGGGGCCGGGGAGTTCGAGGGCTCCGCCGTCCACACGCACGCCTACCGCACCCCCGAGCCGTACGCCGGGCTGCGGGTCCTGGTCGTCGGGACGGGCAACTCCGGGTGCGAGATCGCGGCGGAGATCTCCCGTACGGCGGCACGGACGTTCCTCTCCGCACGCGCCGCGGCGCACGTGTTCCCCAAGATGCTGCTCGGGAGGCCCGCGGACCACTGGGCGACGGGCCGGCTGGCCGCCCTGCCCCGCTTCGTCAAGGACCCGGCGACGGCGCTCCTCCTGCGGGCGACCCGCGGCGCCCCCGCCCTCTACGGGCTCCCCGACCCGGTGCGCCGTCCTTTCGCCGCCCACCCCTCGACGTCGGACGAACTCCTCGTCCAGCTGGCCCGGGGCGCGGTCACCCCGAAGCCCGGCGTCCGCTCCTTCGGCCGGGACTCGGCCTCCTTCACGGACGGCAGCCGCGAGACCGTGGACGCCGTGGTGTACGCCACCGGGTACTCCCTCTCCTTCCCCTTCCTCGACCCCGCCGTCTTCGCCGCCCCGGACGGCCGCACCGAGCTGTATCTGCGCACGGTGCCGCCCCGGCTCCCCGGCCTCTTCTTCATGGGGCTGGCGCAACCCGCCGGAGCGGCCTTCCCGTTGCTCGAACCGCAGGCCGAATGGATCGCCGACCTGATCGAAGGGGCGGTCCTCCCGCCGACGCCCGAGGAGATGGGCCGGGCGATCGCCCGTGCGCGGGAACGGCACGACAAGGTCTACGCGCCGACCTACCGCCACGGGATCGAGATCGACATCCGCGGCTACCGGCGGGCCCTTCGCCGGGAACTCCGGGCGGGCAGGCGGCGGGCGCGCCGTTCGGCCGCCTCCCGGCCGGGTGCGCCCCGGGCCGCTCCCGTGCCCGGCGCGGGGTGACCGGCCCTTCCCGCACCCCCGCCCCGGCAGTCGCGTACGGCGCGGGGCCCGCGCCTCGGGCCGCGCGCCGTACGCCCGCTCACCCCTGCTTCGCGCTCTCCTCCAGCTCCTCCACGGCCTGTTCCCACAGCTCCGGCAGCAACTCCCCCAGGGGCAGGGCGCGGTCGGCGACGAAGGAGACCTCCGCCCAGCCGCCGAAGAAGGACAGGCCGACCCCGAAGAGGTGCCCCGGGACGAGGAGGGGCAGCAGCGCCGTCCCCGTCACCTGCGTCTCCCCCAGGCTCCCCTTGTCGGCCAGCGGCATGGAGGTGGCCATGACGTTGGTGACGCGTGGAGAGAGCACCCTGCGCAGATACCACGCCGTGGGGCGGCCCGGCATGAAGCGGACCAGGTCCTGAACGGCCTGTCGCCAGGTGGCGCCCCGCAGCTTCCGGGTCGTCGCCATGACCCGGTCCAGCCGCCGCAGCGGCGCCTCCCCGTCCCGGGAACCGTCCGGGCGGCCGGGGGCGGGCCCCGTCGGCAGGTCGATCGGCAGGGCGAAGCAGCGGTTGCCCCAGGTCTGCTCCTCCTCGGCCCGCCGCGCGTCGACGGGCAGCACGGCCGTCACCCGGGGCAGCGGCACCCCGGCGCGGGCCGACCAGGCCGAGAGCGCCCCGGCGAGCGCGGCGAGATGCGCGTCGTGGGCCGAGCCGCCGCGGCCGGCGCCGATGCGGCGCAGCGTGTCCACGGGTACGCGCCCCCGCCACAGCCGCCGCTCCCCGGAAGGGGTGAAGGCCGTGCCCGGCCGGTGACCGCGCACGGCGAAGGTGCGGGCCATGGACGTGGTGGCCAGCGCGAGGGCCGCTCCGACCCGCCGGGGGGCGCCGGCCAAGCGGTTCCGGCCCGGTAGCGGGCGCGCCGAGGGCTCCCCCTCGCCCAGCATCGCCCGGAACGTCATCGCGGCGGCCGACCCGTCCTGGCAGGAGTGGAGGAAGCGGTAGCAGAGGGCGTACGCGTCGGGTTCGTGGCCGTGGACCAGCCACACCCCCCAGGAGGCGCCGGGCGCGAACGGGGCGTTGAGGGCGGTGTGCAGGGCGGCGTCCCGGGCGGCGGGTCCGTCGGCCACCACCTCGTGCACATGCCGGTCGACGGCGAAGTCGGCGGCCGGCTGCCACCGGGACCGCCGGCCCCCCTCCACCCGGCTGGTGAGCAGGGGCAGTTCACCGAGCCGGAAGGCGACGTACGCGCGGAGGTCGGCCAGGGACGGGGGCGGGCCGCTGAGGTACGCGATGCCGCCCGCGTCCCAGCGCACCTCGGGGCGGCGGCGCTCCAGGTCGAGGAAGGCCCGGTCGACGGAGTGGGTGGGGTGGCGGGGCGGGGGCACGGTCCGCTTCGGCCGGACGGGGCCGGTGGAGGGGGCCGGTGCGGCGGACGGGGCGGACACGGTGGACTGCTCGGAATCGGACATGTGGTTGCGGGCTCCCCTTCGGGCCGACGGCGGTCACGTCGGCCACCGGTGGTGGGACGGAGGAACGACAGCGGGCGGCGGGCAGCGCCACCCCGCCCGCCCGGGCCGGTCGCGCGCTGCCGGGACCGGCGGGCCCTCAGGATGACGGCCGGCCGAGGCCGTTCCGCTCGGCCGCGCCGGGCCGGGCCGGCCCCCCGGCGGGGCGCCCGGCGGCTCCCCCGCCGCCGGCCGCCCCCGCTCCCCGAGCCCTCGCCCCTGCCGGTTCCCGTGGTCCGGCGGGCCTCCGGCGCCCCGTGTCCGCGGCCGTGTCCGGACGCGCTGCGCACGGGGGCACGGTCCCGGCGGTCCCTGGCGGGTTCCCTCGAAAGAGGGACCGGTTGCGGGCGCCCTCGTGCGGCCGCCCCACCGGTGCCGGGGGGCGGCGTCCTTCGTTCGGGTGAGCGGCCGGGACGGACGGGCATCTCCCGCCCGCGGTCTGTCATTGTGTGCCGTGCGCCGGAGACCACCGGGCCCGAAGGCCGGGGAACCCCGTCCGGGACGGGTGGTTCGGGAGCCGGTGAGCACCGGCCGCACCGGATCGGCGAAACCGGCCGGACCGTGCGCGGTGCGATGGCCGTCGGCGATCCCCGGGGCAGGACGACCGGCGACGTGCCGCACACTTCCGCACCTGGTCCTCCGCACCGCCGGTGCTCTGCCTCCGCGTCCCCGGCACGGCAGGGGTCCACCCTTCTCACCGCCTTGGAGCCACGCTCTTGCACGTCGCACTCACCGGCGCCACCGGATTCCTCGGACTGCGCCTCCTGCGTCGTCTGCTCGACCGGCACGGGTCGGTGACGGTCCTGGCCCACGCCGGTACGGGCGACGCGCTGCACCGCATCACCCGGTCCTTCGCGCTGACCGGTGCGCCCCCGGCGCTCCTCGCGCGGCTGCCGGAGCGGCTGAGAGTGGTGGAGACCGATCTGGAGCTGCCCCGGCTGGGCCTGTCCTCACGGGCGTTCCGGGAGTTGGCGGACGGTCTCGGCGCGATCTGGCACAGCGCGGGCAGCATCCATCTGGAAGGGGACCTTCCCGTCCTGCGGCGGACCAATGTCGAAGGCACCCGCCACGTCCTGGAGTTGGCGGCCGCGGGGTGCGGGGAACCCGTGGTGCGCCATGTGAGCACCGCGTTCGTCGCCGGCCGGCGGCGCACCGGGGTGGCGTACGAGGACGAGCTGGGCGACGGGGACGGCTTCGAGAACGCCTACGAGCGCTCCAAGTACGAGGCGGAGCTGCTGGTCCACGCCTGGTCCGGCGAGCACGGGCGACCGGCCCTGGTGCTGCGGCCGAGCATCCTCGTCTCGGACGTGCCTCCGCACCCGGAGCTGCCCGCGCACCCCTTGCAGGTCGTCGAGCGCATTCTGCGCGACGCGCGCCGCACCGCCGCCCTCGCGCCCGCGGGCCCCGGCGGTGCTCCGGGCGGTCCTCCCTCCGGTGCTGCGGGGCCCGCGGGCCCCGGCCTCCGGGCGTCCGGCCCCGAGGGCCGGGCCCGGGTCCGAACGGTGGGGCACCCGCACGGGCGGTTGAACCTGCTGCCGGTGGAGCACGCGGCCGACGTCATGGTCCGGCTGGCCGAACTGCCGTCCTCACGCGGGGTCGACACGTACCACGTCGTCCACGACCGCGACGTCCCCGTCTCCACCGTCGTCACCCTGCTGGAACGGCTGGGCCCCCTCTCGATCGAGCTGGTCGACGCCAAGCCGGAGGACCCTTCGGCGTTGGAGGCCCTGCTCGACTTCTACCCGGGCATCACGGCCTACCTCGCCCATCGGCGGCGGTTCGACGACACCCGGGTGAGGACCCGGCTCGGGCCGTCCGCACTCTGCGCTCCGGTCGGCCTCGATCAGCTGTGGTCCGGGCTGGTTCCCGGGGGTGAGGCGCTCCCCCGGCAGCCGGACGCCCCGCCGCTCCTCCCACCGCCCGCCCCGTACGCCTGATCCGGCCCGCGCCCGGGCCCGGCCCGTACGCCCCCGCACTCCTGAGCCCGTTCCCCACGCCCGGCCGACCGCCGCCGTCCCGTTGGAGCATCCGTGTCCGTTCTCGCCGACCCCGGCCCCCGCGCCGCGAGCCCGCCGGTCTTCTCCCCCGAGGGGATCGCGGCCCGCGTCCGGCTGATCCGGGAACCCGTGCACGTCGTCAGCGGGCCGGACGGCCGGGAGCTGGGCCTCGCGACCGGTCCCCCGCCCGCCGGTCCGGTGCTCGGCACGCTGCCGCCGCTGTACCCCGAGTGGCTCGGCGGCCGGGCCTTCTGCGAGGCGCACGCCGTCCGCTTCCCCTACGTCGCGGGGGAGATGGCCAACGGCATCGCGACCACCCGGATGGTCGCGGCGATGGCCCGGGCGGAGATGATCGGCTTCTTCGGTGCGGGCGGCCTGGCCTACCCGGAGGTGGAGCGGGCCGTGCACTCCTTGGGCCGCGAGCTGGGTTCCCTCCCCAACTGGGGCGTCAACCTCATCCACTCCCCGGCCGAACCGGAGCTGGAGTGGCGCGTCGCGGAGCTGCTGCTGCGCTGCGGCGTCCCCCGGATCTCCGCGTCGGCGTTCATGGAGCTGACCCCCGCGGTCGTCCTGTGCTCGGCGTACGGGCTGCGCCGGGCCGAGGACGGCGGCGTCGTCCGGCGCACGCGGCTGCTCGCGAAGGTCTCCCGGCCCGAGGTGGCCGAAAGATTCCTCTCCCCGGCCCCGCCCGCCCTGCTGGACTCCCTCGTCGCGGGCGGAAGGCTGACGCGCGAGGAGGCGGCGCTGGCGGCGCTGGTGCCGGTGGCCGAGGACATCACCGTGGAGGCGGACAGCGGCGGGCACACCGACAACCGGCCGTTGTCGGTCCTGCTGCCGAGGATCGCCGCCCTGCGCGACACGGTCTGCCGGCGGTTCGGGTACCGGCGTCCGGTCCGCATCGGGGCGGCCGGCGGTCTCGGCACGCCGGACGCGGTGGCCGCCGCCTTCGCCCTGGGGGCCTCCTACGTCGTCACCGGCTCGGTGAACCAGACGGCGGTCGAGGCGGGCCTGTCCGACGAGGCCAAGGCGATGCTGTGCGAGGCGGACGTCGCCGATGTCGCCATGGCGCCGGCGGCCGACATGTTCGAGCTGGGCGTGCGGCTGCAAGTGCTGTCGCGGGGGACGATGTTCGCCCGGCGGGCCGGTCGCCTGTACGCCGCGTACCGCGACCACGGCTCGCTGGAGGAGATCCCGCACGCGGTGCGCACCGTCCTCGAACGCGACGTGCTGCGCGCCCCGTTCGAGGAGGTCTGGCAGCGTACGCGCGCCTTCTGGGAGCGGCGGGATCCTGCGGAGATCACCCGTGCGGAGGCCGATCCCCGCCACCGCATGGCCCTGGTGTTCCGCTGGTACCTGGGCAGTTCCAGCCGGTGGGCGATCACCGGGGAGAGCTCGCGGCGGGCCGACTACCAGATCTGGTGCGGGCCGGCGATGGGCGCGTTCAACCGGTGGACGGCCGGCACCTTCCTGGCGGAACCCGCCCGCCGGACCGTGACTCAGATCGCCCTCAACCTGCTGGAAGGGGCGGCGACCCTCACCCGCGCCCACCAACTCCGCACCTACGGCGTCCCGTTGCCGCCCGAGGCGTTCACCTGCACCCCGTGCGAGCTGGCATGAGCGGCCCCGGCCCCACCGTGCCGCCTGCCACCGCCGCCCGACCCCCGGGAGAGAACGTGTCCGGACCCGCCCCCCGCCAGATCCCCATCGCCGTGGTCGGCGTCGGCGCGCTGGCGCCCGGCGCGACGGACGCGGCCGGCTACTGGCGGATCGTGACCGGCGGCCGCGACCTGATCACCGAGGTCCCCGCCACCCGCTGGCGGGTGGAGGACCACTACGATCCGGACCCGGCCGCCCCCGACAAGACGTACGCCCGCCGGGGCGCCTTCCTTCCCGAGGTGGATTTCGACCCGATGGCCTACGGGGTGCCCCCCGCCAATCTGCCGGCCACGGACACCTCGCAACTGCTCGCCCTGATCGTCGCCGACCAGGTGCTGAAGGACGTCGGCGGCGCGGCCGGGATCGACCGGGACAGGACCGGCGTCGTTCTCGGCGCGGCCGCCCTCGAACTCCTGCCCCACATGTACGGGCGTTCCCAGCGCCCCGCGTGGCTGGCGGGGCTGCGGGAGAGCGGGCTCGGCGAGGCCGAGGCGCACGCCGTGTGCGACCGCATCGCCGCCCGTTTCGAGCCGTGGCGGGAGTCGACCTTCCCGGGGCTGCTCGGCAACGTCGTCGCCGGCCGCATCGCCAACCGGTTCGATCTGCACGGCGTCAACCACACCACCGACGCCGCCTGCGCCAGCTCGCTGGCGGCGCTGTCCACGGCGGTCGCGGAACTGTCCCTGGGCCGGGCCGACCTGGTCATCAGCGGCGGGGTGGACACCGGGAACGACGTCGGGATGTTCCTGTGCTTCTCCAAGACGCCCGCGCTCTCCCCCACCGGCGACTGCCGTCCCTTCTCGGAGGCGGCGGACGGCACGATGCTCGGTGAGGCGGTCGTGATGTACGCGCTGAAGCGGCTGTCCGACGCGGAGCGCGACGGCGACCGGATCCACGCCGTGATCCGGGGCATCGGCACCTCGTCGGACGGCCGGAGCACGGCGATCTACGCCCCGCTGCCCGCAGGGCAGGAACGGGCCCTGCGGCGCGCTTACGAGGAGGCCGGCTACGGGCCGGAGACCGTGGAGCTGGTCGAGGCGCACGGCACCGGCACCAAGGCCGGGGACACCGCTGAACTGGCCGCCCTCAACGCGGTGTTCGGCGCCGCGGGACGCCCGGACGGCCAGTGGTGCGCGATCGGCTCGGTCAAGTCGCAGATCGGGCACACCAAGTGCGCGGCGGGGGCGGCGGGGCTGCTCAAGGCGGTGATGGCCCTCCACCACCGGGTGCTCCCCCCCACGGTCAAGGTCGAACGGCCGAACCCGGCGGCCGCCGCACCGGACGGTCCGTTCTACGTCAACACGCAGGCCCGGCCGTGGGTGCGGCCGGCCGGCCACCCGCGCCGGGCGGCGGTGTCGAGCTTCGGCTTCGGCGGCAGCAACTTCCACGTCACGCTGGAGGAGTACACGCCTTCGGACGCGCCCCCGTCCTCGTCGAACGCGCCCGCGGACGCCTCGACGGGCACTGCCCGGAGGGCGGCGGGCCGCCCGGCTCTGCGCCACCGATCGGCCTCCAGCGAGCTGGTCCTGTTCTGCGCCGCCTCCCCGGCCGCCCTGGCGGAGCCGCCGCCGCAGGACGGACGCCCGCTGGCCGCGCTGGCGCGGGAGAGCCAGGCCGCCTTCTCGCCCACCGCCCCGGTGCGGCTGGCCGTCGTCGCCACCGACGCCGACGACCTGCGGGAGAAGTACGCGCAGGCGCTCGCGCTGATCCGGCGACGCCCCGGGACCGCGTTCTCGGCCCCCTCCGGCATCCGGTACGCGTACGGGGAGGCCGCCCCCGGCCGCATCGGCTTCCTGTTCCCCGGGCAGGGCTCCCAGTACGTCGGGATGGGGGCCGGTCTCGCGATGCTGGCCCCGGCCGCGCAGGCCGTGTGGGACCGGCTGGGCTCCCTCCGCTTCGAGGGGCGGCCCCTGCACCGGGCCGTCTTCCCGCCGCCCGCCTTCACCGACGAGGAGCGTGCCGCCCGGAGAGCCCTGCTGGACGCCACCGAGTGGGCTCAGCCCGCGCTGGCGGTACACGCGCTCGCGCTGCTGGAGGTGGTGCGGGAGCTGGGGCTGCGGCCGGACTGCGCGGCGGGCCACAGCTTCGGCGAACTGGTGGCGCTGCACTGCGCGGGCGCACTGGACGCGGAGTCCCTGGTGGGGCTGGCGCGTCGCCGCGGCGAGCTGATGCGGGAGGCGGCGTCCGCGCCGGGCGCGATGCTGGCGGTGGCGGCGGACCCCGTACGGGTGGCGGAGGTGCTGGCCGACGGCGGCTTCGGCGACATCTGGCCGGCCAACCTCAACTCCCCGCGCCAGACGGTGCTCTCGGGTTCGGCCGCGGCGGTCGAACGGGCCGGGAGGGCCTTCTCGGCCGCGGGGGTCGCCTCCCGTGTGCTGTCGGCGTCGGCCGCCTTCCACAGCCCGCTGGTCGCCCCGGCGGCCGAACCGTTCGCCGCGCACCTGCGCACGGTGCCGTTCTCGGAGCCCCGGATCGAGGTCTACGGCAACACGGACGCGAAGCCCTACCCCTCCTCCCCCGACGCGGTGCGCCGCCGGATCGCCGCTCATCTCACCTCGCCGGTCCTCTTCCAGGACCAGGTCGAGGCGATGTACGCGCGAGGGGTGCGGACCTTCGTGGAGGTCGGCGCGGGCGCCACGCTCACCGGCCTGGTCGGACAGATCCTCGGCGACCGCGAGCACGCGGCCGTGGCCCTGGACCGGCCGGCCGGTGCGGGCGTCGACACTCTGCACACCGCCCTGGGCGAACTCGCCGTACGGGGCGTCCCCCTCGACCTCGTCCCCCTCTGGACCCCCTACGCATCGCCCGGAAACCCAGCGAAGGAGCGCGAGCCCCGAATGACCGTGAAGATCAGCGGAGCCAACTACGGTCAGCTCCCGCCCCCCGAAGGCCCGTCCGCCGGACCGGCGCCCGCCCCGGAGCACGGGCCCCGGCAGATGCCTCGGCCCGCCCCCGTACCGACGCACGCCCCCCTGCCCGCCTCTGCCTCGGCATCCCCGGCGCCGCCGCGCGGCCCCGCACCCGCCCCGGCCCCGACGCCCGGCCCTGCACCTGCCTCCGCGCCGGCCCCGGCAAGCGCGCTGCCGGCGCACGCGTACGCCCCGTTCGACGTCCCGCCGCCTTCGGCGTACCGCACGGCCGCCGCGCCCCCGGCCGATGCCCGGGCCGTCATCGACGGCGCCGGGCAGGCCGCCGTCGAGAGCGTCCACCGGCAGACGGCCGAGACCCACCTCGCCTGTCAACGCCTGCTGACCGACAGCCACCTGGCCTTCCTGAGGATGACCGGGACGACCCTGGCCGCACTGCTCGGCGCCCCGGCCCCGGGTGCGGACCCGGACCCGGCGCCCCCCGCTCCGGTGCCGCTCCCCCGCTCCGCTCCCCCGCTCGACGTACGGGCCCCCGCGGCAGCGGTGGCGGAGGCGGCGCCCGCCGCCACTCCCGCCCCTCCCCCGGTCGTCGAGGCCGCGCCACCGCACCCCGTGCCGGGGGCCGGCGCCTCGGGGGCGGGCGAGGCGGTGCACCCGCCGTCGTCGGAGCCCGCACCCCCGCCCGGACCACCGGCATCGACACCGCCGGGACTCTCGTCCTCGGAGCTGGAGGAGCTGCTCCTGTCGGTGGTGGCCGACCTCACCGGCTACCCGACCGCCATGCTGAACACGGACATGGAGCTGGAGGCGGACCTGGGGGTCGACTCCATCAAGCGCGTCGAGATCCTGTCCGCCGTACGCCGCCGGGTGGGCGACGTGGCGATCGGGGACGTCGGACAGCTCGGCAAGCTCCGTACGCTGCGCGAGATCGTCACGGCGCTCACCTCCGGCGGCCGGCCCGCCGGGGCCGCGCCGGAGACGGCCGCCCCCGCCGTGGCCACGCCCCGCGCGGACCCGGACGCCCCCCTCGCGGCGGGGGCTCGCGACGACGCCCCGCACACCACGGCCGCCGCGGCTCCGACCGCGCACGACGTACCCGGGCGGCCCCTCCAGGACGCCGGAGCGGACGGGTGGGCACCGCTGACGCGGCTGGTGCCGCGCCTCGTGGAGTCGCCGGCGTCCGGGCTGGCCACGGCGGGGCTGCTGGACGGGCCGGTCGTGGTGACCGGTGGGGACGGGAAGGGGTGCCCGGTCGTCGGCCTGGTGGCCCGGAAGCTGTCGGAGCGCGGCGTGGACGCCACCGCCGTGGCGGAGGTGCCCGACGGTGCGCGCGGCGTCGTCCACCTCGGCGGCTTCTGCGCGGGCGGCACACCGGACGAGGCGCGGGAGGTCCACCGCTCGGCGCTCCGCGCGGCGCGCACGGTGGCGCCCCGGGCGGCCGGGGGCGACGGGCTGTTCGTCACCGTCCAGGACACCGGCGGAGACTTCGGGCTCGGCGGCCGCGCGCCCGGCCGCGCGTGGCTGGGCGGGGTGGCGGGGCTGGCCAGGACGGCGGCGAAGGAGTGGCCCGGGGCCCCGGTCAAGGTCGTCGACTGCGAGCGGGGCGGCCGGGACGACGCCGAGGTCGCCGACGCGATCGTGTGCGAACTGCTCGAAGGCGGGGCCGACAGGGAGGTCGGGCTCCGCGCGGACGGCACCCGCGCCCTGCTGCGGACGGTGCCCGCTCCGCTCGTGCCGGGCGACACCCGGCGCATCCGCGAGACCTCCGTGATCGTGGCCGCCGGCGGCGCCCGCGGGGTGACGGCCGCCGCGCTGCTCGACCTCGCCAGGACCCACCGGCCGCGCATCGTGCTGCTGGGGCGGACGGCGATGGCCGACGAGCCCGCCGGTCTGGCATCGGCCACCGACGAGCCCGCCCTCACCCGGCTGCTCGCGGAGCGGGCCCGGGACGCGGAGCCGTCCTCGCCCGCCCGGCTCGCGGAGGAGGCCCGCAGGATTCTGGCCGCCCGCGAAGTACGGGCGACGCTGGCCGGGTTGGAGGCCGCCGGTTCGCCCGCCCGGTACCTCCCGCTGGACGTCCGCGACGCCGACGCCCTCGCCGCGGCCCTGCGCGACGTACGCGAGACGTGGGGGCCGGTCACCGGCATCGTCCACGGTGCGGGCGTGCTCGCCGACAAGCTGATCGCGGACAAGACCGACGAGCAGGCCGAACCGGTCATGGCCACGAAGGTGGACGGCCTGCGGGCGCTGCTGACGGCGACGGCGGACGACCCCCTGGACACGATCCTGCTGTTCTCCTCGGTGGCCGCCGTGTTCGGCAACGCGGGCCAGAGCGACTACGCCATGGCCAACGAGGTCCTCCAGCAGGTCGCGTCGGCCGAGCAGACCCGCCGCCCCGGCTGCCTGGTGCGCTGCGTGGCCTGGGGCCCCTGGCAGGGCGGCATGGTCACCCCGGCCCTGGCCGCGCACTTCGGCCGGTCCGGGGTGCCGCTCATCCCGCCGGCCCAGGGGGCCGCGGCCTGCACGGCCGAGCTGGACGGAGCGGTCGGCGAGGCCCGCGTCGTGCTGACGGCGGGCGACGGCCCGGCCGTCGCGGACGAGCGGTACCGCGCGCAGGTGCTGGTCGGTTCGGACACCCTGCCGCAGCTGGCCGACCACGCGCCCGCCGGTGTCCCGGTGCTGCCCGTGGCGCTGGTCCTGCACTGGTTCGCGGGCGCGGCGGCGGCCTGGCTGCCGGCCGAGGGACAGCTCGTCCTGCGTGATCTGCGGGTGTACCGGAAGTACGACCTGCCGGAACTGGAAGGCGGGGGCCACCGGCTCACCGTGCTCGGCAGCCGGGGCGCGCCCGGTTCCCCGGCCGGTCTGGAGGCGGAGCTGCGGGGCGAGGAGGGCCCGGCGCACTTCCGTGCCGTCGTGGACACCGGCGACGGTGAGCCCGACCGGTCCGCCTGGGAGACCCCGGCGGAGCTGAAGCCGCTCGACGTGAGCGCACCGTACGACGGGGGCGTCCTCTTCCACGGCCCCCGGTTCCACGCCCTGCGCGAGGTGCGCGGAGTGTCGGAGCACGGGGCGGAGGCGACCGTCGTCGGCGTGCGGGCCCTGGGCTGGCCGGGCGGGCACGGTCCGCTCGATCCGGCCGCCGTGGACGGCGCGCTCCAACTCGCGCTGCTCTGGGGGGAGGAGGTGCTCGGGACGGCGACGCTGCCGATGGCGGTCGCGGAGTGCCGGGTGTACCGGCGCGGCCCGGTGGACGACGCCGTGCGCTGTGTGGTGCGGGGGCGGAAGGCGCACTCCACGGGGGCGCGCTGCGACGCGGCGCTGATCGGCCCTGACGGTTCCGTCCTGCTGGAGCTGACCGGCGTCGAACTCGTCGGCCGCCCCTCCTGACAGGCCCTGTCCGTGTCCCCCGGCGTTCCCCGGCGTTCCCCGGCTCCGCCCCCCTCCGCTCCGCGGGTCCTGTCCCGCTCTGCTCCGCCGTGAAGTGAGACCCGCATGCGTTTCGAACCGATCGCCGTCGTCGGCCGGGGCTGTGTCCTGCCCGGCGCACTGGACCCGGACACGTTCTGGGAGAACGTCGCCGCCGGGCGTACGAGTCTGTCGGCCGCCCCCGAGGGCCGGTGGCGGCTGCCGCACCACCGGGTCATGGGCACGGTGGACGACCACCTCGACCGCACCTGGACCGATGTCGGGGGGTACGTCGACGGGTTCGAGTCCGTCTTCGACCCGGAGGGCTTCCTCCTCCCCCCGGAGCGGATCGCGACGCTGGACCCGCTCTTCCACTGGGTGCTGTACGGGGTGCGGCAGGCGCTCGCCGAGGCGGGCCGCACCGCGCCGCTGCCGCGCGGCGGGCTGGTCCTGGGGAACCTGTCGTACCCCACCCCCACCGGAGCGGCCTTCGCCGAACACGTCTGGCTGTCGGCGCAGCGGCCCGCGCTCCGCGACGCGCTGCTGGCCGGCGGGCGCCGCACCCGCCCCGACGCCCGCAACCGCTTCTCCTCCGGCCTCCCGGCGCTGCTCGCGGCCCGGGCGCTCGGGCTCGGGGCGGGCGCGTGGTCCCTCGACGCGGCCTGCGCCTCCTCGCTGTACGCGATCAAGCTGGCGTGCGACCGGTTGCACGACGGCACGGCCGACCTCATGGTGGCCGGTGCGGTCAGCCGCCCCGACCCCCTCTATCTCCACGTCGGGTTCTGCGGGCTGTCCGCGACGAGCCGGACGGGGCGCAGCCGCCCCTTCCACCGGGACGCGGACGGACTGGTGCACGGCGAGGGCGCCGGGTTCGTCGCCCTGACGCGGCTGGCCGACGCCCGTGCCGCCGGGCTCCCCGTGCTCGGCGTGGTCCGGGGGGTGGGGCTGTCCAACGACGGGCGCGGGTCCGGGCTGATCAGCCCTTCGGAGGAGGGCCAGGTACGGGCGATGCGCCTGGCCTACGAGGCGGCGGGGATCGCTCCGGAGTCGGTGTCGCTCGTCGAGTGCCATGCGACGGGAACCCCGGTCGGGGACGCGGTGGAGGCGCGCGGCATGGCCCGGGTCTTCGGGGCCGCTGACGACGTGCCGATCGGTTCGGCGAAGTCGAACGTCGGGCACCTGCTGGCCTCGGCGGGTGCGGCGGGGCTGCTGAAGGTGGTCGGGGCGATGCGTGCGGGGGTGCGCCCGGCGACGCTCGGCGCGCGACGGCCGCTGGAGGCCCTGGCGGGCACGCCGTTGCGGGTGCTGCACGCGCCGGAGGAGTGGGCGGGGCCGCGCCGGGCGGCGGTCAGCGCCTTCGGTTTCGGCGGGACCAACGCCCATCTGGTCCTCGACGACCCGGAGGAGGCCCCCCCGCCCTCCGTACCCCGGTCGGCGCGCGGTCCGCTGCCCGCCGCGCGGCCCGTCCCGGCGGCGGACCGGGACCGGACCCCGAGCGCTCCGGCCCCGGCTGCGGAGCCCGGGAGGTCGGACGGCCCCGCGCCCCGGCCCCCCGTGGCTCCCGTGCCTCCTGCGGCTCCCGTGGCTCCCGTGGCTCCCGTGGCTCCCGTGGCTCCCGTGGCTCCCGTGGCGATCGTCGCCATCGGGGCGCGGGTCGGGAAGGGGGCGTCCGTCGAGGACTTCCGCCGGGCGGTGCTGGGCGGTGAACGGCGCGGTCCCGTCGCGGAGATCGCGGTGGAGCTGACGGGTCTGTGCTTCCCTCCGCTGGCGCTGGAGCGGACCGTACGCCATCAGCTCCTGGTGCTGGAGGCCGCCCGGGAGGCCGCGCGGGCGGTGGCCCTGCCCCGGGAGCGGACCATGGTGGTCATCGGTACCGGCGTGGACCCGGAGGTGGCCCGCGCGGGCGCGCGCTGGCGGATTCCCCACTGGCTGGAACAGTCGGGCGTGCCCGTCACCGCGGCGTCGGCGGACCTCGCCCGGGACGCCTTCACCCCGCCCATGACGGCGGAGGGCGTGGTGGGCAGCATGCCGAACCTGGCGGCGAACCGCATCAGCACCCAACTGGACCTGGCGGGACCGAGCTTCACGGTCTCCGCCGAGGAGGCGTCCGGGCTGGTGGCGCTGGAGGTCGCGGCCCGTGCCCTGCGGTCGGGGGAGGCGGACGCGGCGCTCGTCGGCGCCGCCGACCTGTCCTGCGAGGCGGTCCACCGCGCCGCGCTGCGGGAGCTGGCCCCCGGCCAGGAGCCGGGTGACGCGGCGGTCGTCCTCGTCCTCAAACTCCTGGACGCCGCCCGCCGGGACGGCGACGCCGTCGTCGCCGTGCTGGACGAGGAGGGCGGCGACCAACCCGACATGGTCATCGGCGACGGCCCGGACGCGGTGTTCGACCCGGCGTCCGCCTTCGGGCGGGCCCATGCCGCGTCCGGGCTGGTCTCCGTCGCCGTCGCGGCGCTCTCGCTCCAGCACCGCGCGGTCCCCCGCCCGGACGCGCCTGCCGACCCCGCGGCCGTCGCCCGTACCGCGCGGGCCGTCGCCGTACCGGCGGAGGGGCCGGTCGTGAGCGTCCGGCTGCGCGCCGGAGACCCCCGGCCGTGGCTGCGGGGGCCCGCACCGCGTCTGCACGTCTTCTCCGGGGAGGACCGCCGGGAGGTGCTGGCCGCGCTGGAAGCCGGTACGGAGTCCTCGGCCGGGCCGGCCCGGCTGGCCGTCGTGGTCGACGGCGGCACCGCGTGGGCGGAGCGCCGGGAAGCGGCCCGCCGCTGGCTGGCGGAGGGCGGGGTCCGCCCGGCCGACGTCCTGTACCGGGACGCGCCGGTCACCGGCCAGACCGCCTTCGTGTACACGAACGGCTCGGCCGCGTACCCCGGAATGGGCCACGAGCTGACGCTCGCCTGCCCGTCCCTGGGCGAGACCGCCCGTACGGAGCACCGGGCGATGGGGAGACGGCTGCGAGCCGGGACGAAGACCGGGGTGCACGGCCAGATCTGGTCCGTCGCCGAACTGGCCGTCTTCCACACCGTGTTCAGCCGTGAGGTGCTCGGTCTGCGGCCGGACGCCGCGATCGGCTACTCCTCGGGCGAGTCGACGGCACTGGTCGCGCTGGGCGCGTGGCCGGACGTCTCGGGACTGTACGAGGCGACGCGGGACAGCGGGC
This sequence comes from Streptomyces sp. NPDC017448, assembly GCF_044330565.1. Lineage (NCBI taxonomy): Bacteria > Bacillati > Actinomycetota > Actinomycetes > Kitasatosporales > Streptomycetaceae > Streptomyces > Streptomyces sp. NPDC017448. Next base: position 38,352 of record NZ_JBIRLM010000014.1, on the reverse strand, counting down.
TGTTCACCACGGAGCTCACGGGCGAACTGCGGGCGGTGCGGCGCTACTGGCGGCGCCGGGGCATCGGCGGCGACCGCTGGTCGAGCTATCTGGTCGCCGCGCCGCTGGAGGCCGTCCGCGCGGAGCTCGCCGGGGAGCGGGCGGTCCATCTGATGGCGGTGAACGCGCCGGGGATCTGCGTCGTCGGCGGCGAGTCCGGGGCGTGCGCGGCCGTGGTGGCCCGGCTGGGCGTGGACCGGGCGATCGAGCTGGACTACGACATGGCCGCCCACGCCCCGGAGTTGGCGGAGGTGCGCGAGGTGTGGCGCGAGGTCCACCGCCGGCCCACGGTCGAGGTGCCGGGGGTCCGGTTCTACAGCGGGGCCACCGGCCGGGCGTACCGGCCGACGGCCGAGCGGGCCGCCGAAGCCCTCACCGCTCAGGGGCTGGGCACGATCGACTTCGCGGCGACGATCGAGCAGGCGTGGGCGGACGGGGTCCGCGTCTTCGTGGAACACGGGCCCCGGAAGCTGTGCACCGGGTGGATCAAGCGGGTGCTCGGCGACCGGGAGCATGTGGCCGTCGCGCTGGACACGCCGGACGACACCGGGCTGCGGAACCTGTGCCTCGCCGTGGGGGAACTCGTGGTGGCCGGGGCGCCGGTGCGGGCCGACGCGTTGTTCGCCCGGCTCGCCGAGGCCGCGACCGGCCTTCCGGCCCCCCGGCCGACCGTCACGGTTCCCGTGCCCCCCACGCCCCGTCTGCCGCCTCTGGAACCCGCCGTGACCGTCCTGCCCCGGGCGCCCGAACTGGCCCCGGTACCGCAGGAGCGGCTTGCGTCCGGACCGCCGGAGCAACCCGGTCCCCCGGTGGCCGCCGTACCCGTCGCCGCGTCCGAGCCGGGGTTCCGGCCGGCCGGACAGCCGTCCCCGGCGCCGGAGGCGGGGGCGGGGGCGGCGGGGACCGCGGACGTGGTCGCCCGGCAGGTCCGGCGGGCCGCCGCGGTGCACCAGGAGGTCATGGCCGCGCACGCGGAGGCCCACCGGCGTTTCCTCCACGTGTCCGCGTTCGCCCTCACGGCGTTGGCGACGACCGCCGGGGCGCGCCCCGGCGCCGCCGGGGGCACGGCCCCGGCCCCGGTCCCCGCGTCGGCGCCGGCTCCCCCGCCCGCGCCCGCGGGGGCCCCGGCTCCAGTCTCCAGGGCAAAACCGCTTTTCGACCGGGCCCAGTTGGAGCATCTCGCCTCGCGCGAGATCTCCACGCTGTTCGGTCCGCGCTTCGCCGAGCAGGACCGCTATGCGGTACAGACCCGGATGCCCGGGCCGCCCATGCTCTTCGCCGACCGGGTCACCGCCATCGACGCGGTGCCCGCGGCGCTCGCCCTGCCGGGCCCGGTCCGGACGGACGGGCGGATCTGGACGGAGACCGACGTTCTGCCCGACAGCTGGTACCTGGACGCGACGGGACGCATGCCGGCCGGTGTGCTGATCGAGGCGGGCCAGGCCGATCTGCTGCTGCTCAGCTGGCTGGGGGTGGACCTGCTCAACCGGGGCGAGCGCGCGTACCGTCTGCTGGGCTGCGAGGTGACGTTCCACGGCGGCCCGCCGCGCCCCGGCGACACCCTGTGCTTCGAGATCCACGTGGACGGCCACGCGGAGGCGGACGGGGTCCGGCTGGCCTTCTTCCACTACGACTGCTACGTGGACGGCGAGTTGCGGCTCAGCGTCCGCGAGGGGCAGGCGGGGTTCTTCACCCCCGCCGAGCTGGCCGCCGGCGGCGGGGTGCGCTGGGATCCGGCCGAGCACCCCCCCGGCGACGACCTGCCGCTGGACCCGCCGGCCGTACGCTGCGAACGGTCCCGGTTCGGCCCGGACCGGGTGCGGGCCCTGGCCCAGGGGTCGCCCGCGGAGTGCTTCGGGCCGGGCTGGGAGGCGACGGCCGCCCATGTGCGTACGCCCCTGCTCGACGGGGAGCGGTTGCGGCTGCTGGACGAGGTCACCGTCTTCGATCCGGTGGGAGGACCGTGGGGCCGGGGGTACCTGCGCGCCGAGACCGCGTTGTCCCCGCAGGACTGGTTCTTCGCCGGGCACTTCAAGAACGACCCGTGCATGCCGGGCACCTTGATGCTGCAGGGCGGTCTCCAGGCGATGGCGTTCTACCTGACGGCGCTGGGCCACACCGTCGACCGGGACGGCTGGCGTTTCGAGCCGGTCGACGCCCGCCCGTACCGGGCCGTGTGCCGGGGCCAGGCGACGCCGGAGTCCCGGCGGGTCGTCTACGAGGTGTTCGTCCGGGGCGTCTCGGCGGGGCCGGTGCCGACGCTCCACGCCGATGTCCTCGGGTCGGTGGACGGGAGGAAGGCGTTCCTGGGTCGCGGCATGGCGCTCCGGCTGGTCCCCGACTGGCCCTTGTCGCAGTGGCGGGGCGCGGGTCCGCCCGCCGTGCAGGAGGACGGAGCGCCGGTGCCGCTGTCCCGGCTCGGCGGACTGGCCGGGCACCGGGAGGAGAAGGCGGTGGCCGTCGCGGCCGACGGATTCCGCTTCGACTACGCGTCGTTGCTGGCATGCGCCTGGGGCAGGCCCAGCGAGGCGTTCGGCGCCATGTACGAGCCTTTCGACGGCGCCCGCAGGGTCGCCAGGCTGCCCGGGCCGCCGTACCACTTCATGAGCCGGATCGTCTCGGTGGAGGGCCCGCAGGGCGGTATGCGGGAGGGCAGCGTCGTCGTGGCCGAGTACGACGTGCCGGAACGGGCGTGGTACTTCGAACAGAACGCGGCCCGGCGCATGCCGCTCGCGGTCCTCATGGAGGTCGCGCTGCAGCCCTGCGGGTGGCTGGCCTCGTACGCCGGCAGCGCGACGACCAGCGAGCAGGATCTGCTGTTCCGCAACCTGGACGGGGTGAAGACGGTCACGGGCGAGGTCACCGCCCGAACGCGCACGATCCGCACCCGGGCCGAACTGACCCGTCTCTCCCGCAGCGGGGACATGATCATCGAGTCGTTCCGGGTGGTGTGCACGGCCGACGGCGCCCCCCTCGCGGAGATCACCACGGTCTTCGGCTACTTCCCCCGCTCGGCCTTCGACGACCAGCAGGGGCTGCCGGTCCCGGCCGAGGACCGGGCCCGTCTCGACGAACCCTGCGACCGGGTGGTCGACCTGACCGCCCGGCCCGCCCGGTACTGCGCCGGGGAGCCGCGCCTGCCGGGCGGGATGCTGCTGATGCTGGACCGGATCACGGGTTCCTGGCCGGAGGGCGGGAGCGCCGGGCTCGGCCGGCTGCGGTCGGAGAAGGACGTGCGCCCGGACGCCTGGTTCTTCCGGGCCCACTTCTTCCAGGACCCGGTGCAGCCGGGTTCCCTGGGGGTGGAGGCCATGTGCCAGCTGCTCCAGTACCACCTGCTCGAACGCGGCGCGGCCGACGGGATCGTCCGCCCCCGGTTCGAGCCGGTCCTGCCCGGCCGGGAGACGGTGTGGACGTACCGGGGCCAGATCACCCCGGCCAACCGGCTGATCCGGGTGGACATGGACATCGTGGAGAGCGGCCGGGACGCCCGGGGGCCCTACGCCGTGGGGGACGCGACGCTGTGGGGCGACGACACGTGCATCTACCGGGTACGGGGGCTGGGCGTGCGGGTGGTGCCGGGGGGCCCGGCCGGGCGGTGAGGGGGCGGGCGCCGCCCTCCCCGCCGCTCCGGCATTCGGAGGACGCCTCGCCGCCCGAATCGATGTTTCCTCACCACGGCTATACGGTGATTACGGGCAATTCAGCCATATGTCACCGTCCTGGGCGCGTAGGTTTCCGGACAACGGAGAGCCGCCCGTCCACGGCGTGATCCCCAGGAGGCACGATGACCCAGCATGGCACGAGCGGACAGGAAGGCCCCGCCGACGGCGGCGCGGCGGGCACCCCCGGCGTCCACGACGGCGGAGCCGACGGCGGCGCGGAAGGTCCCGCCGACGGCGGGGCGGCCGGCACCCCGGGCGTCCACGACGGCGGCGCGGACGGTGGAGCCGACGGCGGTGCCGAAGGTCCCGCCGACGGAGGCGCGGCGGGTACGCCGGGCGTCCACGACGGCGGCGCGGACGGTGGAGCCGACGGCGGTGCCGAAGGTCCCGCCGACGGAGGCGCGGCGGGTACGCCGGGCGTCCACGAC
>NZ_JBIRLM010000014.1:0-34121 GCF_044330565.1 Streptomyces sp. NPDC017448 | reverse complement strand
CGGCGGCGCGGACGGTGGAGCCGACGGCGGCGCGGAAGGTCCCGCCGACGGCGGGGCGGCCGGCACCCCCGGCGTCCACGACGGCGGCGCGGACGGCAGCGCCGACGGCGGCAGCCGCTCTTGAGCATGGCCCGGACCGAGCTCCAGGATTCCGGCGCACGTCAGGGCGCCGGAATCCTGGAGTCTCGCCTGACCCGCCTCGGCCGGGAGGAGTTCGCCCGTGACGTCTGGGCCCGCACGGCGGCGCTGACGCGCGGGGCGAGCGACTTCTCCGACGTCTTCTCCGCGGCCGCGGTGGACGAACTGGTCTCACGGCGCGGGTTGCGTACGCCGTTCCTCCGGGTCGCCAAGGACGGTTCCACGCTCCCCGAGTCGTCGTTCACCGCGTCCGCCGGGGTGGGGGCCACCGTCGCCGACCAGCTCGACGACACCGCCCTGTGGCGGGCGTTCGAGGACGGCGCGACGCTCGTCCTGCAGGCGTTGCACCGTACCTGGGAGCCGGTGGCGGACCTGGTCTCCGCACTCGGTACGGAGCTGGGGCACCCCGTCCAGGCCAACGCCTACGTCACCCCGCCGCAGAACCGCGGGTTCGACGCGCACTACGACGTGCACGACGTCTTCGTCCTCCAGATCGAGGGGACGAAGCGGTGGGTCGTCCACGAGCCCGTGCTGCCGGACCCGTTGCGCGACCAGCCGTGGACCGACCACCGCGCGGCCGTCGCCGAGCGGGCCGCACACGGCATCCCGCACCTGGACACGACGCTCCGCCCCGGCGATGTGCTCTATCTGCCGCGCGGCTGGCTGCACTCCGCGCAGGCCCGGGGAGAGGTCTCGGTCCATCTGACCCTCGGGGTCCACGTCCGGACGCGCTACGCGCTGGCCGAACAGCTGGTCCGGGCCGCCCTCGCGGACCTGGCCGACGACCCGTCGATGCGCCGCAGCCTCCCCCTGAGGGCGGGCGGGCCCCTCCTGGAAGCGGGCGGGCCGGACGACGTGGACGGTACAGCCGGCCCGAGCGGCGCTCCGGGCGCTCCGGGCACGGGGGACGGCAGGACGAACGGCTCGGGCAGTCCGACGGAGCTGGTCCGTGAACGCCTGCTGGCCGCCGTCGCCGATGCCGACCCCGCCCCGCTGTTCCACCGTGCGCACCGGTCCCTGGCGCGCCCGGCGCCCCTGGGGCCGCTGGCCCAACTCGCCGCTCTGAACAGCCTCGGCCCCGCCTCGCCGGTCCGGCTGCGAGAGGCGTTGGAGCCACGGCTGGACGGAACGCGCCTGTTCACCCGGGTGGGTTACCTCGACTTCCCGGCGGACGACCTCGTCCCCGTGGCCCGGCTGCTCGACGGACGGGTCCGCACCGCCGGCGACCTCGGCCTCGATCTCGCCGGACGGCTGCTGCGGGCGGGCGTGCTGGTGCCCGCGGGCCGGTGACCGCGCCCGGCCGCTTCTTCTGCGCCGACGCCGCCCGGGAGCGCGGCGACGCGTTCGCCGGCACGGCGCCGTACGGCACGGTCTGGGTCCTCATCGAGTACCGGCGCGGCTGGCCCGCCAACGGCTACGACGGCCTCGCCCTCGATCCGGGGGCCAAGGCCCTCGTGTACTCCGCCGCCCGGGCGCACCGGGCGCGGATCCTGCTGGTCCGGCGGCCCGGCCGCCGCCTTCCCGGTGAAGGGGGCCGGTGGGCGGTGCTGCGCCACGACGGCTCCGGCGGCCTGCGCCAGCAGTGGGGCGGCTGGCGCCGCGACGAGGACCTGGCGCGGATCGCGGCGGCGCTGGACTCCCCGGGGGAGCCCGGTCTGCCGCCGGTCGTCCTCGTCTGCGCCCACGGCACGCACGACGCGTGCTGCGCGGTGCGCGGGCGCCCCGTGGGCGCGGTTCTCAGCGCGTGCTGGCCCGACCTGGTGTGGGAGTGCACGCATGTGGGCGGGGACCGGTTCGCCGCCAACGTGGTCGTGGTGCCCGATGGCGTCTACTACGGCGATCTGGACGCGGCGTCGGCGGTCACCGTGGTCCGGGAGCATCTGGCCGACCGCATCCACGCCGCCCATCTACGGGGCTACACCACGCTCCACCCGCCGCAGCAGGCGGCCGTGGCCGGGGTGCTCGCGCGCTTCGGTCCGGCGGGCCGGTACGCGTACGACGTCGTCGAGACCGTCCGTGACCAGCGGGGCTGGCGCATCCGCGTCAGCGACCGGGCGGACGGCGCGAGGGCGTTCGACGTCGAGGTACGGGCCCGCCGCACACCGCCGCGCCGGCTGACCTGCCGCGGACCGGCCGACAGTTCGGCCCTCGTCTACGACGTGGCGTCGATCCGCGAGGGCCGCGTCTGACCGCGGGGTCTCCGGCCTCCGGCGCCGCCGCCCGCCTCCGAGTCAGGCGCAGGCCGGGCACAGCCCGCGATAGGTGATCTCCACCGCGCCGACGGTGAAGCCGAACCGCTCGCTCCCGGGCAGGTCGGCCAGGGCGTCGCCGGCCGGGTGGACGTCGCGGACCGTGCCGCAGCCGGAGCACACCAGATGCTGGTGGGCGCGGTGCGCGTTGGGGTCGTAGCGCTTGGCCCGGCCCACGGTGGAGACCTCCACCACCTCGCCCAGCGCGACGAGTTCCCCCAGCGTGTTGTAGACGGTGGCACGGGAGATCTCGGGCAGCCGGGCGGCGGCCCGCAGGTGCACCTCGTCCGCGGTCAGGTGCACGTGGTCGCCGTCGAGGACCTCCGCGACGACGCGCCGCTGCGAGGTCAGCCGCCAGCCACGGCCCCGCAGCCGTTGCAGGAGGTCGCTCATCCCGTCTCACCCGCTCCGCTTCGCCGGGAGGCGCGGCCGCCGCGAAGAATCGGACGACGTCGCACCTCGGTCGATATGGTTTTAGCTCACTTCTTGACTTGGACGAAGTCCATCGTAGGATCGATCCCGGCGACATCCAAGAGACAGGAAGGCTCCGGCACGGCAGCAGAGACACCTGACGGGACACCGCCGTTCGACCGCGCGGCGCCGCCTGCCGACGCAGCCCGCACCGCACCGCCCGGGGCCACCCGGTCCACGGCCCGTGAGGCGTTCGGTCCGGCCGCGGCGACGTCCTGGATCACAGCGTGCCCCTTCTGCACGACCCGAATCCTCCTCCCCGTTCAGCGCCCCACGACCCGCCGCCGGGTCCGGAAGGATTTCCATGACCGAGAACCACGAGTCGCACGTCTACGACCCCGTCACCCCGGATTCGCCCGAGACGGCCGTTCCCGAGGTGCCCGAGGCGCAGGCGAGCGGCTGCCCCGTGGCCCACGGCCGCGCGCCGCACCCCACGCAGGGCGGCGGGAACCGCCAGTGGTGGCCGGACCGCCTCAACCTGAAGATCCTCGCCAAGAACCCCGCCGTGGCCAATCCGCTGGGCGAGGACTTCGACTACGCGGCCGCTTTCCAGGCCCTCGACCTGCCCGCCGTCAAGCGCGACATCGCCGAGGTGCTCACCACGTCGCAGGACTGGTGGCCGGCCGACTTCGGCAACTACGGTCCGCTGATGGTCCGGATGGCCTGGCACAGCGCCGGCACGTACCGCATCAGCGACGGCCGCGGCGGCGCGGGCGCCGGCCAGCAGCGCTTCGCCCCGCTGAACAGCTGGCCGGACAACGGCAACCTGGACAAGGCCCGGCGGCTGCTGTGGCCGGTCAAGAAGAAGTACGGCCAGGCGCTCTCCTGGGCCGACCTGCTGATCCTCACCGGCAACGTCGCCCTGGAGACCATGGGTCTGAAGACCTTCGGTTTCGCCGGCGGTCGCGAGGACGTCTGGGAGTCGGAGGAGGACGTCTACTGGGGTCCGGAGACGACCTGGCTCGACGACGAGCGCTACACGGGCGACCGTGAGCTGGAGAGCCCGCTCGGCGCGGTCCAGATGGGCCTGATCTACGTCAACCCCGAGGGCCCCAACGGGAATCCGGACCCGGTCGCGGCGGCCCGCGACATCCGCGAGACCTTCCGCCGGATGGCGATGAACGACGAGGAGACCGTCGCGCTCATCGCCGGTGGCCACACCTTCGGCAAGACGCACGGGGCCGGTCCGGCGGAGAACGTCGGCGCCGACCCCGAGGGCGCCCCGATGGAGGAGCAGGGGCTGGGCTGGCGCAGCTCGTACAAGTCGGGCAAGGGCGGCGACGCCATCACCAGCGGTCTGGAGGTGACCTGGACCAGCACCCCGACCGCGTGGGGCAACGAGTTCTTCCACAACCTCTTCGCCTACGAGTACGAGCTGACCACCTCCCCCGCCGGGGCGAAGCAGTGGGTCGCCAAGGACGCGGAGGCGACCATCCCGGACGCGCACGACCCGTCGAAGAAGCACAAGCCGCAGATGCTCACGACCGACCTGGCGCTGCGCTTCGACCCGGCGTACGAGCAGATCTCGCGCCGCTTCCACGAGAACCCGGAGGAGTTCGCGGACGCCTTCGCCCGCGCCTGGTTCAAGCTGACACACCGTGACATGGGCCCGGTCCAGCGCTACCTGGGCCCCGAGGTGCCCTCCGAGGTTCTGCTGTGGCAGGACCCGCTGCCCGAGCGCACGGGCGAGCCGCTGGAGGCCGCGGACGTCGCCGCGCTCAAGGAGCAGGTGCTCGCCACGGACCTGACGGTGGGACAGCTCGTCTCGGCCGCCTGGGCCTCGGCGGCCTCCTTCCGCGGCAGCGACAAGCGCGGCGGCGCCAACGGCGCGCGGGTCCGGCTGGAGCCGCAGCGCGGCTGGGAGGCGAACGACCCGGACGAGCTGGCCCGGGTGCTGCGCGTACTGGAGGGCGTGCGGGACTCCTTCAACGCCGAGGGCGGCAAGCAGGTCTCGCTGGCCGACCTGATCGTCCTGGCGGGCAGCGCGGCCGTCGAGCAGGCGGCCAGGGACGCCGGGGTCGAGGTGGAGGTGCCGTTCACGCCGGGCCGCGTCGACGCCACGCAGGAGCAGACGGACGTCGAGTCGTTCGCCGCTCTGGAGCCGGCGTACGACGGCTTCCGCAACTACGTCGGCAAGGCCGCCCGGCTGCCCGCCGAGTACCTGCTCCTGGACCGGGCCAACCTGCTCACGCTGAGCGCCCCGGAGACCACCGTCCTGGTCGGCGGCCTGCGGGTGCTGGGCGCCAACACCGGCGGCTCCCGGCACGGCGTCCTCACCGACCGGCCGGGGACGCTGACCAACGACTTCTTCGTGAACCTGCTCGACCTGGGCATCACCTGGAAGCCGACGTCGTCGGCGCAGGACGAGTTCGAGGCCCGCGACGCGTCCGGCCGGGTCAAGTGGACCGGCACCCGCGCCGACCTGGTCTTCGGCTCCAACTCCGAGCTGCGGGCCCTCGCCGAGGTGTACGCGAGCGACGACGCGCGGCAGAAGTTCGTGACGGACTTCGTCGCCGCCTGGGCCAAGGTCATGGACCTGGACCGCTTCGACCTGGCCTGATCACGTCCGACCACGGATGGCCCACCCGTGGTCGGCACGGATCGAACGGTGGGGCCGGTGCACCCCCGCACCGGCCCCACCGGCGCGTCCCGGGCCCCGGGCCCTGCCCCGGCCGCGGCCCGAGGAGCCACCGCAGCGGGAGCCTCCGCCGGGCGCACCGCCTGCGGGAGCAGGGGCCCGGCGAGCACCCGCCCGGAAGGAGCGGGCCGGGGCGGCCGCCCCGAACGGGCCGGGACGGCCCTCAGCGCGCCACCGCCGCGCCCACATCGTCGACCTGGTCGAACTCTCCGGCGGCAGCTACGAGAGCCCGGCGATGACCGGCCGCTCCACCGGTTCGCGCACCCGGGCCCGCGAGGCGTACTTCCTGGAGCTGGCCGAGGATCTGGCCGGGACCAGCCCGCTCCCCCTCATACTCACCGGGGTCATCACCCGGCGCGAGACGGCGGAGCGGGTCCTCGACGGCGGCGTGGCGGTCGTCGGCATGGGTACCGCGCTCGCCGTCACCCCCGGCCTGCCCGACCGCTGGCGCCGGGGCCGCGAGGCCGACCGCACCATGCGCCCGGTGAACTGGTCCGACAAGGCCCTCTCCTCCCTCGCCGGCACGGCGCAGGTACGGCACCAGATGCGCCGCATCGCCAGGGGAAGCGCGCCCCGGCCCGGCATCCACCCGGCGATCGCCCTGGTCTCCGAACAGCGCAGGCAGCGAACCGCCCTGCGCCGCTACCGCTCCTGGCCGGCCGGGCCCCGGAAGGCGGCCTGAACGGCGGGCACCGGCCTCCTCCCGGCCGGCGGCGCCCCGCCCGGCCGGGGACGGCTTTCCCCTCCCCTCCCGATCACCTACGATGTGTACACCGTTCACATCTGGGAGGAGAGGGGGACCTGGCGAACACAGGAGCGTGCCCCATGTCTCGGCCCACCACGTACCACCACGGGGATCCGCGCGCCGCCTGCCTTCGCGCCGCGCGCCAACTCCTGGAGGAGGACGGCAGCGCCGCGCTCTCGCTGCGCGCGGTGGCCCGGCGTGCCGGGGTGTCGGCGACGGCTCCCTATCGCCACTACTCCGACCGGGAGGCGCTGGTCTCCGCCGTGGCCGCCGAAGGGTACCGGGAGCTGGCGCAGCAGCCGGCCCGGGCCCACCCGGCGCCCTCGACGCCCGACGAGCTCGCCGCCGTGGCCGTGGCCTACGTACGGTTCGCGCTGGAACACCCGGCCCTGTTCCGGGCGATGTTCGCGGAGCCCTGCGACCCCACCAGCGAGGAGCGGGTCGCCGCGACCGAGGCCATCGCGCGGTACGTCCGCACCATCGTCGGGGCCGCCTTCCCCGACGGGGACGCGGACGCCCTGTCGACCACCGTCTGGACCCTCGTCCACGGCCTCGCGTTCCTGCACCTCGACGGCAAGCTCGACGCCTCCTCCCCCGAGGCCGTCGCCGCCCAGGTCACCTCCGCCGTCCAGGCCCTGTTCCACGCCTCCCCGGCGCTCTCCGGCACGACGGCGGCAGCCGCCCCGACGACGGCCTGAAGCCGTGCGGGGCCGGGCTCAGTCGGCGCCCACGTCGTGCACGGAGACGCGGATGGTGGCGACCGTGCTGTCGGCGGCGTCGGGGACGAACATGCCCGCCTCGACGCCGGTGCGCAGGTAGTCCACCACCGCTTGGTCGAGCAGCTCACCGGGGAGGGCCGCGGGGATGCCGGGCGGGTACGGGGTCAGCGTCTCCGCGCAGACCCGGCCGACCGCCTGGTCCGCGGGCACCTGCTCGACCTCCCCGAAGAACGCGTCCCGGGGAAGCGTCACCTGCCGGAGGCGGAGCTCGCTCGGGTCCGGGATACGGATGCCGGGGGCCGGCGGGAGGTCGTCGGCGTGGGCCACCAGGTCGCGCAGGCCGTCGAGGAGCCGGCCCGTGGTCCTCTCGTCGTCGGCGTGGGTGAGCTGGGCGTTGATGCGCCGGTGGTCGGAGGTGTGCAGGTTGATGCGGTGGTGGCGGCGCAGCCAGTCGGCGGCGTCGTAGCCGCTGAACTTCACCTCGCTCAGGTCAATGAAGATCTGCAGCGGGTCCATGTCGAAGGCGAGCCCGGCCGAGCAGAAGTCGTCGCGCCCGTTGACGTGCAGCCCGTCGACGCCCTGCACGGCCGCCCGTACGCGGCGGGCCCGCGCCAGGGCATCCTCCATGAGCGTGTGGCCGTGCTCCACCATCTGGCGGCGCCAGCCGTCCAGGGCCGCGTAGACCAGGACCGAGGGGCTGGTGGTGTCCAGCAGGTCGGCGCGGGAAGCGAGGGTGTGGGGGGTGATGAGGTCGCCCTGCAGGTGGAAGACCGACCCCTGTTCGAGCCCGGACCCCATCTTGTGCACCGACGTCACGCACACGTCGGCGCCGGCGTCCATGGCCCACGTGGGCAGCTCGGGGTGGAAGGGCAGGTGGGCGCCCCAGGCCTCGTCCACGATCAGCGGCACGCCGCGCGCGTGGCACAGCTCCGCGACGGCGTTGATGTCGGCGCAGGTCCCGTAGGGGGTGGGGCTGGTCAGCAGCGCGCCGCGCGCGTCGGGATGCGCCTCGAAGGCCGCACGGAAGGAGTCCGGCGCCGGCGGGTGGGCCAGGTGCAGTCGGGCGTCCCACTGGGGTTCGACCCATACGGGGCGGATGCCCGCGAGGATCAGGCCCGAGACCACCGATTTGTGCGCGTCCCGGCTGACCAGCAGTTTCTCGTGCGGTCCCGCGACGGCCAGCATGGCGGCCTTGACCGAGAGCGAGCTGCCGCAGGTGGAGAAGAAGGTGTGCTCGGCGCCCACGGCGTCGGCCATCAGCCGCTCCGCCCGCTCCAGGACCTTCCCGGAGGTGGTCCGGTCGTCCAGACCGGACACGGCCAGCATGTCCGCACGGAACAGGGCGTCCCCCAGGACGGCCCGCACTCTCGGGTCGGCTCCGCGGCCCTGTTTGTGGCCGGGCGGGGTGAAGGGCAGTTGGTCCTGGTCGTGGTAGGCCAGGAGAGCGTCGAGTACGGGGGCGGTGGAGTGGTCCATACAGTCCGGCTTCCCGATGCGGGGGGAGGAGTAACGCTGCGCCGTCGATCGCCCTCAGGACGCCGGGTAGGAGCCGCCGGTGAGCAGGCGGGCGAGGTGGACGGCGTTGGCCGCGAGCGCCGCGGTGGTGGAGGCGACGGCCTCGGGGGTCTCGTCCAGGTCCTGGTAGTCGGTGCCCTGCATGGCTTCGCCGACCCAGTACGTGACGGCTCCGGGGGCCAGGGAGAAGCCCACGTCGTTGAGGCCCTGGAAGACGTCGGCGCTCACCTTGTGCGCACCGTCCTCGTTGCCGACCACGGCCACCGCGGCGACCTTGCCGTACATGTGCGGCCTGCCCTGGTCGTCGGTCTCGGAGGACTCGGCGTTCAGCCGCTCCAGGACCCGCTGGCAGACGCTGGAGGGGTGGCCGAGCCAGATGGGGGTGGCGATGAGCAGGATGTCGGCGGCCAGGACCTTCTCCCGGATGGCCGGCCAGGCGTCGCCGTCGCCCATGTCCACGCCGATCCCCGGGCGGACGTCGTGATCGGCGACCCGGACGATCTCGCCCGGTACGTCATGGCGGGCGAACCGCGCCATGACCTGCTCGGCGAGGCGCTGACTGCTGGAGGGGGCGGGAGAGGCGTTCAGGGTGCAGACGAGGGCGAGGGCGCGCATGGCGGAGGAGGACTCCTTCGGGTGGGGAGCGGGGGCCCGCTCAGCTCCGGCACGAGGTCGCCGGCCCCCGGTGGGGGCGCCGGGCGGCCCGGAACGCGCCGGCCCCCTCGCGCGGGGGCCGGCACGGATCCGCCGTACGGGTCCGGAGGTGGCGGGGTCGTCGGCAGCGGGGGGCCGGGGCCGCCGCTGTCAGGGGATCGGGGTGCCGCCGGTGGCGTTCATGATCTCGCCGGTGATGAAGGAGGCGTTGGCGGAGGCGAGGAAGACGTAGGCGGGCGCCATCTCCGCGGGCTGGGCCGGCCGGCCCAGCGGGCTCTGCTTCCCGAACTCGGCGGTGTCGGGCAGGGTCGCCGGGATGAGCGGCGTCCAGACGGGCCCGGGGGCGACGGCGTTGACGCGGATGCCGTCGGAGGCCAGCATCTGGGCCAGCCCCTGGGTGAAGGTGACGATCGCCCCCTTCGTCATCGCGTAGTCCAGCAGGTGGGGGCTCGGCTTGTACGCCTGCACCGACGTGGTGTTGATGATCGAGCCGCCGGCGGGGATGTGCGGCAGGGCGTTCTTGCACAGCCAGAACATGCCGTACAGGTTGGTGCGCACCACGCGGTCGAACTGATCGGTGGAGATCGCGGAGATCCCGTCCGGCTGGGACATCTGGTAGGCCGCGTTGTTGACCAGGACGTCGATCCGCCCGAACTCGGACACGGTGCGCTCCACGAGCGAGCGGCACTGCTTCTCGTCGCGGATGTCGCAGACGACGGGGACGCCCCTGCGCCCGGCCTGTTCGACCAGGCGGACGGTCTCCTGGGCCTCCTTCTCCTCCTCGGGGAGGTGGGTCAGCACCACGTCCGCACCCTCGCGGGCGTAGGCCAGGGCGACCGCGCGACCGATACCGGAGTCGCCACCGGTGATCAGCGCCTTCCGGCCGTCGAGCAGGCCGGAGCCGCGGTAGGACTCCTCGCCGTGGTCGGGCGGCGGGTCCATGGGCCCGGTCCAGCCGGGATGTTCCTGGTCCTGCTGGGGGAAGTCGGGGCGGGGGTGGAGCTGGTTCGGGTCCTGCGGCTGTTCGTTGCTGCCGGCCATGGGCCATCCTCTCTCTCACGTCGTGGAATCGGCTCCTGCGTCGTCGAGGCGGCGGGGTGCGCCGCTCCCGGAGCAGGGAGCCGGGCTGCCGGGCACCGGAGCCGCCGGGCGCCGAAGCTGTCGGGGCTGCCGGTTGCCGCGGGCGTCAGGGGATGAGCAGGGTCTTGATCATGCCGTCGGCCTTCTTCTGGAACGTCTCGTACGCCTTCGGCCCCTCCTCCAGCGGCAGGTGGTGGGTGGCGAAGGAGTCCACGCCCAGCGGATCCCCGTCGACCAGCAGCGGCAGCAGGTCGTCGACCCAGCGCCTGACGTTGGCCTGCCCCATGCGGAGCTGGATCTGCTTGTCGAACATGGTCAGCAGCGGCATCGGGTCGGCGGCGCCGCCGTACACCCCGGAGAGGGAGATCGTGCCTCCCCTGCGCACCAGGTCGATCGCCGTGTGCAGGGCGGTGAGCCGGTCGATCCCGGCCGTCTCCATGAGGCGCCGGCCGACCGCGTCGGGCAGCAGGCCGACCGCCGTGTGCGCGGCCTTGGCCAGCGGCGCGCCGTGGGCCTCCATGCCGACGGCGTCGATCACCGCGTCCGTACCGCGCCCGTCGGTGAGGTCGCGGACGGCGTCCCCGAGGTTCTTGCCGTGGCGGCGGAGGTCGAGGCAGGTGGCGCCGTACGCGCTCACCCGGTCGAGGCGGTCGGGGACGAGGTCGACGCCGATGACGAGGCCGGCGCCCCGGTGGAGGGCGATCCGGGCGGCCATGGCGCCGATCGGGCCGAGGCCGAGGACGGTGACGCTGCCGCCGGGCGGGACGGCCGCGTACTCCACGGCCTGCCAGGCGGTGGGCAGGACGTCCGAGAGGTAGACGAACCGGTCGTCGGCCGGGCCGTGCGGCACCTTGACGGGCAGGTCGTTGCCGAAGGGCACCCGCAGGTACTCGGCCTGCCCGCCGGGCACCTGCCCGTACAGCTTGGTGTACCCGAACAGGGACGCGCCGGTGCCGTACTCCCGCACCTGGGTGGTCTCGCACTGGGAGTGCAGCCCCTGCTCGCACATGTAGCAGCGGCCGCAGGAGACGTTGAAGGGGACCACGACCCGGTCCCCCGGGGCGAGGGCGGTCACCTCGGGCCCGACCTCCTCCACCACCCCCATGGGCTCGTGCCCCAGGATGTCGCCCGGGTCGAGGAACGGCCCGAGCACCTCGTAGAGGTGGAGGTCGGACCCGCAGATCCCGGTGGACGTGACCCGGACGATGATGTCCGTCGGGTCCTGGATCCGCGGATCCGGGACCGTCTCCACCCGGACGTCCCGCTTTCCCTGATACGTCAATGCGCGCACGGTCCCGCTCCTTCCTCGCCGGTGTTCGCGAACGGGAAAGCCGGGTTCCCCCGGCACGCTCCGTGAAACACCCGGCCGGAAGGAGCCCGCGCCGCGCCGGGAGGGCGTCGCCGCGGAGCCGGGCCCGTCGGGACGGGGCGGACGCGGGGGGCGGAGGGGTACGGCCGGGTCCGGCCCGGACGCGTCAGGCGGAGCCGGGCCCGCCGGGCCGCGCCCGGGTGGGCGGGCCGGCGACGGTGAGCAGGTCCACGACGAAGATCAACGTCGAGTCCGGCGGGATCGACGCGGTGGGCGACTGCCTGCCGTAGCCGAGTCGCGGCGGAACGATGATCTCGCGCCGGCCGCCGACCCGCATCCCCCTCACGCCCCGGTCCCAGCCCTTGACGACCTTGCCGCCGCCCACCGCGAACTTGAACGGACGGCCCCGTTCCCAGGAGGAGTCGAACTCCCTCCCGGACGCGAACGTGACGCCGACGTAGTGCACCTGGACGACGGTGCCCGGCCGCGCTTCGGGCCCCTCCCCGACCACGAGGTCCCGCACCGTCAGCACGTCGGGCGCGGCCCCTTCCGGAACTTCGACCTCGGGCTTCGCCGGTTCGCTCATCACGGTCCCCTCGCTCGCCGGCGGGCCCCTTCGAGCGGACCGGCCGGACACATGGACCCTCCATGCGGCAGCCGATCACGCTACCGCCACCGGTGGGGCCCGCGCCCTCGGCGGGTACGAGCGCGGGCGCCGCGGGGAACACATCCATCGAACCGTCCCGGCGCGGGCGGCCCCGCCCACCACGTCCCCGGGGGCGGCCGTCGCCATGAGCGGCAGCCGGGCGGCGTACCGGCCGGGAAGCGGTGGAGCGGCCGGGTGAGGACCGGGGCTCGGCCCTCACCGCCGTCCGGGCGGGCCCGGTCGCGCGACGCCGGAACGCTCCGGACGCTTCCGGGATCGTCTGCGAGGATGGCGGTATGGACGTACGGCGCAGGAACCATGTGACGGTGACCGGGCCGGCCGGCGCTCCGGTGGTGGTGCTGGCGCACGGGTTCGGCTGCGACCAGAACCTGTGGCGTCTGGTGGCGCCGGTGCTGGAGCGCGATTTCACGGTGGTCCGCTTCGACCACGTGGGGGCGGGGAACTCCGACCTGTCGGCGTGGAGCGCGGAGCGCTACGGCTCGCTGGACGGTTACGTCGACGACGTACTGGAGCTGTGCCGGGAGCTGGACCTCGGGCCGGTGACCTTCGTGGGGCATTCGGTGAGCGCGATGATGGGGGTGCTGGCCGCCGCGCGGGAGCCGGACGCGTTCGCCGGACTCGTGCTGCTGGCGCCCTCGCCGTGTTTCGTCGACGACCCCGACGCCGGTTACCGGGGCGGGTTCAGCGCCGCGGACATCGAGGAGCTGCTGGAATCGCTGGAAGCGAACTACCTGGGCTGGTCGGGCGCGATGGCCCCGGTGATCATGGGCAACCCGGACCGGCCGGAGCTGGGCGAGGAGCTGACCGACAGTTTCTGCCGCACCGATCCGGAGATCGCGCGGGTCTTCGCCCGGGTGACCTTCCTGTCCGACAACCGCTCCGACCTCGCCGGGGTGGAGGTCCCCACGCTGGTCGCCCAGTGTTCCCAGGACGCGATCGCCCCGCCGGAGGTGGGCGCCTTCGTCCACGCGCGGATCGCGGGAAGCCGGCTGATCACGCTGAACGCCACCGGCCACTGCCCCCAGCTCGCCGCTCCCGAGGAGACCGCGGCGGCCATCGCCGCCTTCGCGGGAGCCGTCCGGTGATGTGCGGGACCGGCGGCCCGGGAGAAGGCCGCACGGAGCGGGACGCGGAGTCGGCCCTCGAACGGGCGCAGTTCTCCGCCCTGCTCGAGGACAGCATCGAGGACCTGTACGAGAACGCGCCCTGCGGCTACCTCTCCACCCTGCTGGACGGCAGGATCGTCAAGATCAACGCCACCCTGCTGAACTGGCTCGGCCGCCGCCGCGAGGACCTGGTGGGCCGCCAGCACTTCTCCGACCTCCTCACCGTCGGCGGGCGGCTCTACCACGAGACCCACTTCGCTCCTCTGCTGCGCATGCAGGGCGAGGTCAACGGCATCGCTCTGGAGCTGAGGGCCGCCGACGGCGCCCGCATACCGGTCCTGACCACCTCGACGGTGAAGACGGGCGACGACGGAGAGCCCCTGCTGGTCCGCACCACCGTCTTCGACGCCCGCGACCGGCGCGCCTACGAGACCGAGCTGCTGCGCGCCCGCCAGGAAGCCGACCGGGAACACGCCCGGCTCCGGACCCTGACCACCACTCTCCAGAAGACCCTGCTGCCGCCGGCGCTGGCGAACGTTCCGGGGCTGGACGTCTCCGCGCACTACCACGTCGCCTCGGCCGACGAGGTCGGCGGGGACTTCTACGACCTCTTCCCCCTGAACTCCGGCACCTGGGGGCTGTTCCTCGGCGACGTGTGCGGCAAGGGCGCCGCCGCGGCGGCCGTCACCTCCCTGGCCCGCTACACCCTGCGCGCCGCCGCCGTCTACGACCCCGACCCGGCCGCCGTCCTCGGCAACCTCAACACGGTCCTCAACCACGAGTACCAGGGGGCCGACCCCCGCTTCTGCACCGTCGTCTTCGGCCTGCTCACCCCCGACGAGAGCCGGGGCGGTTTCCACGTCGTCCTGGCCAGCGGCGGCCACCCCCCGGCCCTGTTGATGCGTGCCGACGGGACCGCCGACTTCCTGCCCACCCCCGGCGGCCAGCTCATCGGCGTCCTGCCCGACCCGGAGATCGTCACCACCGAGATCCGCCTCGCCCCCGGCGACACCCTGCTCCTGCACACCGACGGCCTCACCGAGGCCCACACCCACGCCACCACCGGCGGCACAGAGCGCTACGGCGACGACGCCTTCCTCGACTTCGCACGCTCCCTGGCCCCCACCACCGCTTCGGACACCATCGGCGCGGTCCGCGACCTGCTCGACACCTTCGGCGCCGGCGTGGACGACGACACCGCCGTCCTCGCCATCCACGTGCCCCGGCCCCCCGGTGACGGGCCGCGGTAACCGGACCCCCGCCACGCCGGGTCAGCGGGGAAACCCACTCGTCCGGGGAACCGGGCGGGCCCTCTCACACCTCAACGGTCCTGGCCGGCTCGGTCCTGCGCAGTTCGTACGCCTCGGCGAGGAGGAGGTAGCCGCTGGCGGTCCAGGTGTAGGCGCGGTCGCGCAGGCCGCGGCCGGTGAGGGCGTCGAAGTTCTCCGCGAAGCCGGAGGTCTCGCACAGCGCGCGGAAGCGGGCGCTGATGTCGTCGGCCAGGCGGTGGTGCCCTGCGCGACGCAGTCCGTCCTCGATGAGCACGGTGGAGGGGGCCCAGATCGGTCCGCGCCAGTAGCCGTCGGAGAGGTAGTGCGGTGAGGCGGGGTGCTCGGTTGCCAGGCCGTGTTCGGTCAGGTGCCTCTCCAGCCGGTGTGCCAGTGCGGCACTGATGTCATCGGGCAGGTGCTCCCCCAGCACGATCGGCATCAGGTCCAGGAGGCTGGAGCTGCCCCACGTGGTGCCGCCGTCGGCCGAGCGGGCGACGAAACGGTCGTCGGCCCACAGCTCGTCGAACATCGCCGCCTGCGTCCGGTCGGCCGCCCGGGTCCATCGGCGGGCGTCGTCGAGGCGGTCCAGCTCCTGCCCCACGTCGGCCAGGACGCGCAGTTGGAGGACGAGGAACGCGGCGAGATCGGCGGTGACGACGACGCGCTCGGGATCGAAGGTGGTGGCGTTGTCCCATCCGCTGTCGTTGCCGTGCTCGTAGTGGGGCAGGGCCGCGCCCGGGGCGCGGCGTGCGGTGAGCCAGAACTCCGTCCAGCGGGAGAGTCTGTCGTACGCGTCGGCGAGCCGGGCCGGGTCGCCCTCTTCTGCGAGGCGGCGGCGCAGGTGACGGAAGGCCCATCCGTGGATGGGGGGTTTGACGAAGTTGTGCAGTACTTCGGAGTGGGTGACGGAGTCCGGCAGGGCCCCGCTCCCGTCCTGGTGGTCGAAGGGCAGCGCGAACTGGTCCCAGGCGAGTTCCGGGGCTCCCGGAGCGAGGGCGAGGGCGTTGAAGCAGTGGTCCCAGCTCCACACCTTGTCCATCCAGTGCTTGGACATGAGGACCGCGGTCCTGGTCACGAAGCCTTTCGGCCGGACGGTCGCGGACCACAGCACGTAGGCGGCGAGTTCGGCGGCCGGGGTGTCGGCCGAGCGCCACGGCGCGACGGCATCGCAGAAGTTCGTGAAGGCGGCGCGGGCGACGTCCACGACCTGGTCGAAGGCCCCCGGGGAGACGTAGGGGCGGCGGGCGGTCTCGTACTCCTCGACCGCGATCTCCCAGCTCCCCCCCTCGGCGGCGTCGATCGTGACGCCGCGGTCGGCGCTGCCGAGGGCCTGTGGCCCGGCCGTCCGGGTCGCGACCCCGGACAGGAGGGTGATCCGGTAGCGCCGGCCGGTCTCGTAGGAGGTGAAGACGTACGCGTCGGCGTGCGGTTCCTGGTAGAAGTACGTGCCGCTGAACGGGGTCAGATCCCGCGCTGCCGCAAGGACGCGCAGGCCCAGGCCGCTGCCGCGCAGCCGTACGGTGTCGGGCGACTCGTAGGCGAGGTCGACGCGCCCTGCGTGACCGACCCAGCTGAGCCGGTCGGGGGCCGCCTCGATCCGGGTCGGGGCGCGCCCGCCCTTCGCGTCCATGGGCGTCAGGCGCAGGACGGCGTGCATACCGGTCTGGTGGGAGACGAGGTGGAGGTCTTCGGCGTGCGTGTTCTCCGCCACCACGGGCGAGATGCCGAACCAGGAGCCGTAGGTGCTGAACGGGATGTCGTGGACGGAGAAGGCGGGGCCGGGTCGGGCGGCGGTCATGGAGGGGACTCGTTTCTCGGACAGGAGGCGCCGGCCGTCCCGCGCGGGGACGGCGGGGCCCTGAGGGAGCGGAAGGTGGTGTTCCTGCGGGGAGCTCTCAGTCCTTGACCGCGCCGGCGGTGACGCCGGCGGCCACGTAGCGCTGTGCCAGGACGAGGATGACGGCGGCCGGTACGGAGGCGACGACGGCGGTGGCCATGATGGCGTTCCACTCCTGGTTGTTGTTGCCGATGTAGTGGTAGATGCCGAGGGTGATGGGCTCGTGGGGGCCGCCGCTGACCAGGGTGCTGGCGAAGACGAAGTCCGACCAGGACCACAGGAACGTGAACAGGGACACCGTGACCACCGCGTTGCGGCTCATGGGCAGGACGATGGACCAGAAGGTGCGCAGGGCGCCGGCTCCGTCCATGGTGGCCGCCTGGATCAGTTCGCGGGGGAGGCCGGACATGAAGGCGGTGAAGATGAGCACGGCGAACGGCACGGCCAGGGTGGAGTCCGCGATGATCAGGCCCGGGAGGGACTGGAGCATCCCGAGGCTGAGATAGACGGCGTAGAAGCCCATCGCCATGATGATGCCCGGGATCATCTGGGCGGCCAGCAGCACGAAGGACAGGATGCCGCCGCCCCGGGGGCGCAGCTTGGCCAGGGCGTAACCGGCGGGCGCGGCGAGGGCCACGGTGAGCACCACGGTCGCCAGGCCGATGAGGAAGCTGGTGGCGAGGTAGGGCAGTTGCTCCTCGACGACCCTTCGGTAGCCGTCCAGCGTGCCCCGTACGGGGAACAGGTCCGGCGGACTCTCGCGCATGGCCTGGTCGCGGGTGAAGGAGACGTTGAGCATCCAGTAGACGGGGAAGAGCATGACGGCGGTGAGGGCGGCGCCCACGGCCGTCTTCCACCAGCGGCTTCGGCTGCGACGCGGTCGGGGGGTGAGCGTGGCGGTCATGGGGCGTGCTGCTTTCGCTGGGCCTTCAGGTAGACCAGGCCGAACACCAGGGCGGTGACGACGAGGAGGTTGCCGACGGCCGCACCGGGTCCGAAGGCGGGCAGGGCGTTGCCGAATCCGAGCTGGTAGGACCAGGTGGCGAGGGTGGTGGACGAGTTCGCCGGGCCGCCCCTGGTCATGATCCAGATGATGTCGAAGACCTTGAGCGTGTAGACCAGCCCGAGGAGCAGCGTGATCGCGGAGACCGGTCGCAGCAGGGGGAAGGTGATGCGCCGGAAGCGCTGCCAGGCGTTCGCTCCGTCCAGGGCGGCCGCCTCGTACAGCGAGGCGGGGATCGACTGCAGCCCGCTGTGGAGGACGACCAGGTTGAAGGGGACGCCGATCCAGACGTTGGCGATGATCACCGAGACCAGTGACCACGAGGGTGAGGTCAGCCAGCTCACCGGGCCGATGCCGACGGTGTGCAGGGCCGCGTTCACGATGCCGGAGTCGCTGTTGAGCATCCACGACCAGGTGGAGGCGGACACGATGAGCGGCAGCAGCCACGGCACCAGGAACAGGGCGCGCAGGGTTGCCGACAGCCGGAAGTGCTGGTTGAAGAAGACCGCCAGGGCCAGTCCGATGGCGTACTGGAAGACCAGGCACACGGTGGTGAACAGGGCGGTGTGCAGGAGGGCCGGCGCGAAGACCGGGTCCTCGAAGACGGTCAGGTGGTTCGTCAGGCCCGTGAACGGCGCGTCCCCCTGAACGAAGGAGCGGACCGTGTAGTGGCGCAGGCTCAGGTCGATGTTGCGGTAGAGCGGGTAGGCGTAGAACAGGACGAGGTAGAGCGCCACCGGGGCGAGGAAGCCCCAGGCGGCCCACTGCGGGGAGGACGGACGGCGTCGTGCTCGTGGAGGGAGGGGGGCGGCCTCGGCCGCCCCGTTCCGGACACGTGCGGGCCGGCGGTCCGGCAGCTGTGTCGTGTGAGTCATCTGCGCACCGGGTTTCTGGACTGCTCGACGCACCGGGATTCCGGATTACCTGGCCGCGGACTGGGCCTCGCCCAGGGCGTCCTTCGGCGACTGCGCACCGCTGAGAGCGGACTGGACCGCCTTCCACAACTGTTCGGAGATCTGCGGGTAGTCGGTGCCCAGGTCGTCGCTGGTGCGCCCCTTGGCGGCCTTGACGGATTCGATCCAGGGCTTCAGGGCGGGGTTCGCCGCCGCCTGCTTGGCCTGCGCCTCGCCGGTCGGCGCCACGTACGACAGGGTGGTGGTAGTGGTGTCGAGGTTCTCGGTGCTGGTCAGGCAGGACACCAGCTTCTTGGCGACGGCGTAGCGGCCGGGGTCGCCCTGGACGGGCACGGTGACGAACTCCCCGCCGGTCGGCGCGGCCGCGGTGCCTCCCCGGGCGGCGGGAAGGGGGAGGACGCCGTAGTCGAAGCCGGTCTTCTCCGCGTTGGCGAGTTGCCAGGTGCCGTTCTCGGCGAAGGCGTAGTCACCGCTCGCGAACTCCTGCCAGCTGGTGGTCTGGGTGTTGTTGATGACGGAGTCGGGCGCGTACCCCTTCTCCAGCCATCCCTGCCACAGGGACAGCGCGGCGGTCGCCTCGGCGGAGTCGAGGGCGGTCAGCTTCGCGCCCGCTCCCCAGAACCACGGCAGGAACTGGAAGCTGCCCTCCTCCGTGCCGATGGCCGAGAAGGTGATGCCCTTCTTTCCGGACTGCTCGACCTTCTCCAGGGCTGCCGTCAGCGACTCCCAGTCCCTGACGGAGGAGACGTCCACGCCGGCCTTCTTCAGCACGTCCTTGTTGTAGTACAGCGCCAGGGTGTTGGCGCCGATCGGTGTGCCGTACGTCTTGCCGCCCGACTGACCGGCCGCCAGCAGGTTGCCGTCCACCGCGGAGGTGTCGAGTTGGTTCTCGTCGGTCGTGGTCAGCACGCCTGCCTCGGCGAGGGTCGACACCACGGGGTTGTCGACGATGAGGACGTCCGCCGAGTTGTCCTGTTGTGCCGCCAGCAGCGCCTTGTTGGAGAGGTCGCTCGTGTCGAAGGCCGTCCGCTTGACCTTCACACCGGCCTCGGCGCCGCAGTCGTCCAGCAGTTTCGCCCAGACGGACTTCTTGTCGAACTGCGGGTAGGGATCCCAGACGGTGTACGTGCCGTCGTCGGCGGCCGCACCGCCCGGATCGGCGGAGCAGGCGGCGCCGGTCACGGTGACCAGGGTCGACAGAGCCACCGCCGCGGTAAGGCGGCGGCCGGAGAATCTGCGCATGACGGTTCCTCAGTTCTTGGCACGGGTCGAGAGTTCTTGGCACGGATCGAGCTCTGGGCACGGGTGCGCGTGGAGGCGACGCGGGGGGACAGGGGCATGCGGAGCGGCCACGGGCCGACGGGACGAAGCACCGTGGGACGAAGCGTGGGGCGAGTGCGGCGGTGCGGTGTCAGGTCCGGGGTGCGGGGGCCTGGTCCTCGGCCCTGGGGGCCACGCCTGCGGGCCCGGTGCTGGCCCGCAGGGAGATCGGCGGCACGAGGAGGTGGTGGCGGGGCGTCGCGTCCGGCTGATCGAGGCGTTCCATGAGGAGTTCGACGGCCCGCCGGCCCATCTCCTCCGCCGGCACGTCCGCCGCGGTGAGCTGGGGGGTCACCGTCTCGGCCCATCGGCCGGCCACCACTCCGGTCACCGAGAAGTCGCGCGGGACGTGGCGATCCGCTTGGGCGAGTCCTCGGTAGATGCCGCCGAGCGCCGCCTCGTTCAACGTGACCAGGGCGGTCGTCCCCGGCTCGTCGCGCAGGATCTGCTCCAGGCACGCCTGGCCCGATGCGGCGTCGTCGCCGCAGCAGTACGTCCGTACCGTCAGCCCGCGCTCGGCGGCCGCCTTGGTGAACCCGTCCAGCCCGCGGCGGGCGGACTCGTACCCTGCGCGCAGCAGGTTCTCGGGCCGGTTGACGAAGGCGACCGTGCGGTGGCCGAGGTCCGCGAGGTGGCGCACGCACGCCGCGGCCAGCGCGGTGTGGTCCAGCCCGACCCACCAGCCGCCCTCCGGGTGGACGGTGCGGCCGATGGCGACCCAGGGGAAGTTCAGCGCGGTCAGGTGATCGACCCGGTCGTCCTCCAGCCTGATCTCCATCAGGATGGCGCCGTCCACCCGCCGCTCCCCCAGCAGACGTTGGAACGAACGGTCGCTGTCCACACCGCTCGGTGACAGCAGGACGTCGTAGTCGTGCGTCGCGGCGGCCTCCACCACACTGCCGATGAAGTCCAACTGCATCCCGGTGTAGTGGTTTCCCGCCGGGGGGAAGACGAGGCCGATCGTGCTGGTCCGCCCGTTGGCGAGAGCCCGGGCGCTGGCGTTGGGCCGGTACCCCAGCTCATCGATGACCCGCTGGATCTTCTGGCGCGTCTCCTCGGACACGGAGCGCTTGCCGCTGAGCGCGTAGGACACGGTGCTTCGTGAGACACCGGCCCGCTCGGCGATTTCACCTATGTTCACGGCGACTCCTTGGGTGAACCGGTTCGCTTCTCGCGGTGCGGCAGCGCCGCCCGGCCGTGAGAGCTGGAGAGGAAAGGAGGGGCGTCCGGGTCGTCGAACCGGTTCGCTGTGAAGGAAGGTAGGGAGCACTCCCCCGGCTGTCAACACTTCACGCAGGGCGCCCTCGACAATCCCCGGACACCGCCTCCGATCGACGGTCGACTTCCTGCCGCACGTGTATTGCCCGCCCGATTTCGCCGATGCTAGCTTCTCTCGAACCGGTTCGAGCCGGGCCCCGCATCTCGGCCGTCGGCCCCGGTGGCGGCCACCCGAAGAACCCCCGAAGCACCCCCAGTCACGTGCGGCCCTCGGGGTTCGAAAGAGTCGAACCGATTCACTTCCCCCCTCCTCCTGACGCACGGACCCTTGGAGGCCCTCAGTGCGAAGAACGAAAGTGACGGCAGCGGCCGCCGCAGCGACGGCGGTCCTGACCGCCCTGGTCGCCGGCCCCACAGCCGGAACGGCACGAGCGGTACAGCCGGAACGACTCGACATCGACCTCGCCGCCGACACCGGCGCCTTCCACGGCGGCGCCGCCGGGTCCCTGTACGGGGTGTACGGCGACGGCGTGCCGAGCCGCAACCTCATCGAGGGCATGCACCTGCGGACGGTGTCCACGAAGGCGCAGGACGGACCGCAGCATCCGGGAGCGGACGCGCTGGAGATACTGCCGCCGTTCGTGGACTCGCGCGGCAAGGACGTCTACATCTACATGACCGACATCTACCGCGGCTTCCCCTACCAGTGGCCGGGCTCCGACGGCCCCGCCCGGCTCGCGGACTTCAAGAAGAAGATCACCGAACAGGTCCGCCAGGTCAAGACCATGGGCGACTACCGGGACCACGTCGTGTACGTGCCGTTCAACGAGCCCGAGGGGAACATGTTCGGCACGGGCCCCTGGAGTTACGGCAACGTCAACTGGCTGGACCGGCCGGAGCAGTTCTTCGCCGCGTGGAAGGAGGTCTACCACCTGATCAAGAGCCTCGACCCCGACGCGCGCATCGCGGGCCCCAACACCTCGCAGCTCTTCGACCAGGTCAAGGGCTTCCTCGCCTACGCCAAGGCCCACGACGTGGTGCCGGACGTGATGACCTGGCACGAGCTGTCCTCGCCCGCCGCCGTCCGCACGAGTGTGGCGAAGTACCGGAGTTGGGAGAAGGAGACGGGGATCGGACCGCTGCCGGTCAACGTCAACGAGTACGGCCACAACTACCACCTCTCGGTGCCCGGCCAGGTCGTCCAGTGGGTCTCCGCCATCGAGGAGTCGAAGATCGACGCCGACCTGGCGTACTGGAACATGGACGGCAACCTCAACGACTCCGCCGTGGAGGCCAACAGGGGAAACGGCCAGTGGTGGCTGTTCAACGCCTACGGCCAGATGTCCGGCCGGACGGTGAAGGTGACCGCCCCCCACCCGAACGTGCAGTACACGCTCCAGGGCGTGGCGACCCTCGACAGGGGCAAGCGGCAGTCACGGGCGGTCTTCGGCGGCAAGAGCGGGGACGCGGATGTCGTCTTCCGCAACGTCGACCCCAAGCTGTTCGGAACGACCGTGCA
The DNA here is from genome assembly GCF_044330565.1 of Streptomyces sp. NPDC017448. Lineage (NCBI taxonomy): Bacteria > Bacillati > Actinomycetota > Actinomycetes > Kitasatosporales > Streptomycetaceae > Streptomyces > Streptomyces sp. NPDC017448. The sequence continues at coordinate 11,748 of NZ_JBIRLM010000014.1, read as the reverse complement.
CGCCGCCGTGCAGGAGATCCCCTGGACCGGGCAGGTCGGCGACTCGGCGCAGCCCTTGCGGCTGGCGGACCGAAAGGCCGAGGTGGGTGCGGACGGCTCGGTGACCCTGCCGATGCGGGACATGAACGAGATGTCGGCCTACCAGGTCATCCTCTCCCCCGGCGCCGCCGCCGGCGCACCGGCCGTGCCCTCGGTGAGCTGGCGCAAGACGTACGAGGCGGAGAACGCCACGTACACCGGCAGCGGCTACTCCAGGAACGGCCCGGAGGGGACGCCCCGGGACGTCGGCAAGTTCGCCACCTCCGGGGCGTACAACGTGGGCGGCCTGCGCACCGGCTCCAACGGGGTCCTCGCCTTCGACGTCGATGTCCCGCAGGACGGCACGTACGACCTGAACGTCTTCGCCAACTCCTACAACCAGTACAGCCTGGTGAAGGAGCAGGGACCGACCAACGTCTTCCTGCGCGTCGACGGCGAGGACCCGCAGGAGCTGCGGCTGCCCCTGGGCTACAAGTGGGTGGTGTGGGGCCACACCGACACCGCGGTGCGGCTGACCGCCGGCCGGCACCGGATCACTCTCGCCGCCCAGGACCCCGAGCTCGGCGCCACCCAGGGCGACGCCATCATCGACAAGCTGGACCTCAGCCTGCGCGACGCGGTCGTGCGACCCGCGGTGTACGAGGCCGAGTTCGCCGCGGTCAACGGGACCGGCCCCGTCTACACCCGCACGGGCGCCTCCGGACCGGGTGTGGTGCCGCTGGGCAACGGCGCCTCCACGACGTTCTGGGTCCACTCGCCCGCCGACGGCGAAACCACTGTCTCCGTCGATCACCTGGGGGGCGGACTGGCGAGCCTGACCGTCAACGGCGAGAAGGCGAACCTGCCCGCCGTCGGAGGTGCGGGGAAGGGCACGAACACGGTCAAGCTCTTCCTGTCCGGCGGCGTCAACAAGATCACACTGACCGGTACGTCGGGTGCTCCGGTCCTCGACCGGCTGCGGGTCGTGAAGTCGCAGGGCACGCTGAAGCCCGTCGTCCACCAGGCCGAGAACGGTTCCGTGACCGGCGCGGCCAAGGTGACCACCGCCCACACCTTCGCCACCGGCGGCAAGGCCGTCACCGACATCGGCAGCGGAAAGGCCAACGCCCTCACCCTCGACGTGACGGCCGCCAGGGCCGGTCGGCACGCGTTGACCATCCGCTACTCCAACGCCGAACAGGCGCCCGCCACTCACTACAACCCCGACCCTGTCGCCCGCCACGCGGATCTGTCCGTCAACGGTGCGGCCGGCCGCCGCCTGCTGTTCCCCACCACCTTCCACTTCAACAACTTCTGGGAACTGTCCGTCCCGGTCACCCTCCGACAGGGCACGAACCGGCTGTCGTTCACCGCTGACGAACTGCCGGACTTCGACGGGGACACCTACAACCAGTACGACCAGCGGTCCCCGTACGCACCGGTGATCGACCAGGTCGCCGTCACGCCCTTGTCCGCCCCGTAGTTCCGGCCGGAAGCCGCCCAGGACCCCGGGTCTCCGGGAGCGATGCCCCGCATCACCCCCGTCAGGACCAGGGCGTCCGCCGGGCGACGCAGGCCGCCGTCGGCAGGGTGACGCCGATCGCGGCGGCCTGCGTTCCGACCAGGCTGCCGTCGTCGGACCCGCCCCGGTCCCCCGTGCGCTCACCGTGGGCGCCCGCGAGCGGTCCTCCCGCCCGCGCACCGAGCACCACCGGGTACGGCACCCAGCCGGCGGGCGCCCCCGCTGCACCGGCCGGGGCAGCCCGCACTGGACCGCCCCGGCAAGCGGCGCTCGCCTCGAGCCCTCCCCCCGAGCACGGGCGACGGGCGCTACCGTGCGGCGATCCTCAGGAAGGTGATCGAGTTGGCGGGGAACGTGTAGGTGAAGCGGTCCGAGACCCCGTTCAGGATCGATTTCACGGGGGCCACGGGAGTGGCTGTCTCACTGTTCTCGGCGGACGGGTCGGCCGCCAGGGTCGTCACCCGCGCCCGGGACGCCACCCGCGCTCCGCCGAGGTCGACGCTTGTGCGTGCCTCGGCCGCCTGGGCGTTCACGACCTTCACGATCAGGTCACCGGTCGTCCGGTCCCGGGTGACGACCTGACGGAACGGTTCGGCCACCTGGTCGTCGGTGAAAGACCCCCACTCCTCGCCGTCCAGGTAAAGGGTCACCTGGCGTCCGCGGACCTTGACCTCGATGTCGTAGGCGCGTCCGGGCTCGATGGTGCCGGGCTTGCTGAGCAGGGTCGTCTTCGCGCCGTTGTCGGAGCGCTCGACCCCGTGCGCGGTGTTGCCCCACCCTCCGAGGTTCCACCAGTAGTAGTTACCGGTGTCCTTGACGCCGAAGGCGACCAGGAAGCCTTCGGCACCCGCCTGCTTGGTGGCCTTCACCCGCAGGTCGTAGTCGCGCCAGGCGCGGTCGCCCGCGGTGACGGTGGTGTTCTCGGCGGTGACGTCCTTCTGGGCGTACTGGCCGTCCTGGACGGTCCAGCTGCCGCCGCCGGTGTGGGTCCAGGCCGAGGCCGGGCCCGAGAAATCGTCGGTCAGGAGGGTTCTGCCGTCCGCGGCGGTCACCCGGACGTCGTCGTACGAGGCGGCCGTCGCCCACGTCGAGAGGCCGACGGCCCCGGAGATGGGGCCGCTGACGGAGGGGGTGGAGGTGGCCCGGGAGGGAACGACCCGGTCACCCGTGTTGTTCATGAACATTTTCTGGACCTCGTAGTTGGCCGAGCCCCAGGACGCGCGGTTGTTGAACCAGATCAGGTTGGGACGCCACTGCACGTAGTCCTCGTTGGCGAGGACGGGCGCGTAGGAGGCGAGCTTGACGATGTCCGCGTTGCGCTCCAGACCGGTCATGAACGCGGCCTCGGCAAGACCGTTGCCGAAGGTGTTGCCCCGGGAGGCGTACTCACCGAGAAAGACCTTGGGGCCGGAGCGGTCGTAGGAGTCGTAGCGCTGGTTGTTCTCCATGAACCACCGCGGGCTGTTGTAGTAGTGCTCGTCGACCATGGCGACGCCGGCGTCCCGGTTGAGTTGCCACAGGGTGTCGAAGGTCGCGCCGGACGCGGCGGGTCCGGAGTTGGAGACCACCGTGATCCCCGGATGCTTCGCCTCGATGGCCGTACGGAACTTCGTGAAGCGCTCGAAGAACTCCCGGGGCAGGTTCTCCTCGTTGCCGACCTGCACGTGGGTCAGCCCGAACGGCTCCGGGTGCCCCATCGCGGCGCGCTTGCGCCCCCAGGTGGACGTCGTCGGCCCGTTGGCGAACTCGATGAGGTCCAGGGTGTCCTGGATGTGCCGCTTCAGCAACGTCTCGTCGACGACGGCCCGGTTCTGACCGCAGCCGGTGACCAGGGCGGGCACCACCGGAAGCGGCATCGCTCCCATGTCCTCGGCGAAGCGGAAGTACTCGTAGTAACCGAGGCCGTAGCTCTGGTTGTAGCCCCAGAAGTTGGCGTTGGTAGCCCGCTGCTCGACGGGGCCTATGGTGTCCTTCCACTGGTAGGAACGGGCGCGCTGCCAGCCGGACGCCTCGCTGTAGTCCTCCATGGAGCCCGTGTTGACCAGGCAGCCCCCGGGGAAGCGGAGGAAGCCGGGGTTCAGCGCGGCGAGCTTCTCCGCGAGGTCCTTGCGCAGGCCACCGGGCTGCTTCTTGTACGTGTCACGGGGGAAGAGGGAGACCTCGTCCAAGGCCGCGGCGGCGGACGAGGTGACGGCCAGCCGCCCGGTCGTGGTGGTGCGCGTCGCGGTGAACGTGGCGCGGTACTGCTTCCAGCCGCCCGCCACGGCCGTCTGCCGGACCGTGGCCAGTGCCCCGCCCGCGTCCTTGAGCGTGAGGGCGAGGGTGGTTCCGGCCTCGGCGCGGGCCCACACCGAGAAGTCGTACTTCGCCCCGTCTTTCAGCGACAGCCCGCTGTTGTAGCCGGAGTTGGTCAGGGTCGTGCCCGCCGCCACCCGGGCGTAGTTGCGGTTGTTCGGATGGAGGCGGCCGCCGTCGTTCACGACCGTGGCGGTGCCGTCGACGTCCCAGGCGGTCAACGGGGTGTAGGCCCGGTTGTCGACGGCGGAGTACTCGAAGGACCTGTTCTGTACGAGTTCGGCGTACAGGCCTCCGTCGGCGGCCCGGTTGATGTCCTCCAGGAACAACCCGTACATGGTGTCGTCGATCGCGGCGCCCTGCTTGCTCGGGTCCACCGTGATGGCGTAGTCGGTGATGGGCGTCCCGCCGTGGGCGGGGACCGGCAGGACGGCTGTCGTGACCAGGACCGCGGTGACCGTCAGGCCGAGCCTGAGGCGTGGGCGGGAACTTCTGCGGGACATGGATCCTCCGAGTCATGGCGCCGGAGGGCGCCGGTCGGGGTCGACGAAGGTGTCGTTCGTGCGGAGAAGGCCGGGCGACCGGTCGGCTGCGCACCGCCGAGCGAAGGCGTCACACGACTGCTCACCCAGATTGTGAGCGCTAACTATGGGCGGGCTCAAGACTCTTGCGCCACCCGTACAGGGCAGCCGCGGAACTTGTCGCCGACGCGTCAGCACAAACACCCCGATACCCCCCCGCCCGCCACGAGCCCCGAGTTCTCGCGCATGTACACGCGCGCTCCCGCCGGGCGAGAAGCCCGCATCCCGCTCGAACCCTTCCGCCGCGCCGGCACGAAGGCGCGTCAAGGGGCAGGCCGGCAGGACACCCGAGAGGCGAGCCTCACACCGCGCAAGGGCGTCACGATGGGCACTGGTGGAGCTACACATGGCTTGTTATCGTTAACAGGCACGAGTGGCCGGTGCGGGGATTCGACGTGCCCCGCCTTCGCCTTCTTCGCGCCCGCACGGAGCCTTCCCTGTCCGCGAGCGGCACCGGCCACCCGGCCGCCGGCACTGCCGAACGCGTCGCCGTTCGACCGAAGCAGGGGTGGCACGGACCGATTGCCTCTCCGGCACAGGCCGCTCGGCCGGGCGGACCTTCACGTCGACTCCAGCGCGCCGAGGCACTCGGCAGACCTCTGATCATCCCTACTGCTGTCGCAGCGGGTACGCCGCCACCCCCGCGCCCCTCTCCGGTCGCGTCCCGCTGTGGTCAAGGAGCCCCATGAACCCGTCCCCGCCCCCTTTCACGGGAGGCCCTCCGGTCTGTCGCCCCGACCCGGCAGCCGGGCAACGCTGGACCTTCGGCTTCGCCGGGGGGCTCACGGCGGAAGTGCACACCCACGGCGCCCGCCTCCACGGACTGTGGGCGCCGGACCGGCACGGTCGTACGGCCGATGTCGTCCTCGCGCCGCGCGACCCCGGCGAGACGACCGCCGCGGCCCGGTACTTCGGCGCCACGGTCGGCCGCTACGCCAACCGCATCGCCCACGGCCGGTTCACCCTGGACGGCACGCCGTACCAGCTGACCACGCAGGAGAACGGCCATTGCCTGCACGGTGGAACCGACGGGTTCGACACCCGGACCTGGGAAGCCGAGAGCGTGCACACTCCGGAGCGGACCGGCGTGCTCCTGCACCTCCGCAGCCCTGACGGCGATCAAGGCTTTCCGGGAAACCTGGACGCCACCGTCGGCTACCTCATAGGCCGGAACGACGAACTCACCCTCACCTACGCAGCGGTCACCGACGCCGCCACGCCGGTCAACCTCACCAACCACGCCTACTTCAACCTCGAGGGCGAGGGCGCCGGCACCGTTCTCGACCACGAGCTGACCGTCGACGCCTCCCACTACACGCCGGTCGACGGAGACCTCCTCCCGCACGGGGAGCACCTCCCCGTCTCCGGCACCGCGTTCGACCTCCGACGGCCGCTCAGGCTCTCCGAGGCGCTGGCCCGCCCCGGCCGCCGGCCCATGGCGGTGGGCGGGGGGTACGACCACAACTTCGTACTGGCCTCGGGCGGCGACGGCACTCTGCGCCGGGCAGCCGTCCTCCATGCGCCGGTCACCGGCCGGCGCATGGAGGTGTTCACCACCGAACCCGGCCTGCAGGTCTACACGGGCGGACAGTTCGAAGGAACCGTTGTCGGCAAAAGCGGAACACCCTATGGGGCGGGGGCCGGGGTCGCGTTGGAGACCCAGCACTTCCCCGACTCCCCGAACCGCCCCGGCGACCCGTCCACGGTGCTCCGGCCCGGAGAGGAGTACCGGTCGATGACGGTCCTGCGTTTCGGGGTCCGCGGCTGATCCCGCCCCATGCCCCGGCGGCTGTGCCCCCCGGTCGTCGACCGGGGGGCACAGCCGCCGGAAGTGGAGTCAGACGCCCGCTCTGCGCCTGTTCCACACGTCGAATCCGACCGCGGCGAGCAGCACGAGGCCCTTGATGACCTGCTGCCAGTCCGTCCCCACCCCGACCAGGTTCATGCCGTTGTTGAGCACGCCCAGGACCAGGCCGCCGATGATGGCGCCGGTCACGGTCCCCACGCCACCGCTCATCGAGGCCCCGCCGATGAACGCGGCGGCGATGGCCTCCAGTTCGAAGTTCACGCCCGCCTTGGGCGAGGCCGCGTTGAAGCGGGCCGCGAACACGAGCCCGGCGAGCGCCGCGAGCATTCCCATGTTGAGGAACACCGCGAAGGTCACCTTCTTGTCCTTGACCCCGGACAGTTTCGCGGCGGGCAGGTTTCCGCCCACCGCGTACACGTGGCGGCCGATCACCGCGTTGCGCATCACGTAGCCGAAGCCGACCAGCAGCACGGCCAGGATCAGGAGGACGACAGGAGCGCCCTTGTAGCTGGCCAGCAGCAGGGTCGTGACCAGGACGGCGGCGGCCAGGGCCGTCACCTTCAGCGCGAAGAGGCTGGTGGGGAGCGGCTCCAGGGCGAACTCCCGCTGCCGGCGGCGGTCCCGAACTTCCTGGAACACGACGAAGGCGATCAGCCCCAGGCCGAGAAGGAGGGTCGGGTTGTGGTAGTTGGTCTGCGGCCCGGCTTCCGGCAGGAAGCCGTTGGCGATCTTCTGCAGTCCTTCCGGAAAGGGGCCGAGCGTCTGGCCCTGGAGGAAGATCTCCGTGAGCCCCCGGAACAGAAGCATGCCGGCGAGGGTCACGATGAACGACGGTATGCCCACGTACGCGATGAAGAACCCCTGAAGCGCGCCCGCGACGGCCCCCAGCAGGAGGGCGAGGATCACCGCGACGGGCCAGGAGAGGTGGTGCTCGACCATGAGCACGGCCCCCACGCCGCCCACCAGGGCCATCAACGAGCCCACCGACAGGTCGATGTGCCCGGAGATGATGACCATCATCATGCCGATGGCCAGGATGAGGATGTAGCTGTTCTGCAGCACCAGGTTGGAGACGTTGCGCGGCAACAGGAGGTCTCCTCCCGTCCAGACCTGGAACAGGAGCACGATCAGACCGAGCGCGAGGAGCATTCCGTACTGGCGCATGTTCCGCCGGATGCCGTCCAGAAGCGCGCGAGCCACAGGGGCCCCGGCGGGCGGGGCGGCGCCGTCCCCCCGGGGCGCCGGAGCGGTCGACTTCGTGGGGGCGGGGGTGCTCATTCCTGATGTCCTTCGTTGGGGGCGGGGGTGGCTGCGCCGACTGCCGACGGTGCGGGAACGTCCTGCGTCATGTGCCGCATCAGCACTTCCTGGGTGGCGTCCTCACGGGTGACTTCGCCGGTCAACCTGCCGGCCGCCATGGTGTAGACCCGGTCGCACATGCCCAGCAGCTCGGGCAGCTCGGAGGAGATGAGGAGGATCGCCTTGCCTTCGGCGGCGAGTCGGTCGATCACGGTGTAGATCTCGAACTTGGCCCCCACGTCGACGCCGCGGGTGGGTTCGTCGAGGATGAGTACGTCGGGTCCGGCCAGGATCCACTTGCTGAGAACGACCTTCTGCTGGTTGCCGCCGGAAAGCCGGCCGACCGGTTCGAGGACGCTCGGAGCCTTGATGCCCATGGTCCGCCGGTACCGTTCGGCGACTCTGCGCTCCTCGTGGGCGTCGACGACGCCCCGTCGGGCGAGCGTACGGAGGGACGCGAGCGAGATGTTCCGGCTTACGGAGTCCTCCAGGTTGAGGCCGTAGTGCTTGCGGTCCTCGGTGACGTACGCGATGCCGTGGGCCACCGCTTCGGGAACCGTGCGGGTGCCCACCACTCGACCGTCCTTGAGAACGCTCCCCTGCTCGTAGCGGCCGTAGGAACGGCCGAAGACGCTCATCGCGAGTTCCGTCCGGCCCGCGCCCATCAGCCCCGCGACGCCGACGATCTCACCGCGCCGGACCTGGAGCGAGACCCGGTCGACGACCTTGCGGCTGGGGTCCAGGGGGTGGCGTACGGTCCAGTCCCGGATCTCCAGGACCGGGTCGACGTCGGCCGGGCCCGTGTAGGGGGTGCGGTCGGGGAAGCGGCTGTCCAGGCTCCGCCCCACCATGCCCCGGATGATGCGGTCCTCGGTGGTGGCCGGATCCCTGACGTCCAAGGTCTCGATGGAGCGTCCGTCGCGCAGGATGGTGACGGAGTCGGCGATCTGCGCGATCTCGTTGAGCTTGTGCGAAATGATGATGGAAGTGATGCCCTGGCCCTTCAGTTCCCGCATCAGGGCCAGCAGTTTCGCGCTGTCCTCGTCGTTGAGGGCGGCAGTGGGTTCGTCGAGGATCAGCAGCCGGACGTCCTTCGCCAGCGCCTTCGCGATCTCCACCAGCTGCTGCTTGCCGACGCCGATGTCGGCCACCCGGGTCTCGGGGCGCTCGTCGAGACCGACGCGCCGCAGCAACGCGGTGGCACGCCTCAGCGCTTCGTGCCAGTCGATGATCCCTCGTCGCGACGGCTCGTTGCCGAGGAAGATGTTCTCGGCGATGGACAGGTAGGGGACGAGCGCGAGTTCCTGATGGATGATGACGATGCCGTGCCGCTCACTGGCCCTGATGTCCTTGAAGCGGCACGGTTCACCGTCGAAGAGGATCTCGCCCTCGTAGGTCCCGTGCGGATGCACGCCGGACAGGACCTTCATCAGCGTCGACTTGCCGGCGCCGTTCTCTCCGCACAGAGCGTGGACCTCGCCGCGCTTCACGGACAGGGTCACTTCCGACAGGGCCCGGACGCCGGGGAAGGTCTTGACGATGGCCCGCATTTCCAGCACGGGGCCGTCCGGACGCCTTGGCGAGGACGAGGACGTACCGTCTGCGGCGGAGCTCAACGGAGCTCCTCGGCCTTGAGGTAGCCGGAGTCCACCAGAACCTTCCGGTAGTTCGCCTTGTCGACGCTGACCGGGTCGAGCAGGTAGGCCGGAACCACCTTCTCGCCGTTGTCGTAGGTGCTGTCGTCATTGACCTCGGGCTTCTTGCCCTCGAGGACAGCGGTCACCATGTTCGCGGCGACCTTCGCCAGTGCGCGGGTGTCCTTGTAGACGGTCTGGGTCTGCTGATTCGCGATGATCGACTTCACGGAGGCGACCTCCGCGTCCTGGCCCGTGACGATCGGCAGGGGCTTGGCCGCGCTTCCGTAGTCGTCGGATTTCAGGGCGGACAGGATACCGATCGAGATGCCGTCATACGGGGACAGCACAGCGTCGACCCGGGCCGTGGAATAGGCGGAGGTCAACAGGTCGTCCATGCGCTTCTGCGCCGTGCCTCCGTCCCAGCGCAACGTGGTGACCTGGGCGAGCCGGGTCTGCCGGGAGCGTACGACGAGCTGCTTCTTGTCCAGGTAGGGCTTCAGCACCTCCATGGCGCCGTTGAAGAAGTACTTGGTGTTGTTGTCGTCGTTGGAGCCGGCGAACAGCTCGATGTTGAAGGGGCCCTTCTTCGAGCCGTCCTTCAGACCCAGCTTCTCGACGATGTAGGTGGCTTGGAGCTTGCCGACCTTCTCGTTGTCGAAGGAGGCGTAGTAGGCGACGTGCGGGGATCCCAGGATGAGCCGGTCGTAGGAGATCACCGGGATGCGGGCGTCCGCCGCCTGCTGCAGAACGTTGGAGAGCGCCTCACCGTTGATGGCCGCCACGACCAGGGCGTCGACGCCCTGGGTGATCATGTTCTCGATCTGGGCGACCTGCTGGTCCGGATCGTCCTCCCCGTACTGCAGGTTGGTGAGGTAGCCGCTCTTCTTCAGGCCCGCGGTCATGTTGGCGCCGTCCGCGATCCACCGTTCGGAGGACTTGGTGGGCATGGAGATCCCGATGGTGAGGTCTTTCTTGTCCTTCGACTCCTCACTTCCTCCCTCGCTGTTCTGCCCACAGGCCGTCAGGAGCAGGACGCAACTGGTGGTCGCGGCGAGGAGAGTGGATGCGGCTCGGGAGTTCGTCATGGGCGTTACCTGGCAATCTCGTCGTTGAGGGTGCTTCTGTCCCGAAGGGCAGCGGCGGCGGCAGTGCTCTTCTCGCGCCACGGGGGGCTTCGTCGCGGAGGCGGTCGGGTCCTACAGCTTGGCCGAGCTTGATTGTTAGCGCTCGCATCACCCCAGTACAAGAGGAGTCGGCCTTTTTTCTCGCGACCGCGCATGCCCGCCCACAGGGCGAAGGGGGCAAAAGCGGGGCATCCGGCAGAGCCCGCCCACCGGTGCCGCGGGCGGCCCGCCCGCCGGACGGCGCCTCGGGCGCGGCACCCGCGACTCCCTGCACCTCCCCCGAGCGCGCCCGGGGGCGTGCGGCGCGAAAAGGTCCGACGACCCCGCGGCGCCGCCGAGCCACCCCGGCCGGCCGGCGGCGGAGGAACCGGTCGACGGCCGGCCCCTCGGGAGGCCCGGCGAGGCCGGCGACCTCCGGCGCCCGTCCGCACCTGCGGCGCGTACACGCGCGCATCAGCCGAACGGGTCGCGTTCCCCGCACCGGGATGGACAGACGCTCGGCGGTAAAGGCGCTCGACCTACCCGCAGCGACTCCCCCGCGGCCATCACGGAGGCCGCCGCGAACCGGCCCCTCCCGGCACCTTCCTCACCGAGCGGCTCCCACCTGCGGTGAGCGGCTTTCAGCCGCACGACTCCGGGAGGCGCTTCCAGCTCCGCCGCGGAAGCCGGGCGCCGCGCCGCCTTCCCGCGCAGTGCGGCTCCCGCAACGCAGCCGTGGCGTGCCGACCTCGGGCCCAGGCCTCTCTTTCCCCGCCGGCCGCAGACGGAAGATCCCGCCGGACGCAGAGGCACCGACCGACCGCGAACCCTGCGCAAGAACACCTGCCCGCCCGCACCCCGGGATGCCGCCTCCACTCCGACAGGCAGGATCGGCACCACGGGCGGGGCGAGCACGGGGCGCCCTTCGAGGCGCGCTCCATCGGCGCCGACGGTTCGGGCGTACCCGGCACCATGACCTCGACACGGCCAACACCACACGGCCGCCGCCCCGCCGGCCGACGGAACGGGCTTCCCGGAACACGGCTCCGGGGCAAGAACGCCAAGGGCCGCCTCGGCCCCCAAGGCCGACCAAAGTGCGAGAGCCCCTTGCCGAACCATCTTGTGAGCGTTAACAATCAACCGGAGGGGCATCTGGGAGGCATCGACGCGGCCGCCTCCACGAGGCTACGGCGTCCCTGCCGGCCGCACGCCCGACCAGCCGACCCGGAGAGCACGTCGACACGGGGCGGCCTTCTCCCAGACTGCGAGAAGGCCCCCGCACGCCGGCACCACCGTACCCGGCAGCCCGACTTCTGACCTGTCGAGAGGAGCCCTGACTCAGGGTGAGCATCAAGCCGACCACCGCAGACCTCCAGTGGACCGATGTGGACCAGCGGGCCGTGGACACTGCCCGTGTTCTCGCCGCGGACGCCGTACAGAAAGTCGGAAACGGCCACCCGGGCACGGCGATGAGCCTCGCGCCTGC
>NZ_JBIRLM010000013.1:0-212131 GCF_044330565.1 Streptomyces sp. NPDC017448 | reverse complement strand
CTGTTCCGCGAGTTCGGCTTCACCCCCGAGCACGTGGCCACCGCCGCCCGGGAATCTCTCGAAGCCGCCGCACGCTGACGCCGGTAGACACCACTGGGGGTTGGTCGCCCGCTCGACGGCGTCGCGTCCTGGTGTTCCATCCCTGCGGCCCCCCTTGGGCCCCGGCCTCGGCGGTGGACCGGTGGACCGCACCCGTTGGCTGCCGAATCGGTGGGAGCCGACGGGTGGGGTTCATGCCGTGGAAGGCGTGCGGTCCTGCCGACGTCGGGCAAACGGTCCGGCTCGGAAGCTGGTGATCAGCCGATGCTCCACTGCTGAGCGTTGTTTCCGTTGCAGGTCCACTGCCGGACCTCGGCACCCGGCGCGGTCCCCCAGTTGTAGTCGTCCAGGCACAGCCCACTGTGCCGGTTGCTGAGAGTGGAGAAGCCCTCCCCCACCGCGCTGACGCGCCACTGCTGAGCGTTGTTTCCGTTGCAGGTCCACTGCCGGACCTCGGCACCCGGCGCGGTCCCCCAGTTGTAGTCGTCCAGGCACAGGCCACTGTGCCGGTTGCGGATCTGGTAGTAGCCACCGTTCACCGGTGTCATGGCCCAGTCCTGTACCGCCGACCCGTTGCAGGTCCACTGCTGTACGGCAGCCCCGGGCGCGGTCGCCCAGTCACGGTCGTCCAGGCACAGGCGGCTGTGCCTGTTGCGGAGGCCGACCGGCGCCGCGGCGGCGCCCGCCTCGCCGGACGGCCCCTGGACGACGGTCGAGGTGGACACCGGAGTACCGAGATCGGGCGCGCCGGTCGCCTTCCAGGAGATCTTCTGCACGCGGGTCGTGCGCGACGTCCCGCAGCCCTGCGCGGCCGAGGAGTTCGCGTGGTAGGCGATCCAGGTCTCGCTGCCGTCGGGAGAGGAGAAGAACGAGTGGTGTCCCGGCCCGAAGACGCCTGCGGCGTCGTCGCGCTGGAACAGGGGTTCGGGGTGCTTGGTCCAGGACGCGGCGGCGAGAGGGTCGCCGCCCCGGTACTCCAGCATGCCCAGCTTGTAGTTGGGGCCGTTGCAGTGGCTGGCCGAGTAGGTGAGGAAGGTACGCCCGTCACGCTGAAGGGCGAACGAACCCTCGTTGACCGCTCCGTCCTGCCGCTCCCAGGGCAGGGTCGGGGCCGAAATCCGCGTCCCGGTCGCGCCGGCGGTCCACGGGTTCACCATGGGCGCGATGTAGAGCGACTGCAGGTTGTCCTGCGGGGCGAAGGCGGAGAACGTCATGTAGAGGCTGCCGTTGAGCTTCAGCAGGCTCGCGTCGATGGCCCAGCCGTCGTCGGGCATGAGGTCGATGATGCCGCGGTCGGTGTACGGCCCCAGGGGGTCACGCCCGGAGCTCTCCAGGACGTGTGTCCTGCGGGGCCCGCCGCTCTGCTCGATCGAGTAGTACAGGTACCAGCGGTCGCCGACCATCTCCAGGTGCGGCGCCCACATAGCGGTCCCGCCGGTCCGGAAGACCAGGCGCTCCGGGGCGTCGCGCAGACCGGCCAGCGTCGGCGACCGGCGCATGACGATGTCGGACGACCACGTGGTGGCGACGTAGTAGTAGAAGCCCTCGTGGTACACCAAGGTCGGGTCGGCGCTGTTCGGCGCGCCGACCACGGGATTGGTGAAGGAGGGGCCGGGCGCCGCCTCGACCCGGGGAGATCCGATGAGGTTGATGCTCATGAGGGTGACGAGAGCCACCGCGAACAGGAGAAGTCGTCCTGCCGATGTCCGTTGTCGAGCGAATGACACTGTGCCTCCTGGGGCGTCGGCCGTGCTGGGTGAGGGGCGGAAGGAGCTGGGGAGCGGCCGTGGTGGGCACCAGGGGCCCCTGGTGCCCACCCCGCGCGAGGAACGGCTCTCGGGACCCCGGGGCCTCGCGGATCGGTGAGGCGTCGGTGCCCGACGCGGAAGGACGCGTCGGCACGGGCGGGCGGCGGGCAAGGCCGCCGGTCGCGTGGGCCTTGCGTTACAAGCGGTCCATGCCGTTGGCATCGGGCAGGGCATGCGAGTCGATGACGCCCGCCGGGCCGTCGTCGAAGAACGTCGCGGGCGCGGTGGTGGTGCGGAGGCCGGTGGTGTACGCGACTGCGACGACCGGGTATCCGCTGCTCTCGGGGACCGCCGAGCAGGTGATCCCGTGTGCCTGCCGGCTCCGGGCCCGGTGAACGGCAGACGCCCGGCTGGAGCAGTCAGGCCGCGTCGTCGGCGGCCACCGTGGTGCTGCTCGCCGCGTCGGGGGGCTGGGACGCGTGGGCGGGCACGGCGAGCAGGGCGGCGGCGAGGGAGGCCCCGACGAGCCGGCGGCCGGACCGTCTCCGGTGAGGTCTTCTCATGAGGAATCCATTCGCGTGGGGGCGGGCGCGGGGAAGCGGGGAAGCCCATGCCTGCTTTCCGAAGGGTGATCAGGAACGGGCGATTCCTTCTGCGGTGCGGTGAAGACGTGGGGGCGGGCAGGGTGGAGAGATCGTCCGGGTACGCGGCATGACGCCGTGGAGCAGCGATGCCCTCGGGCTCCGCCGAGCCGAGCCTTTCGTTCTCGCGACCGCCGGGAAGGCGCTCGACGTCCGCCGCCGACAGCAGCGGTTCCTCCGACCGTCCCCACGCGGTCGATCGCGAACACTCCTCGGGAGCAGTTTGCCCGCGGTCGGCACGAACGCCGGACCGGCGGCGGTGAGCAGCACGCAACGTAGCTCACACGTCCGCCACCGACAACCCCCTCTGTTATCGGTAACACGGACGTACTGGCCAGCAGTTCACCTCCGCCGACACCTGAACAGGCGGACCGCGGAACCACTCTCCTCCGCCACGCCGCCTCGCCGCCGACGCGGCCCACGCCCATGTTTCGCGGTGTTCGGCGAGTGTGACGAAACGGCCAGGGGCAGGTGCGGCGAAGAGGAGCCGCCGGCCGCGGAGCATGGCCGACGCGAGGAGTCGTTTCCGGGGGATTGAGCCGAAGAACAAGCGCTGTTAACGTTCACACCGATCGAGGCGTCCTTCGACCGCTCGTCGGTGACGGCCGGGCGGATTCACCACGTACCCGCCCTACCCGTTCTCGGGAAGGGCCGTGCTGCCGGAAGAGGCCCTTCGTGACCGAACCGCCGAAGAGACGCTGCCGGACCGACCGCCGGACGGGCGTTCTCACGGCTCGTGGACACGCTCCCCCGGGGTTCTTCCGCTTTCCCGCGCACGGACACGGCCCTCCCGCCCGCTCTTCCCCCACCCCGAGCGAACGCTCGACGCCGACCGCTGCCGTCCTCGCATCATCGACGAAGGAGATTCCCGTGAGGCTCAGAAGTCGCGGCCTGCTCACCGCGTCGGCCGTCCTGGCCCTGTTGTCGATCGGTCTACCCGCTCCCGCCTCGGCGGCCCCGCCCACCCCGGCGGCGACGTTCGTGAATCCGGTCGCCCTCCAACGCGCCGATCCGCACATCCACAAGCACACGGACGGCTTCTACTACTACACCGCGACCGTTCCGGCCTACGACCGCATCGTCCTGCGCCGCGCCACCACGCTGCAGGGGCTGGCGACCGCCACCGAGACAACCATCTGGACCAAGCACGCCGAGGGTGAGATGGGCGCGCACATCTGGGCCCCGGAGATCCACTTCATCGACGGCAAATGGTACGTCTACTTCGCCGCGGCCCCCGCCGACGACCCCTGGGCGATCCGTCCGTACGTCCTGGAGTCGAGTGCCGCCGATCCGCTCACCGGCGCCTGGAGCGAGAAGGGGAGGATCGGTCTGCCGCTGAACACGTTCTCCCTGGACGCCACCACGTTCGTCCACAACGGCGTCCGCTACCTGAGCTGGGCACAGGCCGATCCCGCTGTCGGCGACGGCACGGGCATCTACATCGCCCGGATGTCCAACCCCTGGACCATCAGCGGCCGCCCCGCCCGCATCGCCTCCCCCACCCACGCGTGGGAGACCCGGGGCCACCGGGTCAATGAAGGGCCGGCCTTCATCAGCAAGGGCGACAAAGTCTTCATGACCTTCTCCGCCAGTGCCACCGACAGCAATTACTGCCTGGGGCTCCTGACGGCCGACCGGACGTCCGATCTGCTGAACCCCGCTTCCTGGTCCAAGAAGCCCACCCCCGTCTTCACCAGCAACACGGCGACGGGCCAGTACGGTCCGGGCCACAACTCCTTCACCGTCTCCGAGGACGGTGCGTCGGACATCATGGTCTACCACTCCCGCACCTACCGGGACATCAACGGCGACCCGTTGAACGATCCCAACCGGCAGACCCGGATGCAGAAGCTGTACTGGAACAGCGACGGCACTCCCCACTTCGGCATACCCGTCGCCGAAGGCCCCACCCCCGTCCGCCTCTCCTCGTTCAACTTCCCCGACCGGTACGTCCGCCACTCGGGTTTCCGAGCCCGGGTGGAGGCGAACGTCGCCGACCTCGCCGACTCCCAGTTCCGCATCGTCAGCGGACTGGCCGGAAACGGCACCGTCTCCCTGGAGTCGGCGAACTTCCCCGGCCACTACCTGCGCCACAAGGGGTTCGAGGTCTGGCTGGAGAGGAACGACGGATCTTCTCTCTTCTCGGGTGACGCCTCCTACCACCGCAGGCCAGGCCTGGCCGACCCGGCGGCCGGCCTCTCGTTCGAGTCGTCCAATTACCCGGGCCGCTACCTGCGGCACTACGACGGCCTTCTGCAGCTGCAGCCGGTGAACTCCGCGCTGGACCGGGCCGACGCCACGTACACCACCTCCTAGAGTCGATCGTTCGGACCAGCGGTGGCAGGACAAAGCTGCCGGCCGGAGTGACGGTCGCGGCGTGCGCGGTGGCGCGAAGGACTTCGCGGGGACGGTCGACGGGGGCGATGGGGATCCAGCGGGTCCAGCCGGGGGGGGCACACACCGCATCGGCCGAGGCGCCGATTTCGCGGACCGAGCGGTGTGGAACGGCCTGACCCGCCGCTGCCCACCTGGTGACCCGTCGTCACACCGTCTTCTTCGGCCGGGGCCCCAAGGTCGCCGACCGACCGCTCCGCCGGTGCGGCAGCGGCTCAGTGATCGCTCCCGGTGCGAACCGCCCCGGCTCGAAGGAGCCGGGGCGGTTCGCGGCCGTGCCGCTCTGCACGCGGTACGGCAGGCAGGGCGTGGACCCGCCCTGTGCTCCCCTGCCCGGTGCCGGGGCGCCCGATCCGACCGGCGCGGGCCGGGTGGGGCACCACCTGGTACGGGCGGTTCGGCCGCCGTCGGCGCGCCTCTCGGGCTGCCCGGTCGGGTGGGGCCCCTCCTGCGGGAGGGGGCCACGTCACGTCTCGGCGCGGGTCACATCCGCTGGGCGAGCCGGTGGTACGCCTGGTTCCAGCGGAGACGGTCCTCGAAGTCATGGGCCGTGGTGGCGCCGTCGATCATCACCAACTCGGTGCCGGCCATCTGCGCGAAGTCGCGCAGCACGTCCGACCCCGCCGTGGTGAGGACCGTGTGGTGCGGGCCGCCGGCCATCAGCCAGCACTCGGCCGACGTGGAGAGCGAGGGCCGCGGCTCCCACACCGCCCGCGCCACCGGCAGACACGGCAGTGGCTCGTCGGGGAGCACGACATCGATGTCGTTGGCGACGAGCCGGAAGCGGTCGCCCAGGTCGGCCAGACCGATCACCGTGGCGGGGCCGGCGGCGGCGTCGAACACCAGGCGCACCGGGTCCTCACGCCCTCCGATCGACAGGGGGTGGATCTCGCAGGACGGCTGGGCGTCCGCGATCGAGGGGCATACTTCGAGCATGTGGGCGCCGAGGGTCTTCGGCGTGCCGGGCCCGAAGTGGTAGGTGTAGTCCTCCATGAACGAGGCCCGAGGGCCCATGGCCTTCGCGGCGGCGAGCAGTGCGGAGGTCTTCCAGTCGCCCTCACCGCCGAAGCCGTAGCCGTCGGCCATGAGGCGCTGGACCGCCAGGCCGGGGAGCTGGCGCAGTCCGCCGAGGTCCTCGAAGTTGGTGGTGAAGGCGCCGAAGCCGCCCTGTGCCAGGAAGTGGCGCAGACCGGCCTCGATGGCGGCCGCATCGCGCAGCGAGGAGTGGCGATCGCCGCCTCGTGCCAACTCCGGTGCCAGTCGGTAGAGATCGGAGTACTCGCCGACGAGTTCGTCGATCTCGTCGGCGGTCACGGCGTCGACGAGATCGACGAGGTCGTTGACGCCGTAGGTGTTGACGCTGACGCCGAACCGGAGCTCCGCCTCCACCTTGTCGCCCTCGGTCACGGCCACGTCGCGCATGTTGTCGCCGAACCGCGCCAGGCGGAGGTTGCGCATGCGGTGGAAGCCGATGGCCGCCCGGACCCAGTCGTCGACCCGCCTGACGACCTCCGGATCGGACACATGGCCGACCACGGTCTTGCGGGCCACCCCGATGCGGGTCTGTATGTACCCGAACTCCCGGTCGCCGTGGGCGGCCTGGTTGAGGTTCATGAAGTCCATGTCGATGGAGGACCACGGCAGTTCCCGGTTGAGCTGCGTGTGCAGGTGCAGCAGCGGCTTGCGCAGCGCGTCGAGCCCGGAGATCCACATCTTCGCGGGAGAGAAGGTGTGCATCCACGCGACCACCCCGACACAGTTCGGGTCGGTGTTGGCGGTCTCCAGTGTCTGCCTGATGGCGGAGCCCTCGGTCAGGACCGGTTTCCCCACGATATCGGCGCCGATCCGCCCGGAAGCGGCCAGCATCTCCTGGATCCTGGCCGACTGCTCCGCCACCTGGTTCAGGGTCTCGGGGCCATAGAGGTGCTGGCTTCCCGTCAGGAACCAGACCTGCGGCTTGGTTGTGGTGTTCATCGGACTTCCCCTCGTGGGCTCACTGGCCGTAGACGTTCTGGTAGCGCTCGTAGAGCCGGTCCACGGCGTCCGCGTCGATGGCGTCCGGGGTACCGAGCTGCTGGGCGTAATGGACGGTGCGGGCCACGTCCTCGACCATGACGGCCGCCTTCACCGCCGAACGCGCGTCGCGGCCGACGGTGAAGGGGCCGTGGCTGCGCATGAGGACGGCGGGCGAGCGGCTGTCGCGGAGGGTGTCCACAATGCCGCGCCCGATGGAGTCGTCGCCGATCAGCGCGAAGGGGCCGACCGGGACCTCGCCGCCGAACTCGTCGGCGATCATGGTCAGGACGCACGGGATGGGTTCGCCGCGTGCGGCCCAGGCGGTGGCGTAGGGCGAGTGGGTGTGGACCACGCCGCCGACCTCGGGCATGTGCCGGTAGACGTACGCGTGGGCGGCGGTGTCCGAGGACGGCGCCAGGTCGCCCTCGACCAGGTTGCCGTGGAGGTCGGTCACGACCATGGTGTCCGCGCTGAGGTCGTCGTAGGACACGCCGGAGGGTTTGATGACCATGAGGTCCTCCCCCGGAACGCGGGCCGAGACGTTTCCGGCGGTCCAGATCACCAGCCCGTACCGCGTCAGTTCGCGGTGCAGGTCGGCGACGGTCTGCCGGAGGTTCCTCACGCTGTCGGCGGCGTCCATCACTTCTCCTTCGATTCGATGGCGGAGCGGCGCATGGCTCGCAGCCTGCGCATGACGTCGTTGCCGCCCCGGCCGAAGTAGTCGTGCAGGGCGGTGTACTCGGCGAAGAGCCGGTCGTAGGCGGCGGCTTCCGCGGAACGCGGTCGGTAGACGGCCCGGTCGACCGAGCCCATGGCGGCGGCGGCGGCCCGGACACCGGGGTGCGCGCCGGCGGCCACCGCCGCGTGGAGCGCCGACCCGAGGGCCGGCCCCTGGGCGGAGCGGGTGATCGACAGCGGCATGCCGAGGACGTCGGAGTAGAGCTGCATCAGGAACGGGTTGCGCACCAGGCCGCCGGCGATGATGACCTCGTCGACGGGTACGCCCGCGGCGGTGAAGGTCTCCACGATCGTGCGCGTGCCGAACGCGGTGGCTTCGAGCAGTGCGCGGTAGACGTCCTCGGGCCGGGTGGAGAGGGTCTGCCCCACGACCATCCCGGACAGTTCGTGGTCGACGAGCACCGAGCGGTTGCCGCTGTGCCAGTCGAGGGCGATCAGCCCGTGCTCACCCACCTGCTGGTCCGCGGCCAGTTCGGTGAGCAGTTCATGGACGGACAGGCCCCGCTCCCGGGCCTGAACGTGGTAGCTCTCGGGGACCTGGTGCTCGATGTACCAGGCGAAGATGTCCCCCACGCCGCTCTGTCCGGCCTCGTAACCCCACAGCCCGTCGACGATGCCGCCGTCGACCGCGCCGCACATGCCGGGGACCTCGCGCAGGGTGTCGCCGTTGAGGACGTGGCAGGTGGAGGTGCCCATGATCGCGACCAGCTGACCGGGCTCCACGGCGCCGGCCGCCGGGGCGGTGACGTGCGCGTCGACGTTTCCCACGGCGACCGCGATGCCCTGCGGCAGTCCGGTCCAGGCCGCGGCCTCGGCGCTCAGGCCGCCGGCCCGGTCGCCGAGCCGGCCGATGGGCTGATCCAGCTTCTCGGACACGAAGCCGGCGAAGTCCGGGTTCAGTTCGGCGAGGAAGTCCGCGGCGGGGTACTCGCCGTCCTGGCGTATCCCCTTGTAACCGGCGCTGCAGGCGTTGCGTACGTACACGCCGGTGAGTCGCCAGACGATCCAGTCGGCGGCCTCCACCCAGCGTTCCATGGCCGAGTACACCTCGGGCGCCTCCTCCAGCAACTGCAGCGCCTTGGCGAACTCCCACTCCGAGGAGATCAGCCCTCCGTACCTCGGCAGCCACTTCTCCCCGCGCGCCCGCGCCAGAGCGTTGATCCGGTCGGCCTGCGGCTGTGCGGCGTGGTGGCGCCAGAGCTTGACGTACGCGTGCGGCTCCCCGGCGAACCCGGGCAGGTCGCACAGCGGGGTGCCGTCCCCGGTGGTCGGCACCATCGTGCAGGCGGTGAAGTCGGTCCCGATGCCGATCACACGAGCCGGATCGATCCCGGCGTCCGCGATCGCGGCCGGTACGGCGATCCGCAGAACGTCGAGGTAGTCCTGGGGAACCTGCAGTGCCCAGTCCGGCGGCAACTCCTGGCCCGTAGCGGGCAGGGACCGGTCGATGACGCCGTGGCGGTAGGCGTGGACGCCCGTGCCCAGCTCGGCGCCGTCCCGGACCCGCACCACTACGGCGCGTCCGGACAACGTGCCGTAGTCGACACCGACCACGAGGGAGTCAGGTTCGTCGGCCATGAAGCCACCTTTGATCGTTCGCAGAAGGACACCCGCAGTGTTATCGCTAACAATCTGGGCGTCAAGACATCCGCCGACAGGAATGTCTTGACGTGTGAGCGTGCTCAGTCAGGGATCAGGAAGAGGGACCGGGGGCGCGGCTCAGACGCGCGGTGCCGCGACGCTCTCGCGCGGGATGAGCGTGGGGTTGAGTGTGCGCCGCGAAGGTCCCGACTCGCCCTCGATCCGGGCCAGCAGAAGGCCGAGGGTCTCAGTGGCCACCCCGTCGAAGTCCGGGCGCACCGTGGTCAACGGGGGCGAGAAGAATGCGGCCTCGGGCACGTCGTCGAATCCGACGACACTCACGTCGCCGGGGACGCTACGGCCCCGCTCGGCCATGGCGCGGATGGCGCCGAGGGCCAGGTGGTCGTTGGCCGCGAAGACGGCGGTCACATCCGGCATGCGGGCCAGCATCTGACCCGCACGGTAGCCGGAGGAGGCGCTCCAGTCCGCGGAACTGACGGGAGGGATCTCCGCACCGGCCTCCTGAAGAGCGCGCTGCCACCCGCGCACCCGGCCCGCGGCGTCGAACCAGTCCGGCGGACCCGAGATGTGCCACACGGTCTGGTGTCCCGCGTCCAGCAGGTGCCGGGTGGCGGCGAAGGCCCCCGCCTCCTGGTCGACCGTGACCAGCGCCCCGCCCCGGCCGGGATCCCCGTCGACGGCCACGAGCGGGACGTCGGCCGGAATCTCCGCCAGCGCCTCGTCGGCGGAGGCGGTGGGAGCGATGACCACGATGCCGGCGACCCGCTGGTCGCGGTGGTGTTCCACCGCCGCGGCGATGGAGGAGCGGTCGAGGACGCGCACCCGTCGCACGCTCACCGCGAAGCCCTGGGCCCCGGCGGCCAGTTCGAAGGCCGCCAGCATCGAGGTCGGCCCGTACAGGGTGGAGTTCTGCGCCACCACGCCGATCTGCTGGGACCGGCCGGTCACCAGGGTGCGCGCGGCACGGTTGGGCCGGTACCCCAGCTCGGCGATCGCGGCACGCACTCTCAGCCGCGTCTGCTCCCGGACGTTGGGATGCCCGTTGAGCACGCGGGACACCGTCTGGTGGGAGACCCCCGCGAGTCGCGCCACGTCCGTCATCGCCGGCTCTCGCACCCGGGTAGCCGCCGAGGTGTCCTCCACCTGCATCTCCTGACTCCGCCGTTTCTGCCCGCCCGACACCTGTGAGGGACCACGCAGGGACGCGGCACCTTGAACCTTAACCAGGCTAGGGGGCCGACAGCCAGCGCCCCCTCCTCGCCTCCGCCGGGATGCGGACGTGGGGCGCTCCGAAGCTCTTGCGCACCCGGGCCGCCCCGACGATGAGCGCTAACATAACTCACCCCCTCATCTCGCTCTCGATGCGCAAAATCGCTGCATCCCAGGGGTTGACTGAGCAGATGTGAGCGTTCACTCTGATGCACCAGTGACCCCGGTCACGCAAAGCTCGCCACCCCGAGTGGGCACCGTTGAGCACGGAGGAAGCAGTGTTGAAGAAGATCGCCACGGGTGTCAGCGTTCTGCTGTTCGCCACACTGACGGCGTGTGGCTCGGGCGACACCTCGAGCAAGGGCGGCGGCAGCGGCGGGACCGGCAAGATCACCATGGGCTTCGCCCAGGTCGGCGCCGAGAGCGGCTGGCGGACGGCCAACACCAAGTCCGTCCAGCAGTCCGCGAAGTCCGCGGGCGTCGAGCTGAAGTTCTCCGACGCCCAGCAGAAGCAGGAGAACCAGATCAAGGCCATCCGCTCCTACATCCAGCAGAAGGTCGACGTGATCGCCTTCAGCCCGGTGGTGGAGACCGGCTGGGACGCGGTGCTGCTGGAGGCGAAGCGGGCCCGCATCCCCGTGATCCTGACCGACCGCGCGGTCGACTCCGAGGACGACACCCTGTACGAGACGTTCCTCGGCTCCGACTTCGTCGAGGAGGGCGAGAAGGCCGGCCAGTGGCTCGTCGAGAACACCGACGGTCCCGTCAACGTGGTGGAGCTGCAGGGCACCACCGGTGCCGCGCCCGCCATCGACCGCAAGAAGGGCTTCGAGGCGAAGATCGCCGCGCGCCCCGACATCAAGATCAAGGCTTCTCAGAGCGGCGACTTCACCCGCTCCGGCGGCAAGCAGGTCATGGAGGCCGTCCTGCGCTCCAACCCCGACGTCGACGTCGTCTACGCACACAACGACGACATGGGCCTGGGCGCCATCGAAGCCATCAAGGCCGCCGGCAAGAAGCCCGGCACGGACATCAAGATCATCACTGTTGACGCCGTCAAGGACGGTATGCAGGCGTTGGCCGACGGGGAGATCAACTACATCGTCGAATGCAATCCGCTCCTCGGCGACCAGCTCATGGAGCTCGCCAAGAAGGTCGTGGACGGCGAGAAGGTCCCCAAGCGGGTGGTCACCGAGGAGACCGCCTTCACGCCCGAGCAGGCGAAGAAGGCGCTGCCCGACCGGCAGTACTGACCCAAGAGCTCCAGTCCCCGCCACCGCGCCCCTCGTGCCGGTGGCGGGGGCTGTACCCACGACGAAAGCACTGGTCATGACCGATTCTTCCGCGCTTGCCGGCACCCCGGTGGTCGAGATGCGCGACATCAGCGTCGAGTTCCCCGGCGTCAAAGCCCTCTCGGGCGTCGACTTCCGCCTGCTCCCCGGTGAAGTGCACGCTCTGATGGGCGAGAACGGGGCAGGCAAGTCCACCCTCATCAAGGCGCTCACCGGCGTGCACTCTCCGACGACAGGCGTCATACACCTGCACGGTGAACCGGTTGCTTTCGACGCACCCGGCCAAGCTCAGGAAGCCGGAATCAGCACCGTTTACCAGGAGGTCAACCTCCTCCCCAACCTCTCGGTGGCGGAGAACATCCTGCTGGGCCGCGAACCACGTCGGCTGGGACACATCGACGGACGGGCCATGCGTGCGCGGGCGAAGGAACTGCTCACCCGCGTCGGCCTGTCCATCGACCCCGCCTCTCTTCTGAGCTCCCACCCGATCGCTGTACAGCAACTCGTGGCGATCGCGCGGGCGCTGGTCGTGGACGCACGCGTCCTGGTTCTGGACGAGCCCACCTCCAGCCTCGACGCCGACGAGGTCGCCGAACTCTTCCGCATCGTGCGCGTACTGCGCGACGACGGAGTCGCCATCCTGTTCGTCTCCCACTTCCTCGACCAGGTCTACGAGATCGCCGACCGCATGACCGTCCTACGGAACGGCTCACTCGTCGGCGAATACCTGCCTACCGAGATGGACCACATCGAACTCGTCGCAGCGATGCTCGGGCGCGACCGGGGAGTGCTGGAGGAGGTGCAACGGCGCTCGGAGGCCCGGGCCCCCGGTACCGCGCCGCTCCTCAGCGCCGTCGCCCTGGGCCGCACGGGAGCGATCGCCCCCCTCGACCTGGAGATCCACGCCGGGGAGGTCGTCGGTCTGGCCGGTCTGCTCGGCTCGGGCCGCACGGAACTGGCCCGCATGCTCTTCGGCGCGGACCGCGCGCATACCGGAACTCTCACGTTCGACGGCAGGGAACACCGCCCCCGCGGCCCACGGACGATGATCGCTCAGGGCGTGGCCTTCTGCTCCGAGGACCGCAAGGCCGAGGGAGTCGTCGCCGATCTCAGTATCCGCGACAACCTCGTGCTCGCCCTGCAGGCCGCCCGGGGGTGGGCACGCCCCATCCCGCGACGCACCTCCGACGCCCTGGTGAAGGAGTACATAGCGAAGCTGGACATCCGCCCCGCCGACCCCGACGCCGTCATGAGCACCCTCTCCGGTGGAAACCAGCAGAAGGTGCTGCTCGCACGCTGGCTGGTCACCCGGCCCCGGCTGCTCATCCTCGACGAACCCACCCGGGGCATCGACATCGGCGCCAAGGCGCACATTCAGAAGGTCGTGGCCGACCTCGCGGCCGACGGAATGGCCGTGCTGTTCATCTCCGCCGAACTGGAAGAAGTGGTACGCGTGTCCGACCGGGTCGTCGTTCTGCGCGATCGACACAAAGTGGCCGAACTGACCGGGCAGGACGTCTCGGTGGACAGAATCATGTCTGCCATCGCCGCTCCGAGCGACGGACACACCGCGGCGGTGGCGTCATGACGCGCTCGCGGCTGCTGTGGCCGCTCGTCGCCCTGGCCGCGCTGATCGTCCTCAACATCGCCGTCGAACCCTCCTTCGTGGAACTCCGGGTCCAGGACGGGCACCTCTTCGGCAGCATCATCGACATCCTCCGCAACGGAGCGCCGACGCTCCTGATCGCCGTCGGCATGACCCTGGTCATCGCCACCCGGGGCATCGATCTCTCGGTGGGAGCGGTCGCCGCCATCGCCGGCGCGACCGCCTGCACCTACATATCCGGCGGCGGGGACGCGGCGACCGCGGTCCTGCTGGCTCTGGGCGTGTGCGTCCTGCTCGGGCTGTGGAACGGCTTCCTGGTCTCCGTCCTCGGAATCCAGCCGATCATCGCCACCTTGGTTCTGATGACCGCGGGTCGTGGCGGCGCCATGCTGCTGACCGAGGGCCAGATCATCACCGTCAAGGATCCGCTCTACCGGCAGATCGGTTCGGGCTTCCTCATCCTGCCGATCGCGATCCTGATCAGCCTCGCCGTCCTGACGGCGGTCGCCCTCATCACCCGTCGAACCGCTTTGGGCATGCTCGTCGAAGCCGTGGGGATCAACCCCCGGGCAGGCGAGCTCGCGGGAGTGCGCTCCCGCACGATCATCTGGACGGTCTACGTCTTCGCCGGTCTGTGCGCGGGTGTCGCGGGCCTGATGATCAGTTCCAACGTGAACGCCGCCGACGCCAACAGCGCCGGTCTGTGGATCGAGATGGACGCCATCCTCGCTGTCGTCATCGGAGGCACCTCGCTGGCCGGGGGCCGGTACTCACTGGCGGGAACCATGGTGGGCGCTCTCGTCATCCAGACGCTGACCACCACCGTCTACACCATCGGCGTCCCCACCAACGTCACTCTGGTCTTCAAGGCCGTCGTGGTGATCGCCGTCTGCCTGCTCCAGTCGCCCCGGACGACGAGAATGCTCCGCGCACGCCGCAAGACCGCCCTTCCTACGTCCCGCTCCCAGGAGGTGGCCGCCGGATGAGCACCTCGGCTCTCTCCTCCGCGCGCTTTCCCCAGCGTTTCCTGCCCGTGGTCGCCACCTTCGCGGTGTTCGTGGCCACCTTCGGAGCGGGATCGGTCCGCTACGAGAACTTCGCCTCGGGGCAGGTCGTCGCGAACCTGTTCGTCGACAACTCCTTCCTCATCGTCCTCGCCGTGGGCATGACCTTCGTCATCCTGACCGGGGGCATCGACCTCTCCGTCGGGGCGGTCGCCGCCCTCTCGACCATGATCGCCGCAGCCACCCTCAACGCGGGCTGGCCTCCGCTGCTTTCGGTCGTCACCGTCCTCGGATCAGGCGCCACCCTGGGTCTGCTCATGGGTCTGGTCATCCACCACTTCGAAGTCCAGCCCTTCATCGTCACGCTCGCAGGCATGTTCCTGGCCCGCGGGCTGTGCTTTCTCATCAGTGTCGAGTCGGTCTCCATCACCGAGCCGTCGTTCCGTGAGTTCGCCGGCGGGACCATCACGCTGCCGGGCGGCATCACGCTGACCTACAGCGTCGTGATCGCGCTGGCAGTGGTCCTGGCCGCCCTGTACGTGCTGCACCTGACGCGCTTCGGCCGGACGGTCTACGCGGTGGGCGGCAGTGAGTCCTCGGCTCGCCTGATGGGCCTGGCCACCAGCCGGGCCAAGGTCGGCGTCTATGTGGTGAGCGGCTTCTGCTCCGCGCTGGGCGGCCTGCTCTTCAGCCTCTACATGCTCTCCGGCTACGGTCTGCACGCCGTCGGCATGGAACTCGACGTCATCGCCGCCGTGGTCATCGGAGGAACCCTCCTCGCGGGCGGGACAGGCTACGTGGCGGGTTCCGTGGTGGGGGTGCTGGTCCTCGGCACCGTACAGTCGTTGATCTCCTTCGAGGGCACCCTCAGTTCCTGGTGGACGAAGATCGTCATCGGCGCGCTCCTGCTCGCCTTCATCGTGATCCAGCGTCTGATCGTCCGTCGGCGGGCCTGAGCGTCGCCGACGACGGCCGGCCACTGCGGACGGGCTCCGTCGTGGTCGACGATCCGGTTCGGCGTGCGCCCCTCTCTCAGCGGCTTGTCGACACGACTGCGGGCTCCTCAGGCGCCCGGGCGCCATGCCGGCGGCGGAGTCCGGCACGGCCCATCGCCCGGCGGGCCGGCTGTCCGCGGTCGAACCCGCGCCGCCTGCGCCGAAGACAGGTCACGGGGGGCGGGCGCCGCCGGGTCGAGGACGAAAGAGGACTGCGGTTTCCCGGTACTCCGCCGAACTCCTCGGCCGCCTCCGTCCCGGGGCGGCCCGGGCCGTTCGTCTGAACCGCCCGATCCGTCCCTCTCCTTCGGTACGACCGGGAAGCGCCCCCGCAGCCGTCACCTCTGAGGGCCTACCCGAGGAACGACAGCCGCACCTGGCGCTCCGTATTGTCGACGTTCGTGTCCACCAAACTCCGTTAAGACAACTCCCAAACTACCTGGTGGCACGCTCCATGTGATGCGTCATCGAAACTAGGCCACGCAAAATGGCAGTCGACATCACCACAGGTCAGCACCAGCCTACGGCCCTTCAATCGCCTGGACGTTACGAGTAGCCGGAGAGGTGCTGCTGGCGAGCCGCAGCCGCGAGATCTTCCAACAGCACATCGGCTACCAGCTCCTCCACGACGGCGATGTCGTGCTCCGCCATGACCTCGGACAACTCGGGATCCCACGGTGCTCCGGTGATACGCCCCGGTCGAGGACCGTGCGGGTTGCGGACGATCGCGGATCGGTAGTCTCCCGCCGTCATGCGCCAGGGGTGTGCCCCTGTTTTCTCCACGACGTATGCGGCAATGCGGATGCCTTCGCCATCGAAGTCACCGTGGTAACGGAGAGCAGCGCCTTGGTCCGCGAGTAGGCGCAGGAGCTGGATAGCTGCGCTGTTGGGCCAGCCGGACGTGCAGACAAGCGGCGGGCAGCTGGAGCCGAAGCGACGGAGGGCGAGGGCCAAGATACTGGGGTTCTCCACTACGTGGACGACGAGTGGGGCAGGGGTAGCGGGCAGGGTGAGCTCGCCCGGGTTCCTGACGTGGGCGAGGGTCAGGCTGGCGGCCTGGCCGGCCTCCGTGCACAGGCGGGCCACACGGGCGAGAAGGCCGTCGCCGCCGGGGCACAGTCCGCCGGCGATGACGGTGGCGGACAGCTCGTCGTCGGCGACGCCAGCGCGGGACCACAGGGCGCGCCGTTCCGCTGCGGACTGCGGCGGAGCAATGTCGTACAGAGTCGCCAGGGCACGCAGGACGAGGGTGGAGACGGGTGCGCCGTCGTCGAGAGCGTGGGCGTGGCCGTTCAGGACTCGGGCGGCGAAGACGGGCAGGGGTTCGGCCTGGCTCGGTAGTTCGGCGAGCACCTTGAGCGCGTCGGTGAGGAGCGCACGGGTACGTTCCGCCGAGCCGCCAACCAGTCCTGCAGCTCGACAGGACGCAGCCCAGTCGGCGAGCACCGGCTGCGCCCGCACCGTGTCGTGACCAGCCAGCCAGGTCCACAGATCGGCGCGTTCGCCCTCCTGGCGGCGGCGTTCACCGGCTCTGTCACTGAGAGGGCCGATGAGCTCGGCAACGACTTCTCGTACGGTGTGGCCGGAGAGCTCGGTGACGGCCTCCTCCAGGCGGGCCAGAGCGACGGAGGGCCGCGGGTCCGGCAGGCGGTCCAGGCCGAGGAGGTCCGCGAGGGCTTCGCGCTGGGTCTCGTCCAGCAGTCCGAGGCGTACGCGTGTGACGGGGCGGCCGGAGGAGAGACGGTCGTGGACCGTCTGCCAGACGGGATGGAGTTCGGGGCGGCGAAGGGTCGCGCCGCCCGAGGCGAGATGCTCCCGAGAGGTCGTCCCGCCGGACACGGGGTGGTCTCGCAAGGTCATCCTTCCTCCATTCCGATGCCGTTCCAAACGAAGCGCGCGCTGGTGACGGCGTCGTCTCCGTCGGTCAGGAGTTGGTGGACGGCGATTCCAGGTAGCTCCCTGTAGTTTCCCCACTCGTGGTCGGAGGTGATCATGAGGTCCAGGTCGAGTGCAGTGAGCAGGGCGAAGACCTGTCCGCGGTTGACGGTGTCGACGCCGACGAAGACTTCGTCGAGGAGGATCGGGCGGGGGGCCAGGGGCACGTCCTCGTAGTGGGCGGCGACGGCGGCGAACAGGGGCAGGTGCAGTGCGATGGCTTTCTCCCCGCCGGAGAGCGCGCCGTGCAGCCGCTTGGTCAGGGGCTGCCAGCCGCTCCCGTCCGCCCGGTCGAGGCGGACGGTGAAGGTGTGCCAGGCGGTGTAGTCGAGCACCTCGCCGAGGTGCTCCTCCCAGCTCGCGGCCGTGTCGCTGCCCTTGGCCTCCTCGATGCGGGCACGGAAGAAGGCGTGCAGGGCCTCCCGGTCGGACTCGGTGACCCGACCGGGATCCTTCAGGAGCAGCTGGCGGGCGGTGCGGGTGCTGTCGGGGAGGTCCGGGCGGACGTCCCAGACGAGCTGGACGGCGACGTTGGAGGCGGTACGGACCCGCTCCAGGTGCCCGTTCATGTGCGCGACGAGTTCGCCGGCCCGGCGGATGCGGGCGGCGAGGTGGCGGCGGATGTCACCGGTGAGGATCTGGTCGAAGAGGCGCCGTTCGGCGGTGCTGATGTCCTCGCGGCTGCGGTCGCGCTCCTGGGTGAGCGCGGCGAGCAGACCGGTCGCCCCCACGCGGACGCCCTCCAGGCTGGCGGTGAAGAGCTGGATGTCGTCGTCGGGCTCCAGCTCCAGGTCGGCGCGGACGCCGAGGTGGCGGCGGGCCTCGTGGACGGCTTCGGAGAGGCGGGTGGCGGCGTCGCCGAGGTGGCGCGGGGCGTGCGGGACCTGGGGCCACCGTGCCGCCATGGCGCGCGCGGCCTCCAGAGTGGCCTTGGTGCCGTCCCCGGCGTCGAGTTCGGGTACGACGCCCGCGTCCTCGGCCAGACCCACCAGGCACAGGTGCCGGAACCGCCGCGCCGCGCCGTCGCGGGCCTCGGCTGCCTTCTCCTGCCGGTCGGCGTCCTGGCCACTGGTGGCCCTCAGCTCTCCGATGCGGCCTTCCAGGCCCAGGAGGAGCTCGGCTGCCTGGCGGGCTTCCTTGCCGCAGCGGACCCGCTCGGCACGGGTCTCCGCAACGCGCGCGACGATCTGCCGGTAGTCCGCGCCGACCGTCTCCTCCACCGCCTTCAGGCGTGCCGTCATACCAGCCGCCTTCGCTTCCGCAGCGGCCGCGTCGGCGGTCTGCTTCTCCGCGCGAAGGCGTGACCGGTCCGCCCGTGCGGCCGTCTCACCAGCCCTTTCAACGGCCGCGATCGCGTCGATGCGGGCGTCCGTCCAGGCATCGGCGAGGTCGCGGAAGCTCTCCACGTCGCGGCCGAGTTCGCGCAGCCGGTCGCGGTCCGTGGGCAGTCCGTGTTCGGCGGCCCTGCGGCTCAGCGTGCGCAGCGCGCCGGCCACGTCACCCTCGCGTGCGGCCAGATGCTCGGTCGCGTCACGCACGGCGTCGTCCCGGGCGGCCACCTTCTCCTCGGCCCGGTCCCAGTCCCGTCGGCAGGCGTCGAGTTCCCGGTGGTCGGGCCGGGCGGTGCGGTCCTCCGCCAGCCGGGCGGCGCGGGCGCCGAGTTCCCGCAGCCGGTCGGCGAGGGTCGCCAGGGAGGCGCCCTTCTCGGCGATCAGCTCGGTCAGTTCGGCGATCTCACGCTGCTTGGCCCGCTGCCGGGCGAGGGCTCCGATGTGGGCGGGCTCCGGCTTGCTCCAGGAACCCGTGGCCGGCGCGAGGCGCCAGGCGCCGTCGGAGGAGACTGCCGCAGGGTGACCGCCGGGCAGGGTGGTGCCGTACGCGATGCCGGCGAGGATGCGGGTCACCGTGCCGGCCGGTACGGAAATGTCCTCCTCGGGCCTCAGCACGTCCAGCAGGCTGGAGCCGGGGGCGGTCGTGGCGAGGCCGACCTCGACACGGGTGTCGTGCCCAGGAAGGGCGAGCCCTTCGGATGCGCTCACCCATGCGTCCAGAAGGCCCGAGGCCTCCAGTGCCGCTTCCACCCCGGCCTGTACGGGGAGCGGGACGTCCTCGTGGAAGGCGATCAGCCGCCACAGCGGCGCGCCCGCCGCAGCCGTGCGGACGGTGGTGCGGGTGGGTGGAGCGACGGGCTGGAGATCGGTCTCGCCGCTGAGCTTGCGTCTCCGCGCGTCGAGCAGGTCACGTTCCTGCTCCAACCCCTGTTGCGCCGTGCGGACTCCAGCCCGCTCCGTGGTGATCTCCTGGTCCAGCGGTCGTGCGACCGTTTCGACTAGCTCGCGCACGTCTGCCTCGACGGCCGCCCTGGCGGCCAGTTCATCAAGGTCGGGGATGCGCAGCTCCGTGCAGTCCCGGGCCCAGGCGAGCAGCCGCTCCGCCTGGGCTGCCAGGGCTTCGTCCCAGGCGGCGGCGGTCGTGTCGCGGTGGGCGATCGCGTCCGCGAGCCGGGTTCGGGCCTCGTCCAGCAGGCCCTCGGCGGTACCCCGGTCGCGTACCGCCCGGTCGTGCGCGTCGATCGCGTCGGTGATGTCGGCGACCTGCTGCCGTCGGGCGGTGACCGCGCCCCGGAGCAGTCGGCGGGCGGCGGTGCCAGGAGCATCCGACCGCCTGCTCCCTGTCCTGACCGGGGTGTTCGCCGACTCGTTGCCGAGGGGCTTCACCTCCCCTTCCGCGTCCAGCATCGTCTTCACCTCGTGGTGAATGGACTCCATGCCTGCGGCCCGGGCCGAGCGGTGTGCCTCGTCCGCGGTCGCGCGGGCGTGTTCGTCGCGCGAGCGGGCGTGTCCCGCGACCTCGTCGGCGTGCTTCCGGTCCTCCTCCGCCTCGGCCTCGGCGGACCGGGCGGCGGTACGCAGCTCCGCGGCGGCCGCGACCTGTTCCTCGGTGCCGCGGCGGAGCCGGTCGAGCTCCTCCCCCTTCTGGTAGGCGTCGCTCTCCCGAAGCCCTTCGACGATCTCGTCCAAGGCGTGCGCCCGTAGTTCCAGCTCCTCGCGCAGGGCCAGGGTGGAGGCGCGCTCCTCGCACGCCTTCTTGTACTCCTCGGCGCTGACGCGGGCGTCCCGTGTGAGGTCGTCCATCTCGGTGGTCGCAGAGATCAGCGCTGCCGCGCCGGCCCGCAGGACCCGACGGGCGTAGGCGCGCTGCCGGGAGGCGACGTTCTCGGCGGCCGTCACCTCGGCGTCGAGCCGGTCGAGGTGGTCCCGCTGTCGGTCCAGGCGCTCGAAGCCCTCGGCGAGCTCGGTGATCTCTCCTTCGCCGAGCGGGGGCAGGGCGCGGGACAGTAGGGTGGACAGGAGGGAGGGGTCGAGCCGTTCGGACAGCTTGGGCTGGCGGAGCTGGAGCAAGGCGGAGAGCAGGGACTCGTACCGCTGCTCGCCCATGCCCGCGAAGAGTTCGCGCCGCACAGTGGCGCGGTAGTCGGTGGCTGCCGGATGTACCTCGCCGCGGTCGCGCAGGGCTTCGGTGAGGGCCGCCTTGGTCAGGGGCTGTCCGGTGTCGTTGACGAGGTGAACCCCGTCGGGGTGGGCAATCCGGGCGGTGGTGGTGAAGTAGTCGGCGTGCGCCGTGGTGGTGTGCACGCTCGCGTGCAGGCGGGCTCCGCAGCCGAACCAGTGCTCGGTGCCGTCGTCTCCGACGCGGCGGAACTCCATCCACACATACCCAACACGGGTCTTTCCGGTCGCCCCCTGGCCGAGCAGGTTCCAGTGCATCGTGCGCTCCGAACCGCCGAACGTGGAGAGGCGGTTGGGTCGGAGGCTGGCGTCGAAGAGGAAGGGGAGCAGCAGTTCCAGGGCCTTGGACTTGCCGGTGCCGTTTTGACCGCGCAGCAGCAGGCGACCCTGGTGGAAGGTGAAGGTCTCGTCGTAGTAGCGCCAGACGTTGAGGATGCCCGCGCGATGGGGCTGCCAGCGTCCGCGGCCGGTATCCGCCTCGTGAACGGGTGACGGTTCGATGGTCTCCTCGGGCCGTCGCTGGAGGGGGAGTTCCGTCACGCTCACTGCTTGTCTCCTTCTCCGGCGCTGCCGGCGGTGGTCACGGCTGGCGGATCGTTCTTCGCGGCTGGGCCGGTGGTCTCCGTCAGGCGGTAGCGGTACGCGGCCGGTCGCGCGACGACGCGGTCTCGGGCCCTGGCTGCCAGGCCGACGTCGAGCAGGATCCGTACGGCGTCGTCGGCAAGGTGGGCCGGGCCTTCCTCCGACTGGTACGCCTTGGCCCAGCCCGGGAAGCGGCGCAGCAGCTCTGCTCCGGCCTCGGCCAGCTGCTCGGGCAGCAGGCCTGCGGGCGTGGCGCAGAGCGGTGCGAGGAGGAGTAGCGCGGCGACTCGGGCTGTGGAGGTGTCGTCGGGGAAGCGGACGTCGGTGGCGATGGCGTCCGGGTCGACGAGTAGAAAGCCCTCCGCCCGTTCCTCCAGGAGGAAACCGGCCTGTTCGACAGAGCGGCGCAGGATCTGGCGGCCGGTCAAGGAAGTGACATAGGCGAGCTCGTCGTCGGCGAGGTCGGTCCGGTAGAGCACGGGATCGTCGAAGAGGCGGCGCAGCACCGAATGGCGCAGCCGCAGGTTGCGCTGGGCGTCCGTGGTCGCGGCGGTCTCGGCGTGCGTATCGTCGGCAGAAGCGCCTCCGTAGCGGCGCTCCCTGACCAGGTCGGCGAGGAGTTCCTCGAACCGCGCGGGCACCTCCTCCGGAGGCACGGCGAGCCGGGAGGCGCCGACCGGTGCGGCGGGCAGCCGCATGAGCAGTGTGTTGTCCACGCGGTAGAGGACCTTCGCCTCCACGGAGTCGACGTACGTCTCGGTCGTGCCGTCCACCACACGCAGCACGTCGTACGACTCCAGCAGCTTCAGGACGTCGACAAACGCCATGCGCTCCGGCCGGCGGACCGGGTCGAACCCCGCCAGCGCGAGGTCGGCCGCCATGGCCTGGACGACGCGGTCGGCGAGCATGCCGATGGTCGTCATCGGCATCGACAGCAGCTCCGCGGCGGTCACGCACAGCAGGACGTACCGTCGGCGGTCGAACGGGGCCCGGCCGGAACGCGCCCGGCGAGCGGGGCGGGAGCCGTCGGGGTTGACGCGGACCTTGGTGAGGCGGGCGTAGCCCCGGCGGGGCTCCACGACCAGATTCCAGCCGCAGGTGTAGTCGAACCAACGAGCCAGCGGGTCACGGCGGCGGCGCACCAGATCGAAACCGGTCGGGTCGGCTGCCTCGGTGAGCAGCGGGCGGGCCAGAAGGAGGCGGATGGCACGGGCGACCTCCTCCCGTTCGGCGGAGGCCAGTTGGTTGGCGAGGGTGCTCATCCTGCGGCCTCCTGCCCCGTGGCGGCGCGGACTGCCGGGAAGGAGATCGCCCCGCTCACGGCCGTGACGTGGATGACGTAGTCCGGTCCTGCCATCGTCCCCTGCACGGTACGCAGTACGGCGGTGCGCCCGTCGGAGGGCGGCAACAGCGCCACCTCCACCCGGCCGTCGCCGGTCGTGGCCCGTCGCCGGCCACCCGCGTCCGGCCGGGCGGCCAGCGCCCGGCCCAGCAGGTCGAGGAGACGGTCGAAGGCCGCGGGGTCGAGGGCGCTGAAAGAGGAGAGCCGTACCGGGCCGTCCGTCTCCAGCGCCTGCCAGGCGCGTGCCAGCTCCGCTCGCTCCGCCCGGGCCCGCTCGGCGCGTTCCGCCCTGACCGCCGCAACGTCCCGCACCGTGGCCGTACGAGTGAAGCGTTCGGTCCGTCCGGTGGTCCTCAGCAGGGCCGACACCTGTACCGGCGGCGCCTCGGACCAGGAGTGGGACGAGGGGATCAGCTCCGGGTCCGGGTGGGCGAGGTGGGCATGACGGGCCGGGCCGAGGCCGAAGGCGGCCGACCACAGCCGGTGCAGGCCCTCCTCGTCGGGAGCCGCAGCGAACCAGCGCGCGAGCTCCCGGAAGTCCTGTACGGCGCTGGAGGGGCGGCGCCGGGACTCGTTGATCCGCTCCAGCACCTGCAGGAGGGAGACGATGGCGCGCCGGGCGATGTCGTGCAGCTGCTCGATCCGGGGGCGCGCCCCGTCGTCCGGCAAGAACCAGGCCCTCAGCCCCGCCCAGCGCGCCCGCCGGCTCTCCAGCCAGTCGGCTGCCGGGTCCTCTCCCGGGGCCGGAGGCAGCTCGGCACCGCGCAGGGCCCGCTCACGCAGCACCGCGATGCCCCGCTCCTCCACGCGAGTCACGGCGGCGGCCACCGTCTCGCCGCGTCGGTCGAGATTGACCAGGAACTCCTGGAGATACGCGACGGTGGCGGCCTTCACCTCACGGAATACGTCCAGATCCACTCCTTCGGTGCGAAGGAGCCTCTGCAACTGGCCGTTGAAGGCCTTGGTGTTCTCCACCATGCCCTCCAGATGACCCTCCAGCTCCCGCAGGGTGCTGAAGATCCGTCGGTCGGCCGCGGCAGGTTCGCCTGACAGGAGGGTCAGTTCGTCGAGCCGGTCGGCGATCGCCTCCAGCACCGCGGTCTGCAGCGCCCCCGTGGAGGCCAGCACCTCCAGGGCGTGTCGCACCCCGGCGAGCGCGGCCTCGCCCCGGCGGGTCAGCGAGTAGTGCAGGTTGCGCCGCTCGTACTCCTCGGCCGTGCGGTAGTTCTGGGCGTGGTTGTGAACCACGTCGAGGAGTTCCCACTTCACCAACCGTTTCAGCGTCTCGTGCAGTTCCTCGTCCTCGAGGTCCGAGACCCAGCCCACCGCACGCAGCCGCTCCCGTACGCCGTCGAGCCCGAGCGCGGTCTCCAGGTGCTCGCCGGCCACCCCGAAAGCCTCGAGCACGGCGCCGTTCAAGTCGGCCGTCTCCCCCGTGGTGAACCGGAACATCTCCGGCGGAACCCTGCGCATGCTGGTACGTCCCCTCCGCCGCCACCCCTGCGGCACTTCGGCACCCACGTTAAGGGGCGGTCCGAAATCACGTTCTCGAGTTGCTGTCATCATTCTCATGGCAGTCACGGCCGAGGATTACTCCGTGCTCTCGAACGGGTAGACAAGGCTCTGCGCGCCCCGGATGCCGGAGACGAGTACGTTGCTGCTCGGACGGTAGGGCAGGTGCTTCAACGGCTCCAGGATGATCCGTACGGTGACCGGTGCGGCTCCGGCCTCCAAGCCGGAGACGACCACAAGGAAGAAATCGTCGCTTTCGATCGCCCGCTGGAACTCCGCAGGGGTGAGCTGGATCGTGTCCGGCTCGGCACCGCCGTACGTCTTGAGTTCGTAGAACCGGGCCAGCTCGTCCACTGCGTCCGCCCCCAAACCGTGCTGAGCCCTCAGGTCACGCAGCTCGGTCTCGTCCAGCGCCAGAGCCCGGCGTACGAGGTCCAGTGCCGCCTTCTCCTGCTCCACGGCCGTATAGGGACGTGCGGCGGTGCGCTGCTGGGGGACGGCCGAGCCGGACCGGGGCTGGGGCAGGCCGGCCGGGCCCTTCTTCGGGGCGGTGCCCGTCGCGGGCCCGGCCCCGGATTGCGGTGCCGTGAGGTTTCCCCGGTCCACGACGAGACGGAGGGTCGCGGGATCCACCAGTCGGCGGAACGAAGCGGGGGGCCGCACGGCCGGGACGGAGGGGCCGCGGCCGTGCGGGACCGCGGGTAGTGCGGGCGCCCGGCCACTGATCGTCGACGGGGCTCCCGCAACCGGACGCCCTTCCCGTCCGCTCGTCCGGCCGCGTCGGTCCGCCTCTTCCCGCATCTCCATGAGCCGACGATCGCGTTCGGCGACGGCGGCTTCCTGTTCACGGCGGACCTGATCCTCCGCGAGGCTCAGGTCCACGGCAGTGCGGCCCCGCTCCGCCCGGTCACACGCGGCGGTCCAGGCGAGGGCCGCCGCCCTGCGGTGTCCAGGGAACTTGGCGGCGATCGAAGCACCGCCCGCAGAGGGCCGGTTCACCGCTGACAGGTCACGGACGTACAGGGTGCTGGAAGCCCAGTCGACACCGGCGTCGACGGATACTTCCACCGGAGTACCGGACAGTTCCACCCGGCAGGTCAGGTCCGGTGCCACGCTCACCGTGAGTGTCGCGAGTCCGTCCCAGGAGCCGTCCAGGCCACGGGCCACCTCCGGGGCGTTGCGTTGCAGGTCCTCGCGCAGATGGGTGACAGCCGCGCGAACCAGTTCCGTCGCGTCCGGATCGTGCGAAGCGACAACGGAGCTGTGCACACTGAGTTGCTCCACCCCGATCCACGTGAGGCGCAGGGCCCCGGCCAGTGGACGGAACTGCTCCAGCTCTGCTCCCGGCCGCCACACGGCGTGGTCACGGCCCAAGCCCTCGGCGACCATGGGGTCCTCGACCGCGTACACAGGCCGCTTGCTCAGCCATCCCTTGCTCGTGACCAGAGGAAGTCTTCCCAGCCGCCCGGCTGTCAGCTCCTCCGACCGGACGGAAGAGGGGCGACGGAGCATCTTCAGGGTCTCCAGGACTACCGATTGAGTGGTTCCCTCCGGAACGTTCCGCCGCTCCCTCCTGTCCTGCTGCGCCAACTCCCTGATCACCTTCACAGCGTCGTCGACGGTCGGCCGACGCGCCCCGAGCCGCGTCCAGAACGCCTCGCCACCGGTGAACACAGGAGCGAACGCTCGTGACGCTCCGAACAGTGGCTCGCCGAGGAGGCACTCGCCCGGGCGCCGCCAGCCGGAGTTCGTGAGGACCAGCCCTTCGTCTGTTGAGAAGGCACGAAGGACTTCGCTGAACGGCATCTCTCCCGATCCGCCCGAAGTCCCCCTTCCGGTGGCGCGCTCGGCTAGGGCCTCGTAGACGATCAGTGCGGCGGGGGCGTTTCGTTCAGCCCCGTCCTTCTCCTCACGACGGAGCCGCCGCAGGCACTCGACGAGATCGCGGGTACGGGCGTCTCCGACGACGTCCAGGGCTCGGAGTACCTCGGTACGCCGACGTGCCTGCTCCTGGATGTCCGGATGCAGGAATTGGGCGTCCCCGTCCCCGTAGACGGCCACGGTGCCCGCGGTGCGGGTACGGAGCCGGAAGGGGCTGGACGGAGTGCCGTTCCAGTCGTCCAGCCAGGCCACCTCGCGCAGTTGCCAGAGCCATAGGGCAGCCGTCCGCCCTCGGTCGTGCCATGTGTGGTAGTCGAAAGCCGCACCGACCTCGGCATGTTCGGAGAAGCGACTCCATGAACGGCCGAGTACGTGGAGAAGCGCGGCCGCCCTGCGTCGGCGACGTGCAGAGTCGTCGTCTTTCGCGATATCGGTTGCCACCGCATACAGTTCGGGGCAGTCGTAATCGTTGAGGGTGTAGGTCGCGCGAAGAGCCTCCAGCGCTTTCGTGCGCGCCTTCGAACCCGAGGCGAAGACCGAGGGAAGTCCTCTGGCGCCTCGTTCGAACCGCGAGTGCTGTCCAGGATGACTGCGCGGCCGGGGAGCCGTCTCGGCGCCAAGCAACCGGAGAAACCTCAGGGCTCCGATGCTGCCGCCTTGCAACACCTTGGCGTAACGCGATCGCAGCCATGCCGGGCCGGAAGTCGAGCCGGCGGCGAAGGCGAAGCTCTCGTCGTGCTCGGCGCTATCCAGCCCGGACGGAAGATAGGCCCGGGCGGGTGCGATCTCCACGTCCTCCCGCGCTCCATCGGTGGTGTAACGGTGGCCTTGGAGCCGGACTGCCAGCCCGACCTTCCTGCCCCACAGCTCACGGCGGCTCTCCGGTACGTGTGCGAAACCGTCCCGCAGCGCCACGAGCTGCTCATCCGTGAGGACAAGCCCAGCTCCACCTCGCGCACCCCCGAAGTCTGCGAGACGCTGAATCACCGCTGCCGGGTCGTCGTCGTTGAGCAGTACCCCTTGCTTGCCGAGCCATTCCCGGACCGACCGCGCGTCGTCGGTGTCGGCCAGAAAGTCCGGGTGGATCTCACGGGTGAGCCCCAGTTCGAATCCCAGCCCACGAGGAGTGGCGGCGAACAGCACGAGTACAGAGCCGCACATGCCGTACCGCGTACCGGAACTGTCCACGAGCCAATCACGTGACGACAGGAGGCCGCTCCAACCCGCTTCGATGACTCGCGCGACCAGTCGGACCGTCGCTCGTGGTGATCGACTCCCGTCGCCAAGGAGGTCCAGCGTGTCGTACACCTCGACCCGGGCCGGTGCGCCGACACCGTTCTCCTCCCAATCCGACAGCACCTCCCGCCACTTGCCGTCCGGGTCTCGCATCGCTCCGGGCAGCGCGGCGGGCACATCAGCCAGACGGGCGACCTCCTCCTCGGTCACGGCGCCTTCGAGTTCTTCGTCCTCCACGGCAAGCGATTCGAGATCGAGGAGACCCTCCCCCGGGACCTCCAGGAGCAGCTTCGCGGACACCAGACGCCGGGCGTGGTCGAGCAACCGCTGTTCCATCGCAGCATCCGGATTGCGCCCGTCACGGACGTGATCCGGCAGGGGAACAGCACTCCAGGCGTTCACCGGATCCTGCCGGAACTGCCGCAGAACGGCTGCCGTCCACAGATCGGCCACCAATGGAACGAGCGCACGGTTCCACGGGGTTTCGTCGAGCGCCTGCCGGCTGGCGAGCGGGTCGAACTGCGCACTCGTCCAGAGGGCCGGCCCGATCTCCTGAACCGGCAGACCGACGTGGATCCGTCCGGGACCGCCGTGTCCGAGCGGGAGGGCGACGGCGAGAGTCGTGGTGGGTCCGGCAGCCTTGTGCGCCCTGTCGATGCCCGAGGGACTGGGCACAGTGGTACGGCACACCAGCCATCGAGTCCCAGTGGCCGCACGGGCGAGGTGGGTCCCCACCTCTGCCGGTCCACCGCCGACCTCGGCCTCGAAGCCGGGTCCGGGCTCCCGGGATAGAGCGAGCCGGTGCCGGACGCCGCCCTGCGTATCCAGGTGCGTGACGTCGGATACGTGGTCGAGGAAGAGCAGCGCGCCGGAGGTCCAGGCAGCGAGCCACCCGTCGACGCTCTCCGCGTCGAGTGCACCGGGTGCAAAGGGAACGCGGAGCACGGTCCAGGCGTCGTCCGCGAACCAGTCCGGTACGACGAGCGGTCCGGCGACGGAGACATAGGGATCGCCGATGCGCACCCGGTAGTGGCCGCTGTGCACTTCCAGATGGGGAGAAAGCGACTGCAGCGTCATCAGCCCGATGCCGAACCGCCCTGTGGATTCGGCTTCGTCCGCCTTGCTGGACAGCCACGGCATGGCCAGGGCCACTACGTCCGGCAACCGCACCGGGGCACCGTTATGGGCAACGAGAAGGTCTCGCTCCCTGGTGAGGATGCGCACTTCTGAGGCGCCGAGATCCTCCGAGTTCTGCACGATCTCGGACAGACCCTGCAGTGGATCACTCGAAAGGTTGCCCGCGTGGTCCCGGGTCCGGCCGAAGGCGTGGCGAACCATCCCGGGCAGTGTCGCGAACCGTTTGCCCAGGTGCTCGACGGCTGCGGCCGTCGCTTCACCGCCCTCCGGCTCCGGTACGGCGTTCGCGTCCCGCATTTCCTCCTGATCGAAGATGCGGTCGGCGAACCCGACGGCCCGCGCGGCCGCCTTCGTGTCACGCGTTCCCATGCGCCTGGTCCTCATCGGTGTCGAGGTCGAATGCGAGCTGCCCTGGGCCGTCTTCGACGCCGGTCCCTACGACCGGCCCCGCCGTCGGGTCCACCGCCTCCTCCTCGTCGTGCGGCAGCGCGTACTCGTCCGCGAGCCGTGCGAGGTGGAGAGCGAGCGGCAGGCCGAGCACGTCCCGGTAGTCGTCCTTGCAAATGCGCTGTTGGTGGACGAACGCGGCCCATGCCTCGGGGTCGTCGCCGGGCTGAAGGCAGGCCAGGGTGAGCTCCAGTAGCTCGGGGTTCCACGCGTTCACCGTCGGCCGGTGGGCGCTCCGGCCGGCGGGGTTGACGTGAGGGGTCAGCTTCGCGTCGTCGTTCGTCAACTTCGTCTGTGTGCTCGCCTTGTCCGCCGTGCTGTAGAAGACGCGGCTGGGGGCTCCGGGCTCGTCGGGCACCCACAGTCCCATGCCGAAGCCGCCCCGCTGTTGCCCGGCCAGCTCTTCCTCGCGCTCCTCCCGTTCCGCCCACCACTGGGGCGTCTCGTCACGGCCGCTGTCAGCGACCCTGACGACCCGGAGGTGCTTGCCATAGAGACCGATTCGCTGCGCGGGGCCCCCGTCGAGGCCGATCCGATCCACCTCGAGCCCGCCGTTGGTGAGCCACGGCCAGCGCTTGCGCACGTCTTGTGCGTGGGACAGGACCAAGGTCGGCGTGCCGCGCAGACTCGCCAGGGTCCTCCTGATGAAGGCAGCCGTGACTGCCGACTGCTGCGCCGAGGTCCTCAGGTCATTCCCCCGCACTCGTCCGGTCAGGATCCGGAGCAGGTCCGGGTAGGGCATCCACTCCGAGGTGTCCGCGGTCCGTCCGAGGACACATGGTGCGTCCGGCCGGAGCAGCACGGCGATCGGGGTGAACTGTGCCCTGCCCGTGGGACCGTCGACCCGGCGCTCGACCAGATGGAAGGCCACCTGGTTCAGACCGGAAGGGATGCGATCGCCGAGAGTGTGCTGGGGCACCAGGCGCATCCCGGTCTGACGAAGGCCGTCCGCCCAGGCCGCTTCGGCCCGCAGGGCAGCGTCCTTCTCGGCGTCAGCCGTGTCCATTGCGGTGTCCAGGGGGCGGATGAACTGGGTGACCAAGCCTGCGTCCGCGCACCCGAGCCGGATCGCGTACTTGGGGTCGGTACGCCTCGCGGGACCTTGGAACGCTTCGCTTCCTTCCAGCTCGACAAGGGCGATCCGAGCCCCGGGCACCTGCTCCCTCAGGCGGGTCATCGCCTCGGCGACCCGTCCGCGCCGCTCACGGATGGCCTGTTCGTGTTCCTGTCCCGCGCGCGGCGGCCGGTCCTCCGCTCCGAGCGGGGATCCCAGCTCGCCCAGCGGGTGGGCGCGGAGCCGCACGGTGAGCTCCTCGGCCTCCCACACCCATGTCTCCGGTCCTCGTTCACGCCGAAACTCTGTGAGTCCGAGCGCGCTCTCGGCGGTGGCGACGAGCCTGTCCCGCTGGTTGTCGGTCTGGTGAACCAGGAAGCCGACGAGATCGGTGCCGTCCAGCGTCGCGGCGAGCGCCGCACGCCGCACCCGTGCGTTGTCCGCCGCGGTCCGTTCCGTCCGTTCCAGGAGGGCGGCGAGCTCTTCGGTGGTGGCGTTCTTTGGCATGGAGGGCCGCTTCGTGAGCTGTCTGACAGGCGGGCGACCGTACCGGCTGCGCTGGAGCTTCGGGGCGGGGACGAACTCGGGGGCCAGCGCTTGCTCGGCCCACTCGATGAGACGGCGGCGTTCGCTGGGCATCAGTCCGGTCCCGATGGGGTGTCTGCCCATGGCGGCCTGGTGGCCGACCGCCAGCCTGATGCTGTCCTTCCCGTCCCCGATCCAGTGGTCGGCCTCCTTGACCAGTCGATCCACCGACGGGAGCCCGTCGAGCGCGGCGACGGCGGCGAGCATGCCACTGGGGCCGCCCTGCCTCCAATCCGTGGTCCCGTTGCGCCACTGCAGCATGGCAACCGAGAGTCGCCGGGACACCGGTGCGTCCGGCACGAGCGAGATCTCTGGCAGTAGGTAGACCGAGACCCCCTTGCGGAAGGGCATCCAGACCTTTCCGGTGACGAACCGGCGGATTCCCGCGCTGAGGTGAATCCGAGGAACCGGCGAGAACGGGACGGTGCGCACGCCGACGCGGAGGGTGGCCGCGTAGTACGACGGCTTGCGCTCGCCGCCCCTACCCGCGGGTCGGTATTCGATCGGCGGCCACGACATCAGTTCCGCGCTGCTGCTTCCGGCGTCGTACCCGCCGCCGGCGCCGGCGACCTGGTGGAAGGTGAGTTGCCGACCTCCGTGCTCGTAGGCACCCTGACGTGCGATGCGTGCGGCCAGTTCGTCGGGGAGCAGTCGGTACACCAGACGGGTGGGCTTGGCGGTGCCACCGGGAGAAGGCTGTTGTTCGAGCAGGTCGATGGTGTCTGCGCGCCAGGTCAGGCTTCCGGTGTCCAGCTCGCGGAAGCACTCCGCGAGCAGACGCCGTGCGTCCGGATCATCGGGATGGCGGGGGAGGTTTCTGAGCCAAGTGGCGGCGTAGAGGTTGGTCACCGGGGTGGGAAACGGCTCGGTGCAGTAGAGCCAGGGGGAGTCCGTTCCGAAGGTGGCGTTGGACGCCACGGTGACGACGTCCGGGGCGGTGGTGCGGATCAGCTGGTTGATCTCCCGGGTGGGGATGCGGCGTGGGCCGTGCCACCGGCCTTCCGGCCGGCCATGGTCACGCAGCTGGCCGAGCGGCTCCTCCCAGTGAGCGGGCAGCGAGAGGGTGTGCCGTAGGACGGGGAAAGGCCCCTGTGCCGGGTCAGGCATGTACGAGGCGGTCCGTACGTGCTGGTACGCCATCTTGTGAGTCTCCTGATCGGAGGAAGGTGCGTGAACAGGTTCGGGGTGCGGATGGGCAGCCGCGGTCTCAGCCCATGTCGACGAGGGCGCGGTAGAGCGGCTCGTACAGCTCGCGGACGAGCGACTTGTCGATCGGAGAGGGTTCCGGCGGAGCTTCGGCACCTTGTGCGACGATGCCGGGCTCGTCGAAGTAGGGGGCCAGCACGGCGCGCATGCTCGCCAGCAGGCTGGTGTCCGGGGTGTCGACAGCCTCGAATCCCGCCTCGCGGGGTGAGAAGGCGGCGTCCACGAAGGCCACCCTGGCAGGCACACCGCCACGTACGAGGCGGCCGATCACCTGCCACATCACGACCAGCTGGTCCCAGGTGAAGGCGACCTTCTCGTCGTCCCGGAGGCTGGACCAGGCCATTCGGCGGGTGAGGTACCGGTTCCACTGGCGGCGGGCGCGACTACGGAACCCGATGGCGGCCTGGTGCGGCGTGGCAGCCGCGAGCGTCGCCTGTGTGAAGACCCTTCCGGTGTCCCGGAGCTGGCGTACCGCCCAATCATTGATCGACTGGATGGCGAGGGCGATGTCG
The DNA here is from genome assembly GCF_044330565.1 of Streptomyces sp. NPDC017448. Classification (NCBI taxonomy): domain Bacteria; kingdom Bacillati; phylum Actinomycetota; class Actinomycetes; order Kitasatosporales; family Streptomycetaceae; genus Streptomyces; species Streptomyces sp. NPDC017448. The sequence continues at coordinate 179,909 of NZ_JBIRLM010000013.1, read as the reverse complement.
TCGGGCCGCGGGTGGGGGCGGGCGAGGAAGTAGACGCTGCCGATCGCCGCCTTGCCCGTGCTCAGCACGATGTTGTGCCCTCGTTCCACCGCGAGCAGCGGCGCGACCAGGAGTTCGCCGCCGATCTTCGCGAAGGAGTGCACGTCGCCCCGGGTGAGGGTGTGCACCGCGGGGTCCTCCGGAAGCCGGGCCCAGGCGGTGTCGGCGTCCGCGTCGTCCGAGACGAGCTGGACGACACGGCCGTTCCACTCGGGGATCCCGTTGAGGTACTCGGCCGCTCGCCGCGCCTCGTCGTAGCTGCCGACGAGGAGCAGGATGCGGCGCCGATCCTGGTCAGGGATCTCGTCCAGCTCGGTGTCGAGCATGCTCGATGCGCCGGGCAGGCTGCGGTCGGGGACCGCGAGCTGCCGGAGCATCTCGACGAGCGCCTGGGGCCGCTCCTTCGGGGGGCAGCCCGACAGCCGCAGGGGCCGCGGCCCTTCGCTGCCCGGCCAGTGGAGGAACTCCTTGCGGAACTCGGTGCCGAGGACGGCCTCGACCTCCTCATCCCGCGGGCGAAGCACGGCTCCCACATCGGCGTGCAGGTGGTACCGGCTGGAGGTGCCGGCCCAGCTGGTCGCGGACATGAGCAGAACGTGGGGGGCGGGTCGCCTGTCCACCCGACACAGGTCGCCCATTCGCATGAGGAGTTCGCGCCCCACACCGTTGCAGTGGAAGAAGCGCAGCTCACCGCTGCGGTCACCGTCCCGCTCCGAGTCCGTGAGGCGAAACTGGAAGCCGAGGACGTTGCCCATCGGGGATTCGGGGATGACCGCCTCGTAGTCCTTCGGAGGTCTGCGGGAGAGGACGTTCGACGCATTCTCGAGGTGGAGTGCGGCCTCGACGCGCGGCCACAGGATGGTCATAAAGTCGAGTCGGCTGTGGAGCGCGGCGAGGAGCAGGGTGAACTCGAAGCGTCGGGCCTGTACGTCGATCCGGTCGTGGACTCCGGAGTCGTGGCCCACGACAGCCGTGAGGGTGGAGCGGAGCCGTTCCCGGGTGCGGGCGCCCTGGGGGGCGTGGAGCAGTTCGAGGGCCAGGTGGACGAAGGTGTTGGCCAAGGGGGTCACCTGGTCGCCGTCACCAGTGCTCTCGTGCTCGTGCAGGGGGTCATCCCGGAAACGCAGCAACGCCTCGTCCAGCAGTCGTGCTGCGGGCGGTGGTTGGTCGCCCGCGTCCCGTCCGGGGAACCAGCTGTCGATTAGCAAGTTGTGCAGGGTGAACGCGCTGAAGTAGTCGACGCTGATCCACTGCCGCAGCTCCCCGTCCTTGACCAGGAGCGAATAGAGCCGGTCAGTGGCGGCGCTCACGGTGTTGACGGCGTTCGTCCAGTCGTCGACGTCGCGTTCGGACAGCTGGAGCCGCCCGTCTCGGGCCATCTGCTGGAACTTGTGGACGGCGACCTCGTCGAACCATGAGTTCGGGTAGGTGCCGACGAGGGTGCTGGCCGGGGCGAACACGGTGTCGAGTTGCATCTGCACGCGGTCCGCCTCGTCGACGATGATCAGGTCGCTGAGTCGGCAGGCGAGTTCCAGGTAACGGATCTGCTCGTCGTGCTGGTGCTGGGGCACGGAGCTGTGCACCAGCCCGGCGGGGGTCGCAACCCAGACGCGGGCATCGACGAGGTCCCGGGCGCCGCGATGTCTCGGACAGCGGTTCCACAGCGGGCACAGCTTCCGCTGGGGCTTGGGGCGCGACCTTCGGCCGGCCGGGTTCTCCGCTTCGACCAGTGGATCGTCCGGGGTCTCTTCCTGGTCCACAGCGGGGTACAGCCCGAGGCACGGGGCTTCCCTGATGCCGAGGGGCCTGCGTGCCTCCATGCCGCGCAGCACGTCCACGGGGCAGGCACTGCTCAGGTATGCGAAGCCGGGGTGGTCGTGTCCCAGCATGGTGTCGGCGCCCGCCACCGCGGTGCGGCGGTGCAGACGTCCGATGTTCCGCTCTCGCGTGGAGTGGCCGAGGATGGGTGCCGCCGCTACCCCGAGCCGCTTGAACAGCTCCACGACGGCCAGGGTTTCGGCGACGTCGCCGACGACCAGGGTGACACGGCGCGACGTCCGAGTGACCAGGTGGTAGGTGAGGATGTCGCGGAGGGTCGACTTGCCCGCACCGACCATGCCGACCAGGTGGAGCAGGTGGTCGATCCTGAGGCGCTCGCCCCGCGTGAACCGACCGAGGGCCTCGTCCCGGACGAGTAACCGGACACGGCTCAGTCGACCGCGCCATCCGCTTCGGGAGCCGCCGATGACCCCCTCCTTCGCGTCCATGGCTGCGGCCGCCGACTCGAGTTCTTCCCAGGTCACGTCCACGGGTTCCCCGCGCCCGGCGGGTGCCGCGTCGAGGGCGTGCGACCTGGGGAGGGCGCCGAGCAGCAGGTCGTCGGTGATCTCGACCGAGTGGAGCCGGTCCTGGGCCCGGAAGGTGTGCTCGCCCGACCCAGCGAGCGGAACACGGCGGGTCGCGAACTCGGGTCCTGTGGTGAGCAGCTCTTCGAACACCTCGAAACGACGCGCTGCCCGGGCGGGTACGCGTTGACGCGGGACCGCGTCGACGCTTTCGAGGTCGTATCCGCGCAGCTGCTGCGGCACGCGTAGGTACGACTCCAGCGCTTCAGACCAAGCGTGTCCGCGTCTGAGGACCCACAGGTGGTGGCGGGCGCGCAGGATGCGCAGCCGCTGTTCGTCGGAGCGGACGTCCCCGAGCGCTTCGCTGTGGGGGTATCCGCCGAGGAGGGGCCACACGTCGAGTGCGGCGCGCGTGGGCGCCACGCTCTGCAGCAGATAGAGGCCCAGTTCGACGTCGAGGAGATCGGCGACCCGGAACGCACCGAGGTCATCCGGCCATACATCGGTGAGCTGGCAGGAGCAACGACGGTGCCAGCTGCTGCGATCACGCATGGTGGTCTCCTTGGCGGCGAGGGGATCCGGCGGCTTCCGTCCGGTCGGCGATCTGCTCGGCCACGAGACGCAGGAAGGTCCGGTCGTCGAGCAGGGTGATGTTCCCTGCCAGATCTTCGGGAAGATTTCGGCGGAACTGTCGTCCGTACGCCTCGTTCTCGCGGAATCGATAGCGGGGCACGACCAGGAAGGCTCGGTCGAAGGGCGGGTCGGCCCGGAAGCGGGTGAGTGTGCGTGCGAGCAAAACCGGGTTCACCCGGTCCTTGACGTCCACGGCCCAGTACCGGCCTCCCGGCAGCGGGACGCGCAAGTCGTACGCGTCGAACTGGGGCCACATCTCGGCGTCGATGCCGAAGCGTCTCTTGAGGGTTGACCCGATGTCGTTCTCTGCCAGGCCCGGACTGGTGACGAACATCCGCAGGGGGCGGCTGAGCTGGTGGAGCCCGCTGCGGTCGGGACGTACTGGAACGGGGACAGCCGCGGTGGCGTCACGGCGGCAGCGGTCCAGCTCGCAGCGGTGACCTCCGCCGGGCAGTGGCACCATCAGGCAGCGGCAGCGTCCGCACTGCTGGTACCCGCCGTCGCGTCGATAGGTCGCAGGGACGGGTTCGTAGCACTGTCTGATGACGTGGTGGAGCAGGAGTCCGCACTCCGGGTCCCCACCGAGCAGGGCGAGCTCCGCGCCGGTGAGTACGGGCCGGGTGGTCAGCAGGGACCGGAAGGCGGTGTACGCCGCAGGATCGCCTGCTGCCCGGCATACGGTGAGTGCCTCCAGGATGCGCTGGTTCTCGAAGATCTCCGCGGCGGGGTCCGCCGCATCCACCTCCCACTCGAGGCAGAGCTGGTGCGGCAGTCTCGTCTGGGGATCCACGAGCGTGCCGGCGGCCCCACGGGCTTCGGGAGGCAGGTCCAGCGGCCAGCCCGTCAGCGGTCGTTCGCAGGCCCAGCGCACCATCTCGGGAATGCTGCCCGGCGGTTCGACTCCGTGTCGCAGGCAGTGCAGGACGAGTCGGTTGTAGGCGTTCTGGACCTGGGCCGGATAGATCGGGTGGGGCACGCCGCGCTGCCGGGACAGACGGACCAGCGCACTGGCGATCTCCCGGAGCAGGGGTTCGTCCGAGCCCGCGGACGGTCGGGAGACCAGGCGGGATCGGGCTGCCCCGGAGTTCGGTGGGGTCTGGGTGATCATGCCTTCTCCTCCGCGTCGGCAGGGGCTCGGGCGCTCGGGCACCACCGCGAGACCGGGCACTGGTGGCAGTGCCCGCCCGGCCGTGCCTCCCACGCACGGCCCTCGCGCCAGGGGCCGGCGTACCGTCGGAGCACCGCTCGCGCCTTGGCCAGGCGCTCCGCGTCCATCGGGTCGATGACGTGGGGGTCGGATCCATCGGGACGGAGGACCTCCAGTTCCACCCTCGATCCGGAGGGGTCACCGCCCAGCTCCCCCTGGGCAAGCAGGACGACGGCCAGGGCGAGCTGCGGATACGCGTCCAACGGATCCTTGCCGATGCGGGCAGGAGTGCGGGTGGTCTTGAGCTCCCGCCATACCCAGGAACCGTCCTCCCTGTAGAGCAGGTCGGGTTTGGCCACGACCAGCGCCTGGGCCGCCGTGTCGTGAAACACCCGGGTCGGTTCGCATTCGACCCGCTCGATGGCCTCGGGGAGCTGGAAGGGGCACGAGTCCACATGCTGCAGGAGCATGGCGCGGCCCGTCTCCGCCTCCTCGTCCGGGACCCTCCACCGGCCGGCGGTCCAGTTCTCCCCCGGCGGGGGCATGTCGCCGCGCGTGCAGGGAATGGGGCCGGTGCGGCGGTGGAGCGCCTCGACCCAACCGTGCACGGCCTGGCCGAGCTTGGCCGCGTCGCTGTACTCGCCTGTTTTCGGCAGGTGCAGGGAGCGCAGCAGGGACTGCGCAGGGCAGGCGGCGTGGTACCTGAGGTCGCTGATGGACACCTTCCGCAGCGGTAACCGGCGGGAGGGCAGTGCCAGTACCCCCGGAGACCGGGGCACCGCCTCACACCCGGTGAACTGCTTGCAGTCGAAGCAGGCCGCCCCGGGGCGCTCCGGACCGCCCCTGACCACATTCCTCACGTGGGGGCCGCCGTGCGCCTCGTAGTACGCCTTGGCCTCCTCCGCAGTTCCGTCGAACTGAACGGTCCGCGATCCGTCGCCCAGGCCGATCTCGATGATCCTGACCCTCGCGACGGGCCCGGGAGAGCCGTGGATCACGAACTCCTGGTTCCAGCGGCGCGGCCACGCCGCGTCGGCTCCGAACGCCGCGGTGTACGCGGCGACCGCGATCTCACCCCGGCTCGACGCACGGGCGTCCCCGTGTCTCAGCCGCCGGTACTCGCGCACCGTGCCGTCGGCCGACTGGTAGCGGCGCCACCATGCGTAGAGCTCCCAGCGCCGACCATTGTCCTTGCGCACCGCCCAGTACGGCTGGACGGGCACGAAGGCGTCCGGCCCCTGGCTCGTGTACTGCCGCACCGCGTGCTCCACGTAGGTCCGGTGCCCCTCGTGCAGAGCAGGCCGGTGGCCGGACAGGGCTTCGAGCGCCTCGTCCACCGTGGCGCCGCCGAACTCGATCCGGTCCAGTGCCGCGCACACGGGACCGAGCGTGAAGGTCTCGTGCTCTTCCCGGGGAAGCTGCGACGGCACCCGCGCCCGAAGTCCTGGCCGGGCCTTCGCCGCGTCGCGGGCCGGGCAGACGTGCGGCTCGTCCGCTCCCCCTCCTGTGCCCGGCCCGATCCGGACCGGCCCCTCGTCCCCCGTCATCCACTGCGGCACACGCCACGGCACGTCGCACGTCATGTCGTTCCCCCTCCCGGCCGAAGCACGGAGTTAGGCCGGCCGTCGTGAACCCCGAGGCCGTGCCGCCGAGCGTAGCGCACAACTTTGGAACTCTTTGGAGAACCTTGGAAATCAAAGGGATCGACGATACAGTGCGCCCATGACCGCATCGCTGGAGGAGCTCGAGGAACGCCTGTCGCGCCTGCGCGCCCTCCTGCGAGAGGCTCGACGCGCCCGCGACAACGCGGCCACCGCCCGCATCCGCGCCGAACTGCGCGAGGCGGAGGCCGCGTGGGAGCGAGCCCTCGACGCCGAGGAGGCGGAGGGGGCCGCGCCACCTGCCGCGGCTCCTTCCTCACCCGTCGGGACCCCGGCACCTGCCACCACCGCCGGGACCGCATCCTCGTTCCGGCTCCAGGCCCACGGGAAGCAGTCCACCCACGGCGCCGTGCCGGTCCGCGAGCAGGTGCACCAGGCACTCACCCTGCTCGGCGCTCCCGCGTCGCCCAAGCTGATCTCATCCGTATACCAGGCCTTCTTCACCGAGCCGCTGGTCGCGACGAAACTCGCCTCCCTCCGCCGGGACGAGGAAAGGTCCTTCACCGCACAGGGCTACGCCCGCCCCTACTACATCTGTGCCGCCCTCACCCACGACCGGCTCACGCCCGCCCGCGGTCTCCTCGCCGTATCCGTCTGGCCCCTGGAGCAGCGCATCGTCGGCCCACTGAGCCCGCGTGCCGACTTCCTTGTCCACGCCATCGGCACCGCCGAGCAGATCCTGCGGCTCGACGTCGCCGGACACGCGCCCTCCGGCGCAGCCCGCCAACTGTTGCGCCGTTTCGCGCTCAACATCCCCGGCGCGTACGACGACGAGGAAATCGACCCCGAACGCGTGATCTCCGCAGCACGCACGGAGGCCGCAGTGCACCAGGAGGCGGACTACTCCCTGCGTCGCACGACCGCCGACCGCGCACGCGGCCAACTCGCAGAAGTACAGCAGCTCTTCGGGGCCCCGCCCCTGCACGATGCCCTGCGCGGTTCAGCCGGCTTCACCATCTGACCGACTACCGGATTCCTCCGGTGCCGCCACAGAATTCCGCGTAAGAAGAGAAGATGCCTCCGCAGCGCCCTTCTGCCCCCTCTCCGGGAAGACTCGCCGTCCTGCGCGGACCGCGACCTCCGCAGGAGTACACGGCACGCAAGATCACCGCCCTCACGGCCAACCCGGCCTGCTCCCGCCGCGCCGTACTCGACGCAGCGGGCGTGGACAAGGCGTTGCTCGCCCAACGCCTGGGCCATGAGCCGCGTTTCGGCCAGTCCCCCTTCGCGATCCGGCGCGAGCAGAGCTTCGAGGCCCTGGTCAAATGGGGCGGCTACGCGGAGCTCATTCGCCTGCTCCGGGAGCAACTCGACGTCCCCGTCGAGGAAGCCGCGGTAGCCGATCTGACCGAGGTGGGCGGCGACGCTTCGCTCGCGGTGCGGGCGGGCGAGAGTCGGCGGCTTCTGAACCGCCTGGCGGCCGGCGCCGACGAGCGGCTGATCCTGGACCGCCCCGTCCTGACTCTGGAGGTCGCCGGTCAGACCGCCCACGTGATACCGCAAGCCCTCAGCCACCGCACCGGCGGACGGTTCTACGTGGTGGAGATCCGCTCCTTCCCGGCCATCGACGGCCAGGCGAACCCCTCGGCGGTCGCCCAAACCACGAAACAGGCGGCGGTCAGCGTCCTCGCCCTGCGGCAGACCTTCACCGAACTCGGCCTCGATCCCAAGGCGATCGCCCACAGGTTCCTTCTCATCTGCCCGAAGGACTTCTCCAACCGGCCCTACGGGAAGCTGATCGACCTCCGCCAGGAACTCGACGCCCTGCGGTTCCAGTTATCGCGCCTGCGCCGGGCCGAAGACCTGGCCCAGGCCCTCTCTCCCGACGCGACGCTCGACACCGAACGGCCGAAGGCCGAGATCGACGCCACGATGCGGGAGCTGGACGCCAGCTTCACCCCCGACTGCCTCTCGTTCTGCGAGATGTCCCGCTACTGCCGGGACGAGGCCACTGACTGCGCCTCCCCGGCCCGACTGGGTGGAGTGGTGCGCAACAGTCTTCCCGGCATCGACTCCACCCGGACCGCCCTCCGCCTCCTCGACGGCACCAGCGCCCCGGGCCCCGCCGAGGAGGCGGTCATCATCCGGCTGCGGGCCGCCGAACGACTCCGTCGACTGCGTGGAGGTGCGACCGCGTGAGCGTCATCGCCACGGTGGCCGCCCTGCGGGCATCCACGTCGGAATACGCCGAGCGGCTGACGACCGTGCGCCACGAGCATGTGGACGACACCCCGTTCGTCCTCATCCCGCTCACCCTCGCCGGCGAGGCCTGCGCGCCACTCGCAGCTCTCGCCGGGACGGATCCCGACCACCCGGTGCTTCTGACGGTTCGCCGCCCCCACGACCGAACCGAGCGCTTCGGCTTCGTCGAGAGCCTCGCGGACCTCCTCCTGCCCTACTTCGAGGAATGCCGCGCCGCGCCGAAAGAGCCGTACACGGTCGGGCGCGGCAAGGACAAGGAGGAACGGGAGCGACCCCTGCGCGCACCCCAGCTCCTCGTCCCGAACGCTGGGGGGATCACGTACGTCCGGCTGCTGGGCCGTCTGACCCGGCTGCGCGTGACAGACGGTCCGCATGCCGTCTCCCCATCCGTACCCCTGCTCGGAAAGTGGCTGACCTGGTTCGCCGACCGGGCCGAGTTCCCGGATTCCGCCCTGCTCCAGGCCATGACGCGGTCCCTCTCTGCCCACTGGGCCACCGGGCAGAGCCCCACCGAGAACGCGAACCTGGCGTCCCTGCTCGGCTGGATCGATCCCCCCGCCGGACGCACCGGGGCCGAGACCGCCCGCGAGCGCGAAGACCCCGCGGCGTGGCCGCCCGCCGGGCCGGCGACCGACCCGGTCTTCGACCGCACGCTCGACGAACTGATCACGAAGTACGACGGCGCAACCGGAGAGCGGGGGCGGGACGCCGCCGCTCGCACCATCGACCGCGAGCTGCACGCCCAGATGCTGCCGACCTGGCAGCTGATGTGGCACGGCGTCCGCCTGTTGCGCGAGCTTCCCGCCGGGGGCCACGTCGCCGAACGGCGGGCATACGACCGGCGTCTGTTCGGCGAGTACGCGACCTATCTGGACGACGACGGGCGCCCACAGGCCCGCCGCGACCACGCGGTGGGGGCGGCCCGCCGCCTCGCCCGTATGGAGGAGGCCCAGGAGCGGTACGACGCCGAGCGCGCGTATGACGATCCGCTGGTGATGGCGGAGTACGAACTGACGGGCGAGGCGTTCACGGGCGTGGTCACGGCCCGGGAGGAAGAGCGCACCATCCCCGGGGCGCGGCCCGGATCCCCGCTGTGGCGCCCGACGATCACCGTGCACTGCGAAATTCCCGTGTCCATGGCGGTGGGGACGGCGGTCAAGTCCCCGGCAAGACCGAGGCAGAGGACCGAGATTCTAGACGTCCTTCCCGACGGAGCCGGGTCCGCCGTGCTGATCCAGCTGAACGGCGGCTTCGGCAACAAGCGCAAGCCGCCCGCGCCTGAGGGGACCATGGCCGACCTCGGCGAGACGATCACCTTCACGTCGATCGATCCCAAGAACATGCCGTCCTCGCTCCCGGCTGAGGAGGACACCCCCTGGACCCACGGCGGTCCGCCACAGCCGTACGAACCCACCGACGAGGACGCGGAAGAGGTCTGGGAATGACAGCCACTCCGGAACCCGACAGCGGCACGTCACCCGGCGCCCTCGCCGACCGGGCGGTCGCCGACGTGCTGTCCGGCCTGGACTCGACCACCGGACGCGGCATCGTGGTGGACTCTCCACCAGGCGCGGGAAAGTCCACGCTGGTCAAGCGCGCCACCGGCCACCTGACATCGGCCGGCCATCAGGTGATGATCGTCGCGCAGACCAACGAACAGGTCGACGACCTGGTCGACAACATCGCCCGGGAGTACCCTGCTCTTCCCCTCGGGCGCCTGCACGCGAACGGCTTCCGTCTTCCCGAGCGCGTGAGCCGACACGCGAATGTACGGGGCAGTAATGAGGCAGACGCCCTCCGCGAGCTGGCGGTCGTGGTCTCCACTGCCAAAAAATGGTCGTACGTCAAACCTGAGAAGTGTGCTCCATGGCGCTGGGCCATCGTGGACGAGGCCTACCAGATGCGGTCGGACGCGCTGCTGGCGACGGCACCGCTGTTCTCCGAAAAGGACTCACAAGTCCTCTTCGTCGGCGATCCCGGGCAGCTGGATCCCTTCGCCACAGTGGACACCGACCGCTGGCAGGGACTGACCTGGGACCCGCTGCGCAACGCCGTCGACGTGGCGCTGGCGCACAACTCGGACCTGCTGCGACACAAGCTCCCGGTCTCCTGGCGGCTGCCGGAGATGGCAGCCCCTCTCGTGCAGAAGGCGTTCTATCCCTTCTACTCCTTCATCTCCGGTACCAAGGCGGCTGACCGCGTCCTCACCTACGGCACCGCACCTCACCGTGCAACACCGTCGGACGCCGTCCTCGCCTGCGCGGCCGGGTCGGGCTGGGGTCTGCTGGAGCTTCCCGCCCGGCACACTCTCGACGATGACCCCGAGGTGGCCGAAGCACTGGCAGAAACGGCGGCCCGGTTGCTGGAGCGAGGGGCGCTGGTGAACGGAGAGCCGCTCATCGAGTCCCGCATCGCGATCGGAGCCGCCCGTACGATCCAGGCGGACTCGGTACGGTCGCGACTGGAGAAGCGGGGTCTCACGGACATCACCGTGGACACCGCCAACCGTCTCCAGGGCCGCGAGTTCGACGTCACACTGGTCTGGCACCCGCTCTCCGGCCGTCAGGATGCCTCCGCCTTCCATCTGGAGACGGGTCGCCTGTGCGTCCTGCTCTCCCGCCACCGCTTCGCCTGCATCGTCGTGGCCCGCGCCGGCATCACCGACCTCCTGGACCGGCATCCCCGCAGCAGCCCGGTCTACCTCGACGTACCACCGAAGTTCCCGGACGGGTGGCGGGCGCACCAAGTGGTCATGAACTACCTGGAGAAACAAGCTCGTCCATAGCTGTGGGCCGCCCTTCAGCTCACCCTGTGCGTAGGCGCAGCGCGCATCACGCACGCCAGTGGACAGGACGAGATGTCTACGCTGCCAACACCAGCTAAACGTCCACGTGGCACCAAGCTGCCAGCACTACCGAACGCGTCCGAGTGCAAGGGCGTCGAGTAGCGGAACTGCCCGAACCGCCGGGCTGGTGAACAGGGTCGCCGAGCGCGCCCTGTTTCCGGCCCTCAGTGAAGGCTCCTCTAACGGCGGGCGGGTGCATGCCCGAAACCGGCATACCCGAAGTTGTCTAAGTTGGTGACCCTCGACTCCACCAAACTCCGTTAAGACAACCCCAAGCTATCCTGCCCTGCCACGTCGAACGCCTGTCGACATCGTTCTCGCCGACGGTGTCAACACGAACGGTCAGGCATCTGTGCCCGGCGACGATGACAGCGGTGGCGACCTCTTCGGCGGCCGCCTCATGCGAGCGAAATCCCGTGCCGATGTCACGGCCGTCGACCGCGAGACGCGCGCGGACCGCGGCACCGATGCCCCTGCTACGGCTCGGAACGATGGTGACTGGAAGCCGCATGTGGAACTGCGGAGTGTCGCATTGATCGATTGTCTTCGTCAGGTCCTTGGCAGGGGCAGGTCGGTGTCCTCCACTCCTGCGCGGAAAAACACCGACCCGCCCGCAGACGGAAGCTCCAGGGCTACCTCCGCCGTCGGGGGTGTCGCCAGTTGCTTGCCTTGCCACCGCTGGTCCCGCAAATCGATGCGTGCGAGCTTCCCCTTTTCGAATACCCGCGCAATCATGCCTACGTCCGTGTCGTCGGTGCTGACGATGAGATGCATGCCGAGCCGTGGCCCTTCCACTGCAACCTGTCTCAGCACCGTGAACACTTCTGGCGCCAGCAGCAGCACCTTCTGGAAGTCCTCCACAACGACGATGAGGCGCCGCAGAACGTGTGGGATGCCATACTCTTCCGCGTCATTTGCGAGAGCCCCGAAGTCCAAACCGTCGTTGTTCCTCCCTAGCATGTTCCAGCGCTTCGTGACTTCCTGTCGGAGCTTCTTGCAGAACGAGAGGGCGTGTGCCGGGTGGTCGTGCAGGCGGAGGAACGAAGCACCCGGCACAACGTCCTCGAAGCGGTTGAGCCCGCTGCGTCCGTCGTAGTCAGCGCGGACTAGCCCGAGACCCGTCGGGTTCTGCCGCGTCAGCTGGTCCAGCACGCGGCGTAGAATGCTCCTGCGGATTGTGGCCGGAAGTCCACAGAGCAGGAGGTGGGGGCCCTGGCCACCGCGGTGTTCGCTCTCCAGGTCCAGCCCCACCGGCTCCAGGCCGGGGTCAAGTCCGAGGGAGACCCGCATGGGCTGGCTGCCCCCGGGCCTCTGAAGCGCGAGGGAGTCGAGGGCACGATGCAGCCTGGCCGCAGACGGCCGCTGCGCGGGATCTCTCCGCGTGCATGCCTCCAGGATCGCCGTCCAGTCGGCAGAGACCAGGCCGGCGGGCAGCACCAACGTGGCTTCGGGGAGACGCTCCTCCCGTCCCTCGCCCGTCGCTGCGTCCAGGAGGATGACACCGAGCGCATACACGTCGGACTCGCGGGTCGGTTCACTGCCGGGCAAATCCAGCTCCGGGGCACGGTCCTGGGGGCGTGGCGCGTACGCGTCCCAGTGCGGACTGGACATGCCATCCACGGAAGCGGTCATCCACCCGGTGATCCGCATCTTCCGCCCCGCCACCAGCACGCGGCGGCGGGTGAGCGAGCCATGGACGAGGCCGTTCTCGTGGGCGTTGGCGAGGCTCGCCGCGAGCTGGCGAGCGACCTCCAGCAGACCCGCCCGGTGCAGGGTGCCCTCCTGCCCTACGAAATCATGCAGGTTCGGTGCCAGCGAGGCTCCGTCCAGCGCGCATTCGACCGCGAGCCAGGGCCGGAGGCGGTGGGCGTCCCAGGCCAGGAGTCGCGGCGCGAAGAAGCCGTCGAGCCGCTGCAGCGCCGTCACCTCGGTCCTCACGAGGTCGACAGCGTGCCGGTGGTTGTGCACCTCGGGTGTGCGGATGACGAGCACCCGGCCCTCGCCGTCGTGGGCCAGGAGCAGCCCGATGTCCGACCAGCCCCCTTGGTGCTCGGCGAACACCTCGTACGGTAGGCCGTCCGGGCCTTCGAAGCGACGGTCGGCGACGGCCAGCCGGCGCCATCCTGTCAGCTCCTCGTCGAAGACGAAGCCGTCCGGGAGCTCCCGGAGCTCGACGTGCGGGCTGAGCGGTTCGGGTGCGGATTCCGTTTCCGGTGGGGAGAGTGGGGCGATACCGAGCCTGCGCCGGAGGGTCTCGTCGACCCAGCCGAAGGGCCTGCGGCTACCGGATCTGACCCTCTCCGGGCCCTCGGAGTGGGGAAGCCAGGCCGGGAATCCCGTCGACGCGTTCGGGAGTCCGCTGAGATGGGCCGTGACCTCCTGTGCCGTCCTGACCAGTTCGGAGGGCGGCACCGTGCCCAGCAGAACCGCGCGGATGTCCTCGGTGAAGTCGAAGGTCTTCTGGTGGGGGAGGTCGGCGGAGCCGTCGACGCCGTGCATGAGGCCGCCGAGGAAGACCTCCGCCAGGTGGACTGTGTCAACGGACGGCTGCACGGCATGCTGGACGAGCCGCATCGCCGGGACGGGAAGCGGTGCCACGGCCGCCAGGTGCGCCGCGAGGCGGTACGCCTCCGAGGATGCCGAGGCCTTGAACCGCAGCACGGCCTCCTCCGCCGCGACGAACCCGGCGGGCCGGGTGAACGCCCGTGGGCCGACGGCGGGGGCAAGCGTGTCCGGACCGGTCAGGAGCGGGAGCACCACGGTCTCTCCGGGGGAGCCGATGAGCTGGGCCCAGGTACCGATGTCACTTCCCTCCGCGGAGAGCACCGGGACCGGGACGCCGTCGTAGGGAGCCAGTTCCGGCGGCAGGACGGGGTCCTCGACGTGCCAGGACCGGTTGGCCGCTCCCCTGCGGCGGGTCGTCACGCGCCAGGGCCGCGCGTCGATGCCCGAGCCCGCCCAGAGCCGCGGCGGGAGCGCGTGGAGGACAGCCACGGGTCCCGTCGACCCGGCGCGGTCGAGTTCTCGGTGCATCGTCCCGTCCCGCCAGGCCCGTCCGACGCCGTCGCTCACGACGAAAAGCAGGGTGTTGCCGGAGGGGTCGAGGATCGTGGACATCGGACGCGCCCGGTCGCGCCCGCCGTACGGGCGGCCGGTCAGCCGGGGACCGCCGGGCGTGCGGCTGTCGAGGCCGTGGAGGCGTACGTCCCGGAAGGCACCGCACCGCTCCATCAGGGCACGGACCTCGCCCGCGAGCCGCTGCCACAGGAGCATCGAGACGCCGTCGTCGACGAGGACCGCCAGGTCGAGCCAGCGGGTCCGTGCGGGGCGGAGCACGGCGTCGGGGAGGCCGGTCTCGGCCATGGCGGAGACCGTCGCGTCGATGTCGAGTTCAGTGCGCAGCGCGTCGGGACGAGGCTGTCGCAGGGGGCGCAGGGCTCGACCGATCCGGAGCTCCGTACCGTCAAGGGCCTTCATTCCCGGCGCGCGTACGGCCACTGCGGATCGGTCGGAGGCAACGACCTGACTCGGCGGCACGGGAGCTGCGTGCAGCCCGTCCTGCAAGGTACGCGCTGCGCCGCCGAGGGCCGTGGCGCCGGGGGTTGTCTCGTTCCGGTGGTCGTTCGGGGGCGGGTCCCGATGCTCGTCCCAGCCCTCGAACGACGGCGCGGCAGCGGACTCGACCGGGGTCGTTGCCTCGGCGGCGGGCTCAGCGGCCTGGGTCAGCCGTGCCATCGCCGTGGCCGCCGCCGGGGGCAACCGGGCCGCAAGCCACAGCGCGTCGCGGAGCTCCTCGGCATCGAGGAGCTCGCCATCGCCGGACAGGATGTCGCGCACCCGGTGCAGCATGAGCCGCCCGGTCACAGGGTGCGCGCGAGCCGGTGCAGAACGGCGTCCAGCAGTCCGTCCGCGTCGAGTTCGACGCCTCCGCGCCGGAGGAACGCGGCGTTGAGGAGCTGGTCCGTCGCGAGCTCACCGCGCGCCCTGCGGGCGAGGAAGGCACGCATCAGGTCGTCGATCTTGGGCGTGCCGTGGACTTCGGAGCCGCCCTGCGGGTCGAGGTGGGCGGAGATGATGGCGCGCAGTCGGTTTTCGTCCGGTTCTGGGAGGTCGAGGCGGACGCAGCGGCGCAGGAAGGCGGGCGGGAAGTCCCGTTCGCCGTTGCTGGTGATGATGACAACGGGGAACTCGGAGCAGCGGACGCGGCCACGGACAACCTCGGTCCACTGGCCGGAGTCGGCGGTCATCACGCGTACCGAGGACTGTTCCTCACGGAGCCGGGCGAGCTCGGGGATCTCGAACTCACCTTCCTCGAAGACATTCAGGAGGTCGTTCGGCAGGTCGATGTCGCCCTTGTCGAGTTCGTCGACGAGGAGCACGCGCGGCAACTCCGATGCCACCAGGGCGGTGCCGAGCGGGCCGAGCCGCAAGTACGAGCCGATGCCCGGGTCCAGCGGCGTGGACCTGTCACCACCGTGGGGTTCGCGGCTCATGTTGGTCTCGCGGAGCCTGCCGATGGCGTCGTAGCGGTACAGCGCTTCCTGGAGTGTGGTGCGGCTGTTGACCGGCCAGTGGAGGACGGAACCGAGGGATAGCTCGTGGGCCACGGCGTACGCCAGGGACGACTTGCCTGTCCCGGGGTGTCCGGTGACAAGGAGCGGTCGGCGGAGCAGCAGTGCGGCGTTGACGACGTCCGCTTCCTGGGCACCGATCAGATAAGGCCGGTTGCGGTGGGAGGTGTCGGTCTCCCTGTCCGCGTCGCCGCCGAACCGCCGCCAGGGCGGGGCCTCGGGGAAGGTGATGGTCTTCGCGCGGCCGTCGCCCTTGAACAGCCGCCAGTCGGCGTCCTGCCCGTCCTCGGCCGTGTCCTGCTGCCCGTGGGGTTCGTGGGCCGTCATCAGGTGTCCGTCCTTCTTCATGGTGCGGGAGTTCGGTGGGTGTGGTGCGTCATGACGGGTCGGCCAGCTTCAGCGGTCCTGGCAGCGCTAGTTCGCCTTCCTCCCAGATGAGGGCCGGTCGCGCAGCCTCGTCCGAGGTCGAGGCGGCGTACTGCGACATTCGGAATTCCTGAAGTCGTAGCGGGAGCTTGTCAAGGGGGCCGGTGGGGTCGAGGATGTCCATCCGGGGCGCGTCCTCGTGCGACCCGGCATTTCGGTCCCACAGCACGACAGGCACTCCCATGGCCAGACACACGTGGAGGAGTTGCTGCCGTCGCTCCGGCGGCCCGTGGAGGACGACCCGCGCCGTGTCGCGGTGGGGTTTGTCCAAGAGTTTGTGCAGGCTCATGATGTCGTGGGACGACTCGTCGACGACGAGTGTCCCGTCGCCCCCGACGGCCCAACGCCTGCGCATCTCGCTCGCCGCCGTGGGGACACTGCCGGTCAAGGCTGGGCAGCGCAGCGTGACCTGGTAGCGGCCGCCCAGCGGCGTGCTCGGTTCGGCGAGGTCGGGGAAGAGATCCCCCAGTATGCTGCCCGCATCCCACTCGTCGACGGGGATGTTCAGTCCGTCGGCCTTCACCACCACGTCGATGCGCGTCGGAGCGTGGCCGTTCGCCGTCTCGCTGCCGTCCGCCGTCTGACGTATCAGCCGCCCGATCTCCCCCGGCTCCATCGGGTCTTCCGGGGTGGCCACCGCCGTGCGCCCGCCGTCCTTATGGCCGAGCCAGATCTCGCACAGGAAGCGGTCCGGTTCGGCGGTTCCCGCCCGGTGCAGCCGCACGATGACCTGCGTAACGGGCGCGGGGGTGCGGGCGGCCCAGGCCTCGGCATCCGCGCGGCGTTCCGCGAGCGCGGCAACGCTGATGCCCAGGCGTCCGGCGACACGTTCGCACCAGGCTCGCAGCCGCCACCGTCGATCCGGGTCGGTGGCGGCGGAAGCCACGAACTCAGCGAGGCGGAGCAGCGCGGGGACAGGCAGGGAGCCGGTCGTGGTGCCGCGCCCGTCCGGGTACTCCTCCAGCGCCTGTACGACGGCGTCGACGTCCTTCACCGCCAGGCGAGGAGAGCGCGTCAGCGCTTCCGGGAGCTCCAGGAGCCGCAGGGCCTCCTGCGCCGCGCGCGGGATCAGCTCCGGCTCGTCCCGGGCGACCCTGAGCAGGGCGGTGTGCAGCTGCTCGTGTTCGGTGACGGAGAGCAGCCGGACGGCAGGTTCGACGCGGCCGAGTGCCAGCAGGCCGTTCAGCGTTGTGCGGTCGCCGCCGACCACGGGAGTCAGCGACTCCGTAAGGGTGGCCAGTGCACGTTCCTCGGTGAGCAGCAGCCTGGCCAGCTCGTCCAGGGTGGGCGCCGGCTGCTCGCCGCCGAAGGGCGTCTCCAGGCCGAGGCCAGCGGCGAGGTGCCTGCAGTGGTCGGCGCGGCGCGCCGTGTCGTCCAGGAGGGCCCGCAGCAGCGGGACTATCTGGTGTACGGAGTCCTCGGTCGGTCCCGTACGAGCGATGCGATCCGGTGCGACGACCTCGCATCCGGCGAGGATGTCGTGTGCGCCCGCGCGGGCTAGGCGCTCCCGTACCGTCTGCCAGGGCACGGCCCAGCTGCGCCGGACGGTCTCCTGCGCCCGCAACGGGTCCTGGCCTGGCATCACCTGGGCGATGACGAGCCCGGCAACGGTTCGGTCGGACTTCACCCGCAGTGGGCCTCCGCTGTAGCCGGGACCGATGGCGGCGCCGGTCAGGGAGCCGTCGAGATAGCAGCCGGGGCCGTCCCGGAAGCCAACCACGGTGTCGGCGTAGGTGATGCCGACACCGCCGCCGTGCCAGGCGCGGAGTTCCAGCCCCTCGGTCATGTCCCGCCAGACCACGGGGGTGGCCCACTCGGGGGCCGTCTCCTTCAGCTCGAGCACTGCCAGATCGCCGTCCCACACGACGTCGCCCGACCGTGGCTCGGGCCCCACCCAGACCGACAGCCGGGCCCAGCCGTACTGAGAGGTCCCGCCAGAGCCGTGGAAGGCGATTCTCAGGAATTCCTCGCCGGTGGGGCGTTCGGCGCAGAGCAGGTCCCGCCCCACCGCGTCATTGACAACGTGTGCGCAGGTCAGCAGGTAGTTCGGCGAGAGGAGCGCGGCAGCTCCGGCCGCCTTTCTGTCGCCCTCGCGAAGCAGCGCGGCGTAGGAGCTCGGCGCTGCCGGACGGCTGAACCAACCCATCGGCTACGCCGGGGAGGCGTCGCCGGTGCCCTGGTTCTGCCAGGTGGCGCTGACGGTCATGGTCGCCTGGCCGTTGGCGCCGACGATCCCGAGCTTGAGGTCCTGGCCGATCTGGATACCGAACTCGACCGTCAGCTCCTGGGGCGGGTGCGCGGTAGCGGTGACCGCGGTGTGGACCTCTTCGAGCAACGGGCCGAGCGGCCGCAAGGCGGACTGGAGCACGTCCTGGGCGAGCACGGCGGCCCGTCGGCCGCGGGCCACGGGGATGACAGCGCCGAAGCCTTCCGGCAGGTCTGCGGCGCCTTCGGAGGAGGCGGCTGGCGCGAGTGCGGGGGCCGGTTCTCCGACGCCAGCGAGTTCCACGCGGACCGCGGCACCGGCGAGTTCGAGTTCGAGGTGGTCGGGCATGTGCCACATTCTGCACGAGCGGCGCGGCCGTGCCGACCTTCCCCCCGGAATCCGTCCGCAGCCCGTCAGAACGATGCCACACGGACGTACATGACGATCTCCGTCAGAACGCCGGACCCGGCTGTTCCTCATTTCTGTACGTACCGATTCAGCAGCGGTTTCACCGCATGATCGCCCCCGAGGGGGTGCTGTCGGCCGGCAGCCCGCATGTGCTCCAGGGTGGCCGATAAAAGGCAGGATCCCGCTCCGCCAGTTCGGACACGACGTGCAGGTCGAAGAGGCCATCGGAGGTGCCGGGAAGCATGCCCCACAGTTGTCTAGGTTGCTTGCCCTCGACTCCACGAAACTCCGTTAAGGCAACCCCGAGGATAGCCCTCGCCTCGGCTTCGGCGATAGGAGCCCTGGGCGGCGCGCGCAGGGGCGGGTGGCCTCATTGCCCTCGTCAGCCCCCTAACCTTGAACGCACGGCACGAAGTTGCCCTGATCCCCCGCCCAGACGAAGGCAGCGCGCGGCCACTCAGAGCCGACAACAGCGCAGCAAAAGCTCAGCCGGTCACGACCCCTGCCCAAGCTCAGCCAGACTTGACCGTCACCTGACAGTGCCCGCTCTCGCACGACCAGACGCCTGACTCTCCGACACATCTGCGGCGCTCATCCGCCTCCTCGTCATACAGCGAAGGCCCCGGAGCTACCCGGCCGCCGCACTATTCACCGCACACTGCGACATAGGTCATTCGCAAGCGCACTACGGTCGCACCAGATCCTCCGTCACAAGATCATCACAGATCCCAGAGGCCTCTTGCGACTTCGCATTCAGCTCTCGTAAATCTCTCCATACCTTCATCACACTTGTGGGAGTTTTCTGTGCGTGCTGTGCGTTCGCTGGCGTTTGCTGCTGCCCTCACGATGACATCGCTCATCGGCACGGAGCAGGCGGCGAGGGCCTTCGACCTTGCAGGTGCCGCACAGGCGGGGCCCGGAGACAGGCCGGACCAGGCATGGGGATCCGCCGCGGGCATGAGTCATCGCGCACCCAGCAGTGCTACTGACGCAACCGCCACCGGAGGTCGCGGCGGGGCGGTGGCCCTGCCCGGAGAGCTGCCCGCCGAAAGTGCCTCGTCCGTAGAGCAGCTGAATCCACAAACAGAGCTCCCAGCGCCAGGGCGTGCCGAAGAGATCGAAAGCCCCCGCCCCGCCACCCCTCCTGGATTCAATGCGGAACGCAGCGTCGAGGTGGAGAACGCGCGCAAGGAGCGCGAGTCCACCTTCCGCAACGAGGACGGGACTTACACCACCCGCTTCTACAACGAGCCAGTCAACTTCCTCACCGAAAAAGGCACCTGGCAGAAGACCGACTCCTCTCTCGTGCCCGCCGAGGGCACCGGGCCGCGGACCATGAGCGGCAGTGACGAGGACGCGGGCTGGCAGACCAGGTCCACCGAGGCGCCGCTGACCTTCGCCCCGGACGCGGCGGCCGGCCCCGTGGTGCGGATGGACCTGGACGACCAGTTGTCGGTGGGCTACGGCGTCGAGAACGCCCGGCCGTCCGGCGGGCAGGTGTCCGGCAGTGTCATCACCTATTCGGAGGTGCAGGAGGACGCCGACCTGGAGTTCGTCGCGGGGAGCGGGTCGCTCAAGGAGACGATGGTCCTGCGGAGCAAGGACGCGCCGTCGCGCTGGCGTTTCCCGCTCCACGTCCAGGGGCTCACCGCGAGCATCGCCGGCCACGGCGGGGTGTCGTTCACCGACGACGAGGGCGTCGAACAGGCGTGGATGCCCGGCGGCTGGATGGAGGACTCCCGGCGCGAGGACAACTCCGGTCAGGGAGAGATCTCCTCAGGGGTGCGGTTCAGCCTCGTGGAGGAGGCCGGCGGCCAGGTTCTGGTGGTCGATCTGGACGAGGAGTGGCTCCATGCTCCCGACCGGGTGTTCCCGGTCCGGGTGGACCCCTCGCTGAAGTCCGTCGCGGCGACCTCCGGTACCTACGTGCAGTCCCCGTACAACCAGAACTTCTCCAGTGACACGGTCCTCAAGGCCGGCACCTACGATGGTGGCGGGCACAAGGCTGCCGCGTTCCTGCGATTCTCCGGACTGGAGTCCACGCTCAAGAATGCCTGGGTGGTCAACGCCGGGCTGGCCCTCTACAACACCTACTCCTACTCCTGCACCGCCCGTCCGGTGACGGTCCACCCCATCACCTCGAACTGGGCCGAGTCGACCACGACGAAGTACCCCGGGCCGTCCACGGGTTCGGCTCTTGCTTCCAAGAGCTTCGCGCACGGCTGGCGGCCGGCGGGTCAGACCGCCTATCCCTGCGGCGGCGCCAAGTGGGAGTCGATCAAACTGGGTTCGGCCGGACGCAAGCTGGTGGACGACTGGACGCACGGCCGGAAGAAGAACTACGGACTGGCCGTGAAGGCGTCGACGTCCGACTCCAAGGGCTGGAAGCAGTTCGGATCGGATGACTACCCCAACGGCAAGCCGAGCCTGGACGTCACCTGGACGCCCTACGGGGCTACCTACGGACTCGGGGACTTCACCGCTCCCGTCACCGCCACCACCCAGGGCTCGATGAAGATCACGCTCACCAACCGGGGACAGGCGACCTGGCCCAAGGGCGGCAACTACAAACTGCGCTACAACCTGTACAACGCAGCGGGCACCGAGATCACCGACAGCGCGAAGATCGCGTACACGGAGATGCCGAGCGCGGTCGCGCCCGGGGCGAGCGTCACGGTGGACGCCAAGATCGCTCCGCTGACTCCCGCCTCGTACACCGTCGAATGGACCATGACCGACCTCGGCGTCAGCCGCTTCACCTCGGCCGGTGTTCCAGGAGCCGCCGTCCAGCTCTCTGCTGTGAACATACCGCCCGTTCTCACTGCTGAGTCTCCTCCGAGCGGCACGCAGGTGGACTCGCTTACCCCAGCGCTCTGGGCACAGGGGAAAGACGTGGACCGGTACCCGAGAGCCGCGCTGGGCTACACGTTCGAAATCTGCGAGGTTGAGGGCGACAACGCGCGTAAGAACTGCCGTAAAGGCCCTCGGAGCGAGAGACAGCAATGGACCGTTCCAGAGGGCTGGCTTGCGTGGGGGAAGAACTACGCGTGGTACGCCTATGTCTACGACGGAAGCGCGACGTCCCCTGAACCACGCCCTGCGTTTCTCAGCACCGCAGTGCCCCAGCCGGCAGTCACGAGCCATCTCGGCGGAGCCGATGGCACGGGAGAAATCGGTTCACGGTCCGGGAACTACGTGACAGCCTCCACCGACGCCGCCATCCCCACCGTGGGGCCGGAACTGTCGGTGACCCGGACCTACAACTCCCTCGACCCTCGCAGAACCAACGCCTTCGGAGCAGGCTGGGCAACACGCTGGGACGCGCGATTGGTCCAGGAACCCTTGAGCAACACTGTCCTCATCACCATGGCGGACGGCTCACAGGTGCGTTTCGGCCGTAACCCGAACGGGAGCCTTACGGGCCCTACCGGTACCACCATGGACCTCAGAGCCGATGCCTCGGGCTGGACGCTCCGGCAACGGTCCGGCACGGCCTATCGGTTTAACACCTCCGGGTTGCTCTCCTCAATCACCGATGGAGCAGGCCGCACACAGACTCTGGCCTATGCGGGCACAGGCACGCAGCACCTGACTACGGTCACCGACAGGCTCTCCGGCCGGACGCTGAACTTCACTTGGAGCAATGGGCATGTCAGCTCGGTGTCCACTCATGCAGTGGGCCCCGCGACACCTGGCTTGACCTGGACGTACAGCTATTCCGGCGACCGCCTGACGAAGGTATGCCCACCAGCCACCTCCACTGAGTGCACGGTCTACGACTACGAAGAGGGCTCGCTGTACCGCAGCATGGTTCTGGACGCCGGCCCTGTCTCGTACTGGCCTCTCGGTGAGCAAGAAGGTTCAACGGCCCACAGCCATTCGCCTTCTCGGTCCGGTCTGCATGACGCGCTCTACCGAGATGTCACTCTGGGAGCCGGACCCGCGTTGTCCGGTACTACGGACACGGCCGGCTCCTTCGACGGCACGGATTCCGTGGTCGAGTTGCCTGTCGGTGCACTGGAATCGAGCGACGTTCTCTCTGTCGAACTCTGGTTCAAAACCACGACGCCCGGCGTACTTGGCACCCTTCAGGATGCTGAGATCGGTGAGAAGCCCACCCGGTACAGTCCGTTTCTCAGTGTGGACAACGCGGGGAAGTTGCGTGGCCAGTTCTACACGGTCGAACATGCTGGAACTCGGCCTATCACGTCGTCCGCGATCGTCACCGATAACGCATGGCACCATGCCGTTCTCACCAGTGAGGGAACCAAGCAGACTCTCTACCTGGATGGCTCCAGAGTTGGGACTCTGACCGGTACGGTCAGCATGCGCGAGGACCAGCGAGCCTTTCTCGGGGCGGGCTGGGGCAACGAAGGATGGATGGGCACAGCAGCTGCCACCCATCACTTCAAGGGCAGCCTGGACGAGGCCGCCATCTACAGCCGTCCCTTGGATGCCGCCACGGTCAACGATCACTACACAGCTCGCGCGACCAGCGGCCGCATCACCAAGGTGACGCTGCCATCCGGGAGAACCCACGCCGAGGCGAGCTACGACAACGTCAGCGGCCGTCTCACCGAACACACCGACCAGAACGGTGGGACCTGGAAGGTCTCGGCGCCCACCTACTCCGCTGGATCGGCCGCGTATGCCGACGAGGTCAGAGCGGACGCTCCCGAGGGCTACTGGCGGCTCGGAGAACGTTCAGGGTCGAGGGCGACCAGTGCCGCCGGTGATGCCTCCGAAGCCTCCTACGGGGACGGGGCGCGCCTCGGCGATCCCGGGGTTTTCGCCGAGGCCGATGACACCGCCATCTCCCTGGACGGAAGCTCCGATTCTTTCGTTCAGCTCCCCAACGACTTGCCCACCAGCCCCACCACACCCACCGTGGAAATGTGGTTCAAGACCGCCAAGCAGGGCGTCCTCCTCGGGCTGCAGAATGCCGAACTCGGAGAGGTCCCCACATCCTGGCGGCCGGTGCTGAACATCGATGGGAACGGCAAGCTCCGAGGCGAGTGGTACCTGTCCGGAAACCTCGGCGCCGATCCGATCACCTCAACCCAGTCGGTGACCGACAACCAGTGGCACCACGTCGTACTCACCGGAGCCGGCAACAAGCAGTTCCTCTACCTGGACGGGGCCCTCGTCGGTTCGAAGACGGGAACCATTTCCGATCAGGGACGCCCCTACGCCTACCTGGGCGCCGGATACGCCAGTTCCGGCTGGATGGGCGTGCCCAGCGGCACCTACCACTTCACCGGCCAGATCGACGAGGTGGCGCTGTATGAGCACACCATGTCGATGGATACGGTGAAGAAGCACTTCGCCGCACGCACCGCACTCATCTCGGGCGACAGCGCGCACTACCGCGGGGAAGTCGTGGGCGACTCCCCCGCGGCGTACTGGCCCCTGGACGAGGACAGCGGAGCGTCCACCGCTGTCAGCCGGGCTGCCGCATCGGATGGGAACGGCACCTACGTGAATGCCGCATCCGGCGCGACGGGAATCTTCGGCACAGGAGACGGACAGGCCGTGCAGCTCTCGGGCAACGGCGCTGTCTCGATCCCCGGCAGAGTCATAGCCGGTACCACCGACCTCACCGCAGAGCTCTGGTTCAGAACAACCAAGTCCGGTGTGCTGCTCGGCTTCCAGAACACCAAGCTCGGTGACACACCCACGTCATGGAGGCCGGCCCTCAACGTCGACGCCGCCGGAAAACTTCGAGGGCAGTGGTACCTGACGGGAAGCCCCGGAGCCAACCCCATCACCTCCTCTAGAACCGTCACCGACGGGAAATGGCACCACGCGGTTCTCACCGGCGCTCGCACCACGCAATCCCTCTACCTGGACGGCGAGCTGATCGGAACCTTGCCGGGAACCATCTCTGAACAGGGATTGGCCTACGCACACCTCGGAGCGGGCTTCGCCAGTTCCGGTTGGATGGGCGTGCCCAGCGGCACCTACCACTTCACCGGCCAGATCGACGAAGCAGCCCTCTACACACATGCACTGACGGCTGACCAGGTGGCGGACCACTTCGCGACCCGTGAGCGCTCGGCCCTTTCGGCGCTCACCTCCACGGTCAGCGTTACCGACCCCGCGGGAAAGCTCGTGAGCACCCCTTATGACTCTCTGAGAGGTATGCGGCCGACCTCGGTGACCGATGCTGATGGTGGAACGACCACGTATCGGTACGACAGTGGTGGCTTTCTGCACACCGTGACCGATCCGAACGGCCATGCCACCATCACAGGTCAGGACGAGCGCGGCAACACAGTCACCACGACGACCTGCAGAGACGCGAATTCATGCTGGACCTCGTTCACCGAGTACTACGAGAACAAGGCCGATGAGCTGGACCCCCGCAATGACCGACCGGTGGAGATGAGGGACGCCCGCTCCACCGGACCCCGGGATTCGCGCTATCTGACCGCTCAGACCTACACGCCTCAGGGGCTCCCCGACAGCACCACCCTGCCGGACGGCCGCACGGCGAAGCTCGCGTACACGGTCGGCACCGAGCCGGCTGTGGGCGGCGGAACCGTCCCGGCCGGCCTGGTGGCGTCCGAGACCACGCCTGCCGGTGCGGTGACCGTCCACTCCTACTTCGCCAACGGCGATCTGAGCGAGTCCAAGTCTCCGTCCGGCCTCGTCGTCAAGTACACCTACGACGGACTGGGTCGAAAGACCAGCGAAACCCAGATTGCCGACACCTTCCCCGCGGGGGTCACCACCTCGTTCACCTACGATCAGCAGTCCCGGATCGTGACGGAGAGCGGCCCGGGTGTGAAGAACGAGATCACCGGGCGAACTCACACCACAAAGGTCAGCAGCACCTTCGACGCGGACGGCAATCTTCTGACCGAGAAGACCGAGGACACGACAGGCGGCGACACCGTCCGCAGCACTACCTACCACTACAACGCCCACGGTCTCAACGACACGGTGACCGATGCGGAGAACCGTACGACGTCCTTCTCCCACGACGCCTTCGGCCGGGTGGTAGCCGAGACGGACCCGGCAGGACGTACCTACCGCCACTCCTACACATCACGCGGCCAGCATGCGCAGACCGTGCTCCAGGACTGGTCCGGTCACCCCGAGGGCGGGGTCCGCGACCTGGTGGTGGCCTCCTACGCCTACGACCCGGCCGGACAGCTTGCCACCGCTACTGACGCGATGGGATCCACCACCGCCTACACCTACTTCGATGACGGGCTGCCGGCCACCGAGACCGCGAAGGCAGTCTCACAACCCGATGGAACGCGTCGTGACATCGTCCAGGTGTCCAACACCTACGACGGAGCGGGCAACCTGACCCGGCAGACCACTGGCGGAGGCAAGACCACCATCGAATGGCAGGTCGACGCCAGCAGCCGGACGACACGCGAGACCCTGGACCCCTCCGGGCTCAACCGCGTCACCACGTACGAGTACGACAAGGACGACCGTGTCAGCGAGCAGGCGTCGACGATCGACTCCAGCGGCAAGAAGCTGACCATCACCACAGAATTCGACGCGAGCGGAAACCCGGAGAGGGACACACTCAGCGACGGGACCTCCACACACGTCACCACACGGTCCTTCGACCAACGCGGTCTGCTTCAGGCAGAAGTCAATCCCCGTGGTAACGCGGGAGGCGTTGCCA
Organism: Streptomyces sp. NPDC017448; assembly: GCF_044330565.1. NCBI lineage: Bacteria > Bacillati > Actinomycetota > Actinomycetes > Kitasatosporales > Streptomycetaceae > Streptomyces > Streptomyces sp. NPDC017448. Next base: position 153,778 of record NZ_JBIRLM010000013.1, on the reverse strand, counting down.
AGTCGGACTACACGACGTCCTACCAGTACGACGCTCTCGGCAGGCTCGTGACGTCCACCAGTCCGCCCGTCAGGGTCGAGGCCAAGAACGTTCTGCCGGCTACCTTGAGGCCGCAGACCGTCACCGGTTACAACGCCTTCGGCGAACCCACGGAGACCAGAGACGCACGGGGCGCGATCACACGGACGCAGTTCGACAAACTCGGCCGGGCCACCGCGGTCACCATGCCGTCGTACACCCCGCCCGGCGGCACCGTCATCACCGACGCGACCAGCCGGACCACGTACGACGCAGCAGGTCGGATCGCGACGACGTCCGACCCGCTCGACCGCACAACTCGCTACGGCTACGACCAGTTCGACAACCTCGTCAGCCGGACCGACCCCCCTGCGACGACACCTTCCCTCGACCCGCCCGTCACCCTGGGTGAGCCCACAGACCTGGGCCCCAACGGTGGCACGACACGCTACGCCTGGACGCCGACCGGCCTCCAACTGTCGGTCACCGACCCGACCGGCGCCAGAACCGAGGCGACATACGACGAACTCGGCCGCGAGCTCACCACCACGGCCATCGAGCGGTACCCAGCACTGCAGAATCTCACCAGCCGGTACACGTGGGACGACGCCGACAACCAGACCACCCACACCACAGCCGTCGGCCACACGACCACAGCCACCTACAACGCCGCCGGCGACACCACGACCGTCAGCGACGCCTACGGAACCACTCGTTTCGCCTACGACCGTCTGGGGCGGCCGACCGAAACCACCGACGCCACCGGCCGCATGTCCCGGACGACCTACGACTCCATGGACAACGTGACCGCGATCGTCGACTACGGCAAGGGCGCTACGCCCCTGAGGTCGTGGGCTGCGACATTCGACCTCGACGGCAACAACACGACAACAAGTTCCCCTGAAGGGGCACACACCGAGCGCACCTTCAACGCACTCGGACATATCACCGGTCAGACCGAGAAAGCCACGGCGACAAAGTCGACAACTCTCTCTTTCGGGTACGACGCGACCGGCAACCGCACCCGCCTCACTGATGGCCGAGGCAACATCACTCTCTACACCCACAACTCGTGGGGCCTGCCTGAGTCAACCATCGAGCCGGCCACCGCCGCCCACCCATCGGAGGGCGACCGCACCTGGACCACCGTCTACGACAGGGCCGGCCAAGCCACAACGGAGCGTCTGCCGGGTGGAGTCCGCAGAGACCGTGTCTATGACGGCATGGGCCGACTCGTACAGGAGACCGGAACAGGAGCCGAGGCCGCCACTGTCACCCGTACCCTCGGCTACGATCCAGCAGGCCGACTCGTCTCCGCAGGAACCGCGAGCCTGCTGGAGAAGAACACCTACACCTACAACGATCGCGGCCTTCTCCTGTCGGCCAAGGGCCCCGGCGGTGACGTGAGCTACGAGTACGACGGCGACGGAAGCATGACCAACCGGTGGCACCAGGACGTTCAAACCTCCTTCGGCTACGACGCAGTCGGCCGTTTGGACTGGACCAGCGACTCCCTCACCGGACGTCAGACCTGGGTCGATTTCGACGAGGCCGGGCGACCGCGGCTGGCACAGTACGCCGAACCACTCACCGACGGGTCCTGGAAGGTCGGAGCCCAACGCGCATACGAATACGACAGCCTGGGGCGCCAGACCAGCGACGCCGTGACCGCGACCGACACCGGCAAGACAGTCACTTCCCTCACCTACGGCTACGACCTCGATGATCGGCTGACCAGCAAGACCACCACCGGGGTGGCAGGCGCGGGAACACACTCCTACGCATACGACGACGCGGGACGCCTCTCCTCCTGGACGAACGGCTCCACGACCACGTCATACGAGTGGGACGAAGCCGGTAACCGCGTGAAGGCTGGAACCCGGAAGGCGACCTATGACGCACGCAACCGCCTGCTGACGGGCGACGCCTCCACGTACTCCTACACCCCGCGCTCCACCCTGGCCTCTGTCTCCGCAGCCACGGGAGGCACCCGCACCCTCGCCTTCGACGCGTTCGAGCGGAAAATCACCGACGGATCGACCAGCTATGCCTACGACTCGCTCGACCGCACCACCACCAGCGGCACCACGTCGTTCACCTACGACGGCGGCTCCAACCAACTGATCAGTGACGGCACATCCCACTACGCCCGAACCCCCGACGGCGCGCTTCTCGCCAGCAGCCAGGGCGGCACACCACAGTTCTCCATCACCGACCGGCACACGGACCTGGTAGCCGGCCTCTCCGCGGACGGCACAACCGTCACGAGTTCCACCACCTACGACCCCTTCGGCCAGAAGACAGCGACCAACGGAACCACTCCGGCACTCGGCTATCAGTCCGGCTGGACCGACCCCGGCAACGGGGACGTCAACATGGCGGCCCGCTGGTACCAGCCGGGAAGCGGAGCCTTCGCCTCAAGGGACACCTGGCTCCTCGACCCGAGCCCGGCAGCCCAGGCCAACCGCCACGTGTACGCCAACTCAGACCCTGTCAACGGCACCGACCCCACCGGCCACAACCGGGCATGCGCCTGCGGCGGCGGAAGCGTCTTCCTCCGCAGCGGCGGGTCCAGGGGCGGCGGAGGCGGCAGCAAAGCCACACGGCCCAAGTCCAAGTCGAAGTCCAAGACACGACCCAGAACCTCCTACCGCGACCCCCGCGCGGACCTCTGCAACAGCAGTCGGTGCGGCGCCGGCCGGGCCCGCCCGGCCAGACCCTCCAAGCCCACCAGCCGACCCGTACGACCGACCGCGCGGGGCCCGATACGCACCAGGCCGGTTGCCAACACCACGCGCCCGGGCAACGGAGGCCGCTGCACATACAACTGCTCCGCCCGCACCGGGACCACGAACTGGGCACCCCAAGGAACCGTGACCACCCGCCCGCCCGCCCCACGCCCTCCTCAGAACCCCAATCGCGGGCCAAACGCCAAGCCGGCGCCGACTCGGCCAGCGCCCAAGCCCGACTGGGACCCCAAGAACGGCGGCTGGACGCCCGGCGATGGCTGGAAAATGGTCGTCGGCGCACTAAACATGCTGAACCTGGCCGGCAATGACCAGTACATGCCGGACCAGGCGCCTACCTCGCATCCGGCACCCGGTACAGGCCCCGGGGCAGGCAGTGGGCGTGACAACTCGCAGGACTGCCGCCGAGCAGGTGCTGGGTGGGTGGACTATGGCAAGCTTGACACTGCGCACGGCAACCGAGCCACTACTATGAACAGTTGCCTCGACAAGGTGTACCTGGGCTCGCACACGGGATCAGCGGCTGTGGGTGACAAGGCGGCCGGGTACCAGTGGGCCAAAGACACGGTGAACGACTGGGGATACGCTAACGATTCGTACTGGGTCAACGCGTGTCACCTGCTTTCCAGAGAGCTCTCCGGTACAGGGCGTAATTCTGCGAACCTGTCCAGTTGTACGCGTCCGTCGAACGCCTGGGTGCGCGGCACCGACCGAATAGACAAGAATTTCCGCTACTACGAGACGGCCGTTCGAAAGGCGACGGGGCAGAACCATGTTGTTCAGTACTCGGTGACGCCCAACTACACGGGTAATCGAGTCGTGGCCAGTTCTTGGACTTTCAACGCGACGGCCTGGGATGTTCAGGGGAAGCAGTATCAACTCTTCAGTAATGGTGTGGTTCAAAATAAGCTGGGCGGCAAGAATCTCGGTTTGCAAAACGACAAGCATGGCAAGCCCGCCCCGATCAAGTGATCACGTGCCGACGGCGACCAGGAATGGACTGCGATCATGACCGCAAGCGATAGTCTCAGGACGCTGGAAGGCCTGTTGCCTCCTAGGCCAGGAGCCGGTCTCGACGTGGACTGGCCTACGATCGAGGAAGCCTGGGGTACGGAATTTCCCCACGATTACAAGGAGATCATTACTCGGTATGGTGATGTGCTTCTAGGGGAATACCTGGAGGTGCTCGCCCCCGGCGTATTCACACCAGACACATGCGACGAGCCAGGTGCTCCGCTCGGTGGCATGGGATTCATCACGGCAGACGCTCGTGATATCTGGGTCGATACAGCGCCTGTCGGTGTCGATGTCAAGTCGGAGGAGCTGGTGACGTGGGGGGCGGCAAGCAGCGCCGACCTTTTCTGCTGGCTCGCTCGTGGTAAACCGGCCGAGTGGCCAGTGTTGGTCTTCAGTCATGGTGACGACGTCTGGACTCGGCTAGATTTCGGTATCGCGGAATTCTTGTGCCGAGTGCTGGAAGCGCGGCCGGGAGTTGAGGTGATGGATGACTCTCCGCTGTGGGGGCAACCTCATCCCGCTTACGCTAGTTCGGCGGAGCGCCGACGGGTGCGTGAAGCCGAGAATCCTCAGGATTAACCTCGATCTTTTGTGATGGTCCGCTGGCGGAGTCGGTGGACCATCAGGCGTTCTTCCACAGATACGGCAGCTGTAGATAGCTGCTGCCGGGGTTTTGATCATGGTGTGGTGTCGGCATACGCGTGCCATCGGCGGTGGCAGAGGCGGGCGCGGTGTTGGTGGCGGCGGCGCCAGGTGGACCACCACAGCAGGTGCTCGCGGTCTCGTCGGGGCGGCGGAAGGGTCAATGCCCGGAGCGGACGGAGGAGTTCGTGGCTGCTGAGGGGGACGAGGTCGGCCTCGCAGGGATCGTTGCGGGTGGCCTGTGCGGTGCGTTCGAGGGCGGCTGCGGTGGCCAGGAATGCGTGGGCGACCAGGGTGATCACGCTCCAGCGGTGCCAGGAGTTTCAGCAGGTGACCTGGCCTTTGTCGAGGTGGCAGATCTCCTTCGCGTCCTGGAAGTCGTCCTCCACCCGCCACCTCAGACACACCAGTGACACCAGTCGCGCCAGTGACACCGGCCCGGCGGCGAAGCAGCGGTAGTAGGACACGGTGCGGGTGTAGCGGTGCCGGCGGACCAGCAGCACCGAGGTCCCCGTGTCGCGGTCGTGTCCGTCGGGGGTGTCGTCGGTGGTGACCTCGATCATCGCCCAGTCGTAGTCGCGTATGCCCTTCTGCCCCGCACCGGTCCGCATGCGCTGCCAGGCCCGTTGCGGCAGCCGGGCGGCGGCCCTGGCCACGCTCAGCTTCACGGGGCCGGTCGTGACCTGGTGGTTGGAGCGCACGCCCACGACGTAGCCCAGGCCCAGCTCACGGCAGGCGCTACGCAACTCCCGCCCTCCGTGGACCTCGTCCCCCAGGAAGAACGAGGCGGATATGCCCTGCCGGCCGGCGGCGCGAAGCATGTCCGCCGCGAGCTGTGGCTTGGTCGCGAAGCACAGCTCGTCGGGGACACCGGACAGCTCACGGCGTTCCTCGTCGGCGGCCCACTCCTGGGTGAAGTACAGGCGCCGGCCGACCAGGCAGTGCCCGGCGGACGAGGCGAAGGTCAGGTGCACCGCGACCTGGCACAGATCCACACCGCCGACCGAGCCGGAGTACTGGCGTGCCGCGGCCACCGCGTCGGTCGAGGATTTCGCATCCCCCGTCTCATCCGCGATCAGGATCCCGTCGCCGTCGTCGAGCAGGCCCACGGCCCAGGCCGCAGTCCGCTGAAGCACCGCCTCCTCGTCCCACACCGCACGGGAGAGCAGATGGTGCAGGCGGTGCGGGCCCCGTTCACCGATCGCTTCGGCCAGGCTCCAGCAGTTGACGTCCTCCAACTCCATCAGCATGCCCCGGGTCATCCGCGCGAACGTCTGGCGGGTCTCGGAGCGGGCGGAGCAGTCGGCCACCGAAGCCAACAGGCCCCCGAACGCGATGTCATGGCCTTCGTGGTCTACCGTGGCCGAAGCGGCCGCCTCGTTCTGATGTTGCGTCACACCACATCATGACCAAGGCGGCCGTCCTCATACCCGCAGCCACCCCCCTCAAGCCGCTGAACGTAATTGTTTAGGGCTTTCAGCTGGTTGCGGGCAGCGTCCATGGCCGTCCGGCGAAGAGGTCGCGTAGGGCGGTCAGCGGGTTGATGCCGTGTTTGCGCACGGTGGAGATGTAGGAGCGGATCCGGGCGAAGCGCCTCGCGCCGGTCAGGGTCCGCCAGGAGCCGGAGATCTTCTGTTGCGCCTTGACCATCCGCAGGTCGCGCTCGGCGGTGTTGTTGTCGAACGGGACCGCGGGGTCGGTCATGTACCGCTGGTACTCGGCGGTGCGGTCCCGTAGCCGTTCCGCCAGTGCCCGGGCCTTCGGCTTCGGACCCGTGCCGGAGTACGGGTTGGCGGCGATGCCGCACAACGCCACCTGCCGGTAGCGGTCCTGGAAAACGGCGAGTCTCTCGGGGGCGAGGGTGCTCTGTCCGGCGGCCACGGCGTCGGCGACCGCGCCCTTCGCCTCGATCAGCACGTCGATCATCGCCTGGGCCCAGGTCTGCTCGCGTCGGGTGTCCTCGGTGGCCGCGATCAGTTCGCGCAGGACGTGCGCGCCGCACAGGGCCCGGTCGTCGCCGTAGACCGTGTAGGAGGCCAGGGCGTCGGTGACCAGGGTGCCGGTGAAGGCGGGCAGGATCGCGAAGTCGTCCATGGCCGCCCGGCCGCGTGCTGTGTGGATGCCGTAGAAGGTGACCAGGTGGGTGCACATCACGTGCAGCCAGTGCAGGCGACCGGCCACCCGCACCCCGGACTCATCGGCGTGCGCGACGGGGGCGGCGGTCAGATGCTCCTTGACCTGGGTCTCGAAGTCGGCCAGGCCGTCGTGCGCGCGGTCCAGGACGGAGACGACGGTTCCGGTGGAAATCGCCAGGCCGAACAGGGTGCCCATCGCCTCGGCCGGCCGCTTGGCCGGCAGGTGCTGGTAGGCCGACAGGTAGCAGATCGCCGCCCGCACCCCGGCCCCGTACACGGCAGGCGCGTTGACCTGCTCGGGAGCCGTCGCGGTCGTGGTGTGCCCGCAGCCGCACACCGCCTGGTGCAGCCGGTGCTCGGTCACCTCAGGTGCGATCTCGGGCAGGTCGAAGACCTGCCGGGCCCGATAGCCCGCACTTGGCCCACCGCCGAGTCCGGCCCCGCAGCCGCCACACGCGACCGGATGATGATCGATGATCACATCCGGGTCGGCGACCTGTTCCAGTCGTCCGCCCGGATCCCCCTTGGCCCGGCCCGGCTTGCGGCCCGTGCGTCGGCGCAGCGACTTCGGCACCGGCTTCTTGCCCAGCCCATCGCTGGAGGGAGGCTTGGAGGAGTTGTGCGAGTCCGTCGCGGCCTGCCGCTCCAACTCCGAGATCCGCTCCGCCTGCTGAGCGATTGTCGCTGCCTGAGCCGCGATCGTCTCCGCCTGAGCGGCCACCAGCAGCCTCAACTCCACCACCAGCGCGGCCAACTCCTCGTACGTGGGTGGCGGGGCAGAGGACACAAGATCAACCTACCGGACCACGGTGACCGAGACGCACCACATCACCGCAGCTCGCGAGCGGCCCTAAACAGTTACAGAATGGGGGGCGTGACCGAAATAACAAGAAGTGTGACGATGGCCCTGGAGTCAGTCCGACAGGGCACGCCGTGTATCTGCCGCGTGAACGCTACTACGACTCATTCGAGGGTAGCTATCAGTGTAGAGCCACAGGAGTCTACGGTTTGTTGGATATCACCGACTACAACAAGGGAAGAAAGGCACCCGGAACCAACACTAATGGTTCAACGCAGCCGCCTGGCATGAACGAAATTCGCAGCAACGAGCATGTGCCTGCGAATGGGCACCTCATTCCTGCCGCAGCAAAAGGGTCGGGCATCGATCTGCGCAACCTTGTGGCTGAATACGAGGAAATAAACACACCTTACCTTAACTTGATCTTTAACCTGTGCGGCGGGGGCGAGGAGTTGTTGACTTCTTGGTTCGTTGTTTCGCGGAGCCTGGTTTGCCGACTGTGTGCACGTCGTGGCGTGGGGTGGGTCGGGTGTTCTTGCTTCCGAGTGGCCGCCCGGGGCCGGGGCGGGAAGATTTGGGTACTTCGGCTGGGCAGGCGGCCTTCGGGCGGAGGTGCCGAAAGTCGCGGCGGACTCGTGCGGGGGTGAGCCTGTGGGGCGGGGACGGTTTCTCCCACGGCCGCCGGAGGTCTGCCGCCAGGGGGCGGGCGAGCCGGAGCTGGGTGAAGACGGCGACGATCAGCCAGGTCCAGCGGTCTGCGGCCTCGGGGCTGCGGATCTTTGGGCAGGTCCAGCCGAGCGTCTGCTTGAACAGGCGGAAGGTGTGCTCGATGTCGAAGCGCCGCAGGAACGCCTGCCACAGACGGTCGACGTCGGCTGTGGTGGCGTCGGTGCCCGACCACCACAGCCAGACCGGCTTCGGTGTGGCGCCGCTGAGCAGGTGCTCGACTTGCAGGCGGATCACGGTGCCTTCGATGACCGGCAGGGCGCCCGACTGGGCGGTCCAGGCCGAGCGGTGGGTCAGCCTTGGATGGAGCCGGTCCCAGGAGCGGGCGGTGGCGGTGCCGTAGAGACGGGTTGCGGTCACCGTCTGCGCGTCGGGAGGGTTCCAGGTGTCCGGGTCACCGAAGACGAACTCCCCTCCGTGGCGGGGTGGCCGGCCTCGAACTCCGGGCTCCCGGGGCGGTGCCGCGCGGCGCAGGACCCGGTCCGAGCGTATCCGTCCCAGTACCTGCACCGGCAGATCTTGCAGAAGGAAGGCCAGGCGGGGCACGTCGTAGCCGGCATCCACCACGATCAGGATCTCTGGACTCCGTCCTTCCACTGCCCGGCCTCGATCAGCCGCTCGATGAGCTCGCGCATCTGCCGGGCCGTGACGGTGGCGGCATCGTCACCCGGTGCCAGACGCAGCGCGTCCAGCGGCGCGGTCCAGGAACTGCGGCCCGTCTCCAGTGCGCAGATCACCGAGTAGGGCCAGCCTGGCGCGGGAATGTGCTGGTCCTTGCCCCGGCCGTAGGTGTGGCACAGGACCCGCTGCGGCGAGGTGTGAGCGTTGGGCCGCAGCCAGCAGGTGAGGTCGGCGGCCAGGACCAGCCGGCCGTCCGCCGCCCGCGGCAGCGGCACCGCGGCCAGGGCCCGCCGCAGCCGGGCCACATCGACCCGGCCCGCGGCCAGAGCGTCGTAGAGCCCGCCGTGCCCGCGCCGGTGTTCACCGACCAGCGACAGCTCCACCAGCGACCGGACCGGCCCGTCCGCGCACAACACCGCGTCCGCGAGTTCGAACAGCGCGTCCGCACGCCGGGTCAGACAGGAGTAGAACTCACTCCGGAAGCGTGACAGTCCCGCAAACGGATCCTGCCGGACAACATGATGCGACAGACTCATCCCCACGGCCTTCGTGCTGAGCGTTGTGTGTTCCTTGGTCGGATCACATGCTCAGCCGAAGGCCGCCCGCACGCACGGCAGTTACCAATCCGAGTGATCAAGTACGAGGACTCGTTCGGACTCCGAGGTTAAAGATCAAGCTAGAGTTTGTCCCGTAAATGATCTGAGGCATGCAGGATGACCTGCTTGTTTGCCTCTCATCCGGTGAGGGTGAGGTTGTGGAGGCGGGCGATGCCGAGCATCGCGTGGTGGACGCCGTCGTCCTTGAGGCGGCAGTCGCGGAGGATTTTCCAGCTCTTCATGCGGGCGAAGGTGTGCTCGACGCGGGCTCGCACCTTGCGGTGGGAGGCGTTGTGCTCCTCCTTCCGGGCCGGTAGTTCCTCGTCCTTGTGCCGACGGTAGTGCGGGATGGTCAGCCCGGTGCCCCGGTAGCCGCCGTCGGCGATCACCGTGGGGGCGGTGCCGACGGCGGCCTTCGCGCCGGAGTCCTGCCAGGCCCGGCAGTCGTTGCGGTTGCCGGGCAGCGGCTTGCCGACGGCCACCACGAGGCGGGTGTCGGCGTCGATGACGACCTGGTGGTTGGTGGAGTAGCGGTAGTTCTTGCTGGAGGCGGCCACGGTCCGGTCGCGGGTGGGGACCAGCGTGCCGTCCACGATGAGCACGGCCTCCTTGCGGAACCGCCGCCGGGGCTGGAGGGTGAGAGCCGGCCCGAGGTGGTCGACGATCCGGTCGGCCGCCGACTTCGAGACGCCGAACAGCGGGGCGAGTTGACGCAGGGTGAGGTTGGTGCGCCAGTACGCGGCCACCAGCAGCACCCGGTCCTCCAACGGCAACGACCACGGTCGGCCCTTGCGGACCGGATCGGCCCCCTCACGCCGCAGCGCGGCGATCAGCTTGTTGAACTGCCGAGGGCTCAGCCCGGTGAACGGGCCTATCCACGAGGGCTCCGACGCCATGATCACACCAGCCACGGCAAGATCATCTCACTCCTGGCCAGCAGATACGGGACAACCTCTAAAGCAGGGCCATCGGGTCCTGTTCGGGACCGTGAAGGAAACCGGGCACCCAGCGAACGGGAGCACTGGCCGGGAAGAGCGTCACCCGTACGCCGAAGTCGATCAGGATTTCCTTTCGAGCCTGTACATCCGCAGCACGGAACCAACGGTCGGCGACCGTCTCGCCGGTCGGCCGCCGGACCATGCCAGGTGCCCGCCATGGCTCAGCCTCCAGAGCGGCCAGCTCCCGCCCCAGCGCGGCATACCGGTCCCGGAACCACACGGCGTCGTCCGGGGCGTCGTACAGCCCGGCTTCACGGTCGGCTCGCAGCCGCTCACGGCTGGCCCGGTTCTCCGCCACGCGCTCGGCGATGCCGTTGCCCGGGTCGTACACCGTCTCGTAGATCATGCCGTCACCCAGCTCTCGGAGGAACCACTCCTCGACGTAGGCGTCAAGAAGATGAGCGTTGATGAGCGGTGCGGGGCGGCAGTGCTGCGCCTGAAGCCAGCCCTTGTTCCGCGCCGTACACGTGTAGCGCGGGGGGGCGTCTTTCGACGTCTGGGTGTAGAGACGCGTATGGCACTGCCCGCACAGGGCGACCGTGGTCAACAGGTATTCGCGGTTGGATCGGCGGGTCCAGGGAGCCTTTCGGGACAGAATGGCGCTCCTGAGCGCCTCGTGTGTGGCCCGGTCCCACAGCCCCTCGCAGAGCCGTACGGGGTGACCGTCCCCCCTGCCGAGGACGGGCTTGTTGCGGTGCATCAGGTACCCGAGGGTGGCTTCGGACAGAAGGATGTTCTTCAGGCTCTGGGGAGACCACGGTCGGCCCCCTGCCGGCTTGCCGTACATCACGGCCAGGTGATCCGCAGGTGAGAGTTCCCCGGCACGATTGAGACGTGCGGCCTCGCTACTGCAGGTGACGTTGTCAGGATCGGCCAGGATGCGGCGGGCGACGTTCCGCAGTACATCCGAGGCATGCGGATGCAGTTCGACCTGGTCGATCTTCCCTCCCATCACCTTCCGGACGTACTGGAAGCCGTACGACGGCTTGCCTTTCGGGCGGCCGGCGGCGCGGGTCTTGACGGTGGTATCACGGTTCCTGCGCTGGATGGCGCGCAGTTCCATCTGCGCGCCCCAGGCTTCCATAGTGAAGCGGTTCTCGTCGGCGGGGTCGTCGAGGTTCCAGGCACCGTCGTGCCCGTACGTGACGAGCATCTTCTTCTCGTCCCGCATCTTGTAGCCGGTGTTCAAGCAGTCGACGACGTTGCGGCCGAGCCGGTCCACCGCTGCCGCGACCAAGCCGTCGTACGGGCCCCTCTCATCACGGAGCCATGGGCCCAGACTGGGACGCGTCACGGGATCCGTGGCGCCGGAAACCTCCCAGTCGTCCGCCCAGCCGATGATGTGGGCCCCGACAGCGGCGGCTGCCGTGAGCACGTTCTCGCGCTGGCGCTCAGGTGAAGACGTCGCCAGCTTCACGCGCGACAGCCGCCGCACTCCAAGCAGGCACTTGCCGCATCCGTCGTAGGGTCGTTCGAGCGTGTTGAGGTCCGTACCGCGCATTTCTTCTCTCCGTTCGAGCGCGCATCGTACGGAGAATCGGCGGCCACGCCCCCGCTGAACGATCTTGGTCAGCTGAGGAAGCTCAGACGAACCTGACGGTTGTCTTTAGAGATGTTCGTGTCCACCAGGCAGACCGACTGCCAGGTCCCCAGTTCCAACCGGCCGGCGATGACCGGCAGGGTGGCGTGGGGCGGTACCAGGGCGGGGAGTACGTGGTCCCGGCCGTGGCCGGGGCTTCCGTGGCGGTGTTGCCAGCGGTCGTCGGCGGGGAGCAGGTGGTGGAGGGCGGACAGGAGGTCCTCGTCGCTTCCCGCGCCGGTCTCCAGGATGGCGACGCCGGCCGTGGCATGGGGGACGAAGACGTTGAGGAGGCCGTCGCGGCCCGGTGCGATGCGGGTCAGGAACTCCTCGCAGGCGCGGGTCAGGTCGGTGACGCTCTCGCTGGTCCCCGTGGTGAGGGTCAGGATCGTGGTGCTGAAGGAATCGGACATGCCTCCATCCTCACCCCTCGCACGTGGCATGACGCGTCCACGTTCCGCGAGACCGCCGACCGTGTCGTGACCGGATGACCGCGTTCAGCGCCGCCTTCCGATCAGCTCTGCTCCCTCCGCGCGGTACCGCTCGTCGGGCGGTGGGGGAAGATCCCGGCCGCCCGGCGAGTTAGTAGAAACGTGAACGTTTCTGGGGTGCGCGAGCTGGACGTGGCCGTGGTCGGCGCGGGTCAGGCGGGGCTGTCCGCCGCCTATCACCTGCGCCGCGCCGGGCTGGAACCGGACGCCGATTTCGTCGTACTGGACCACGCCCCCCGGCCGGGCGGCGCGTGGCAGTTCCGCTGGCCCTCGCTGACGTACGGCAAGGTCCACGGGATGCACGCGCTGCCCGGCATGGAGCTGACCGGGGCCGACCCCGAACGGCCCTCCTCGGAGGTGATCGGCGCGTACTTCGCCGCGTACGAGGAGCGCTTCGACCTGCGGGTCCACCGGCCCGTGGAGGTCGGCGCCGTACGGGAGGGCAGCGGCGGACGGCTGCTGGTGGAGACCTCGGAGGGGGTGTACGCCCCGCGTGCCCTGATCAACGCGACCGGCACCTGGGACCGGCCGTTCTGGCCGCGCTACCCCGGCCAGGAGACGTTCCGGGGGCGGCAGTTGCACACGGTGGACTATCCGGGGCCGGAGGAGTTCGCGGGACGGCGCGTCATCGTGGTCGGGGGCGGCGCGTCCGGTACGCAGCATCTGATGGAGATCGCCGGGTTGGCGGCCGCCACCTTCTGGGTGACCCGCAGCGAACCCGTCTTCCGCGAGGGGCCGTTCACCGAGGAGTGGGGGCGGCAGGCCGTGGCGATGGTGGAGGAGCGGGTGCGCAAGGGGCTGCCGCCGCGGAGCGTGGTCAGCGTGACCGGGCTGCCGGTGACCGAGGCGGTGCGCCGGGCCGGGGAGCAGGGGGTGCTGGACCGGATGCCGATGTTCGACCGGATCACGCCGACCGGTGCGGTCTGGGACGACGGCCGGACCGTGGAGGCGGACGTGATCCTGTGGGCGACCGGCTTCCGGCCCGCCGTGGACCACCTCGCGCCGCTCAAGTTGCGCGAGCCGGGGGGCGGTATCCGGGTCGAGGAGACCCGTGCCGTACGCGACCGGCGCGTCCACCTCGTCGGGTACGGCCCCTCCGCCAGCACCATCGGTGCCAACCGCGCGGGCCGCACGGCCGTCCGGTCCGTGACGCGGCTGCTCGCGGAGGCCGGCGGTGGACGGACGGAGCGGATGGCGGGAGCGGCCGCGGCGCCGGGAGGCTGAGCTTCGCCGCCCGGGGAAGGGCGCGGCACTGGGCCGATCCCGCTCTGGAGCCCGTCAGCTCTGGGCGCCGGCCCGACCGCGGTTGAACTCCTCCACGTTCCTCTGCTGTTCGGCGTAGTCGTCGGTGAACCGGGTGTCTCCGGGGCGGACCGTGACGAAGTACAGCCACGGTCCGGGCGTGGGGCTGACCGCCGCGCGCAGCGCCTCCTCCCCCGGATTGCCGATGGGGGTCGGCGGCAGGCCCTTGACCCGGTAGCTGTTGTACGGGCTGTCCAGCCGGGTGTCGGCGGTCGTCGTGTCCAGGGTGGAGCGCTTCAGGGCGTAGTTGATGGTGGAGTCCATCTGCAACGGCATGTCCTTGAGCAGCCGGTTGTAGACGACCCGGGCCACCTTGCCCATGTCGGAGGCGGTATCGGCCTCGGCCTGGACGATGCTGGCGATGGTGACCGTGTCGTAGACGGAGACGTTGTTGCGCCGGGCCCCGGCCGTGACATGGCTCGCCCCGAAGTGGTTGCGGGCGGTGTCGGCCATGTAGCGCAGCAGGCCGGCGGGCTCGGCCCCGTCGTCGAGCGGATACGTGGCCGGGAAGAGGTAGCCCTCGGGGTTGCCCTCGGCCTGGGGCGGCAGCTTCAGATCCACCGTGGAGGCGGCCTTCCGGGTGGTGCCGGACGTGAGGCCGAGCGCCCGGTCGACGGACGCGTACACCTCCGATGCGCGGCGGCCCTCGGGAATCAGCAGGGTCTTGTGCGGCTGGTCCTTCTCCTTGCGGTGCTCGTCCGGTCCGAGCAGGGCCAGCGGGATCAGTACGGCGGCCGACACGAGGAGGAGCACGCCGACGGCCAGGACGATCTTCCCGCGGCGGGTCGGGCGGAGTCGGCGGCGGGGGCGGGCGTCCGGGGACTCGTTCACCATGCGGGCACGTTAACCCGGGGCGGGAGCCGTCACCGGTAGCCCGGCCACGGCGTCGGGCCGGGCGACACGAACGCCGTAGCGACCCCTCCGGAACACACGAACACCGGAACATGCGAACAAGGGATCGAGTGTTCGCTGGAACGCGTGATCGTCAGCGGATTCATTGCCCGTCACCCGTCCGGGGCGTGATGATTGCAGAGCGCAGTCAACGGGCTGCAGACCGCTACTGCGCAGTCCCACAGATGCACCACGCACAAGGAGAAAGAACCAGATGAACTTCCTGACCAACCTGCTGGCCGGCGTCGTCCACTTCGTGGGTTGGCTCGTCTGACCATTGCTCCACCCGGCGCCGCCGCTCCCCGTCCCCGGGAGCGGCGGCGCCGCCGTGTGTGCGGGCGGGCGGGACGGGGGGCGCGTGCCGGACGCCCGCGGGCCCGGCCGGGTCAGCCGGGGGGTGCGGCCGGGCCGGTGAAGGGCGGCAGAGCGGCGAACCCGGGGGCGACCGTCACGGCCGCCGCGAGGGTGTCGAGCGTCCGGCGGACCCGGGTGAGCGGGTGGTCCGGGAAGTCCGCGTCCCACCGGGCGTGGTCCGCCGCGTGGAAGGGCAGCCCGCCCTGGACCTCGGGGGCGTAGGGGTGCGGGCGGAAGTACCGGCCGGGGCCGAGCTTGGCCATCACCACGGCTTCCCGCGCACCGGTCGTCCCCCGCTCCGCGGCCTGGATCTTCACCACGGTGCTGCATCCGGCGCGGGGCACGGTGAAACTGCCGATGAACACCTGTCCACCGGCCCGGTCGGGCAGCGGCAGTTTGAGTATCTGGCGCAGGGCGGGCAGCCCGTCCAGGGGCTTCACCGACGCCTCGACGAGGCCCCCGCCGGCCCGCGCGGTGAAGTGGGTGAGCCGGTGGCGCAGGGCGGGGCCGTCGTCCAGAGCGGCCGGCAGGTCCGGCGGCAGGTCGAAGAAGTGCAGCGACAGGACGTCGCCGTGGTCGTTCAGCCAGGCGTCGGCGTCCACGGTCCGGTAGCCGGGGAGTTCCACCCCGAGAAGAGCTCTCATGCGCGGCGATCATGCCGTAGTCGCGCCTTGCCCCCTGCCCGGGGGGCGTTCACACCTTCGGGCCGGGGGTCGCGGGCCCCCGCCGGGAGCCGTCAGGGGGCCGGAGCCGGGGCGGGGCGGGAGTCGCGGCGGATCAGCGCGGCGTAGCGGCCCCCGCGGGCGAGCAACTCCTCGTGCGTACCGCGTTCGGCGATCCGGCCGTCCTCCAGGACGACGATCTGGTCCGCGTCGCGGACGGTGGACAGGCGGTGCGCGATGGTGAGCGTGGTCCGTCCGGCGGACAGGGCGTCGATCGCCTCCTGCACGGCCTGTTCCGTACGGGTGTCGAGCGCGCTGGTGGCCTCGTCGAGGATCAGCACCGGGGGGTCGCGCAGGATGGTGCGGGCGATGGCGAGGCGCTGCTTCTCTCCGCCGGAGAAGCGGTGACCCCTCTCACCGACCAGCGTGTCGTAGCCGTCGGGCAGGGAGGCGATGTGGTCGTGGATCTGCGCGGCTCGGGCCGCGGTCTCGATCTCCTCGGCGGTGGCGTCGGGCTTCGCGAAGCGGAGGTTGTCGGCGACCGAGGCGTGGAAAAGGTAGGTCTCCTGGGAGACGACGCCGACCGCCCGGGCCAGGGTGTCGAAGTCCAGGTCGCGGACGTCGACCCCGTCGAGCGTGACACGGCCGCCGGTGACGTCGTACAGCCGGGGCACGAGGTGGCTCAGGGTGGACTTGCCGGAGCCGGTCGAGCCGACGACCGCGAGACCGCTGCCCGCGGGGACGGCCAGGTCGATGCCGGTCAGCGTCGGACCGTTCTTCTCGTCGTAGCTGAAGTCGACGCCCTCGAAGGCGACCTCGCCGCGGATCTTCTCCAGGCGGACCGGGTGTTCCGGCTCGGTGATGTCCACCGGGAGGTCGAGGTATTCGAAGATGCGCTGGAAGAGGGCGAGGGAGGTCTGCATCTGCACGCCGGTGGAGAGGAGGCTGACCGCCGGTCGGAACAGCCCCTGCTGAAGGGTGACGAAGGCGACCAGGGTGCCGATGGAGACGGTGGCGGCCCCGGAGGCGAAGGTGAGCCCGGCCGCCCAGTAGATGACGGCGGGCATGGCGGCCATGACGATGCCGATCGTGGACATCCGCCAGCGGCCGGCCATGTTGGAGCGCACTTCCAGGTCGACCAGGCGCTCGGACTCCTCGGCGAAGCCCCGGGTGAGGGAGTCGGAGCGGCCCATGGTGCGGCCGAGGAGGATGCCGCTGACCGAGAGGGACTCGGTGACCGTGGCGGCCATGGCGGCCATCTGCTTCTGGCGCTGGGTGGTGATCTTCTTGCGCTCCCGGCCGACCCGGCGGCTGATCGCGACGAAGACCGGCAACAGGAGCAGCGAGACGACCGTGAGCCGCCAGTCGAGGGCGAGCATGGCGACGACGGTGGCGACGACGGCCGTGAGGTTGGAGACCAGCGAGGTCGCGGTGGAGGTGACCGTCGCCTGCATGCCGCCGATGTCGTTGGCGATGCGGGACTGGACCTCGCCCGTGCGGGTGCGGGTGAAGAAGGCGAGCGACATCCGCTGGAGCCGGTCGTAGACGGCGGTGCGCAGGTCGTGCATGACGCGCTGGCCGACGGTGGTCGAGATCAGGGTCTGGAGCACACCGAAGACGCTGGTCATCACGGCGGTGAGGATCATGCCGAGCGCGAGCAGCGTCAGCAGCCCCGTGCGCCCCTGCGGGATGGCGGTGTCCAGGATCTCGCGCAGCAGGAAGGGGGAGGCGACCGAGACCAGGGAGGACGCGCCGACCAGCAGGCCGACGAGGGCCAGGCGGCCCCGGTAGGGGTGGAAGAGGCGCAGGATGCGGCGCACCTCGCCCGGCTTCCGGTCGGCGACGGCGCGGGCGTCGGGCGGGGGCGTCCAGGAGGGGGTGTCGGGTTTCATGGGCTCCTTCGTGGGGCGTGGGGCGGGGCCTGGCGGACCCAGGCCGGAACAGCCGGAGCGACCGCCCGGGGGGCCGGAGGCCGAACGGACCGGGGTCGGCCCCCGCATCGAGAGTCTAGCTCATTGTTACCTGTACTCACAATGAACGAAGTCCTGCTATGGTTCCCGTATGGACGCCCCAGATTCCTCCGGTCCGCCCGGCTCACCCGCCCCCGGGCCGGATCGCTCCCCCGGCGGCCCCGGCGACGGCGGCGACTCCGGCTCCCCGGACACCGACGGGATGCTCGCCGAGCAGTTGCTGCGCCTGACCCGTCGGCTGCACCGCATCCAGAGCCGCCAGCTGGAGCCGATCGACATCACCCCGGCCCAGTTCCGGCTGTTGCGGACGGTGGCGAGTTACGACGCGGCCCCCCGGATGGCCGATCTCGCCCGGCGGCTGGACGTCGTACCGCGCGCCGTGACGACGCTGGTGGACGCCCTGGAGGCGAGCGGCCGGGTGCGCCGCGCCCCGGACCCCGCCAGCCGCCGGGTCGTCCGCGTCGAGATCACGGACGAGGGGCGCGCCACCCTGCGGTCGCTGCGCAGCGCGCGCCGGGCCGCCGCAGAGGAGATCCTGGCTCCGCTGTCCGCCGATCAGCGCGAGGTGCTCGGCGGCCTGCTGTCCGCGCTGGTGGACGGGATGCCGGAGCGCCACTGCTGAGCGCCGTGCCGGGCCGCCGCCACCGCCGAGCACCGCACCGCACCGCACCGCACCGCACCGCACCGCACCGCACCGAGGGAAGGCGATCACATGCCGCTGCTGGAGCCCGATCCGGAAGCCCTGCGGCCGGGAACGCCCCGGGAGCCCGCCCCCGACCGGGTCGCCGACGGCAGCGCCGGCGGCACCCCGGAGCCGTTGCGGAGCGAGCTGACGGCGCTGCTCGGCGCGGAGAAGGTGCTCTGGAAGATCTCCGACCTCGTGCGGTACGCCTCGGACGCCAGCCCGTACCGCTTCCTCCCCAGGGTCGTGCTGCTCCCCGAGGACCTCGACGACGTCTCCGCCATCCTGTCGTACGCCCACGGCAAGGGCCGCGCCGTGGTCTTCCGGGCGGCGGGCACCAGCCTCAACGGCCAGGCTCAGGGAGAGGACATCCTCGTCGACGTACGCCGCCACTGGAGCGGGGTCGAGGTGCTGGACGGCGGGGCGCGGGCCCGCATCCGACCGGGGACGACGGTGCTGCGGGCCAACACCGCCCTCGCCCGGTACGGCAGGCTGCTGGGCCCCGACCCCGCCAGCGCCATCGCCTGCACCGTCGGGGGCGTCGTCGCCAACAACGCCTCCGGCATGACGGCCGGCACCACCCGCAACTCCTACCGGACGCTCGCCTCGCTCACCTTCGTCCTGCCGAGCGGCACGGTCGTCGACACCGCCGACCCGGCCGCCGACGCGGAGCTGGCCCGCGCCGAGCCGGAGCTGTGCGCGGCGCTGATGGAGGTGAAGGCGGAGATCGAGGCGGACGCGGAGCTGGCCGCCCGGATCCGCGCCAAGTACACGATCAAGAACACCAACGGCTACCGCCTGGACGCCTTCCTCGACGGGGCGACCCCGGTGCAGATCCTGCGGGGGCTGATGGTCGGCTCCGAGGGCACCTTCGGCTTCATCGCCGAGACCGTCTTCGACACCCTGCCGCTGGAACGGCGGGTCTCCAGCGCCCTGCTCTTCTTCCCCTCCCTCACCGCCGCCGCGACCGCCGTGCCCCGGTTCAACGAGGCGGGGGCCATCGCGGTGGAGCTGATGGACGGCAACACCCTGCGCGCCTCCGTCAGCGTGCCGGGCGTTCCGGCGGACTGGGCGGCCCTGCCCCGGGAGACGACCGCGCTGCTGGTGGAGTTCCGGGCGGCCGACGAGGCGGCCCAGGAGGCGCACGAGCGAGCCGCCGACGTGGTCGTGGCCGGGCTGGACCTGGTCCGCCCGGCCGCGTCGGTGACCAACGCGTTCACCCGCGACGCCGGGACGATCGCCGGGTACTGGAAGGCCCGCAAGGCGTTCGTCACGGCGGTCGGCGGCTCCCGCCTCTCGGGCACCACCCTGATCACGGAGGACTTCGCGGTACCGCCCGCGCGGCTGGCGGACGCCTGCGAGGCGCTGCTGGAGCTCCAGTCGCGCCACGGCTTCGACGCCGCCGTGGCCGGTCACGCCGCGCACGGCAACCTCCACTTCCTGCTGGCGTTCGACGCCGCGAAGCCGGACGACGTGGCGCGGTACGACGCGTTCATGCAGGAGTTCTGCGCCCTGGTGGTGGACCGGTTCGACGGGTCGCTCAAGGCGGAGCACGCCACCGGCCGCAACATCGCGCCGTTCCTGGAGCGGGAGTGGGGGCCGCGCGCCACCGAACTGATGTGGCGGACGAAGCAGATCCTCGATCCGGCCGGGGTGCTCGCACCGCGCATCGTCCTGGACCGCGACCCGCGCGCCCATCTACGGGGGCTCAAGACCATTCCGAAGGTGGAGGCGGTCGCCGACCCGTGCATCGAGTGCGGTTTCTGCGAACCGACCTGCCCCAGCAAGGACCTGACGACCACTCCGCGCCAACGGATCGTGCTGCGCCGGGAGATGATGCGCCAGGCCGACGGGTCGCCGGTGGAGTCCGGTCTCCTGGACGCGTACGGCTACGACGCCGTGGACACCTGCGCCGGGGACTCCACCTGCAGACTCGCCTGCCCGGTCGGCATCGACACCGGGGCGATGATGAAGGGCTTCCGGCACCGCAGGCACACACCGCGCGAGGAGCATGTCGCCGCGCTGACGGCACGGAACTTCCGCGCGGTGGAGGCGTCCGCGCGGCTCGCCGTCGCCGTCGCCGGCACGCTGGGGAAGCGGGTCGGCGACGCCCCGCTCCAAGCGGTGACGCGGCTCGTCCGCAAGGCCGTCCGCCCCGACCTCGTACCGGAGTGGCTGCCGCAGATCCCGGGGGCGGCGGCCCGCCGGCTGCCGCCCACCTCCCGGGCCGGGGCGAGCGCGGTCTACTACCCGGCCTGCGTCAACCGCATCTTCGCCGGTCTGGACGGCGGTGACGGCGGCGCCCGGCTCTCCCTGGCCGAGGCGGTGGTCGCCGTCTCCGCGCGGGCCGGGAAGCCGGTGTGGATCCCCGAGGACGTGGCGGGGACGTGCTGTGCGACCATCTGGCACTCCAAGGGGTACGACGCCGGCAACAGGATCATGGCGAACCGCATCGTGGAGGCCGCCTGGGGGTGGACGGCCGGCGGGAGGCTGCCGCTGGTCGTGGACGCGTCCTCCTGCACGCTCGGCATCGCCGACGAGGTGGTGCCCTACCTCACCGAGGCCAACCGGGCCCTGCACCGCGAACTGACCGTCGTGGACTCGCTGGAGTGGGCTGCCGAGGAGCTGCTGCCGGAGCTGACGGTGTTCCGTACCGTCGCGTCGGCGGTCGTGCACCCGACGTGCTCGATGGAACACCTGGGCGACGTGGGGCAGTTGCGTGCGGTGACGGAGGCGTGCGCCGACGAGGTAGTGGTGCCGGACGGGGCCGGGTGCTGCGCCTTCGCGGGTGACCGGGGCATGCTCCACAAGGAGTTGACCGACTCGGCGACCGCCGATGAGGCGGCCGAGGTGGACCGCCGCCCCTACGGGGCCTACCTGTCGGCGAACCGGATGTGCGAGATCGGCATGGAGCGGGCCACCGGCCACCCCTACCGCTCGGCGCTGATCGAGCTGGAGCACGCCACCCGGCCGACCGTCCGGTGACCCCCTGACCGCAGCCGTCGGCACCCCCGCCGACGTGCCCAGATGAGCGCCCAAGGACCCCGACTGGTTGAACCGGTCGGGGTTTTCGCCATGCGGCGAGGAAAGTCCAAGGTTTGAGGACGAGAGTCCAAATTCCTCCCTTGCGCACCATCAGCCTCAGCCCCCAAGGTCCTTACCGAGACCCGGTCCCCCCGCTTCCGGCGTACGGGGGACCGGACGCGCTCGCGCACGTCTGAACCCCCAACCCCACCTGGAGGCTCGATGAACGACGACGCCCGGCCCGCACCGGAACCGCAGGACATGCCCCCGCACAGCGGCTCGGCCGACGAGGTGAAGCGGCAGGACCCCAGCCGCCGTTCGGTGCTGTGGACCACGGCGGGCGTGGCCGGGGCCGGGCTCGGCCTCGGCGCACTGGGCACGGGCACCGCGTCGGCGGCGGGGACGGCCGCCTCGGAGCCCGCGTCCGTCGCGGCGGCGGCCGCCGCCGCTCCCGCCCGGAAGGGCCGCACGATGGCGGGCGTCCGCTTCGAGAAGCGGTCCACGGTCCGGGTCGGCATCGTGGGCCTCGGCAACCGGGGCGGCAGCATGATCGACCTGTTCCTCGCCCTTCCGGGCGTCCAGGTGAAGGCGGTCTGCGACCCGGTCCGGGACAAGGCGGAGAGGGCCGCCGCGAAGGTGACGGCCGCCGGGCAGCCCGCGCCCGCCGTCTACGCCAAGGGCGAGGACGACTACGAGAACCTCTGCAAGCGCGGGGACCTCGACTTCGTCTATGTGGCGACCCCGTGGGAGCTGCACTTCCCGATGGCGAAGGCGGCGATGCTGAACGGCAAGCACGTCGGCGTCGAGTGCCCGATCGCGATGCGCCTGGACGAGCTCTGGGAGCTGGTGGACCTCTCCGAGCGCACCCGCCGGCACTGCATGCAGCTGGAGAACTGCTGCTACGGCAAGAACGAGATGCGGGTGCTGCGCATGGCGCACGCCGGTCTCTTCGGCGATCTGCTGCACGGCGCGGGGGCGTACAACCACGACCTGCGCGAGCTGATGTTCGATCCCGACTACTACGAGGGGCCCTGGCGGCGGCTGTGGCACACCCGGCTGCGCGGTGACCTCTACCCCAACCACGGGTTCGGGCCGGTCGCCAACTACATGGACGTCAACCGGGGCGACCGGGCCGTGAGCATCACCAGCATCGGCACACCCGCCCTGGGGCTCGCCGAGTACCGCAAGGAGCACATGCCGCCCGGCGACCCGAGCTGGAAGGAGTCGTACATCGGGGCCGACCGGACGATCAGCCTGGTCCAGACGGCCAAGGGCCGGGTGATCCGGCTGGAGCACGACGTGTCCACCCCGCACCCCTACTCCCGTATCAACAGCCTCGGCGGTACCCGGGGCGTGTTCGAGGACTACCCCGCCCGGATCTACCTGGAGCCCGCCAACACCAACCACCAGTGGGACGACTTCAAGAAGTACGCCGAGTGGGACCACTGGCTCTGGAAGGAGCACGCGAACCCGCCCGGCGGCCACGGCGGCATGGACTACCTGATGATCTTCCGGCTGATGCAGTGCATGCAACTCGGCCTGGTCCCCGACTTCGACGTGTACGACGCGGCGACCTGGACGGCCCCCGTGCCGCTGAGCCACCTCTCCATCAAGGCCAAGGGCGCACCGCTGCCGATCCCGGACTTCACCCGGGGCGAGTGGAGGAAGGCCCGCTCCGGGGTGGACTCGGAGAAGCCCGGGGAGTGAGGTCCCGGGGCCCCGCGCCGGGCGGGCGCGGGGCCCCGCAGGAGGCGGAGAGGGCCGGAAAACCGGTTGCCCCGGGCCGGGACGGACAGAGAACCTTGCACGTCACCCCGTTCTTCGAGGTCCGCCAGGATCTCCGCTTCACGAGCCCTGGGACGTCATGCAGATTCGCGACCTTCCGTATTCGGATCCCGGCGACCCCGATGTCCGTTCAGGCCCCCGCTTCCTCTACTGGCTCGGGCGCAACCAGCTCGGAGGCCAGCTGAAGGCCCTCGGCTGGGGGCTGCTGCACCAGTTGGGCATCGCCGGTCTCCCGGTCACCGTGGGCCTCGCCGTGCAGGCCGTCGTCGACCGCTCCGGGGGGCGGCTCGCCCTGGCCGGCGGCCTCATCGTCGTCCTCGGCCTGCTGATCGCCCTCGGCGACACCATGCTCCACCGCACCGCCGTGACCAACTGGATCACCGCCGCCGCCCGTGTCCAGCAGCTCCTCGCCCGCAAGACCGCCGAGCTGGGTTCGGCGCTGACCCGGCGGGTCGCCGCCGGCGAGGTCGTCGCCGTCTCGACCGGCGACGTGGAGAAGATCGGCTGGTTCGTCGAGGCGCTGTCGCGCTTCGCGGCGGCGGCCACCGCCCTCGTGGTGATCTGCGTCGGGCTGGTCCTCTACCTCCCCTCCCTCGGCCTGCTGGTGGCGCTCGCCATGCCGGTGCTCGCCCTGGCCGTACTGCCGCTGCTGCCGCCCGCCACCCGGCGCGCCGACGAGCAGCGCGAGAAGGCGGGCAAGGCCACCGAGCTGGCTTCGGACACGGTCGCCGGGCTGCGCGTGCTGCGCGGGATCGGCGGCGAGGAGCTGTTCCTCGGCCGCTACCGCCGCGCCTCCCAGGAGGTCCGCAGGGCGGCCGTGCGCAGTGCCAGGATGTGGGCGCTGATCTCGGCGGTGCAGGTACTGCTGCCGGGCGTTCTGCTGATCTCCCTGGTCTGGTACGGGGCGACGCTCGCCCAGGACGGCCGCATCGGCGTCGGCCAGCTCGTCACCGTCTACAGCGCTGCCACCCTGATGCTGTTCCCGCTGCGCCACTTCGAGGAGATCGCCATGGCGTACTCCTTCTCGCGGCCGTCCGCCCAGCGCGCGGTGCGGGTGCTGTCGCTGCGCCGCAGCGACCGGGAGGCCACCGTCGAGGGGGTGGTCCCGGCGGGCGACCTCTACGACCCGGTGACCGGCCTGATGGCCCCCCGAGGACAGTTCACCGCCGTCGTCTGCGGCGACCCGGACGAGGCGGGGCGGCTGGCCGAACGGCTGGGCGGGCACGCCGAGCCCGGCGAGGACGCGCAGGCGAAGACCACCGGGACCGAGGACGCCGAGGACGGGGCCGCGCACCCGAAGAAGGACGCGGCGGACCTCCCGTCCGTGCTGCTCGGGGCGGTCGCCCTGGACGAACTCCCGCTGGACGCCGCGCGGGCCGCCGTACTGGTCCAGGACAAGGACCCGGTGCTGCTGTCCGGCACGCTCCGGGAGCTGCTGGACGTGCCCTCCTCCGGACTGGTCACCGCGGACGCGGCGCTGGAGGCGGCCCAGTGCGGTGATGTGCTGAGCGCCTTGGCGCAGGCGTCGCCGGACAACGACGGCGACCCGATGCGGACCCGGATCACCGAGCGCGGCCGGTCCCTCTCCGGCGGCCAGCGCCAACGCCTGGCGCTGGCTCGGTCGCTGGTCGCCGACCCGGAGGCGCTGGTGCTGGACGAGCCGACCTCGGCGGTCGACTCGCACACCGAGGCGCGGGTGGCCGCCGGGATCGCGACGCTGCGCCGGGGGCGTACGACGGTGGCGTTCGCCTCGTCGCCGCTGCTGCTCGACGCCGCCGACCGGGTGGTCCTCGTCCACGAGGGGACCGTGGTGGCCGTGGGCGACCACCGCGACCTGCTGCGCACCGAGCCGCGCTACCGGGCGGTCGTCACCCGGGAGACCGACGAGGAGGCGGCCGTCGCGAACGCGGTGGACGACGCCGTCGAGGTCCCCGCCATGAAGAGCATCCAGGAAATCGAGGAGAGGGCATGATCGGCGTCGCACCCCCGGCGTACGACCCCGCGGCCCCGGAGTCGGCGACGACGCTGCCCGTGGGCACGCCGACGACCGTGCGGAGCTACGTACGGAGTCTGCTGCGCCGCCACCGCAAGGCGTTCGCGATCCTGATCGCGGTCAACGCGGTGGCGGTGATCGCCTCGATCACCGGCCCGTATCTGCTGGGCGGGCTGGTGGAAGGCCTCTCGGACGGAGTCGCCGACCTGCGTCTGGAGCGTACGGCGGCGATCTTCGCCCTCGCGCTGGTCGTCCAGGTCGTGTTCACCCGCTCCATGCGGGTGCGCGGCGCGATGCTGGGCGAGGAGATGCTGGCGGACCTGCGCGAGGACTTCCTCGTACGGTCCGTGGGGCTGCCGCCCGGAGTCCTGGAGCGGGCCGGGACGGGCGATCTGCTCTCCCGGATCACCACGGACATCGACCGGTTGGCGAACGCGATGCGCGAGGCCGTGCCGCAGCTGGCGATCGGTGTCGTCTGGGCCGGTCTGCTGCTGGGCGCGCTGACGGTGACCGCTCCCCCGCTGGCGCTGGCGGTGCTGATCGCGCTGCCGGTGCTGATCGCGGGCTGCCGCTGGTACTTCCGCCGGGCCCCCTCGGCGTACCGCTCGGAGGCCGCCGGTTACGCCGCCGTCGCCGCGGTGCTGGCGGAGACCGTGGACGCCGGGCGGACTGTGGAGGCGCACCGCCTGGGCGGTCGCCGCGTGGCGCTGTCGGACCGGCGGATCACGGAGTGGACGGCGTGGGAACGGTACACGCTGTACCTGCGCTCGGTGCTCTTCCCCGTCATCAACGCGACGTACGTGACGATCCTCGGCGCGGTCCTGCTGCTCGGCGGCTGGTTCGTACTGGAGGGGTGGATCACGGTCGGGCAGCTGACGACGGGGGCGCTGCTGGCCCAGATGATGGTCGACCCGATCGGTCTGATCCTGCGCTGGTACGACGAGCTCCAGGTCGCCCAGGTGTCGTTGGCCCGGTTGGTCGGCGTCCGGGAGATCGAGCCGGACGCGGGCGACGCCGGGACCGCCCCGGACGGCCGGGACGTACGGGCGGACGGGGTCCGCTTCGGGTACCGGGAGGGCGTCGACGTCCTGCACCGGGTCTCCCTCGACGTCGCCCCGGGCACCCGGCTCGCCCTGGTGGGCCCCTCCGGCGCGGGCAAGTCCACCCTGGGACGGCTGCTGGCGGGGATCTACGCCCCACGCACCGGCGAGGTGACGCTCGGCGGGGCGGAGTTGTCGCGCATGCGGGCCGAGCGGGTCCGGAAGCATGTGGCGCTGGTCAACCAGGAGCACCACGTCTTCGTCGGCACCCTGCGGGACAACCTGCTGCTGGCCCGGAACGACGCCGGGGACGCGGAGCTGTGGGCGTCGCTGGCGGCGGTCGACGCGGACGGCTGGGCGAGGGCCCTGGAGAAGGAGCTGGACACGGAGGTCGGGTCGGGCGGGTTCGCGCTGACCCCGGCGCAGGCCCAGCAGATCGCGCTGGCCCGCCTGGTGCTGGCCGATCCGCACACGCTGGTGCTGGACGAGGCGACCTCGCTGCTGGACCCGCGGGCCGCCCGTCACCTGGAGCGTTCGCTGGCCCGGGTGCTGGAGGGACGGACGGTCGTGGCCATCGCGCACCGCCTGCACACCGCGCATGACGCGGATGTGATCGCGGTGGTGGAGGACGGCCGGATCAGCGAGCTGGGCAGCCATGACGAGCTGGTGGCGGCGGACGGCGCGTACGCGTCCCTGTGGCGGTCCTGGCACGGGTGAGGGACCGGACGGGCGCCCCGGGGGTCCGCCCCGGGGCGCCCGGGACCACCGGCGCCGCCCGGGTCCACCGGGGCCGTGGGGAGCCGTCCGGGCTCACCGGGCCGTCGGGGTGCGGCCGGGCTGGAGGAGCTGGTCGACGGGCGCGTGGTCGTCGGTGAGGACCCGGGCGTTCCCCGTCCAGGCGGTGAGGGCCGCTCCGGTGGCGATCCGCCACCCCACGCCCCGGGCGTCCAGGGCCCGCTGGACGGCGGGGACGTCGATCGGCCGCCGCGAGGCGACCACCACCAGGTTGCCGCCCACGGTGGACGCGGTCGGGTCCAGGCCGATGTCCGCCGCCCTCCCGACCAGCGCGACGTGGGGGAAGGTGGCGGCGAGGGTGGCGACCTCGGCGCGGGCGAAGGCGAGGGCGCCGTGGTCGATGAGGTTGGCGACGTACAGGCCGTCCGCGTCGAGCACCCGGCGTACGTCCCCGAGCGCCTGGGAGGTCGTGAGGTGCCACGGCACGCTGACGCCCCCGAACGCGTCGCCGACCACCAGGTCGTGGCTGTCCGCCTCCAGCCGCCGCAGACCCAGCCGGCCGTCCTCCACGCGCACGTCGATGCCGGAGCCGGCCGCGGGGCCCAGGCCGAGCAGCTCCCGGTCGGCACGGACGACTCCGGCGTCGATCTCGGAGACGAGGCTGCGGGTGCCGGGGCGTACGGCGGCGAGGTAGCGGGGGAGGGTGAGGCCGCCGCCCCCGATGTGGTGGGCGGTCAGCGGCTCGCCCTCGGGGAAGGCGGTGTCCACCACGGAGGCGATGGCCCGTACGTAGGCGAACTCCAGGTGGGTCGGGTCCTCGGTGTCGACGTAGGAGTGGCGCAGGCCGTCCAGGATCAGCGTGCGGCCGGTGGCGCGGTCGGGGTCGGCGACGACGCGGGCGCAGTGGTACCGGGTCTCCGCGTCGCAGCCGCCGGGCGCGAACCCGGTGGCGAGCGCACCCGCGACGACGGTCGCGAGCGCCGCGGCCACCGCGCGGCGGGAGCGGCGGGCCCACCGTCCGGCCAGGGCGGCGGCGAGGACCAGCAGCGTTCCGAGGCCGATCAGGATGGTGCTGACGGGCAGCCGGGAGACCAGCACGAATCCGGTGAGGACGGTGCCGACGATGGCTCCGAGGGTGCCCACGCCCGACAGCCGGCCCACCACCGTCCCGGTCTCGGCGAGGGTGGTGAGCCGCAGCTTCGTCACGAACGGGGTCACCGCGGAGAGCAGCGCGCCGGGAACCAGCAGGGTGGCCGACGCGACCAGCAGGAGCAGCGCCGGTGACCACTGGGCGGTGGTGCGCAGCAGGAGCGGGGTGAGCGCGACGACCACCCCCGACACCCCGAGCGCCGGGGCGATGAGCGGGCGGGGGTCGACCTGGTCCGCGACGCGCCCGCCCAGCCAGGAGCCCAGCGCGATGGCGGTGAGGGCGATGCCGATCACCATCGTGCTGGTCTCCAGCGTGAGACCCAGGTACGGGGCCAGCAACCGCAGGGCGACGATCTCGACCACCAGGACCGCGGCCGACGCCCCGAAGACGAGGGCCGCCGCCGCACGGGGCCCCGGCCCGGGGTCGCGGGGCGGGCCGCCGGCCGGGGGCGGGACGTCGGCCACGGGCGAGGGGGGCTGGGTGGTCACCCCGGCATCCTCGCACAGGGCCGGGCGGCCGAACTCCGGTTCTCCCAGGGGCGGAGCACGCCGGAGCACCGGGCGGCCCCGCGCTCCGGAAAGCGCGCCGGGGCGACGAGGGCGCGCACTGGCTGAGGGGGCTCGCGGTGGCCCCGCCCCTGGGACCGGCCCCCGTTTCACCCCCGTCAGGAGGCGGATGCCGGGACGCCCGGTGAGGATGAGAAGTGAATCACCCGGTAAACGGGGCAGGCGAGCGCAGAACCACGCAAGCCCGAGAAGGGACGCAGACCGTGGCACCACCCAGGATTCTTGTCGTCGGCGCCGGATTCGCAGGCGTCGAGTGCGTACGCCGCCTGGAGCGCAGGCTCGCTCCGGGAGAGGCCCGGATCACGCTCGTCACACCGTTCTCCTACCAGCTGTACCTGCCGCTGCTCCCGCAGGTGGCCTCCGGGGTGCTCACGCCCCAGTCCGTCGCGGTGTCGTTGCGCCGCAGCCGCCGCCACCGGACCAGGATCGTGCCGGGCGGGGCGATCGGCGTGGACCCGCAGGCGAAGGTCTGTGTGATCCGGAAGATCACGGACGAGATCGTGAACGAGCCGTACGACTACATCGTGCTGGCGGCCGGCAGCGTCACCCGGACCTTCGACATCCCCGGGCTGCTGGACAACGCCCGGGGGATGAAGACCCTGGCCGAGGCCGCCTACGTCCGGGACCACGTCATCGCCCAGCTCGATCTGGCGGACGCCAGCCAGGACGAGGCCGAACGGGCGTCCCGGCTCCAGTTCGTGGTGGTCGGCGGCGGTTACGCCGGTACGGAGACGGCGGCCTGCCTCCAGCGGCTCACCACCAACGCGGTGAAGCACTATCCGCGGCTGGACCCCCGCCTGATCAAGTGGCATCTGATCGACATCGCGCCCAAGCTGATGCCGGAGCTGGGCGACAAGCTGGGGTCGGCCGCCCTGGACGTGCTCCGCAAGCGGAACATCGAGGTGTCGCTCGGCGTCTCGATCGACAAGGCGGGGCCGGAGGAGGTCACGTTCACGGACGGCCGGGTGCTGCCCTGCCGGACGCTGATCTGGACCGCCGGAGTGGCCGCCAGTCCGCTGATCGGGACGCTGGGCGCGGAGACGGTACGCGGCCGGCTCGCCGTCACCCCGCAGTTCTCGCTGCCCGGTTCCGACGGGGTGTTCGCGGCCGGTGACGCGGCCGCCGTCCCCGACCTGGCCCAGGGCGACGGGGCGATCTGCCCGCCCACCGCCCAGCACGCGATGCGGCAGGGCAAGGCCCTGGCGGACAACCTGATCGCCTCGCTGCGCGGTCAGCCGCTGGAGGACTACGTGCACAAGGACCTGGGGCTCGTCGTGGACCTGGGCGGCAAGGACGCCGTGTCCAAGCCGCTGGGCATCGAGCTGCGCGGGCTGCCCGCGCAGGCGGTGGCGCGGGGCTACCACTGGTCGGCGCTGCGGACGAACGTGGCGAAGACCCGGGTCATGACGAACTGGATGCTGAACGCGGTCGCCGGCGACGACTTCGTACGGACCGGGTTCCAGTCCCGCAAGCCCGCGAGGCTGCGGGACTTCGAGTACACGGACGCCTACCTGACGCCGGAGCAGGTCAAGGAGCACGCGGCGGCGACGGTCATCGGCCACTGAGCCGCCGGGAGCCCGTCGAGCGCGTCCCGGCTCCCCGGGGCGCGCTCACGGCTGCCGGGACAGGACCGTCTCCACGGTGTCGGCCTCCTGTGCGGTCTTGTCCTCCCGGTAGCGCAGGACCCGGGCGAAGCGGAGGGCGACCCCGGCGGGGTAGCGGGTGGAGCGCTGGAGTCCGTCGTAGGCGATCTCGACGACGAGCTCCGGGCGTACGGTGACGATGTGGCCGTCGTCCCCGGTGGCCAGCTCGCCCAGCTTCTCGGTCTGCCAGTCCAGCAGGGCGTCGGTGAGCCCCTTGAAGGTCTTGCCGAGCATCGCGAACGTGCCGTCGGGCCTGCGGGCCCCCAGGTGGAGGTTGGAGAGCTTGCCGGTACGGCGGCCGCTGCCCCACTCCACGGCCAGCACGACCAGGTCCAGGGTGTGCACCGGTTTCACCTTCAGCCAGGAGGCGCCCCGGCGGCCCGCGCTGTAGGCGGCGGTGAGGTCCTTGACGACGACGCCCTCGTGGCCGCGTTCCAGGGTGGCGGCGGCGAACGCCTCGGCCGCCGCGCGGGTCTCCGGGTCGTCCGGGTCGGCCACCGGGGCGCGGCGGACGCGCAGGCCTTCGGGGACGAGCCGGTCCAGGGCGGCGTGGCGTTCGGCGAAGGGCCGGTCGAGCAGCTCCTCGTCGTGGACGAGGAGCGCGTCGAAGAAGACCGGGACGACGGGCATGTGCGCCGCCGCCCCGGCCACGTCCCGCCGGGAGCCCACCCGGGAGGCGGTCTCCTGGAAGGGGCGGGGACGGCCGTCCTCGCCCAGGGCGATCACCTCGCCGTCCAGGATGAAGCGGTCGGCCGGGAGGGCTGCGACGGCGGTGACGAGTTCGGGCAGCCGGTCGGTGATGTCGTCGAGGGTGCGGGTGTAGGCGCGGATGCGGTCGCCGTCGCGGTGGACCTGGACGCGGATGCCGTCGAGCTTCTCCTCGACGGCGCAGGGGCCCAGCCGGTCCAGGGCCTCCTCGACCGAGGCGGCGGTGTGGGCGAGCATCGGGTGGACGGGCCGCCCGACGGTGAGCCGGAACCCCGCCAGCGCGTCGGGGCCTTCCGCGAGGAGGAGGCGGGCGACCTCCTGGAGCGATCCGGCGAGCATCACGGCGCGCCGGACGCCGGCGGGCGGGGCTTCGGCGGCGTGGGCCAGGGCGTCGGCGGCGACGGCGTCCAGGGCCCCCTGGCGCACCTCGCCGGTGAGCAGGGCCCGCAGGAAGCGCTGTTCGTCCTCGGTGGCGGCGGCGAACAGGGCGCGCAGGTGCTCCTTGCGCCGGGCCTGGGAGCCGGGGCCGGAGACGGCCGCGAGGGCGGTCAGCGCGGCGTCGACGCCGGTGACGGTGAGGGTGGGCTCCGCGGCGGGTTCGACGGGGTCGCCGAGGCTCCGCCACCCCACCCCGATCCGGCCCTGGGGCAGCCGTCCGGCGAGGTAGGGGATGACGACGGGGACGTCCTCGGGGCCGGCGTCCCGGAAGAGACCGGCGAGGAGCGCCACCTTCCTGGACCGGGCGGAGGCGGCGGCGACCTCCAGGGAGACCTGGGCGAGCTCGGCGAGCAGCATGCGCCCATGGTGCTACGGGGCGGGGCCCGTCGACCACCCGGACGGCGCCGGGCGCGCCGCCCGCCGGAACGGCGCGGGGCGGCGGGGAGTCAGCGGGGTGTCAGCGGAAGGTGCGGCGGGGGCGAGGGGGCGTCAGGGGAAGGTGCGGCGGGGCGTCATATGACGTTGAGGGCGGCGGCTCCGCCGAGGCCTCCGAGGATCATGAAGACGGGCATCAGCACCTTCATCTCCACCCAGCTGCCGGCCCGGAAGCGCATGGCCTTCGGCGGTCCGAGCGGGTACCAGCGCTTGCGGCCGATCGGGATGGGCCACAGGATCGGGCAGCCCGAGACGGTCAGGGCGTCGCCGATGTCGTGGACGAGCGCGCCCAGCACGATGGGCAGGCCCAGCCACATGTACTCCTGGCCGGGAGCGTCGAACAGCCAGTCGGCGCCGTGGCCGGGCTTGTCCAGGACGCCCGCGAGGATCCAGGCGCTGGTCGCGCCGAGCAGCCACACCAGGATGTCGCTGGAGACGCGGGCGGCCCGCCACAGCAGCCCCTCGACGGCGAGGACGAGGTGGACGAAGAGGATCGCGAGGACCGCCCAGCGACCGCCGGTGACGGCGGCCGCGGAACATCCGCCGCCGACCAGGACGGCCCACACCCAGGTGTGGGTCAGGGTGCGGTGGCCGCCGGTGCGGCGGGGGTCGCCGGCGCCCTTGGTGGCCTTGTAGACGGCGTAGGAGAGCTTGTCGACGATCTCGCAGAGGGTCTTGGAGACCGGGCCGAAGGCGCGCGAGATGGTCGCGGACTTGTGGTCGAGGTCGGGGGCCAGCGCGGCTCCCGCGCAGATCAGGGCCCCGACGACGAGCACGGGCCAGGGCATCGCGTACCCCGCGGCGGTGGCCGCCGCGCCCACCCCCAGCCAGGCCGCCGCCCCGGACAGGGAGTGTGCCGGTCCCATCATGGTCTTTTCCCGCCCCCGGTGTCGCGTGCGCCCGTCACCGGTACGGAGCGGGCAGGTCGAAGACCGCAGCGTATCGCCCATGATCTTGGTCGCGTCGGCCGGTTCCCTCATCCGGGCGGAAGACAGGCAAGATGGGGGCGTGACCCTCATCGACCAGCTTCCCCAGACCGCCGACCCGGACGCCCTCTTCGAGGCCTTCTCCTCATGGACCGAGAGCCAGGGCATCACGATGTACCCGGCTCAGGAGGAGGCGCTGATCGAGGTGGTGTCCGGGGCGAACGTGATCCTTTCCACCCCGACCGGCTCGGGCAAGAGCCTGGTGGCGGCGGGCGCGCACTTCACGGCGCTGGCCCAGGACAAGGTCACCTTCTACACGGCCCCGATCAAGGCGCTGGTCTCGGAGAAGTTCTTCGACCTGTGCAAGCTGTTCGGCACCGAGAACGTCGGCATGCTCACCGGCGACGCCTCCGTCAACGCGGACGCCCCGGTGATCTGCTGTACGGCCGAGGTGCTGGCCTCCATCGCGCTGCGCGACGGGAAGTACGCCGACATCGGCCAGGTCGTGATGGACGAGTTCCACTTCTACGCCGAGCCGGACCGGGGCTGGGCCTGGCAGATCCCGCTGCTGGAGCTGCCGCAGGCGCAGTTCGTGCTGATGTCGGCGACGCTCGGCGACGTCTCGATGTTCGAGGAGGACCTGACCCGGCGCACCGGCCGCCCCACCTCCGTGGTGCGCTCGGCGACCCGTCCGGTGCCGCTCAGCTACGAGTACCGCTTCACGCCGATCACCGAGACGCTGACCGAGCTCCTGGACACCCGGCAGTCGCCGGTCTACATCGTGCACTTCACGCAGGCGGCGGCGGTCGAGCGGGCGCAGTCGCTGATGAGCATCAACATGTGCACCAAGGAGGAGAAGGAGAAGATCGCCGATCTGATCGGCAGCTTCCGCTTCACCACCAAGTTCGGCCAGAACCTCTCCCGTTACGTACGCCACGGCATCGGGGTGCACCACGCGGGGATGCTGCCCAAGTACCGCCGGCTGGTGGAGAAGCTGGCCCAGGCGGGGCTGTTGAAGGTGATCTGCGGGACGGACACGCTCGGCGTCGGCGTCAACGTCCCCATCCGCACGGTGCTGTTCACGGCGCTCACCAAGTACGACGGCACCCGGGTGCGGACGCTGCGCGCGCGGGAGTTCCACCAGATCGCGGGCCGGGCCGGGCGGGCCGGGTTCGACACGGCGGGCTTCGTCGTGGCGCAGGCCCCCGAGCACGTCATCGAGAACGAGAAGGCCGTCAAGAAGGCGGGCGACGACCCGAAGAAGAAGCGCAAGGTGGTCCGCAAGAAGGCTCCGGAGGGCTTCGTCGCCTGGTCGGAGACCACCTTCGACAAGCTGATCCAGTCCGAGCCGGAGCCGTTGACCTCCCGCTTCCGGGTCACGCACACCATGCTGCTCGCGGTGATCGCCCGGCCGGGCAACGCGTTCCAGGCGATGCGGCACCTGCTGGAGGACAACCACGAGCCGCGCCGGGCGCAGCTGCGGCACATCCGGCGGGCCATCGCCATCTACCGTTCGCTGCTGGACGGCGGGGTGGTGGAGCAGTTGGAGACGCCGGACGCCGAGGGCCGGATCGTGCGGCTGACGGTCGACCTCCAGCAGGACTTCGCGCTGAACCAGCCGCTGTCCACCTTCGCGCTGGCCGCGTTCGACCTGCTGGACGCCGAATCGCCCTCGTACGCGCTGGACATGGTCTCGGTCGTGGAGTCGACGCTGGACGATCCCCGGCAGATCCTGGCCGCGCAGCAGAACAAGGCGCGCGGCGAGGCCGTGGGGCAGATGAAGGCGGACGGCGTCGAGTACGAGGAGCGGATGGAGCTGCTCCAGGAGGTCACGTATCCGAAGCCGCTGAGCGAGCTGCTGTGGCACGCGTACGACGTGTACCGCACGAGCCACCCGTGGGTGAACGACCACCCGGTGTCGCCGAAGTCGGTGATCCGCGACATGTACGAGCGGGCCATGACGTTCACGGAGTTCACCTCGCACTACGAGCTGGCCCGGACCGAGGGCATCGTGCTGCGGTATCTGGCGAGCGCGTACAAGGCGCTGGAGCACACGATCCCGGACGACGTGAAGTCGGAGGACCTCCAGGACCTGATCTCCTGGCTCGGCGAGATGGTGCGCCAGGTGGACTCCAGTCTGCTGGACGAGTGGGAGCAGTTGGCCAACCCCGAGGTGGAGACCGCCGAGCAGGCCCAGGAGAAGGCGGACGAGGTCAAGCCGGTCACGGCCAACCCGCGCGCCTTCCGGGTGCTGGTGCGCAACGCGATGTTCCGGCGGGTGGAGCTGGCCGCGCTGGACCGGGCGGGCGCGCTGGGCGAGCTGGACGGCGACTCCGGGTGGGACGAGGACGCGTGGGGCGAGGCCCTGGACGCGTACTGGGACGCGCACGAGGAGATCGGCACCGGACCGGACGCGCGCGGCCCGAAGCTGCTGAAGATCGAGGAGGACCCGGCGCACGGGCTGTGGCGGGTCTGGCAGGCGTTCGCCGACCCGGCGGGCGACCACGACTGGGGCATCCGGGCCGAGGTGGACCTCGCCGCGTCCGACGAGGAGGGCCGGGCGGTCGTCCGGGTCACCGAGGTCGGCCAGCTGTGAGCGGGGCCCCCGGAGCGGAACGAGTGGAAGAAGTGGAGAGCGACGGTATGACGAATCCGGCCGAGCGCCTGGTGGACCTCCTCGACCTGGAGCGGATCGAGGTCGACATCTTCCGGGGCCGCAGCCCCGAGGAGTCCCTGCAACGGGTCTTCGGCGGGCAGGTCGCCGGCCAGGCGCTGGTGGCGGCGGGCCGGACCACCGACGGGGACCGGCCGGTGCACTCGCTGCACGCCTACTTCCTGCGGCCGGGGCGGCCCGGGGTGCCGATCGTGTACCAGGTGGAGCGGGTGCGGGACGGGCGGTCCTTCACCACCCGGCGGGTCACGGCCGTCCAGGAGGGCCGGACGATCTTCAATCTGACGGCGTCCTTCCACCGGCCCGAGGAGGCGGGGTTCGAGCACCAACTGCCGCCGGCCAGGATCGTCCCGGACCCGGAGGAGCTGCCGACGGTCGCGGAGGAGGTGCGCGAGCACCTGGGTACGCTGCCGGACGCGCTGGAGCGGATGGCCCGGCGGCAGCCGTTCGACATCCGTTACGTGGACCGGCTGCGCTGGACGCCGGAGGAGGTCGAGGACGCCGACCCGCGGAGCGCGGTGT
Organism: Streptomyces sp. NPDC017448; assembly: GCF_044330565.1. Taxonomy (NCBI): domain Bacteria; kingdom Bacillati; phylum Actinomycetota; class Actinomycetes; order Kitasatosporales; family Streptomycetaceae; genus Streptomyces; species Streptomyces sp. NPDC017448. The sequence goes on along the minus strand of NZ_JBIRLM010000013.1, from coordinate 117,912 downwards.
GGATGCGGGCGGTGGGGCCGCTGGGCGACGATCCGCTGGTGCACACCTGCGCGCTGACGTACGCGAGCGACATGACGCTGCTGGACGCGGTCCGCATCCCCGTGGAGCCGCTGTGGGGGCCGCGCGGCTTCGACATGGCGTCCCTGGACCACGCGATGTGGTTCCACCGGCCGTTCCGGGCGGACGAGTGGTTCCTGTACGACCAGGAGTCGCCGATCGCCACGGGCGGGCGGGGGCTGGCGCGCGGCCGGATCTACGACCGGTCGGGGCAGTTGCTGGTGTCGGTGGTGCAGGAGGGGCTGTTCCGCCGGCTGGACCGGCCGTAGGGGCGCTCTGGCGGTGCTTCCCGCCGGGTGGGCGGGCTCGCCCGCCGGCCCCGGATCGGCTCCGCTCCGCGAGTCCGGAACCTCCTGGGCGATGACGACAGCCGGTTCCGGGGACGTCTTGCGCGGGTCCGGCGCGGCCGGACCCGCGGCGCATCCCGGGGCTCCGTCGGTCCGAACTGCGGATACGACCCTCCCGGGGCCGGGCTTTCCCTTGCGGGGGCGGGCCCGTGGCCCCGCCCCCGCGCGCCGGGCCGCCGGCTTCTCCGTGGGACAGCCGAACGCACGCGTTCGGCCGGGAGCGCGCGTTCAGCCGAGGGCGCCGAGGAGCTCGTCGCACGCCCGCGCGCAGGAGCGGCAGGCTTCCGCACAGATGCGGCAGTGCTCGTGCATCTCCGCGTGCCGTCCGCATTCGTCGGCGCACGAGGTGCAGACCACGGCGCACGCCCTGAGGATCGCCGCGGTGACGTTGGCGTCGTAGCCGGTGTGCCGCGAGAGCACCGCCGCGGTGGCGGTGCAGATGTCGGCGCAGTCCATGTCGGTGCGGATGCACGTGGCGAGTTCGCCCACCCGGCTCTCGGACAGGCAGGCGTCCGCGCACGCGGTGCACACCTGCGCACAGGCGACGCACTCCTCGATGCAGGCGATGAGCTTGGCCCGGTCGATGCCGCCGAGGTCGGCCGGGTAGGTGGCGAGCATGTCCTTGACGGTGCTGGTCATCGTCGGTGCCTCCGTTCTCCGCGGGGCCGGCGGACCGGTGCGTCCGCCGTCGAAGCCCCCGGCACCTTCCAGGTAACGCCCTCTGACGCGACCCCGCCCGTTCGGACGCCGGGTACGGTCGGCCGCGGCGGAGGGGGCCGCAGTCAGTGGTGGGCGTGGACGACGGCATGGCCCTTGCCGCGGCCGATCATCCACTTGTTGACCGGCGTGGTGACCACGAAGGCCACGGCCAGGCCGCCCAGCAGCGCCGTCCAGAACAGCGCGTCCGACAGGTGGGCGTCCATCGCGCCGGGGGTCAGGGCGATGATGCCGTTGTCGACGAGCTCCATCACCGCGATCGAGACGGTGTCGGCGGCCAACGCGACCTTGATCGCGCTCTTCCAGTCCAGGCCGCCCCGGCGGACCGAGAACAGCGTGAAGGAGTAGCCGAACACGAACGCCAGGGCGATCGCCAGGATCATCGTCTGAACGTTGCCCCACAGCAGGGCGGTGCCGATGACCATGCCGAGGATCTCACCGATCGCACATCCGGTCAGGCAGTGCAGCGTCGCCTTCGCCGCCGCCCCCCAGGAAGCACCCCCGGGCGCGTGTGCGTCGTGGCCGCCGGCCCCGTGGGCCCCGTGGTCGTGAGCGGCGCCGGTGTCGTGTGTGCCGTGTTCCATGACCGTCCTCCCGTCTCGTCCCGTGCGGGGCCGCTCCATTGGCCCCGCACTACGGAACCATATACCCCCTAGGGGTATTCCGCAGGGGGAATTCGGCGAACGGCGGGCGCTCGGGGGCCGAAGCTCCGGCGCCCGCCCGGTCCGAGTGGTTCAGCCCGGCCGAGCAGGGCGTTCCTCCGGTCGATCCCGGAGGTCTGCGAAGTGGGGGCCGGGCCTCCCGCCCTCTCCGCCTTCCCGCCGCGCCCTCGTGCCGCTGATCGCGAGCCGCGTCGAGGCGGGGCCGGACACCTTGTCCGGGAGATTCCCGCCGGGAGTTCCTCACGTGCCCGGCAGCGGGTCCTGTTCCACCTCGTGGCGGCGGGTGCGGATGTCCGGCGGCGCGGGGTGCAGCTTGGCGTCGCAGGTCGGGCCGAGGCCGCTGCGGCGGGAGCCGGCCCCGGTGAGCGGCCGGCCGCAGAGGCGGCAGCGGACGAGGGGGCGGCGTTCGGGCGCCTCGGCGTCGGCCGTCGCGTCGCGGACCGCCGCGTCGGCCCCGGGCAGCGGTTCGGGGAAGGCATCGGGTGTGTCCACGCGCTGATCCTCCCAGTTCGGGCGGGGGGCCGCCCATGGGGGCCGCCGGGTCCGGTACGGCGGACCGCGACGGGTCGGATCACCGGGCGCGGGCGGACACGGTGGCCGCCGGGCTGCCTCCGGCGGGCGGTTCGGCCCGGGGCCCGGCCGGCCCGCCGGGGCCGAGCGGCTGACCTTGCGCGCCGGAAGGCGTGTCCCGGGCAGCGCGGCACGGTCCGTTCCCCTGCCGCGTGGTACTCCGTCGTGAACCCGCGGGGCGCGTCCCCTCGCCGGGGGCCGTCACGCCGAGGAGCCGAGACCATGCCGCCTGAGCCTCCCGTCCCTCCCTCCCCCGTACGGAAGGACCCGTACGCGCCGGTCCGCACGCGAGGGTACGCGGGGCTGCTGGTGATGGCGGCGGTCCTCGGCGTCCCGGTCTCCGCGATCGCGTTCGGTTTCCTGGCCCTGGTCGCGGAGCTCCAGTCGCTGACGTACACGGAGCTTCCGAAGGCGCTGGGCTTCGAGGGGACGCCGTCGTGGTGGCCCCTCCCCCTGCTGGGCGTCGCCGGCCTCCTCGTCGGCCTCGTCGTCCGGCGGCTGCCCGGCGGGGGCGGGCACCGGCCGGCGGAGGGACTGGTGTCCACCGGCGCCCCGGCTCCGGCGGACCTGCCGGGCATCGTGCTCGCCGCGCTCGTCTCGCTGGGGGCGGGCGCCGTGCTCGGGCCGGAGGCGCCGCTGATCGCACTGGGCGGCGGACTGGCGGTCTGGGCGGCGAACCGCCTGCGGCCCGGCCTGGCTCCGGAGGCGCGGGCGCTGGTCGGGGCGTCGGGGAGCTTCGCGGCGGTGAGCGCCCTGCTGGGGTCGCCGTTGCTGGGTGCGTTCCTGCTGATGGAGGCGGCGGGGCTGGCCGGGCCGATGCTGGGCGTGGTGCTGGTGCCGGGGCTGCTCTCCGCGGGGGTCGGCGCGCTGATCTTCACGGGGCTGGGCTCCTGGACGGGGCTGGGAACCTACTCCCTGAACCTGGGCGAGGTGCCGCGGGCGGCGGACCCGGACGTCGCGGAGTTCGGCTGGGCGCTGGTCCTCGGCGTCGCCGCGGCCTTCGCGGGCGTCGGTGTCCGGCGGTTGTCGCTGGCCCTCCAGAAGCGGGTGGAGCGGCGGACCGTGGCGGCCACGGCGGTGCTGGGGCTGGCCGTCGGCGCGCTCGCGCTGGTGTACGCCGAGACGTCGGGGAGGGAGGGCTCCGAGGTGCTGTACTCGGGCGAGCACGCGCTGGGCGGTCTCCTGTCGGGGAGCGCGGCGTACTCGGTGGGGGCCCTGCTGCTGCTGATCGTCTGCAAGTCGCTGGCCTACTGCGCCTCGTTGAGCTGCTTCCGGGGCGGTCCCGTCTTCCCCGCGATGTTCGTGGGCGCGGTGGGCGGCATCGCCCTGTCCCACCTGCCGGGGCTGCACCCGACCGCCGGTTTCGCCATGGGCGTCGGCGCGATGTGCGTGGCGATGCTGCGGCTGCCGATGACCTCGGTGCTGCTTGCCACGCTCCTGCTGGGGAAGGAGGGGCTCACCGTGATGCCCCTGGTGATCGTGTCCGTGGTGGTGGCGTACGTGGTCACTCTTCGGCTGACGCCTGTCCCGGTGGACAGGCGCGGGCCGGAAGCGGTGTGATCGTCCCCGTGGGTTTCCTCCCGGCCCCTGCTCCCGCTTCGCGAAAGGACCCTCCTCATGACCGAGATCGTCCACGTCTCCGCCCCCGAGCTGGTCACCTACGCCGACGAGTTGGCCGGCCTGCTGGTCGAGACCGTCGAGGAGGGGTCCTCGGTGGGCTTCCTGGCGCCGTTGGACCGGGAGGCCGCCGCGGTCTGGTGGCGGGAGCGGGCCGCCGCCGTGAAGGCCGGCAGCATCGACATCTGGATCGCACGGGACGGCGGCCGGGTCTCCGGGACCATCGCCCTGGTGCGGGCGCCGCTGCCGAACGCCCGGCACCGCGCGGAGGTCGCCAAGCTGATGGTCCGGCCCTCCGCCCGCGGCCGGGGCCTCGGCGGGGCGCTGCTGGCCGCCGTCGAGGCGTACGCGGCGGCCGAGGGCATCACGCTGCTGATCCTGGACACCGAGAGCGGCAGTCTGGCCGAGCAGGTCTACTGCAAGGCGGGGTGGACGGAGGTGGGGAGCGTGCCGGGATACGCGGCGGATCCGGCGGGCAGCCTGAAGCCGACCACTTTCTACTACAAGGAGCTCGCCGCTCCGTGAGCGGCGGACGGCGCCATCCGCACCACACGCGATGACCAGGGAGAGTTTCATGACGCTGCACGACATTCCGCTGCGCACCCTCGTGGGCGAGCCGACCACGCTGGGCGCGTACGGCGGCCGGACCGTCCTGGTGGTCAACGTGGCCTCCCGGTGCGGGCTCACCCCGCAGTACGAGGGCCTGGAGCGGCTGCAGCAGACGTACGGGGACCGGGGGCTGACGGTGCTCGGCGTGCCGTGCAACCAGTTCGCCGGGCAGGAGCCGGGGAGCGCGGAGGAGATCCGGACGTTCTGCTCGGCGACGTACGGGGTCACCTTCCCGCTGCTGGAGAAGACCGACGTCAACGGCGAGGGGCGGCATCCGCTGTACGCGGAGCTGACGAAGGTGGCGGACGCGGACGGGGAGGCCGGGGACGTCCAGTGGAACTTCGAGAAGTTCGTGGTCTCGCCGGCGGGTGAGCCGGTGGCCCGGTTCCGGCCGGGTACGGAGCCGGAGTCCGCCGCGGTCGTCTCGGCGATCGAGGCGCAGCTGCCGGGCTGAGGCACGGGGCTGGAACACGGGGCGGCCGGGGACGGCGAGGTCCCCGGCCGCCCCCGCCGGCTCCGTCGGCGCGGCCGTTCCGCTGCTCCGCTAGCGGATCGGCATGCCGGAGAGCGTGCGGGCGATCACCAGGCGCTGGATCTCGCTGGTCCCCTCGAAGATGGTGTAGATCGCCGCGTCGCGGTGCATGCGCTCGACGGGGTACTCGCGGGTGAAGCCGTTGCCGCCGAGGATCTGGATGGCCTGCGCGGTGACGTCCCGGGCGGTCTCGCTCGCGTACAGCTTGGACATGGAGCCCTCGGCCGAGGTGAACGGCTTCCCCGTGGTGGCCATCCAGGAGGCGCGCCAGACCAGCAGCCGGGCCGCGTCGATGCGGGTGCGCATGTCGGCGAGCTGGAAGGCGATGCCCTGGTTGTCGATGATCGGGCGGCCGAACTGGCTGCGGGTCTTCGCGTAGTCGAGGGCGACCTCGTAGGCGGCGCGGGCGGTGCCCACGGCCATCGCGCCGACGGCCGGGCGGGACGCCTCGAAGGTGGCCATCGCCGCGTTCTTGACGCGTTCGCCGCCGGACTTGGCGCGCTCCCGGGCGCGGGCGAGGCGCTCGTCGAGCTTCTCCTTGCCGCCGAGGAGGCAGTGGCCGGGGACGCGGACGTCCTCCAGGACCACCTCGGCGGTGTGGGAGGCGCGGATGCCGTGCTTCTTGAACTTCTGCCCCTGGGAGAGGCCCGGGGTGTTCGGCGGCACGATGAAGGAGGCGTGGCCCTTGGAGCCGATGTCGGGGTCGACGACGGCGACGACGACGTGGACGTTGGCTATCCCGCCGTTGGTCGCCCAGGTCTTGGTGCCGTTGAGGACCCACTCGTCCTTGGCCTCGTCGTAGACGGCGCGGGTGCGCATCGAGGCGACGTCCGAGCCGGCGTCGGGCTCGGAGGAGCAGAAGGCGGCGACCTTCACGTCGTCGGCGTCGCCGTACATCTGCGGGATCCAGGTGCCGATCTGCTCCTCGGTGCCGTTGGCGAGGACGCCGACGGCCGCCAGGCCCGTACCGACGATCGACAGGGCGATGCCCGCGTCGCCCCAGAACAGCTCCTCCATGGCCATGGGGATGCCGAGACCCGTAGGGTCGAAGAACTGCTGGGCGTAGAAGTCGAGGGAGTAGATGCCGACCTTGGCCGCTTCCTGGATGACGGGCCAGGGCGTCTCCTCACGCTCGTCCCACTCCGCGGCGGCGGGGCGGATGACGTCCGCCGCGAAGCCGTGGAGCCACTCCTTGACCTGCTTCTGGTCGTCGTTGAGCTCAAGCGTGAACTCGGCCATGTTTTCCCCTCCAGGCACTGCTGCGGAAAAGCGCGCGTTACTTGCGGTAACAACAGTCTGTTACCGGCAAGTAGCCACTGTCAACCGCCCCGGAGCCGATCCGGAGCCGTCGGCGCGGAGTGTTACGTTGCGCGGGCGTGCAGGAGCGATGCGACGCATCGCGTGGCCAGGGGTGGGAGAAGAAGACGACATGGAGACCGCACGAAACGCCGAGCGGCAGCGGACCGCGGCCGAGAGCCGTAGGCGCGAGTTGCTGGAAGCGGCGGACCGGGTGGTGCTCAGGGACGGACCGCACGCCTCGATGAACGCCATCGCCGCCGAGGCCGGGATCACCAAGCCCATCCTCTACCGCCACTTCGGGGACAAGGGCGGCCTCTACCGCGCGCTGGCCACCCGCCACACCGACGCACTGCTCAGCGCCCTGCGGGCCGCCCTGGACGCGCCGGCCGACCGGCGCCGGCGGGTGGAGGCCACGCTGGAGACCTATCTCGCCGCGATCGAGGCCCGCCCCCAGGTCTACCGCTTCCTGATGCACCCCGCCGACGGGCCGGCCGACGCCTCCCCCGCCGACGCCTCCTCCGAGCAGGGCTTCGACGTCGGCCGGCACTCCGTCCCGCTGCTGCGCCGCCTCGGCGAGGAGCTGGGCCAGGTGATCGCCGAGCGGGTCGACCTGGGCCCCGACAGCGAGCGGACCGCCCGCATCTGGGGCCACGGGATCGTCGGCATGATGCACGCGGCGGGCGACTGGTGGCTCGGCGACCGGCCCTGCTCCCGCGAACACCTGGTCCGAGCCCTGGCCGATCTGCTGTGGGGAAGGCTCGCGGAGGCGGGCGACCTCCAGGACGGCCCGGGTTTCTGAGCGGAGCTCCGGACGGCCCCGGCAGCCGTCCGGACCGGGACTCAGCCTCGCGAACCGGGACTCAGCCTCTTCGCGCCCAGGGGGCCCTGCGCGCCGCCCGCAGCGCCCTGGCGCGCCGCAGCCCGGTCAGCCGGTCGGTGTAGACGGTGCCCGCCAAGTGGTCGCACTCGTGCTGGAGGCACCGGGCGAACCATCCCGTTCCGGCGATCCGGACCGGTTCGCCGGTCATCGTCAGCCCCTCGACGACCGCGTGGTCGAAGCGTTCCGTGCCCGCTTCCAGCCCCGGAAGTGACAGACAGCCCTCCGGTCCGCGTACGGTGAGTCCGTCCGCCTCGACCAGCTCGGGATTGACCACGTGTCCCAGATGGCGGACATCGTCGTCGTCCGGGCAGTCGTAGACGAACACCTTGAGCGGGACGCCGATCTGGTTGGCGGCGAGCCCGACACCCCGTGCGGCGTACATCGTGGCGAACATGTCCTCGACCAGCCGGGCCAGCGACGGGCCGAAGTCCGTGACGTCCTCGCAGCCGCGATGGAGCAACGGGTCGCCGAACAGACTCATCTCACGGACGAGTCCGGAACTGCCGGGGATCGGGCGGTTTCGCATGGCGGCAAGCGTACGTTCCGCCGGGACCGGGGCGTTCCCCCGGTGCCGCGGTGCGGCCGTGGCGCGGGACATCGATAGGCTGGGCGCGGACCGATGCAAGGAGGATCTAGGACGATGGCAGGCAACACGGAGCCGTTGTCGCCGCGGGCCAAGCTGGCCGTGACGGCGGGCAAGGCCGCGGCGGCGGTGTCACGCGCCGCGGGGCGGGGCAGCGGATCGGTGATCGGCGGCCGGGTGGCGCTCAAGCTCGACCCCGACCTGCTGGGGCGGCTGGCGCAGCACCTGGACGTGATCCTCGTGTCGGCGACGAACGGCAAGACGACCACCACTCGGCTGATCGCCGAGGCGCTGCGGGCCGCCGGGCCCGTCGTGTCGAACGCGCTCGGCGCCAACATGCCCGCGGGCATCACCTCGGCGCTGGCCGGCGGCTCGGACGCGAAGTTCGGCGTGATCGAGGTGGACGAGAAGTACCTGGCGGGGGTCGCCCGCGACACCACGCCCAAGGCGATCGCCCTGCTCAACCTCTCGCGCGACCAGCTGGACCGCGCGGCCGAGACCCGGATGATGGCCGAGCACTGGCGCGAGGGCCTGTCCGGCTCGAAGGCCGTGGTCATCGCCAACGCGGACGACCCGCTGGTCGTCTGGGCGGCCTCCTCCTCGCCGAACGTGGTGTGGGTGGCGGCCGGCCAGGCGTGGAAGGACGACGCCTGGTCCTGCCCGTCCTGCGGCGGTGTGATGCAGCGGCCCGGCGACGACTGGTTCTGCGGGCAGTGCGGCTTCCGCCGCCCCGCCCCGAGCTGGGCGCTCAACGGCGACTACGTCCTGGACCCGCACGGTTCGGCATGGCCGATCCACCTCCAGCTGCCGGGCCGGGCGAACAAGGCGAACGCCGCGACGTCGGCCGCCGTGGCCGCCGTCTTCGGGGTGCCCCCGCAGGTCGCCCTGGAGCGGATGTACCAGGTGCAGGCGGTGGCCGGGCGCTACGACGTCGTCACCTTCCAGAACCGCGAGCTGCGCCTGCTGCTGGCGAAGAACCCGGCCGGGTGGCTGGAGACGTTCTCACTGATCGACCCGCCGCCCACGCCGGTGATCCTCTCGGTCAACGCCCGCGGCGCGGACGGCACCGACACCTCCTGGCTGTGGGACGTGGACTACACCCAGCTGGCGGGCCACCCGATCTTCGTGCTCGGCGACCGGAAACTGGACCTCGCGGTCCGCCTCGAAGTGGCCGGTCTCGACTTCCGGGTCTGCGAGACGCTCGACGAGGCCGTGCAGTACGCCCCGCCCGGCCGCATCGAGGTCATCGCCAACTACACCGCCTTCCAGGATCTGCGCCGTCGTGTCGGCAACTGACCCCGGCCCCGGCCACCTCCGGAGAGGACGAAGCATGAGCAACAACGGTCTGCGTCTGGTCTGGGTCTACCCCGACCTCCTCAGCACCTACGGCGACCAGGGCAACGCGCTGGTCGTGGAGCGGCGGGCCCGGCAGCGCGGTCTGGACGTGCAGCGCGTGGACGTGCGCAGCGACCAGCCGGTGCCGACGTCCGGCGACATCTATCTGATCGGCGGCGGCGAGGACCGGCCGCAGCGGCTCGCGGCCGAGCGGCTTCGGCGGGACGGGGGGCTCAGCCGGGCCGCCTCCAACGGCGCGATCATCTTCTCGGTCTGCGCGGGCTACCAGATCCTCGGCCACGAGTTCGTCAACGACCTCGGCGAGCGCGAGCAGGGCCTCGGTCTGCTCGACGTGGTCTCCACCCGCGGCGAGGGCGCGCGGTGCGTCGGCGACGTCCTGGGGGACATCGACCCCCAGCTCGGGCTGGAACCGCTGACCGGGTTCGAGAACCACCAGGGCGTCACCCACCTGGGACCCACGGCGCGGCCGTTCGCCCGGGTGCGGTTCGGCAACGGCAACGGCACCGGGGACGGCACGGAGGGCGCGTTCAACGACACGGTCTTCGGGACGTACATGCACGGTCCGGTGCTGGCGCGCAACCCGCAGATCGCCGATCTGCTGCTGAAGCTGGCCCTGGACGTGAACGCGCTGCCGCCCACCGACGACCGCTGGTACGAGGCGCTGCGCGCGGAGCGGATCGCGGCGGCCACACAGCCCGCCTGATGAGGCGTTTTCCGCTCGCTTGAGCGGCGTCCGCCTGAGGGGTTTCCCGCTCGATCGAGCGGAGTCCAGCAGGCGGACGGCCGGTTCGGTCCCGCCACCCTGCGCCGGTAGGGTGGCGGGGATCCAACCGGACGACGTGGTCCGGTCGTCGACTAAACGTTGCAAAGGTTCTCGGGCCATGCGCATTGGTGTACTCACCTCCGGCGGCGACTGCCCCGGCCTCAACGCCGTCATCCGTTCCGTGGTCCATCGCGCGGTGGTGGACCACGGCGACGAGGTCATCGGATTCCACGACGGCTGGAAGGGCCTGCTGGAGTGCGACTACCGCAAGCTCGATCTCGACGCGGTGGGCGGCATCCTGGCCCGCGGCGGCACGATCCTCGGCTCCTCCCGTGTCCAGCCCGCGCATCTGCGTGACGGGGTCGAGCGCGCCCGCGGCCATGTCGCGGACCTCGGTCTCGACGCCGTCATCCCGATCGGCGGCGAGGGCACCCTGAAGGCCGCCCACCTCCTCTCCGAGGCCGGGCTCCCGATCGTCGGCGTCCCCAAGACCATCGACAACGACATCGCCTCCACCGACGTCACCTTCGGCTTCGACACCGCCGTCGGCGTCGCCACCGAGGCGCTGGACCGTCTGAAGACCACCGCCGAGTCGCACCAGCGGGTGCTGATCGTCGAGGTCATGGGGCGTCACACCGGCTGGATCGCGCTGCACTCCGGGATGGCCGCCGGGGCCCACGCCATCGTGGTGCCCGAGCGCCCCTTCGACATCGAGGAGCTGACCGAGCTGGTCGGCAAGCGTTTCTCGGCCGGCAAGAAGTTCGCCATCGTGGTGGTCGCCGAAGGCGCCAAGCCCCGTGAGGGCTCCATGCAGTTCGAGCAGGGCGTCAAGGACGTCTACGGCCACGAGCGGTTCGCCGGGGTGGCGACCCAGCTCTCCGGCGAGCTGGAGCAGCGGCTCGGCAAGGAGGCCCGCCCGGTCATACTCGGCCACGTCCAGCGCGGCGGCACGCCGACCGCGTACGACCGGGTCCTGGCGACCCGGTTCGGCTGGCACGCGGTGGAGGCGGCGCACCGGAGCGAATTCGGGATGCTGACCGCGCTGCGCGGCACCGACATCGTGATGGTCCCGCTGGCGGAGGCGGTCGAGACGCTGAAGACGGTCCCGGCCGAGCGGTACGCCGAGGCGGAGTGCGTGCTCTAGGGAGGGAGTGCGTCCTCCGGAGAGAGGGACACACCCGCCCAGAACTGCCCCCGGCCGCATCCGCGGCCGGGGGCAGTTCTACTCTGGACCGGACAACCGGCACGAAACGGGGACGCGTCCCCATCGGGAGCGAACTGATGGATCACAGCGGGCACGGCATGAACATGGATCTGCCGCCGTTCACGCTGGGGCGGGGGCTGGAGCTCTCCGTCGAGCCGTTCTTCCTGACCGGCTGCCTCCTGGCGCTCGCCCTGTACGGGTACGGCGTGGTGCGGCTGCGTCGGCGCGGGGACGGCTGGCCGGTGAACCGGATCGTGTTCTTCACCGTGGGCGTGCTGAGCATCGCGCTGGTGATGTGCACCAAGCTCAACGACTACGGCATGGTCATGTTCAGCGTGCACATGGTGCAGCACATGGTGATCAGCATGCTGTCGCCGATCCTCCTGCTGCTGGGCGCCCCGGTGACGCTGGCGCTGCGCGCGCTGCCGCCGGCCGGCCGGGGGCGGACCGGACCGCGCGAGCTGCTGCTGAAGCTGCTGCACAGCCGATACATGAAGATCATCACGCATCCGGTGTTCACGATCCCGCTGTTCATCGCGAGCCTCTACGCGCTGTACTTCACCCCGGTCTTCGATTTCCTGATGGGTTCCAAGCCGGGCCACCTCGGGATGATGGTGCACTTCCTCGCGGTCGGCCTGGTCTTCTTCTGGCCGATCATGGGCGTGGACCCGGGGCCGCACCGGCCCGGCTACCTGATGCGGATGCTGGAGCTGTTCGCCGGGATGCCGTTCCACGCCTTCTTCGGGATCGCGCTCATGATGGCGTCGACGCCGATGGTGGAGACGTACCGGAACCCGCCGGCCTCGCTGGGCATCGACGCCCTGAGCGACCAGAACTGGGCGGGGGGCATCGCCTGGGCGTTCAGCGAGATCCCCTCCGTGCTGGTGCTGATCGCGCTGGTCTACCAGTGGTACAACTCCGAGCAGCGCGTCGCCCGACGCACGGACCGGGCCGCCGACCGCGACGGCGACAAGGAGCTGGAGGCGTACAACGCCTATCTCGCCTCTTTGCAGGCGCGCGGACAGTAGCGCGGAGGGCGCGTTCGGGGCGACCATGGTGGGAACGGCCGCGCGGCCGACGAGGAGCGTGCGCGCATGTCCGGATCGACGAAGACCATGGGATACCTGACCGTCGGGGCGCTGGTCGCGGTGACCGCGTACACGGTGGCGCTGGGAAGCAGCGGCTGGCTCTGGTTCGGCTGGGTGGTGCTGGGGCTGTGCGCCCTCGGCATGCTGGCCACCCAGGACACCTGAGCGCCGCGGACGGGGTGACCACGCCTGACGGGCCCCGTGGCGGGTACGAGTCGAGGAACCGGTTCATCCCGGTCGCACGGGGCGCCGGGGCCTACGCTGTGGCTCCCCGGCACCACCGCGTCGGGGTGAGCGAGCGGTCCCGAGTCGGCCCGGCAGAGCGAGGTGCGCCCTCAACGTGTTCTATTACGTCCTGAAACACATCGTGCTGGGACCTGTGCTGAGGCTGCTGTTCCGTCCTCGCATCGAGGGTCTGGAGAACATCCCGGAGGACGGCGCGGCGATCGTCGCGGGCAACCACCTCTCCTTCTCCGACCATTTCCTGATGCCGGCGATCCTCAAGCGCCGCATCACCTTCCTGGCGAAGGCCGAGTACTTCACGGGCCCCGGGATCAAGGGCCGGCTCACCGCCGCCTTCTTCCGCAGCGCGGGCCAGATCCCGGTGGACCGGTCCGGGAAGGACGCGGGGCGGGCCGCCATCCGCGAGGGGCTCGGCGTGCTGGGCAAGGGCGAGCTGCTGGGGATCTACCCGGAGGGCACCCGCTCGCACGACGGCCGGCTCTACAAGGGCAAGGTCGGGGTCGCGGTGATGGCGATCACCGCGGGCGTGCCGGTGGTCCCCTGCGCCATGGTCGGCACCTTCGAGATCCAGCCGCCCGGCCAGGTCGTGCCGAAGATCAAGCGGGTCGCGATCCGGTTCGGCGAGCCGTTGGACTTCTCCCGGTACGCGGGCATGGAGAGCCAGAAGGCCGCGATCCGGGCCGTGACGGACGAGATCATGTACGCGATCCTCGAACTCTCCGGTCAGGAGTACGTGGACGAGTACGCGGCCAAGGTGAAGGCGGCCGAGCAGGACGCCGTACCGCCGAGGAAGTTCCCGAAGCTGCGACGCTGAGCGCGAATACGCCACCGGCAGAGCAGCCTCGCCCGAGCGGGCGCCCTCCCCTAGCGTCGCCTCCATGAGCAGAGGACACGCATGGGTGCTGGGAGCGACGGGTCAGATCGGGCGGGCCGCTGTGCGGGCGCTGGCCGCGGACGGCTGGGAGGTCACCGCGGCCTCGCGCGGCGGGGACCGGGACGGGACGTGGGACGCCGGGGTGCGCGCGGTGGCGGTCGACCGGGACGAGGAGGGGGCGCTGGAGAAGGCGCTGGGCGACGGCTGTGACGTCCTGGTCGACATGGTGGCGTTCGACGGGGCGCACGCCCGGCAGCTGACGGGGCTGGCCGGCCGGGTCGGGTCCGCCGTGGTGATCTCCAGCGGCGCGGTGTACGAGGACGATCGGGGCCGCAGCTTCGACACCCAGGCCGAACCGGACGGCTTCCCCCGCTTCCCGGTGCCGCTGGCGGAGACGCAGGCCACGGTGGCGCCGGGTGGGACCACGTACGGGACGCGCAAGGTCCTGCTGGAGCGGGAGCTGCTGGCGGCGGGCGACGCGCTGCCGGTGACGCTGCTGCGGGCGGGCGCGGTCCACGGCCCGTACTGCCGCACCCCGCGCGAGCTGTACTTCGTGAAGCGGCTGCTGGACGGCCGGAGGCGACGGGTGCTCGCGTACGGGGGCGAGAGCCGCTTCCACCCGGTCCATGTGTCCAACGCTGCGGAGCTGGTCCGGCTCGCCGCCGCCCGGCCGGCCTCCCGGCTGCTGAACGCGGGCGACCCCGAGGCCCCCACGGTCGCGGAGATCGCGTCGGCGATCGACGCGGTGTTCGGCCGGGAGACGGAGACGGTGCCGCTCGACGGCCCGCCGCCCGAGGGAGGGGTCGGGGAGACGCCGTGGAGCGGTGCCCACCCGGTGGTCTACGACATGAGGGCCGCCGAGGAACAGCTCGGCTACCGGCCGGTGACCGGGTACGCGCAGTCGCTGCCGGAGACGGTCGAGTGGATCGCCGGGGAGCTGGCGGGGCGCGACTGGCGCGAGGCGTTCCCGAAGATGCACAGGAACTACGGCGAGGCCCTGTTCGACTACGCGGCGGAGGACGCCTGGCTGGAGGCGTACGACCGGGGGCGGCGCTGAGCGGTCCCCGGTCGTACGCCTTGCGCGTGGTCTACGGCTTCGGCGTGGCGTGCGGGGCGCACGTCACGTCGTGCCGACCGGTCTCCCCGGTGAGCAGGTAGGCGTCCACCCGCTCGTTGACGCAGGGGTTGACCAGTCCGGTGACGCCGTGGGATCCGGCGTCCTTCTCGGTGATGAGCCGGGAGCCCTTGAACCGCTTGTGCAGCTCGACCGCGCCCGCGTACGGGGTGGCGGCGTCGCGGGTGGACTGCACGATGAGGACCGGCGGCAGGCCCTTGCGGGTCTTCACGTCCAGCGGTGTGTGCTGCTGGGACGGCCAGGTGGCGCAGGGCAGGTTCATCCAGGCGTTGGCCCACGTCATGAACGGGTACTTCTCGTGCAGCCGGGTGTTGTCCCGGTCCCAGGTGCGCCAGTCGGTGGGCCACGGGGCGTCGGCGCACTCGACGGCGCTGTAGACCGCGTTGCCGTTCTCGGCGGCGGCGTTGCCCGCGAGGTCGCTCATGTCGGGGGCGGCGGCGTCGACCAACGCCTGGGTGTCACCGGCCCGGTAGGCGCTCCAGGTCTTGGCGGTGGGGGCCCAGGCGGAGTCGTAGTACGGCGCGCTCTGGAAGAAGCCGATGAGCTCGGCGGGTCCGACGACGCCCCCGATGGGCTTCTTCTTGGCGGCGGCCCGCAGCTCCAGCCACGCCTGCTCGACCTTCTGCGGGGTGTCGCCGATGCCGTAGACGGCGTCGTGCTGCGCGACCCACGCCTTCCAGTCGTCCCAGCGCGTCTGGAAGGCGATGTCCTGGTTCAGGTTCGCCCGGTACCAGATGTTCTTCCGCGACGGGTCGACCACGCTGTCGACGACCATGCGCCGCACGTGGTCCGGGAAGAGCGTGCCGTAGACGGCGCCCAGGTAGGTGCCGTAGGAGACGCCGAGGAAGTTGAGCTTCTCCTCCCCGAGCGCGGCCCGGATGACGTCCAGGTCGCGTGCCGTGTTCGGCGTGGTCATGTGCGGCAGCATCGCGCCGCTGCGCTCGCCGCACCCCTCGGCGTACTCGCGGGCCAGCTTGCGCTGGGCCCGCTTGTCGGCCTCGCCGTCGGGGACCGGGTCGGCCTTGGGGGCCTTGACGAACTCCTGCGGGTCCACGCAGGAGATCGGGGCCGAGCGGCCGACGCCGCGCGGGTCGAAGCCGACGAAGTCGTACGCCTTCGCGGTCTTCGCCCACAGCGGGTTCTTGTTGGTGATCCGGGTGGGAAAGCGCATGCCCGAGCCGCCGGGGCCGCCCGGGTTGTAGAGCAGCGCGCCCTGGCGTTCGCGCTCCGTGCCGGTGCTGACGTGCCGGTCGACGGCGAGCTTGATCTTCTTGCCGTACGGCTCGGCGTAGTCGAGCGGCACGGTCACCCAGCCGCACTGGATGGGGGCGGCCAGCCCCCAGTCCGCCGGGCAGTCCTTCCAGTCGATCCCGGTCTGCGCCGCCCGGTGCGCCGCGACCGCGACCCCGCGCGCCTCCGCGTCGCCCCGCCCGTGACGGCGGCCGTCGGCGCTCGCGGCGGGTGCGGCCATCGCCCCCGCTATGAGCGTGCCCGCGACGAGAGCCCCGGCCGAGCCGAGCACCGTGGTACGTCTCACGTGGAACCTCCCCCTTCATCCGATCCCCCGCCGAGGGACGGCGAGGTCATCGGTACGTAGCGGGGATCCTCGCGCCTGCGGGGCGCCCGGGGCCAGGGCGTACACCTGTTTCTTTACCGAACCCATAACCGGTGAAGGGCGTTCGCTGAGCGGACTCAGCCGCCAAAGCCCTCCTTCAGCCCGTCCAGCAGCCCGCGCACCGCATCGTCCAGGATTCCGCGCAGCAGCCGGGCGTCGGGGGCCAGGGCGGTCACCAGGACGGCGGGGCCGGCCAGCGGGGTGAGGGCGGCGGTGGGGCCGAGGAGGCGCGCCGGGGGCGGGGCCTCCTCGAAGGCCGGGTCGGCGAGGAGGAGTTGGCCGGCCGCCCGGTGGCCGGCGAGGACGGCGGGGCCGTTCCAGCCGGCGGGCGCGCCGGGGCCGTACGCCAGTTGCTGGTCGAGGAGGGGGTGGCCCGCGCGGTGGACGGTGAGGCGGGTGGTGAGCGCGCCGGCGGGTTCGTCGTGGCGGCCGAGGATCTGCTCCTCGCGCAGCAGCAGGCGGGCGGTGGAGGCGAGTTCGACCCGGGTGGTCTGGTGCAGGTCGCTGCCTCGGGCGGAGACGAGTTGTTCGGGCAGCCAGCGCAGGACGGCCCCCTCCCCCACGCGCAGGTCCACCGTGTACGTGGACGGCCCCGTCTCCGCCCGGGGCCCGGGGAGGGCGATGGTGGCCGCGGCCGCGTCGACGGTGAGGCGTGCGCCGTCCGCGATCTCGGCCTCGATCGCCAGCCGGTCGCCGTTGAGCGGGGCGCTCATGGCGCCGACGACGGTGACCCGGGCGTACGTGGGCCGCGGGGCGCGGGTGCGGCGCAGGGCGAGCGGGCCGTCGCTCACCAGGACGGGCAGGGCGCTCCCGCCCCGCCCGTCCGGCTCGGCGCGGAGCCGGGCCCGCGCGTGGACGCTCACGCGGTCCAGGCGGCGAGCTGTGCCCGCACCCAGTCGGCGACCGGCCCGACGCCTTCGGCCGAGGTCAACGAGGTGAAGGCGACGGGGAGTCCGCCGCGCTGCTTCTCGGCGTCCTGGGCCATCCGTTCCAGGTCGGAGCCGACGTGGGGGGCGAGGTCGGTCTTGTTGACGACGAGGAGGTCGGCGGTGGTGACGCCGGGGCCGCCCTTGCGGGGGATGTCGTCGCCGCCGGCCACGTCGATGACGAAGATCTGGGCGTCGACCAGGCCTTTGGAGAAGGTGGCGGTGAGGTTGTCCCCGCCGGACTCCACGAGGATCAGGTCGAGGGGGCCGGTCGTCTCCTCCAGCTCCTCGACGGCTTCGAGGTTGGCGGAGATGTCGTCGCGGATCGCGGTGTGCGGGCAGGCGCCGGTCTCGACGGCCCGGATGCGCTCGGGCGGCAGGACCGCTTGGCGGAGCAGGAAGTCGGCGTCCTCGCGGGTGTAGATGTCGTTGGTCACGACGGCGATCGAGAGCCGGTCGCGCAGCTCCCGGCAGAGGGCGGCGACGGTGGCGGTCTTGCCGGAGCCGACCGGGCCGCCGAGCCCGATGCGCAACGCGCGGCGGGCGCCGTCGGGGCGGGTGGCGTCGGCGCTGACGGCGGCGGGGCCGCCGTGGGCGTGTCCGAGGTGCATGGGGGCTCCGGTGGTGTTCGAAGGGCGTGGGTCGCGAAGGCGGTTGCGGGAACCGCCGCTACGAGGCGAAGAGGCGGACCGGCCAGGCGGCGTGCGCCTCGGCGGTGATGTCGAGGAGCGGGGCCGAGGCGGCGGGCAGGGCCTCGATGCCCTGCCGGGCGGCCTCGGCGGCCTGCGCGGCGACCCGGTCCACCTCGGGGGCGAGCCGGGCCAGTACGGCGGTGGCGTGGAAGGGGTCGAGCGAGAGGAGGCGGACGACGGCGGTGGCGGGGCCGCTCACGGTGTCGTACGCGGTCCAGTGGGCGGCGTCCTCGGGGCCCAGGCCCGCCGACCGGGCGGTGAGTCCGAGGACGACGGGCTGGTGGGCGCCGCGCGGCCGGGCCCGGGCGAGCGCGTCCAGTTCGGGGCTCGGCCAGGTGGCGCGGGCGGCCCGCATCATCTGGCGGCCCAGCTTGCGGGCGGTGGCCCGCAGGGCGGGTGAGGGCGTACGGGCGTCGGCGGCCCCGTCGAGGACGAGCGGGTCGAGTCCGTGGGCCGCCGCCGCAGCGAGCGCGGCGGCGGTGAGGCCCGCGGTGTGCAGCCGGCCCCGGCAGAAGTCGGCGAGGGAGTCGGCGTCGTGGACGCGGCCCTCGGCGACGGCCGGTTCGGCGCCGCCGGAGTGGGCGTGGCCTCCGGCGGGGAACCGGCCGTCGGAGAGGACGAGGAGTGCGGCGCGGGACACGGTGCGGGCCTCTCAGAAGAGGAAGTAGCGCTGGGCCATGGGCAGTTCCGCCACCGGTGCGGGCTCGACCGGGTCGCCGTCGATGGTGACGGCGAAGCTGTCGGGGTCGACCTCGACGCGGGGCACGGCGTCGTTCTCCCGCATGTCCGCCTTGGTGACCCCCCGGGTGCTGGCGATCGGCACGAACCGCTTCTCCAGGGCGAGCCGTTCGGGCAGCCCGTCCTCGATCGCGGCGGCGGAGACGAAGGTGAACGAGCTCCGGGACGCCGCCCGGCCCAACGCGCCGAACATCGGCCGGGGCAGGACCGGCTGGGGTGTCGGGATGGAGGCGTTGGCGTCGCCCATCTGCGCGTACGCGATCTGGCCGCCCTTGATGACGGTCTGCGGCTTGACGCCGAAGAACGCCGGTTCCCAGAGCACGAGGTCGGCGAGCTTGCCGGTCTCCACGGAACCGATCTCACCGCCCATCCCCTGGGCGACCGCCGGGTTGATGGTGTATTTGGCGACATAGCGACGGACCCGGTGGTTGTCGGCCCGGCCGTCGCCGGGCAGCGCTCCGCGCCGCTTCTTCATCACGTGGGCGGTCTGCCAGGTCCGCAGGATCACCTCGCCGATGCGCCCCATGGCCTGGGAGTCGGAGGAGATGATCGAGATGGCTCCGAGGTCGTGCAGGATGTCCTCGGCCGCGATGGTGGAGGGCCGGATCCGGGATTCGGCGAACGCCAGGTCCTCGGGGACGGCGGGGTTGAGGTGGTGGCAGACCATCAGCATGTCGAGGTGCTCCTCGACGGTGTTGACGGTGTGCGGCCGGGTGGGGTTGGTCGAGCTGGGCAGGACGTACGGCTCGGAGACCACGGTGATGATGTCGGGCGCGTGCCCGCCGCCCGCGCCTTCGGTGTGGTACGCGTGGATCGTGCGTCCGGCGACGGCGGCGAGGGTGTCGGCGACGAACCCGGCCTCGTTGAGGGTGTCCGTGTGGAGGGCGAGCTGCGCACCCGTCCGCTCGCAGACGGTGAGGCAGGCGTCGATGACGGCGGGCGTGGCGCCCCAGTCCTCGTGGATCTTGAATCCCAGCGCTCCGCCGCGCAGTTGGGAGTACAGGGCGTCGTGGGACATCGTGCTGCCCTTGCCGAGCAGCCCGATGTTGACGGGGAGGGCGTCCAGCGCCTCGAACATGCGGGCGAGGTGCCAGGGGCCGGGGGTGACGGTGGTGGCCTTGCTGCCCTCGGCGGGCCCGGTGCCGCCCCCGACGAGGGTGGTGATGCCGGCGGCGAGCGCCTGGTCGACGAGGGTGGGGGAGATGAAGTGGACGTGGGCGTCGACCCCTCCGGCGGTGAGCAGCTTGCCGTTGCCGGCGATGATCTCGGTCTCGGGCCCGATCACCAGGTCGGGGTGGACGCCGTCCATGGTGTCGGGGTTCCCGGCCTTGCCGATGCCGGTGATCCGTCCGTCCCGGATGCCGACGTCGGCCTTGACGATGCCCCAGTGGTCGATGACGACGACCCCGGTGACGACCGTGTCGGGCGCGCCCTCGGCCCGGGTGGTGCGGGCCTGGCCCATCGATTCGCGGATCACCTTGCCACCGCCGAACACCGCTTCGTCGCCCGCGTTGCCGGGGCCGCCCGAGCGGTCCTCCTCGATCTCGACGAAGAGGTCGGTGTCGGCGAGCCGGACGCGGTCGCCCGTGGTGGGCCCGAACAGGTCGGCGTAGACGGCTCTGTCGAGATCAGGCATCGAGGGCTCCTCCGGTTTCGCCGCGCAGGCCGGGGACGGTGCGGCGGCCGGCGAGGGGGACGAGTTCGACGTCGACGGGGACGCCGGGTTCGAAGCGGGCGGCGGTGCCGGCCGCGATGCCGAGCCGCAGGCCGCGGGCGGCGGCGCGGTCGAAGCGCAGCCCGGGGTTGGCCTCGGCGAAGTGGTAGTGGGAGCCGACCTGGACGGGGCGGTCGGCGGTGTTGAGGACGGTGAGGCGGGTGACGGGGCGCCCCTCGTTGAGGGGGACCTCCCCTTCTCCGTACAGGATCTCTCCGGGAATCATCGGCGCCGTCCCCGTCAGACGATCGGGTCGTGGACGGTGACGAGTTTCGTGCCGTCCGGGAAGGTGGCCTCGACCTGGACGTCGTGGAGCATCTCGGGGATGCCCTCCATGACGTCGTCGCGGGTGAGCAACGTCCGCCCCGAAACCATGAGTTCGGTGACGGTGCGGCCGTCCCGGGCGCCTTCCAGCAGATGGGCGGTGATGAGCGCGACGGCCTCGGGGTGGTTGAGCCGCAGCCCGCGTGCGCGGCGCTTCTCGGCCACGTCGGCGGCCACATGGATGAGCAGGCGTTCCTGCTCGTGCGGGGTCAGTTGCACGCTTCCACCTCATCGTCCTCCGTCCGGCACCGGCTCCGGACGCAGCGGAAACCTACCCCCGTTCAACAATTCGTTGAAGGCGAAGTGGCCGCCCGGGCCCAGGCATTGCACGTTAGGGCGGAAGTTTTTCCGGCGTGTTAACCGGTCTTTTGCGTCTTCATGGCCATCAGCCCGCGCAACCCGCCCTCCAGCACATCCGGCCGCACGTCCCCGAAGAGCGCCTCCTGCAGGATGAACCCCTGTGCCGTCGCGATCATCGTGCGCGCCACATGGTCGCTCGGGACGTCGCCCGCCAGGGTTCCGACGGCCCGGTAGGCGTCCACCAGCTCCGCCCAGAGTCCGCGCATGGCGGTGTACCCCTCGTCCAGCAGTGCGGCGAGCCGCTCGTCACGCAGCGTCTCGGACCAGAGCTGGACGACGAGCGCGGCGAACGCGCGGCGCTCCAGGCCCCACACCCCGCCCGCGAGGAGCCCGCCGAGGACCTGGCGGAGCAGCGCGTCCGGGGTGGGCGGCGGAGTCGTACGGGCGGCCTCCTCGAAGGCCCCGCGGATGGTGTCGAAGGTCCCCTCGGTGATGGCCGCGATGATGTCCTCCTTGCCGGGGAAGTAGCGGTAGACCGCCCCGGCGGACAGCCCCGCCTCCTTGAGGACGTCCTGCATGGACGTGCCGTGGAAGCCGTTGCGGGCGAAGCAGCGCGCCGCACCGTCGAGGATCTGACGGCGGCGGGCGTCGAGGTGTTCCTGGGATACGCGAGCCATGCCCTCAACTTAAAACGAACGTTCCTTCTTGACAATCGGAGGAAGAGTGCCGAGAGTGGGGCCAAACGTAAAACGAACGATCCTTCTTTTTGACTTCCCCTCCGGACGCTCCCCCGGGCCCTGTGGCGCTTCCCCGAGCCCCTTCGGACGCCCCCGGGCCCTGCGGCGCTCCGCCGAGCCCCTCCCCTCCACGAAACGAGGCCCTCGCATGCCCCCCGCACCCAACCGCCGCGCGATGGCGGTGGTCCTGCTGGTCCCCCTGGTGGTGACCCTCGCCCTCTGGGCGTTCGCCTGGCCCGCCGCACGGATCGCGCCGCGCGACCTCCCGGTCGGGGTGGCGGGCCCGGCGCCGGCCGCCGAGCAGTGGGAACAGCGCCTCGATCGGCGGGAGGGCGCCTTCGAGGTGCATCGCTTCGCCGACGAGGCCGCCGCCCGCACCGCCGTGGAGGACCGGGTCGTCTACGGCGCCGTCGTCGCCGGCCCGCGGGGCCCGCACCTGCTCACCGCGTCGGCCGCGAGCCCCGCCGTCTCCCAGCTGCTGCGCGAGGCCGTGACCGCCTCCGCCCCCGAGGGCGCCGCGGTCCGGGTCACCGATGTGGTGGCCGCGCCCTCCGGCGACCCCCGCGGGGGCGTGCTCGGCGCGAGCATGCTGCCCCTGGCCCTGGCGGGAATGGCGGCCGGCGCCGCGGTCACCCTGACGGGACTGCGCGGGGCACGGGCCGCGGCCGCCCTGATCGGCTCGGCCGCGTCGGCGGGTCTCGCGGTGACGGGCGTGGCGCACAGCTGGCTCGGGGCGCTCGCGGGCGACTGGTGGGCCGAGGCGGGCGCGGTCGCGCTGACCGTGCTGGCCATCGGTTCGGCGGTGGCCGGGCTCGCCGCCCTGCTCGGGCCGCGCGGCATCGGCGTGGGCGCGCTGCTGATGGTCCTGCTGGGGAACTCCTTCTCCGGCGTCACCAGCGCGCCCGAGCTGCTGCCGGAGCCCGTGGGGACGATCGGCCAATGGCTCCCGCCGGGCGCGGGCGGCTCACTGCTGCGCTCGGTCGCCTTCTTCGACGGCGGCGCGGCGGGCGGCGCCGTACTCACGCTGTCGCTCTGGTCGACCCTCGGGCTGGCGGCCGTACTGGCCGTCCGGCGGGCGCCCGGCGCCACCGGACCGGACGATTCCCGTCCTGTCGCCCCCGCCCGGGAGCCGGCTCTGACCGGCTGAGTCCCGGACGTCCACCATCGCGGCCGGGCGCCCCTCCTCCAGGAGGGGCGCCCGGCCGCGTGCCGTCGCGGGGCGGTCGGGACGGAGGCGGAGTCGGGTCGTCAGGTGTCGCGGTCGTCGCCCCGGGGGCGGTGCTCGGCAGCGATGCCGAAGCTGCGCCGTTCGCCCTGAGCAGAGCGCGCGGAAGCGATCGAGGAGACCGAGCTGATCACCTGCTCCTCGGCCGCGGCCTCCTCCTCCTCAAGTCGTTGCAGGTCAGCGGCGGACACCAGCGCGACGAGCGGCTTGCCGTGCCGCGTCACGACGACGCGCTCACCGCCGTAGACGACGCGGTTGATCAGTTCGGCTAGCTCTGCCCGTGCTTGCGTCACCGGAATCTCGTAGGCCATAGTTCCCATCATAACCTTCTGTACGTCCTGTACATTTTTTACGGACGGACCGACAGGTGATCCGGCCCGGGGCCGTCACGCCCTCGTGCGCACTCAGGAGAAAGGCACCGCCATGATCCGCTCCACCGCCCGTTACGCCCCCGCGGCCCGTTACGTACTGCCGGAGTTCACCGAGCGCACCGCGACCGGGACCCGCACGCTGGACCCCTACTCCAAGCTGCTGTCCGAGCGGATCGTCTTCCTCGGAACCCCGGTGGACGACACCGCCGCGAGCGACCTCATCGCCCAGCTCATGTATCTGGAGCACGCCGATCCGGACCGGCCCGTCTCGCTCTACATCAACTCCCCCGGCGGCACGTTCGGCGCCATGGCCGCGGTCTACGACACGATGCGGTTCCTGGCCTGCGAGGTCGAGACCTTCTGCCTCGGCCAGGCGGGCTCCTACGCCGCCGCCCTGCTGGCGGCCGGAGCGCCGGGCCGCCGACATGCGCTGCCCGGTGCGCGGGTAGTCATCCAGCAGCCCGCACTGGAGGAGCCGATGCGGGGCCAGCCGTCCGACCTGGAGATCCACGCGCGCGAACTGATGCGCACCCGCGAGATGTTCGCCGCCATGCTGGTCCGGCACACGGGCCGGACTCCGGAGCGGATCACCGCCGACATCGAGCGCGACACCATCCTCGACGCACAGGCCGCCCTCGCCTACGGGCTGGTCGACCACGTCGTGGAGAACCGCTGACGCCCCCGCCCGCCCCACGCCACGAGGTGAACCGCCGATGGAGCCACCCGCGTTCCCGCCCTTGCCCGCCCTGACCCGCGCCGAGGGCGAGTTCGTCGACTGCTATCTGGCCGTGCTGGACCAGGTGGGGCGGATCAACCCGGCCCACGGCGGCGACACCTACGGCGCACTGCGCGCCGCCCAGGCCCTGGCCTCCGGGGCGGCCGCGCTGCGCGACGCCCTGGCGCTGATGCACGAGCGCGGCGAGTCGCGCCTGCACGCGGCCACGCTGGCCCGGGCCCTGCGCGTCCTGGACGGGGAGCGCCGGGCAGGCCGGGTCGCGATGCCGCCGCCCGCGAACTGACCGGCACCGCAGGCCGGGTTCGGGGTACCCGAGCGGCCGGGGGGCGGTACGGGAGCGGAACCGGCCGCGCGGTACGGAAACGGGGGAAGCGCCTTACGGCAGCGGACCGGTCGGCGCGCCGCACGACACGCCCGATCCGGCACTCCATTTTCCTCGCTCGTTCGGCGTAGACGATCACTCGTGTGAGCGATGGCTCAACTTGCGTTCCGCCCGCGGGCTGTACTCGAAATATGCCCTTTCGCCGCTGGTGCGCGGGTGTGCGCGGGGCCCGTCGGCGGGGGTGAATCCGGCCTGCCCACTCGAATGGATCAGGGGTGAGGAGACTCACAAATCACCGTTTCCGCTCGGAAATCCGGCACGGAGTGCGTCAAGATCCCTGGGACGACAAGCCCCCGCCACCGCGGCGGGGCGGTCCGGGCGGACGCCGAGTCCTGCCGCCGCCCGGATGACTGGTCGACAGAAAGTGGATCGGCAGGAGTGGAGGACCCGAGCACAACGGGCCGACCGGGAGACCGGGAAGCCCTCGGGGTGAAGCCGCGACGCGGCCGGGCAACTTCGCCAGCCCGAACCCGACAGGTCATCCTTCACAGGCGGCTGACGAAGGGTTGCGCATGCCCGCGCAGGTTCATGTCCCGTCTCTGTTCGCCCGGGTCGGCACGGCCTCGGCACTCACCCTGGCCGTGACGTCCACGATGCTGGCGCCCGGCCTGGTGAGCGACGCCGAAGCGGCCACCCACTCGACGAAGGCCCTGAAGGTCGCCGCGTCGAAGAAGGGGTCCCCCTACAAGTACGGCGCGGCCGGTCCCCACCGCTTCGACTGCTCGGGGCTGACGGTCTACTCGTTCAAGAAGGCGGGGAAGAAGCTTCCCCGCACGGCACAGCAGCAGTACAACAAGACCCGCCATATCACGAAGTCGCAGCGCAAACGCGGCGACCTCGTCTTCTTCCATTCGGGGCGCAGCGTCTACCACGTGGGCATCTACGCCGGAGCCGGCAAGATCTGGCACTCCCCCAAATCGGGAGACGTGGTGCGACTGGCGAAAATCTGGTCCAAGAGCGTCTGGTACGGACGGGTCCGCTGACCCACCGGCCGGACGCTCTCTCCTTGCGGGGCCGCACGAGCGCCCCCTCACGGACGTCACGGGCGGCCCCCGCACGGCCGCGGGCCGCCCGGACCGCCCCCTCCTGGGCGGGGACGGCACCTCAGCGCAGCAGCGGGCCGGTCACCAGGACCAGCCCCAGTCCGGTGAGCGCCACTCCGCTGCCGCCCTCGATGGCGCGGGCGGTACGCGGTCGGCGCAGCCATCGGCCCAGCCGGTCCACGAGCAGGGCGACGGCCGGGAACCAGATCAGCGCCAGCACCACCACGACGGCCGCCAGAAGCAGGGTCCGGGGCAGCGGCGGCTGCCCGGGGGGCACGAACTGGGGCAGCAGGCTGAGGAAGAGGACCGGGGCCTTCGGGTTGAGCGCGTTGGTCAGGAACCCCTGGCGCAGCGCGCGTCCGAACCCCCGGGGCGCGGGCCGCCGCGGTCCGTCCTCCACCGCCTCCTGCTCCGCACCGCTCCGCCGGAGCGTCGCGTACAACGCGCTGATCCCGAGGTGGAGCACGTACGCCCCGCCGAGCAGTTGGACGGTGCGGAAGAGGGCCGGCACGGCCACCAGCACGGCGGCGAGCCCCGCGACCGCGAGGGCGGTGTGCACCAGCAGCCCGCCGGCGACGCCGAGCGCGGTGGCCAGGCCGGCGGCGCGGGAGGCCAGGGCATTGCGTACGACCACGGTGAAATCGGCGCCGGGCAGCGCGACCATACCGGCGGCGACCCCCGTGAAGGCGATCAGTTGTGCGTCCATGGGGACCACCTTGGACCTGCGAAGCCTTTAGCGTGTACTTGCAATCTCCTGGGTCTGCCTAAAGGAACGCTTCATGTACGATCCGACGCGCCTCGCCGCGCTCGTGGCGGTCGCGGAGGCCGGATCGATCACCCGGGCCGCCGCCCGCCTGGGCTACACCGCGCCCGCGCTCTCCCAGCAGCTGGCCAAGCTGGAGCGGGAGGCCGGGGCCGCCCTGCTGGTACGCCACCACCGCGGCGCCCGGCTGACGGCCGCGGGCGAACTGCTGGCGGGCCGGGCCCGGCGGGTTCTGGACGAACTGGACCAGGCGCGCCACGAGCTGGCGCGGCTGGCCGGGCTCTCGGGCGGCCGGCTGCGGGTGGGGACGTTCACGACGGCCGGCATCCATCTGCTGCCCCCGGTCCTGAGCGCGTTCCGGCGCGCCCATCCGGAGGTGGAGCTGGCGGTCGCCGACCACGAACCGCCCGGCGGGATCTCCGCGGTGGCCGCGGGCGACGTGGACCTCGCCCTGACCCATGCCTACGAACCCGGGGGCGTCGCCCCTCCCCCGGCGGGTGTGGTCGTCGAGCCCCTGCTGGTCGAGGAGCTGGTGCTGGTCACCTCGGCGGGCCACCGGCTCGCGGAGGGCGCCGGGCGGCTGCCGGTCGCGGAGCTGGCGGGGCGGCCGCTGATCAGCAGCGCGCCCACGCATCCGCCTCGGCGGGGGGTGGAGAACGCGCTCGCCGAGGCCGGGGCGACCCCGGCGGTGGTCTGCGAATCGCCGGGGTACGCCCTGGTGTGCGCGCTGGTCAGCGCGGGGCTCGGGGTGGCGGTGGTGCCGGAGATGGTCGCCTCGATGGCTCCGGCCCCGCTGTCGGTACGGCGGCTGGAGCCCGCGTCGTTCCGCCGGACCATCTCGGTCGTGCACCGGGGCGAGAGGTCGAGTGCCGCGGCGGCCACGCTGCTCGCGCTGCTGCGCAGTGGTTTCGGCCGCGGGGGCACGGCCCCCGCGGGCTGAGCGTCAGCGGGGCGCGCCCTGGAGCGGAACGGCCCAGGGGAGGGCCAGCCAGACCGTCTTGCCGCCCTCGGCGGTCGGGGTCACCCGGAGCCGCCCGCCGCACTCCTTGGCCAGCGACCGGATGATGGCCAGGCCCCGGCCGTTGTCCTGCCGTACGGCGGCGGGCAGGCGCTGGGGCCATCGGGGGTGACTGTCCGTGACGCCGACGTACAGCTCCTCGTCGCGTACGAGGCGCAGGTCCACGGTGAAGGTGGGTGACTGGCCGAAGGTGTGCTGGACCGCGTTGGTGGCCAGCTCCGAGACGATCAGGCGGACGGTGTCGGCGAACTCGGCGTCGTCCGGCAGGCCCCATTCGGTCAAGGTCCTGGCCACATGTCTGCGGGCGGACGAGACCGAGGCCGGATCGCTCGGCAGCGTGACGGTTGCTTCCTGATGGTCTGCCATGGCGACGCCGTCCCTTTCCCGCTCCGGGCGACCGACGGCCGACCGGGATGGTGCTTCGCGTCAGACTGCCATCGATGAAGCTCCCTGTAACGGCGTTCGACCAAGATATGCATATATCTGTCGCTCGAAGCGGTGAATTCGGGACCGGTGCGGTGGTGGCGGGCGGCACACTGGCGTCTCCGCAGGCAGGGTCCGGCGACGGGCCGGCCCTTTCCGACAGAGAAGGAGACCGGCATGCTGCACGGCCCCGCCGTCCGGCGGCGCAAGCTCGGCGAGGAGCTGCGGAGTCTGCGTCACGCCGCCGGGCTGACCAGCCGGGAGGCGGCGCGGCTGCTCGGCTGGCACCAGTCGAAGGTGAGCCGCATCGAGACGGGTGCGAGCGGCGTGACGCCCTTCGACGTATCGCGGCTGCTGGACGCCTACGCCGTGCGCGACACCCGGCTGCGTTCGCTGCTGGAAGTCCTCGCGGGGTCGGCGGGGGGCGGGGGTTCGGGCTGGTGGCACGCCTACCGGGGGCTGATCCCGCCGCAGTACCGCGACTTCATCAGCCTGGAGTCGCAGGCCAGTACGGTCCGGACGCTGGAGACGTCGGTCGTCCCGGGGCTGCTCCAGACCGCCGGGTACGCGCGGGCGGTGACCCGCGCCTCGGTGGGCGGTTTACCGGAGGAGCACCTCGACTCCCTGGTCGAGGTGCGGCTGACCCGGCAGCGGGTGTTGCGTACGAACCCTCCGCTGCGGTTCACCGCGGTGCTGGACGAGGCGGTGCTCCACCGCGAGGTGGGAGGGCCGGAGGTGATGCGGGACCAGGTGCGGCACCTCGCCCGCGTTTCCCGACTCCCGCATATCCACCTGCAGTTGCTGCCGTTCTCGGCCGGGGGGTACATCGGGCTCACCGGGCCTTTCGTCATCTTCTCCTTTCCGAACATTTCTGATCTGGACGTGGTCGTTCTTGACCACTTGACGAGTAGCCTCTATCTGGAGCGGAAAGAAGACCTCGACGCGTACAGCTCGGCCTTCCGCACCTTGCAGGCGCACGCGCTGTCGCCGGAACGCTCGCTGGACCTCATCACCGGGATCGGACGCAGCTAAGGGGCCGCCATGCCAGACCGTCTCGCACCGTCCACCGCGTCACCGTCACCGCCGTCCACCGTGACGGCCGCCCCGCACTGGCGGCGCAGCAGCCGCTCGACCGGGATGAACAACTGCGTGGAGACCGCCCTGCTGGGCGGCGCGGCCCTCGCCGTGCGCGATTCCAAGGACGTGGACCGGCCGCCGCTGCGCTTCTCGACGGTGGCCTGGAGCACGTTCGTGGACGGCCTCGGCCCGCACGGAGCCGGGCCGCGGCGCTTCAGCTGACCGGAGCGTCCGCCTGCCGGGGAGCGGTGGCGACGATCGTGGCCACCGCGGCCGTGATCTGTTCCTCGGTCAGGTCGGCGCGGGCGGTGAGCCGCAGGCGGGAGACGCCGTCCGGGACCGACGGGGGGCGGAAGCAGCCCACCGCCGTCCCGGCCGCGCGGCAGTCGGCCGCCCAGCGCACCGCCGCCTCCGCCGAGGGGGCCCGGACGGCGACGACGGCCGCGTCGGGCCGGACCGCCCGCAGCCCGGCGGCGGCGAGCCGCGAGTACAGTGCGGCGGCCACCGCCCGGGCGCGGCCGGCCCGTTCGGGCTCCCGGCGCAGCACGCCGAGCGCGCCGAGCGCGCCGCCGGCCGCCGCCGGGGCGAGCCCGGTGTCGAAGATGAACGGGCGGGCGGTGTTGACCAGGTGGTCGATGACCCGGGCCGGTCCCAGGACCGCGCCGCCCTGGCTGCCCAGGGACTTGGAGAGGGTGAGCGTGGCCACGACCCCGTCGCCGCCGGCCAGTCCGGTCGCGGCGGGCGCGCCGCGCCCGCCGTCGCCCAGGACGCCGAGCCCGTGGGCGTCGTCGATCAGCAGGGCGGCGTTCGCGGCGCGGCAGACCTCGGCCAGCGCGGAGAGGGGCGCCGCGTCTCCGTCGACGGAGAAGACCGAGTCGGTGACGGCGAGCGCCCGCCCGTCGTGCGCCCCGAGCGCCTTGGCGACCGCGTCCGGGTCGGCGTGGGGGACGACGGCGGTCTCGGCGCGAGAGAGCCGGCAACCGTCCACGATGGAGGCGTGGTTGCCCGCGTCGGAGACGATGAGCGAGCCGCGCCCGGCCAGCGCGGTCAACGCGGCGAGGTTGGCCGCGTACCCGGAGGAGAGCACGAGGGCCGCCTCGAAGCCGCAGAACGCGGCGAGTCCGTGTTCGAGTTCGGCGTGCAGGGCGGTGGAGCCGGTGACCAGCCGGGATCCGGTGGCCCCCGCCCCCCAGCGGCGGGCGGCTTCGGCCGCCGCCCCGGTGACCTCCGGGCGCCGGGCGAGGCCCAGGTAGTCGTTGCTCGCGAGGTCCAGCAGCTCCGGCTCCGCGCCGCGCGGTCGCAGGGTGCGGACGAGTCCGGCGGCGGCCCGGCCTCGGGCCTCGGCGTCGATCCAGTCGAACGGGGCGTAGGACATGGGGCGGTCCCTCGGGTAGGCGGGCCTGGGCGGGGCGGCTCCGAGCGGTCGGCCCGGTGGGCACGGCCGTGCGCGCGGCCCGGTGTGCGCAGCCCGTGCGCACGGGCCGGTGCGCACGGCCCCGCCACGGGCGGCCCCGCGGGGCCGGGCCCGGTGCGGAGGGTCCGGTGCGAACGGTCCGTTTGTAGGCAGCCCACAGACCCTAACCGGGCGCACAGCAGGTCAGGGTGTGGCCATCCACACACCCTCGCCCGGCTCTCCTGTCCGGTTCCTCCTTGGCTGGAGGCGGTGCCGTACGTCAGGATCAGCTTCCATGGACCTGCTGAACACGCTGGTGGACAAGGGACTGCGGCGCGAACTGCCGACCCGTGGAGAAGCGCTCGCCGTGCTGGCGACCTCCGACGACGAACTGCTCGACGTGGTGGCCGCCGCCGGGAAGGTGCGCCGTCAGTGGTTCGGACGACGCGTCAAACTCAACTACCTGGTCAACCTCAAGTCCGGGCTCTGCCCCGAGGACTGCTCGTACTGCTCGCAGCGGCTCGGTTCGAAGGCCGGAATCCTCAAGTACACCTGGCTGAAGCCGGAGGAGGCGTCCAGGGCCGCCGCCGCCGGGGTGGCGGGCGGTGCGAAGCGTGTCTGCCTGGTGGCGAGCGGGCGCGGCCCCACCGACCGGGACGTGGACCGGGTCACCAGGACCATCGAGGCGATCAAGGAGGAGAACGAGGGGGTCGAGGTGTGCGCCTGCCTCGGTCTGCTCGCGGACGGACAGGCCGACCGGCTGCGTTCGGCGGGCGCCGACGCGTACAACCACAACCTCAACACGTCCGAGGGGACGTACGGGGCGATCACCACCACGCACACCTACGCGGACCGGGTGGAGACCGTGCGGCAGGCCCAGGGCGCCGGGCTCTCGGCGTGTTCCGGGCTTATCGCCGGGATGGGCGAGAGCGACGAGGACCTGGTCGACGTCGTGTACGCGCTGCGCGACCTGGACCCGGACTCGGTGCCGGTCAACTTCCTGATCCCGTTCGAGGGCACCCCGCTCGCCAAGGAGTGGAACCTCACCCCGCAGCGCTGCCTGCGCATCCTGGCGATGGTCCGCTTCGTCTGCCCCGATGTCGAGGTGCGGCTCGCGGGCGGCCGGGAGGTGCACCTGCGCTCGATGCAGCCGCTGGCGCTCCACCTCGTCAACTCCATCTTCCTGGGCGACTACCTCACGAGCGAGGGCCAGGCCGGCCAGGCCGACCTGGACATGATCGCGGACGCCGGTTTCGAGGTGGAGGGAGCGGGCACGACGACGCTGCCGCGCCACCGGACCGGCGCCCCGGCCGGGTGCGGCACGTCGGCGGAGCCGGGCGGCTGCGGTACGGAGCCCGCGGGCTGCGGCTCGCACGCGGACTCCGGAGCCGCCGGGGGCTGCGGACCCTGCGGCGGCCACGGGGACCGGGAACCGGTGACCGCAGAGGCCGCCGAGGCCGCGCCCGGGGCGGGTGCGGACGGCGCGACGCGCGGCGAGGGCAACGGCGCGGCGCGTACGGATCTGGTGGCGGTGCGTCGGCGCGGTGCGGGGACGGATCTCGCCCCCAATGCCTGAGCCGTACGCCCCCGCGCTCCCCCGGCCCGCCGCCCCGAAGCCGTACGCCCCCGACGAGCTGCGGGCGCTGGACCGCGCCCATGTGTGGCACCCGTACGGCCCGATGCCGGGCCGCCAGGAGCCGCTGATCGTGGAGTCGGCCTCCGGGGTACGGCTCCGGCTCGCCGAACCCGTCGAGGGGCGGCGCGAGTTGGTGGACGGCATGTCCTCCTGGTGGTCGGCGGTGCACGGTTACAACCACCCGGTCCTCAACGAGGCCGCACGCGGCCAGCTGGACCGGATGAGCCATGTGATGTTCGGCGGGCTCACCCATGAGCCCGCCGTCCGGCTGGCGGCCCGGCTGGTGGAGATCACCCCCGAACCGCTCCAGCACGTCTTCCTCGCCGACTCGGGCTCCGTCTCCGTCGAGGTCGCGGTCAAGATGTGCCTGCAGTACTGGCGTTCGGCCGGTCGTCCGGCCAAGCAGCGGCTGCTGACCTGGCGCGGGGGCTACCACGGGGACACCTGGCAGCCGATGTCGGTCTGCGACCCGGAGGGCGGGATGCACGAGCTGTGGTCGGGCTCCCTGCCCCGGCAGGTCTTCGCGGACGCCCCGCCGGACGGCTTCGAGGCGGAACCGGACCCCGCGTACACGGCCCATCTGCGGGGGTTGGTCGCCGCGCACGCCGATGAGCTGGCGGCGGTCGTCGTGGAGCCGGTGGTGCAGGGGGCCGGAGGGATGCGGTTCCACTCCCCCGGCTATCTGCGGGTGCTGCGCGAGGCGTGCGACGAGCACGGCGTCCTGCTGGTGCTCGACGAGATCGCGACCGGTTTCGGCCGTACCGGCAAGCTGTTCGCCTCCGGGCACGCCGGGATCGCACCCGACGTCATGTGTGTGGGCAAGGCGCTGACCGGCGGTTACCTCACGATGGCGGCGACCCTGTGCACCACGCGGGTGGCGGAGGGCATCTCCAGCGGCGCGGTGCCGGTGCTGGCGCACGGCCCGACGTTCATGGGCAACCCCCTGGCCGCCTCGGTGGCCTCGGCCTCCGTGGACCTGCTGCTCGGGCAGGACTGGGAGGGCGAGGTGGCCCGGATCGGGGCGGGCCTGCGCGCCGGGCTCGCGCCCGTCGCGGAGACCGCCGGTGTGGTGGACGTCCGCGTCCTGGGGGCGATCGGGGTCGTCCAGCTCGACCACGAGGTGGACATGGCGGCGGCGACCCGCGCGGCCGTGCGCGAGGGCGTGTGGCTGCGGCCGTTCCGCGACCTCGTCTACACGATGCCGCCGTACGTCACGGGCGACGAGGACGTGGCGCGGATCTGCCGGGCCGTGGGCGCCGCGGCACGGGAGGGCTGAAGCGGTATGTCGATGATTCTGGTGGTCTCCGGCACCGGCACGGAGATCGGCAAGACCGTGGTGACCGCCGCTGTGGCGGCCGCGGCGGGGAGCCGCCGGGTCGCGGTCCTCAAACCCGCGCAGACCGGGCTCGCTCCCGGGGAGCCGGGCGACGCGGCCGAGGTCGCGCGCCTGGCGGGAAGCCGGGTGACGGCGGTCGAACTGGCCCGTTTCCCGGAGCCGTTGGCCCCGGCCACGGCCGCCCGCCGGGCGGGGCTGCCGCCGGTGCGGCCGGTCGAGGTGGCCGAGGCGGCCCGGAAGCTGGCCACCGAGCACGATCTCGTGCTGGTGGAGGGCGCGGGCGGGCTGCTCGTACGGTTCGACGACGAGGGCGGCACCCTCGCGGACGCGGCCCGGCTGCTGTCCGCGCCGGTGCTGGTGGTGGCCCCCGCCGGCCTGGGCACGCTGAACGCCACCGCGCTGACGGCCGAGGCGCTGCGGGCCCGGGGGCTGGAGTGCCGGGGCGTCGTCATCGGCAGCATGCCGGCGGAGCCGGACCTCGCTGCCCGGTGCAACGTCGAGGACCTGCCGGTGGCGGCGGGCGCACCCCTGCTGGGCGCGGTGCCGGCGGGGGCGGGCGCGCTGCCGGGCGCCGCGTTCGCGGCGCGTGCGCCGGGGTGGCTCGCTCCGGCGCTGGGCGGGAGCTGGGCGCCGGCCCGGTACTGAGCGCCCGGTCCCCGTACCGGCCCCGCGCTTCCGTAGAGGGGTTGCGCTTCCGTACCCGGGCGTACGCCTCCGTACCGGGCCCGCGAGGGCTACCGGGAAGCCGCGGGGGGAAGGAGAATCGTCGAAGGGCAGCACGTCCACTCCTCACGGAGGTCCGCCATGCAGCTGCGCAACGGGAAGCTTCCCCGGGACGCCGTGCACCATCCGCTCTTCGCCCGGTTCTACGCCCGGTTCAGCGTGGCCGCCGACCGGAAGGGCGGCGTCGCCGCGTACCGCGAGGAGTTGCTGTCGGGACTTTCCGGCCGGGCCATCGAGATCGGCGCGGGGAACGGGCTGAACTTCGCCCACTACCCCGGCGCCGTCTCCGAGGTCGTGGCGCTGGAGCCGGAACGCTCGCTGCGGCAGCTCGCCGTCCGCGCCGCCCTGCGGGCCGAGGTGCCAGTGGACGTGGTGCCGGGCGCGGCGGAGGCGATCCCGACGAAGAACGAGGGTTTCGACGCCGCCGTCGCGTCCCTGGTGCTGTGCACCGTGCGGGATCTGCCCCGGGCGCTCGCCGAGATCCGGCGCGTCCTGCGGCCCGGTGGCGAACTGCGGTTCTTCGAGCACGGGGTGGCCCCCGGCCGGGCGTTGGCCACGGTGCAACGGGCGGCCGACCGGACGCTGTGGCCGGTGCTCTTCGGCGGCTGCCACACGGCGCGCGACCCGCTGGCCGCGATCGAGGCGGCGGGCTTCGAACCGGGCACGTACCGCAGGCTGCGGATTCCGGAGAAGGGCCCGCGGACGCCGTCGTCGCCGTGCGTCCTGGGGGTGGCCCGGAAGCCGTTCACCGAGAGGTGATCCGGGCCCGGGGTTTTCGCGCCGGGTACGGCCCGGGCCCCCGCCGTCACCGGACCGGCGCGCGCCGTCTCAGACGCTCCACTGCCGCAGCTCGTCGGCGATGGCCCGGACGTCGGCCTTGCCCTGCTTGACCAGCAGCGCCAGATCGCGGACCTGCTCGGGCGAGGTGACGACCTTGAGCCCGGAGGCCACGAGATAGCCGTACGCGACGGCCGACGCGAACATCGCGTTGGAGTGTTCGAGGGCGGGCACATGCAGCAGCAACTGCAACAGGGCGGCCGCCCGCGCGTGCGGGTCGGCGTAGACGGCGCTGCCGAAGATCTCCGCGTCGTGCCGGGCCACGGCGGCGACGAGCGCGCCCCAGTCGAGAACCTGCGGATCCCCGGGCGTCTTGTGCTCGGCCACCATCAGCAGCCAGGAGAGGTCGATCCGGAGGTTCAACGGGCGCCTTCGCGCTCCGGGCCGAGCTCCTCGGCGAACACCGACTCGTACTGCTTCATGAAATCGGCCGCGGCCTCGACGAACGTGTGGCCCACCTCGCCCGCGTCCTGCTGGACGAGCTCCTCTATGTAGCGGTTCACGCTCACCCCCCTCTGCAGCGCGCGCCGGCGCGCCGCCTCGGCGGTGGCCTCGTCCACTCGAACGTTCAGCTGAGTCTTGGGCACTCTCCCACGCTAGCGCGGGCGCGCTAGCACCGGCAAGGGGGCGGAGGGGGACCAAGACACGTGTTCGCCGGACAACGGACCACCTTCTCGGCAGAGTGGGTGGCGGTAGCACTTACCCCGTTCTTCTCCCACGGAGGCACCCATGACCAGGCCGTTCCGCTTCGGCGTCAACCTGATGGCCCCCACCGACGGGGCGGGGTGGCGAGCCCGCTGCCGCCGGGCGGAGCAACTCGGCTACGACGTGATCCTGGTCCCGGACCACCTGGACATGCCCGCCCCCTTCCCCTCCCTGGTCGCCGCGGCCGAGGCCACGGAACGGCCCCGCGTCGGCACCTTCGTCCTGAACGCGGGGTTCTGGAACCCGACGCTCCTCGCCCGCGAGACGGCCGGCACGGACGCGCTCACCTCGGGCCGTCTGGAGCTGGGCATCGGCGCCGGATACGTCCGCGCGGAACACGAGCGGGCGGGCATCCCGTTCCTGACGCCCGGCGGACGCGTGGACCACCTGCGGCGCACGGTGGAGGAGCTGGACCGGGCACTGCGCGACGAGGCGTACCTGCCCGCGCCCGTGCAGCGGCCCCGCGTCCCGCTGGTCATCGGCGGCAACGGGGACCGGGTGCTGCGGCTGGCCGCCGAGTACGCCGACACCGTGGCCTTCACGGGCGCGGCGGGCGGCAGGGACGGGGCCCTCTCGGTCCTGACCGCCGACCAGCTCGAAGCGCGGGTCGACGCCTACCGGGGGTTCGCCGCACGGCGGGAGAGCCCGGCGGAGCTGAACCTGCTGCTCCAGCTGGTCGCGGTCGCCCCCGACCGGAGGTCGGCCGCCCGGCCGCTCCTGGAGCAGATGCCCCATCTGAGCGAGGACGAGGTGCTGGAGCTGCCGATCGTCGCGGTCGGCACCGTGCGCCGGATCGCCGAGCAACTGCGGGAGCAGCGCGAGCGGTTCGGGTTCTCGTACCTGACCGTCCTGGAACCGGCGATGGAGGCCTTCGCACCGGTGCTGGAGGAACTGGCGGGCACCTGACGGGACCGGGCCCGCCCGCCCCGGAACCCCGTCCGGGTCCTGGGCCAGGGCTGCCCGGCCCGGCCCGGCTCCGGGGCGACCGCATCGTGGAATGCGGTCGATGCCGTGCCGGGGCAGGTGGTGGGATGACCGCCATGAACGATCTTTCGATAACCGTACGATGCGCGACCGCGGCCGACCTGGACGAGGTCCTGGCGTTCTGGAAGACGGCCGCCGAAGGCACCGGCATCAGCGACGACGGCGACGGGATCGCCCGCTTGGTGGAACGGGATCCGGAGGCGTTGCTGCTCGCCGAGCGGGACGGGGTGCTGGTGGGGACGGTCATCGCGGGTTTCGACGGCTGGCGGTGCCACCTCTACCGGTTCGCCGTCCACCCCGACCGACGGCGGAAGGGCGTGGGCAGCGCCCTCCTGGCGGCAGCCGAGGAACGGTTCACCGCGCTGGGCGGGCGGCGTGCCGACGCCATGGTCCTCGACCGCAACACGTCGGCCCACCACGCCTGGCTCGCGGCGGGCTACGGGCCCGAGCCGCAGTGGAGCCGCTGGGTGAAGCCCCTGGCGAACCGGGGAGGGGCGCCCTCGGCGCGGAGGCGGTGACGACGGTCGCGCCCGCGCCGGGGCGGTGACGGCGGTTGCCCCCGCGCGGACGCGGTAGGACGGGGCTTGGCCGGGCAGACGCCCTACGATGACATGCCCCTCCGCCCCTTCCCTGCCGAAAGGTGTGACCGTCCGCCCATGGGCGAGCCTCCCAGCAGCCGATTCCCCCGGCGCCGCCGACACCGCGCGGCCCCCGTCCCTCTGCCCGATCATGGGACGGAGGTGAACCGATGACCGAAGTGCTTCTGCTGCTCATCGCCCTGCTGCTCTGCGTCGCCTGCGGCGCGTTCGTCGCGGCGGAGTTCTCGCTGACCACGGTGGAGCGCAGCGAACTCGAACGGGCCGTCGAACAGGGCGACCGGGGCGCTTCGAGCGCGCTCAAGGCCGTCCGCGGCCTCACCTTCCAGCTCTCCGGGGCCCAGCTCGGCATCACCGTCACCAACCTGGTGATCGGCATGCTCTCCGAACCGTCCATCGCCGCGCTGATCCGCGGCCCCGTCGAGGCGGCGGGGCTGCCTCCCGCCGCGGCGTCCACCCTGGCGCTCGTCATCGGCACGGGGCTGTCCACGGTGGTCCTGATGGTCGTCGGCGAGCTGGTCCCGAAGAACTGGGCGATCTCCTCCCCGCTGGCCGTGGCCAAGGCGGTGGCCACCCCTCAGCGGGTGTTCACCGCGGTGTTCCGGCCCTTCATCGGCCATCTCAACAACACCGCCAACCGGATCGTGCGCCGCTTCGGCCTGGAGCCGACCGAGGAGCTGGCCTCCGCCCGCAGCCCGCAGGAGCTGGTGGCGCTGGCCCGGCACTCGGCGAAGGAGGGGGCGCTGGAGGCGGACACGGCCGAACTGTTCGTCCGTACGCTGAACCTCTCGGAGCTGACCGCGGAGAACGTGATGACACCGCGCGTCCAGGTGACCGCGCTCGACGTGCACGCCACGGCCGAGGACGTCGCCAACGCCACCCGGGCGACCGGCCTGTCCCGCTTCCCCGTCTACCGGGACGGTCTGGACACCGTGGTCGGGGTGGCCCACATCAAGGACGTCCTGGCGGTCCCCGCCGACCGCCGCCCCCGCACCCGCGTCTCGGAGCTGCTGCGCGAGCCCCTGCTCGTGCCGGAGACGCTGACCGTGGACAAGCTGCTGGACCGGTTGTCCGGCAAGCTCGCCATGGCCGTGGTGATCGACGAGTACGGCGGTACGGCCGGGGTCGTGACGCTGGAGGACATCGTGGAGGAAGTCGTCGGCGAGGTCCGCGACGAGCACGATCCGCACGAGACGCCCGACCTCGCCGCCGCCGGCGAGGACGCGGACGGCCGCGCCCTGTGGTCGGCCGACGGAGCGGCGCGCACCGACCAGCTCCGCCGGATCGGGCTGCGGGTGCCGGACGGGCCCTACGAGACCCTCGCGGGGCTGGTCGCCGCGGAGCTGGGCCGGATTCCCACGGCCGACGACAGCGTCGAGCTGGAGGGGTGGCGGATCGACGTGGTGGACGCCTCGGGCCGCCGGGCGGCGCGGGCGCTGCTGCACGCCCCGGTGCCGGGACCGGGACCCGAGGACGGAACGGAGGACGGGCGGTGATCGCTCTCCAGCTCTTCATCGGCCTGCTCACGCTGGTCGCCAACGCGTTCTTCGTCGGGGCGGAGTTCGCCCTGATCTCGGTGCGCCGCAGCCAGATCGAGCCGGGGGCGGAGGCCGGGGACCGGCGGGCCCGCAGTGTCATCTGGGGCCTGGAGCACGTCTCCGCGCTGCTCGCCGCCGCCCAGCTCGGCATCACGCTCTGCACCCTGGTGCTGGGCATCGTCGCAGAGCCGGCCATCGCGCATCTGCTGGAGCCGGTCTTCGACGCGGTCGGCGTACCGCACGGGCTGGTGCATCCGCTGTCGTTCGTCATCGCGCTGGGCGTGGCGACCTATCTGCACATGCTGCTGGGCGAGATGGTCCCCAAGAACATCGCCCTGGCGGAACCCGCGCGCAGCGCCCTGCTGCTGGGCCCGCCCCTGGTGGCGATGGCCCGTGCCCTGCGGCCCGTGATCTTCACCATCAACGCGTTCGCCAACGCCCTGCTCAAGCTGTTGCGGGTGGAGACGAAGGACGAGGTGTCCGCGACCTTCTCGGACGACGAGCTGGCCAGGATGGTGCAGGACGCCGGGGCCGCCGGGCTGGTCGACGACCGCTCGGCGCAGCGCCTCCGCCACGCCCTGGAGCTGGGCCGCCGACCGGTGCGGGACGTGGTGATGCCGGTCGACCGGGTGCTGTACGCCAAGGTCGGCACCACTCCGGAGGAGCTGGAGCGGCTGTCGTCCGAGTCCGGGTTCTCCCGCTTCCCGGTGATGGACCGCGAGCAGCGCATCCTCGGCTACCTCCACGTGAAGGACGCCCTGGACGCGGCCCCCCGCGACGTCCCCTTCCCGGTGTCGGCGCTGCGGCCGATCGCCCGCGTCCGGGCGTCGACCCCGCTGGACGACGTACTGACCGCGCTGCGCCGCAGCCGGACCCATCTGGCGGCCGTGCTCGACGACGACGGGCGGCTGGCCGGCATGGTCACCATGGAGGACGTGCTGCGCGAACTCGTCGGGCGGCCCGGCTCCCGCTGACCCCCTCCCCCGGCCCCTCCGGCCCGTTCCGGCTCTCGCCGGGCGGGCCGGAGGGGCGAGAGGTAGGATCTCCGGGCCATGGAACCGAATGCCTCCTACACCAGTTTCGTCGCGGTCGGCGACTCCTTCACCGAGGGCATGTCGGACCTGCTCCCCGACGGCACGTACCGGGGCTGGGCCGACGTCCTCGCCTCCCGGCTGGCGGCCCGTTCCCCCGGTTTCCGGTACGCGAACCTCGCCGTACGCGGAAAGCTCATCGGCCAGATCGTGGACGAGCAGGTGGAGACGGCGGCCGCGCTCCGGCCCGATGTGGTCACGCTCGTCGGCGGGCTCAACGACACGCTGCGCCCGAAGTGCGACATGGCCATGGTCAGGGGGCGGCTCGAAGAAGCCGTGGAGCGGCTCGCGCCCTCCTGCGAGCAGCTGGTGCTGATGCGCAGCCCCGGGCGCAGCGGGCCGGTGTTCGACCGGTTCCGACCCCGGATGGAGGCGTTGTTCGCCCTGATCGACGATCTGGCCGGGCAGCACGGGGCGGTCGTGGTGGACCTCTACTCCGCGCCCTCGCTCGCCGACCCCCGGATGTGGGACGTCGA
The DNA here is from genome assembly GCF_044330565.1 of Streptomyces sp. NPDC017448. Lineage (NCBI taxonomy): Bacteria > Bacillati > Actinomycetota > Actinomycetes > Kitasatosporales > Streptomycetaceae > Streptomyces > Streptomyces sp. NPDC017448. The sequence continues at coordinate 77,977 of NZ_JBIRLM010000013.1, read as the reverse complement.
CCGGCTGCACCTCACCGCCGAAGGGCACCGGCGCGTCGCCGAGGCCGTCTGGCAGGCCCTGGGGCTGCCGGCCGAGCTGGACTGGCGTACGCCGATGCCCGCCGGCGCACCGCCGCGCTGGGCGTCCCGGCGCACCGAGGACATCCGCTTCGCCCGTCAGCACCTGGCTCCCTGGATCGGGCGGCGGCTCACCGGCCGCTCCTCCGGCGACGGGCGCCGGGGCGCGCAGGTCGACGCCGCGACGGGCCGGGCCTTCTGGATCACGCCCGCGGACCCGGAGAACCCGGGCCCGGTGACGGGATGGCGGCGTGCCGTCTCCCCCGGCGCCGAGGTGGGCGCCGGGGAGGCGGGCTGAGCCGGGCGCCGGTCCGCCGCCCCTCGCCGCCCCCACCGCTCCTCGTCCCGCGCCTTCGTAGCAAGCCACAACCCGGGGCGCGGCGTCGGCCTGCACGAACCGCCAGTAGAATCCGTCCACGTGAACGCCGTCTCTGCGAAGCCTCGCATCCCCAACGTCCTGGCCGGCCGCTACGCCTCCGCGGAGCTGGCCGTCCTCTGGTCCCCCGAGCAGAAGGTGAAGCTGGAACGCCGGCTGTGGCTGGCGGTGCTGCGCGCTCAGAAGGACCTCGGGATCGAGGTGCCCGACGCGGCGCTGGCCGACTACGAGCGCGTGCTCGACCAGGTGGACCTCGTCTCGATCGCCGAGCGCGAGAAGGTCACCCGGCACGATGTGAAGGCCCGGATCGAGGAGTTCAACGCCCTCGCCGGCCATGAGCAGGTCCACAAGGGCATGACCTCCCGGGACCTGACGGAGAACGTCGAGCAGTTGCAGATCCGGCTCTCGCTGGAGCTGGTGCGCGACCGCTCGGTCGCCGTGCTCGCCCGGCTCGGCAAGCTCGCGGCGGAGTACCGCGAGCTGGTGATCGCCGGACGTTCGCACAACGTCGCCGCCCAGGCGACGACGCTGGGCAAGCGCTTCGCGACCGCGGCCGACGAGCTGCTGGTCGCCCACGGCCGCTTGGAGGACCTGCTCTCCCGCTACCCGCTGCGCGGGATCAAGGGCCCGGTCGGCACGGCGCAGGACATGCTGGACCTGCTCGGCGGCGACGCGGGCAAGCTCGCCGAGCTGGAGCAGCGCATCGCCGCGCACCTGGGCTTCACCGAGGCCTTCACCTCGGTCGGCCAGGTCTACCCCCGCTCCCTCGACTACGACGTGGTCACCGCCCTGGTGCAGCTCGCCGCGGCGCCCTCCTCGGTGGCCAAGACCGTCCGGCTGATGGCCGGCCACGAGCTGGTGACCGAGGGCTTCAAGCCCGGCCAGGTCGGCTCGTCCGCGATGCCGCACAAGATGAACACGCGCTCCTGCGAGCGGGTGAACGGCCTGATGGTGATCCTGCGCGGCTACGCCTCGATGACCGGCGAGCTGGCGGGCGACCAGTGGAACGAGGGCGACGTGTCCTGCTCCGTCGTCCGCCGGGTGGCCCTCCCGGACGCGTTCTTCGCCCTCGACGGCCTGCTGGAGACCTTCCTGACGGTGCTGGACGAGTTCGGCGCGTTCCCCGCGGTCGTGGCGCGCGAACTGGACCGCTACCTTCCGTTCCTCGCGACCACCAAGGTCCTGATGGGCGCCGTACGGGCCGGGGTGGGCCGCGAGGTGGCGCACGAGGCGATCAAGGAGAACGCGGTCGCCTCCGCCCTCGCCATGCGGGAGCAGGGCGCCGAGCGCAACGAGCTGCTGGACAAGCTCGCCGCGGACGAGCGGATTCCACTGGACCGGGCGCAGTTGGACGAGCTGATGGCCGACAAGCTCTCGTTCACGGGCGCGGCCGGCGACCAGGTGGCCTCGGTGGTCGCCCGGATCGAGGAGATCGCCGAGCGGTACCCCGAGGCCGCGGGGTACACCCCCGGCTCGATCCTGTGACCGGGACCGCCCCCGTCGCCTGACCTCCGAGGCCGTATGACCCCCGAAGAGCTGAACGCCGCCCGCGGCCGCATCGTCCCCGATGTGGTCGCGGACGGTCTGCGCGTGCTCTTCTGCGGCATCAACCCCAGCCTGACGGCCGCGGTGACGGGCCACCACTTCGCCCACCCGGGGAACAGGTTCTGGCCGGTCCTGCACCGCTCGGGGTTCACGCCCCGGCAGCTGCACCCCTCGGAGCAGGCCGAGTTGCTCGGGCTGGGACTCGGCATCACCAACGTGGTGGCGCGGGCCACGGCCCGCGCCGACGAGCTGGAGGCGGAGGAGTTCCGCCGGGGCGGGGCCGCCCTGGAGGCGAAGGTCGAACGGCTCGCGCCGCGGTGGCTCGCGGTGGTGGGCATCACCGCCTACCGCACGGCGTTCGGGGAGCCCCGGGCCCGCATCGGCCCCCAGGACCGCACGGTCGGCGGCGCCCGCGTGTGGGCGCTCCCCAACCCCAGCGGCCTCAACGCCCACTGGACGGTGGCGACCATGGCCGAGGAGTACGGCCGCCTCCGGAACGCCGTGTCCGAGGACGCCGCGTCCACCCCGTCCCCGGGCGGCCGGCCCGCCGCCGGGCCGCACCGCCCCGGCTGAGCGTCCGGCCGGTCCCCCGGGCTCCCGCGCGCCGGAGCCCCCTGTTCGGGGCCGCCCCAGGTTGCGGCTCGATACCGGCTTTTCCGGCTGCTCGCAGGGCACACGACCAGCGAGTACGATCCGGCAGACATGCGCACGAGCTGGGAGGACATACCGTGGGTCGGCTGACCGGTGGGGACCCGTCCCTGTTGCGGCGGATCAATTCAGCGGTGGTGCTGCACGCCCTGAGAGGGGCCGGCGCGCTGACGCTGACCGACCTCACGCAGCTCACCGGGCTCTCCCGGCCCACGGTCGAAGGGGTCGTCGAGGGGTTGTTCGACGCCGGTCTCGTGGTCGAGGCCGCGCCCGACGAGAGCGAGGCACGGCGTCAGGGACGCCCCGCGCGGAGGTTCCGCTTCCGGGCGGAGGCGGGGCATCTCCTCGGGGTGGAGATCGGCCCGCACCGGGTGTCGGCGCTCATCTCGGGGCTCGACGGGCGGATCGTCGGGGCCGGCTCCCGGACGGTGTCGGAGACGGCCGGCGCGGACGACCGGCTCGACCAGGTCCGGGCCGTCATCGCGGACGTGCTGCGCCGCACCGGGGTGGCCCGGAGCACTCTGCGCGCGGTCGGTGTGGGCAGCCCCGGCATCGTGGAGGCCGACGGCACCGTACGGCTGGGCACGGCGCTGCCGGACTGGACCGGCCTCGCGCTCGGGGAGCGGCTGCGCCGTTCGTTCCGCTGCCCGGTGCTCGTGGAGAACGACGCCAACGCCGCCGCCGTGGCGGAGCACTGGAAGGGCGCCGCCATGGGGACCGATGACGTCGTCTTCGTGCTGGCGGGGCTGAGCCCGGGCGCGGGATCCCTGATCGGGGGGCGGCTGCACCGGGGGTTCGGCGGGGCCGCCGGGGAGATCGGCGCCCTGCACCTGCTGGGCCGGGAGGTGACTCCGGAGCACCTGCTGTCGACGACGGACACCCCGCTGGATCCGCTGGACGAGCAGGCGGTGGCCGCGGTGTTCGCCAAGGCCCGGCAGGGCGACGCGAGGGCCCGGGCTGCGGTCGACCGGTTCCTCCAGCGGCTGGTGCACGATGTGGCGGCGCTGGTGCTGGCGCTCGACCCGGAGCTGGTCGTGGTCGGCGGCTGGGCCGCCGGACTGGACGGGGTGCTGGAGCCCCTCCGCAGGGAGCTGGCCCGCTACTGCCTGCGCCCGCCCCGGGTGACGCTGTCCCTGCTCGGGGAGGCCGCCGTCGCGACGGGTGCGCTGCGGCTCGCCCTCGACCATGTCGAGGAGGAGCTGTTCGCCGTCGAGGGGGCGGTGACCGCCCGGCGTTGAGCACGGGCGGGGCTCTCGTCGCCCACCGCTGAGCACGGGCTCCGGGGCGCGACGCGCGCGCCCGCCGCTCCTCGGCGGCGGAACCGTCGGAAGCGGCGGGCGGGGGCCGGGCGGGCCGGGGGCGTCAGGACGCCTGGCGCTCGGGCTGCCCGTCGTGGCTGATCTCCAGCGCGCCGGAGTCCCCGAAGGTGAGCCGGCAGGTGTCCGCGCGGTAGGTGGCGACGGAGACGGCCGCCGTCCCGTCCGCGGTGAGGTAGCGGGTGGTGACGACGAGGACGGGGGCGCCGGGGAGCCGGTCCAGCTCCTTGGCGTCGTCCGCCCGCGCGGAGCCGAGCTCCACGGAGCGGTCCTGGCCCTGCAGGCCGATCCGGTGCAGCTCGCGCAGGACGCCGCGGGCCCGCACCGGGCCGGACGGCGCCTCGATGGCGGAGAGGTCGGGCACGGAGGAGGCGGGGATGTAGAGCAGCTCCGCCGCCACCACCTGGCCCTGGGTGTCACGGATGCGGCGCACCACGTGCACCGGTTCGGCGGGGTCCGTTCCCAGCATCGCGGCGACCGGTGCGGGGGCCTGGGCCATGGTGCTGTCGACCGGCTGCCACGCCTCGCCGCCCACGTCGCCCGCCCACTCGCGCTGGGCGGTGGAGACGGCGACGCCCATGCGCGGCGGGGCGACGGTCGTGCCGACGCCGCGGCGGCGCTGCAGCCGGCCTTCCAGCTCGAGCTGCTCCAGGGCCTGCCGGAGCGTGGCGCGGGCGACACCGAACCGTGCCGCGAGGTCCCGCTCGTTCGGCAGGATCTCCCCCACCGCAAAGTCCGAGTCGAGTGCCTCACTGAGCACGGTCTTGAGGTGCCAGTACTTCGGCTCCTGCACCGATTCCAGCTGCGTGGTCCCCACCCTGATCCTCCGCAATCGCCCAGCGTCTGTTCCGCGACGTTATTTATTAAAGGTTCCTGCCTTAAGTGGAGACCCTAGGACGGCATACCCCCTTGGTCAAGACCAATACTTATTCCGTAACGGAACGAAACGGAACTCTGGCGCAGAGCGTTCACGCGACGTTCGCGCCGCCGTGAGGTGCGCGCAGCACGAAGCCCCGCCGCCACGGGGGGCGGCAGGGCTTCGACCAGGGGCTCGGCGGATCCGCGCGGCCGGCGGGGGCGGCGGGGTCCGCGACTACGCGAAGGACAATCCGGCGAGCTTGTCCGGGTTGCGAATGATATAGGCGCATTGAATGACACCTTGGCCGACTTCGATCTGAAAGACGGTGTCGGGCTTCCCTCCGACGAAGAAGACCGCGGCGGGGGCGCCGTTGAGCTCCACGATGCGGACCTCCCCGTCGGGGCCGAACTCCCCCGCCACCGCGAAGAGGAAGCGGCCGACCTTGTCGGCGGTCTCGATGATCCGCCGCGGAGCCTTCGCCTTGCCGCCGCTGTCGCTGACGAGCCGGACGCCCGGGGCCAGGAGTTCGAGCAGGGGTTCGATGCCGTCCCCGGAGGCGGCGGCCAGGAAGCGTTCGGTGAGGTCGCGCCGCTCGGCCGGGTCCACGTCGTAGCGGGGCTTGCGCTCCTCCACGTGCCGCCGGGCCCGGCCGCCGAGCTGCCGGACGGCCGCCTCGGTACGGTCCAGGGCGCGAGCGATCTCGGCGTACGGGAAGCCGAACGCCTCCCGGAGCACGAACACCGCGCGCTCCAGCGGCGAGAGCGATTCGAGGACGACCAGGACGGCGAGGGAGACGGAGTCGGCGAGGACGGCGCGTTCCGCGGTGTCGGGCACGGCGGGGCCGAAGTCCGTGACCAGCGGCTCCGGCAGCCACGGCCCCGGGTACGCCTCCTGACGGGAGCGGAGGTGGCGGAGCCGGTCGATGGCCAGCCGGGTGGTGATCCGCACCAGGTACGCCCGCGGCTCGCGGACGTCCTCGCGGTCCGCCGCCGACCACCTCAGCCACGCCTCCTGGACCACGTCCTCGGCATCGGCCACCCGGCCGAGCATGCGGTAGGCGACGCCGATGAGAACGGGTCGGTGTTCTTCGAAGAGGTCGGTCGCGGCGTCGGTGGTCATCGCTCCATTCCAGCCCACGGCCCAGCCGCCGTCCAGCGGGAAACGCCCCTGCCCCTTGAACTACAAGCTACCCGGCGGTAATTGTTGTTGACGAGATGTCTACCCACCCCAGGGAGCAGCACCATGACGACCACGGCCTCCTTCACCGTCGCGACGACCGCAGGCCCCCGCCGGGTCGCGGTCGCCTACGAACGGACCGGCTCGGGTGAACCGGTGCTGCTCCTGCACGGGATCGGGCACCACCTGCGGGCATGGGATCCGGTGTCCCGCATCCTGGCCGCCGAGCGCGAGGTGATAGCCGTGGACCTGCCCGGCTTCGGCGCCTCGCCCGCGCTGCCGGACGGAGTCCCCTACGATCTCCCGACCGTCGGCGCGGTGCTCGGGGCGTTCTGCGCCGAACTCGGCCTGGACCGCCCCCACGTGGCGGGGAACTCCCTGGGCGGCCTGCTCGCGCTGGAGCTCGGCCGCACCGGCCTGGTGCGGTCGGTGACCGCGCTCTCCCCGGCGGGCTTCTGGAACGAGCCCGAACGCCGGTACGCCTTCGGCACGCTGCGGGCGATGCGCCGGGCCGCGCTGGCGATGCCGGTGCCGCTGATCGAACGCCTGTCGCGCAGCGCGGCCGGCCGGGCGGCTCTCACCAGCACCATCTACGCCCGGCCCGGCAGGCGTTCACCGCAGGCCGTCGTCGCCGAGACGCTCGCCCTGCGCGAGGCGACCGGCTTTCACGCCACGATGGCGGCCGGCCGCGGCGCGCCCTTCGACCTGAACGTGAAGGGCGTCCCCGTCACCGTCGCCTGGGGCACCGGCGACCGGATACTGCTGCGCAGGCAGGGGATCCGCGCCAAGCGGGCGCTCCCGGAGGCCCGGCTCGTCCGGCTGCCCGGCTGCGGGCACGTCCCGATGAACGACGATCCCGCCCTGGTGTCCCGCGTCATCCTGGACACCAGCCGCTGACCCCGGCCGCCGGACCGGTCGGCCGGTGCGCCGGGTCGCGGCGGCGGGACGGCGGCTCGCGGCGGCGGGGCGGCGGCCGAGGACGCCGGAACCGTACGCCACACCGGCCCCGACCAGGAGGCTCCCCGCGCCCTGGGCGAGGCCGTACGTCCCGGCCCCGGCCAGGGGTGCGGTGAGGGCGGCGGAGACCGGGATCAACCCGGAGAAGAGGGTGGCCCGTTCGGCCCCGATGCGCTGGATCCCGCTGTACCAGCAGACGAACCCGACCACGGTGACGACGGCGGCCTGCCACAGCAGCGCCGCCGCCTCGCCGCCGGTCGGAACCCGCAGGAACGAACCGCCGTCCATCAGCACACCGAGCAGCGCCGCCTCGGCGGCGGCGACGCCGCACACCGTCGCGGAGAGCAGCTTCGCGCCGAGCGGCCGCAGCACGGGGACGGCGAGGACCGCGAAGCCGACCTCTCCGCCGAGCGCGCCGACCGAGAACAGCACGCCCGCCAGGTCGGTTCGCCCCCAGCCCTGGACGGTGAACGCCCCGACGGCGACGAGTCCGGCCGCGTACAGCGTGAGGCGGGTCGGGCGACGGCGCTCCAGCAGCGGGACGAGCACCCCGACCACGATGGGCGCACAGCCGACGAGGACCCCCGGAACGGCTGGCTCCGCCGACTGCTCGGCCGCCAGGACGGCCAGGTTGAACCCGACCATGCCCACGGCGGCGAGCAGCGCGATCCGCCCCCACTGGCGGCGGGTCAGGCGCCGGAGCCGTTCGGTGACGGAGTCGGGGCCGCCCCGCAGGAAGGGGACGAGCAGGAGCGCGGCGAGCGCGTAGCGGAGGGCCTGGCCGCCCGCGAACGGATAGTCGCCGAGCACGCTGTTGGCGGTGAAGGACGCCCCCACCAGCACACACGCGAAGGCCGCGAGAAGGGCTCCGCGCAGAGAGGTTGTGTTCATGGGGGCGACGCTAGGGTCGCCGCCGGTCCGGTTTAAGGTCCACTTCCATGACGTCTTCGGGGACCAATGCGCGCCGCTCCTCGGCGGAACCCCTCTCTCCGGCCTGGGAGTTGCTGCTGCCCGCCGCTGCCGCTCCGGCGCGCGGGCGGGGGCGCGCGCTCCGGTCCGCGCTCCGTGAGGCGGTGCGCTCGGGCCGCCTCGCGGCCGGCACCCGGCTGCCTGCCAGCCGGGAGCTCGCCGCCGATCTGGGGGTGTCGCGCGGGCTGGTCACCGAGGCGTACGAGCAGCTCACCGCCGAGGGGTATCTGCGGAGCGGGCGGGGCGCGGGCACCTGGGTGAGCGACGGCGTACGCGCGGCGGAGCATCCCGTGCGCGACCGTGCGCCGCGTGCGGCGGGCGCGCGGTACGACTTCCGGCCCGGCACCCCCGACCTGTCCCTCTTCCCGCGCAGCGCGTGGAGCGCCGCCCAGCGGACGGTGTCCGGCCGGCTGCCGCACCGCGCACTGGGCTACCCCGACCCGCGCGGGCTGCCGGAGCTGCGCGAGGCGCTGGCCGGGCTGCTGGCCCGGCGCCGGGGCGTGGTGGCCGATCCGGAGCGTCTGGTGGTCTGCTCGGGGGTGGCGCAGGCGACGACCCTGCTCGGCTTCGTGCTCCGGGACGAGGGCGTGGCCTCGGTCGGGGTGGAGGACCCGGGCAGCCCGGAGCACGCGACGCTGTTCGCGGCGACCGGTCTGGACACGGTCCCGCTCCCCCTCGACGACGACGGCCTCGCCCTCGCGCCCCTGGAGCGCTCCGGCGTGCGCGCGGTGGTGACCACCCCCGCGCACCAGTTCCCCACCGGCATCGGGTACTCCGCGCGGCGCCGCGGCGCGTTGCTGGACTGGGCGCGGAGAGCGGACGCCGTGATCATGGAGGACGACTACGACGGGGACTTCCGCTACGACCGGGAGCCGGTGGGCGCCCTGCAGGGGCTGGACCCCGAGCGGGTCGTCTACACCGGGTCCGTGAGCAAGTCGCTCGCTCCCGGCCTGCGGCTCGGCTGGCTGGTCGCCCCCGCCGCGCTCACCGAGCGGGTCGTCGCCCGCAAGCGGACCATGGACCTCGGCAACCCGGTGCTCGACCAGGCGACCCTGGCCGACTTCATCGTGCGCGGCGGCTACGACCGGCAGTTGCGGCGCTGCCAACGGGCCTACCGGGAGCGGCGGGACGCGATGGTGGCCGCCCTCGACGAGCACTTCCCCGGCTCGGCGGTCAGCGGCATCGCGGCGGGGCTGCACGTCATCGCCCGGCTGCCCGCCCGGTACGGCCCCGAAGACCTCTTCCTGGAGCGGGCGGCCTCGGCGGGCATCGCGCTGCGGCCGCTGCGCGACTGCGGAACGGCCGGCTCCGGGGACGGCGCCCTGCCGCTCGTCCTGGGGTACGCGCACCTCGCCCCCGCCGACATCGCCCGGGGCGTCGCGGCGTTGGCGGCGGCGGTGCGTTCCGGCCGGCCCGCCCCCGGCTGACCGGCCGGCCCCGGAGGACGGGCGCCGTTCATCCGGGGTTGGGGCTCCGGCCTCCGCGGGGCGCTAGGCATGGGCCGAGACCGGCGCCGGTCCGCGGTCCTCCCGCGAACGGCGCACCGCCCGACCACCGCCCCGGAGGCGCTTCGTGTCCTACCGTCCGCTCCGTCCGCTCCGCCCCCGTCTCCCCTCGCCCGGCCGCCGCGCCGTCCTGCGCGGCTCGCTGATCGCCCCGGCGGCGGTCGCCCTCACGCCCGCGGCCTCCTCGGCGGCCCCCGCGCTGCACCTGGCGGGGCGCCCCGAGGCGTCCTGGGGTGTGCAGGTGGGCGGCGTCACCTCGTCGTCGGCGCTGGTGTGGGTGCGCTCGGACCGGCCCGCCCGGATGCTGGTGGAGACCTCGGCGACCGAGTCGTTCCGGCGGGCGCGCCGGTGGTACGGACCGTCGATCGGCCCCGGAACGGACTTCACCGGCACCACCCCGCTGTACGGGCTCCCCCCGGGCGAGCAGGTGCACTACCGCGTGACGCTCGTCGATCCGGCCGATCCGCGCCGTACCGGAAAACCGGTCTACGGGACGTTCCGCACCGCTCCGGCCCGGCGCCGCTCCGGGGTGCGGTTCCTGTGGTCGGGCGATATCGCGGGGCAGGGCTGGGGCATCAACCCGGAGACCGGCGGCTACCGGGTGTACGAGGAGATGCGCCGGCTGGACCCGGACTTCTTCCTGTGCAGCGGCGACAGCGTCTACGCGGACGGCCCGTTGGAGGAGAGCGTCACGCTGCCGGACGGCAGGGTCTGGCGCAACGTGGTGACCGAGGAGAAGGCCAAGGTCGCCGAGACGCTGGACGAGTACCGGGGCAACTTCCGCTACAACCTGCTCGACCACAACGTCCGCCGCTTCAACGCCCAGGTGCCCTCCGTGGTGCAGTGGGACGACCACGAAGTGCGCAACAACTGGTACCCGGGCCAGATCCTGGACGACGCCCGCTACACCGAGAAGAACGTGGACATCCTCGCGGCGCGTTCGGTGCGCGCCTTCCACGAGTACGTGCCGCTCGCGCCCTCGTACGGTTCCGGGCGGCGCTCGCGCATGTACCGGGTGGTCCACCACGGCCCGCTGCTCGACGTGTTCGTGCTCGACATGCGCTCGTACCGCAACGCCAACTCCCCCGGGCGGCAGGCCGACGACACGACGGGCATCCTCGGGGCCGAGCAGGCGCGGTGGCTGAAGCGGGCGCTCGCCGCCTCCCGGGCGGAGTGGAAGGTGATCGCCGCCGACATGCCGCTCGGGCTCGTGGTCCCGGACGGGGCGGTCGACTTCGAGGCGGTGGCGCAGGGCGACCCCGGGGCGCCGCTGGGGCGGGAGCTCCAGATCGCCGAACTGCTCCGGTTCATCAACCACCGCAGGATCACCGGCACCGTGTGGCTGACGGCGGATGTGCACTACACCTCGGCGCAGCACTACGCGCCGGAGCGGGCGGCCTTCAAGGACTTCGCCCCGTTCTGGGAGTTCGTCTCGGGCCCGCTGGCGGCGGGCGGGTTCCCGGCCAACGCGCTGGACGGAACCTTCGGCCCGGACCGGGTCTTCGTGCGGGCCCCCGAGCGGGCGAACGTCTCGCCGATGGAGTCGCCGCAGTACTTCGGGGAGGTGGAGATCGACGGCGAAAGCGCGGAGCTGACCGTGCGCCTGCGGGCCGAGGGCGGCTCGGTGCTGTTCACCAAGGTGCTCCGGCCGGGCCGCGTCGGCCAGTGAACGGCGGCGGGGGGACCGCATCAGGGTCTGACCGCAGCCGAACCCGGCCGAAAGCGACGATAGGCGAACGGATCGACCCGTAACCCATCGGTCACAAGGCGTTCGTGATCAGGCAACACCGGTCCTTCACAGTGAGGACATGACTGATGTGACCTCCGCGAAGAGCGCCCGCCGTCCGCACCACTGGCGGCGGGACCTGATCGAACTGGCCGCCCTGTTCACCGCCGTGGCCGTGGCCGACGCGATCGCCAACCTGATCGGGCACCAGCCGGACGGGCCTTTCCTGCTCATGGCGTCGGCGGTGGCGCTGGTGGCCACTGCCGCGTTCCACACGTGGTGGGCCCGGCGCCACGGTCACGCTCCGCCGCCGGATCCGGCGGGCTCCGGTCCCGGCGGCGGAGAAGCGGACGCCGGGACCGGGGCCCGGAGCGAGGCGGGGAGCGGCCGTGCCGACGGGCTCACCGGCTCGGAGGAGACCGTGCTGTGGCGGCTCCGGACGACGGTGCACGACGCCCCGGGCAGTCTGGCCGCCCTGTGCCTGGCCCTCGCCGGACTGCGGGTGGACATCCTCACCCTCCAGACGCACCCGCTGGCGCGGGGGGCCGTCGACGAGTTCCTGCTCCGGGCCCCGGCGCCGCTCCCGGCGCAGGAGCTGTCCCGGGAGGTCGCGGCCGCGGGCGGCACGTCCACCTGGATCGAGCGGGCGGACGCCCACGACCTGGTCGACACCCCGGCCCGGGTGCTGTCCCTGGCCACCCGGACGGCGCTGGACTCGGCCGAACTTCCGCTGGCCCTTCGCCAGTTGCTCGGCCGGTGCACGATCCACTCGCTGCCCGCCGTCTCCGTCACCGGCCGGGAGACCGGGCAGAGCGCCCCGGTCGAGGGCGTGCTGGAGGAGACGGTGATGCGTCTGCGCGACCCGTCCGGCGGTGTCATCTCCGTCGAGCGGCCCTACCTGCCGTTCACGCCCACCGAGTTCGCGCGGGCCCGCGCCCTGGTCGAGCTGGACGCCCGGCTCGGTCCCCGGGTGCCGCGCGGCACGGACGTCCTCACGCTGCCCGAGGGCGAGGAGATCACCGTGCGGCGCGCGGACCGCGGCGATCTCGCCGCCGCCCGCGCCCTGCACGACCGCTGCTCGCCGCGCACCCTGGGGCTGCGCTACCACGGCCCCGTCAAGGACGCCGACCGCTACCTCGACCACCTGCTCAACCCCCGCTTCGGCCGCACCCTGGCGGTGCGGACGGCTTCCGGCAAGGTGGTGGCGCTGGGCCACCTCCTGTGGGACGGGGACGAGACCGAGGTCGCCCTCCTCGTGGAGGACGAGTGGCAGCGCCGCGGCATCGGCTCCGGGCTGCTCGCCCGGCTGGTGGCGATGGCCGGGGAGGCGGGCTGCCACAGCGTGTACGCGGTGACGCAGTCCCGCAACACCGGCATGGTGGCGGCGATGCGGGGACTGGAGCTGCCCCTCGACTACCAGATCGAGGAGGGCACGCTCGTCATCACCGCCCGGCTGACGCCCGAACAGGCTGGTCGGCCTTCCGCGCCGGCGGAACGGGCCCGTCACTGAGCGCCTGGCACAGATCGGCCCACAGGTCCTCGACGTCCTCCAGACCGACCGACATCCGCAGCAGCCGGTCGCCGACGCCGGACGCCCGCCGGTCCCCCTCCTCCACGATGCGGTGGCTGATGGAGGCCGGGTGCTGGATCAGCGAGTCGACGCTGCCGAGGCTGACCGCGGGGGTGATGAGCCGTACCCCGGCGATCACCCGGTGCGGATCTCCGTACACCTCGAAGGAGACCATCGCGCCGCCGATCCGCGGGTAGTGCACGCGGGCGACCCGCGGGTCGGCGGTGAGCCTGCGGACCAGTTCGGCCGCGCTCGCCGAGGCCGCCCGGACGCGTACCGGAAGCGTGGACAGGCCGCGCAGCAGCAGATAACCGGCCAGCGGGTGCAGCACTCCGCCGGTGGCGAACCGCACCTGCCGCAGCACGGCGGCGAACTCCTCGTCGCAGGCGACCACGCCGCCCATGACGTCGCCGTGGCCGCCGAGGTACTTGGTGGCGCTGTGCAGGACGATCCGGGCCCCCTCCTCCAGGGGCCGCTGCAGGACGGGGGTGGCGAAGGTGTTGTCCACCAGCAGCGGCACGGTCCCGCAGGCGTGGGCGACGGCCCGGATGTCGATCTCGGCCAGCGTCGGGTTGGCCGGGGTCTCGATCATCACCAGCCCGGTGTCGGGGCGGATGGCGTCGGCGATGCCCGCGGGGTCGGTCCAGGTCACCTCGGTGCCCAGCAGTCCGGCGCCGAGCAGGTGGTCGCTGCAGCCGTAGAGCGGCCGGACCGCGACGACATGGCGCAGCCCCTGGCCGGCGCGGGCGAGCAGCACCGCCGACAGCGCGGCCATCCCGCTGGCGAAGGCGACGGCGCTCTCGGCGCCCTCCAGCCGGGCGAGCGCCGTCTCGAAGCGGCCCGTGGTGGGGTTGTCCAGCCGGGCGTAGACCGGCGGCCCGTCCGGACGGGCCCCGGTGGCGGCGAAGGCGTCGATCCGCATCGCCTCGGCACGCGAGTCGTAGGAGGGGTAGGTGGTGGACAGGTCGATCGGCGGGGCGTGCAGGCCGAGGGAGGCGAGGTCGTCGCGTCCGGCGTGCACGGCTTCGGTGGCGAGGGCCCTGGGCGGGGTGGCGGCAGGGGGCGTCGTCGAGACTTCGTCGTCCATGCCGTCACTCTGAACAGCTACCGGACCGTAGGGGTGAATCACCGTGCTACGTTCGCCGTATGTCCGATTCCGTCGCTCTCGATCCGGTGGACCTGCACATCCTGCGGCTGCTGCAGAACGATGCGCGGACCACGTACCGCGAGCTCGCGGCCGAGGTCGGCGTGGCGGCCTCGACGTGTCTGGACCGGGTGGCCCGGCTGCGCCGCAGCGGGGTGATCCTCGGCGATCAGCTGCGCCTCGATCCGGCGAAGCTCGGCCGGGGGCTCCAGGCGTTGCTCCTGGTCCAGGTCCGGCCGCACCGCCGGGAGTTGATCGGGCCGTTCGTCGAACGGATCAGGTCGCTGCCGGAGGCGCGGGCCTTGTTCCACCTCACCGGCCCCGACGACTACCTGGTGCAGGTGGCGGTGGCGGACGCGGCCGATCTGCAACGGCTGGTCCTGGACGAGTTCACCGCGCGCCGGGAGGTGGCCCGGGTGGACACCCGGCTGATCTTCCAGCAGTGGGAGTGCGGCCCGCTGCTGCCGCCCGCCGCGAACTGACCGGCGGGGCCCACGCACCGGGGCGGGCCGCGTACCGGGCGGGCCGTCCGGCCCCGGACGCCGGCCGGCCGGCGGAGTTCGGACACCGGGCGGCCCCGGTGGTGACGGGAGGGCCGCCTCCGTAGAAGGATGTCCGCATGTCAGACACTTCGAGCAGCGCGCTGCCCCGTCAGGTCGCCGACGCCTACGTCGACGCGATCATCGAACTCGATCCCATCACCGGCACCCACCTGGGTGTCCCCGAAAGCTCGCGCCGGCTGCCCGACTTCTCCCCGGCGGGACAGGCCGCGACCGCCGACCTCATCCGTGCCACGCTGCGCGAGCTGGACGCCGCCGAGCGGCGCCCCGGTGCGGACAGCGATGCCGAGCGGCGCTGCGGACGTCTCCTGCGGGAGCGGCTGACGGCGGAACTCGCCGTGCACGAGGCCGAGGAGGGGCTGCGGGCCGTATCCAACCTGTCGTCGCCCGCCCACAGCATCACCGAGGTCTTCACGCTCACGCCCACCGCGACGGACGAGGACTGGGCGGCGGTCGTGGAGCGCCTTCGCGCGGTGCCCGCCGCGTACGAGGGGTACCGCGCCTCGCTCGCGCTCGGTCTGGAGCGCAAGCTGTACGGCGGTCCGCGCGCGACCGCCACCTTCGTCGGGCAGCTCACGGAGTGGGGCGGGGAAGGCGGGGGCGCGGGGTTCTTCACCGAGTTCGTGGCGCCGGGACCCGCGTCCCTGCGGGCCGAGCTGGACGAGGCCGCCGGGCAGGCGACGGCCTCGGTGCTGGCGCTGCGGGACTGGATGCGCGACGTGTACGCCCCGGCGGTCGAGGGGGCCCCGGACCCGGTCGGCCGGGAGCGCTACGCCCGCTGGTCGCGGCTGTACAACGGCACCGACCTGGACCTCGACGAGGCGTACGCGTACGGCTGGTCGGAGTACCACCGGCTGCTGGCCGAGATGAAGACCGAGGCCGAGAAGGTGCTGCCCGGATCCGGGCCCTGGGAGGCGCTCGCCCACCTCGATGTGCACGGTGAGCACATCGAGGGCGTGGAAGAGGTCCGCGCGTGGCTGCAGGGCCTGATGGACGAGGCGATCGAGGCGCTGGACGGCACGCACTTCGACCTGGCCGAGCGGGTACGGAAGGTGGAGTCCCGTATCGCGCCGCCCGGCGGGGCCGCCGCGCCCTACTACACCGGCCCGTCCGAGGACTTCTCCCGCCCCGGCCGCACCTGGCTGCCCACCATGGGCGAGACCCGCTTCCCGGTGTACGACCTGGTCTCCACCTGGTACCACGAGGGGGTGCCCGGCCACCACCTGCAGATCGCCCAGTGGGCGCACGTGGCCGACAGCCTCTCCCGCTACCAGGCGTCGATCGGCATGGTCAGCGCCAACGCCGAGGGCTGGGCGCTGTACGCGGAGCGGCTGATGGACGAGTTGGGCTTCCTGCCCGACCCGGAGCGGCGGCTCGGCTACCTGGACGCCCAGATGATGCGCGCCTGCCGGGTGATCGTCGACATCGGCATGCACCTGGAGCTGGAGATCCCGGCGGACTCCCCCTTCCACCCGGGCGAGCGCTGGACGCCCGCGCTGGCGCAGGAGTTCTTCGGCAACCACAGCGGCCGTCCCGCCGATTTCGTGGAGAGCGAGCTGACCCGCTACCTGTCGATGCCGGGCCAGGCCATCGGCTACAAGCTCGGGGAGCGCGCCTGGCTGCTCGGCCGGGAGAACGCGCGCGCCGCGCACGGCGACGCGTTCGACCTCAAGTCCTGGCACATGGCGGCGCTCTCCCAGGGCTCGCTGGGCCTGGACGATCTGGTGGACGAGCTGTCCCGGCTCTGATCCCGTTGGAACGGTGCGCACGAGCCGCGACCCCCGCCCGGGGAGCGCGGGAAACGAGGGAAGAAGACCGTCGTGGACGAACGGAGCGGATTCCTGTTCTGCGCCGACCCGTTGAGGCCGGCACGCCCCGATCCGCAGTTCGCCGACGAGGTCGCGGCGGTACGTGCGGCCGGCGGCCGGACCGCGCTGGTCGACCATGACGCGCTGCTCGCCGGGGACGCGGCCGGAGCGGTGGCCCGGGTCGCGCGGGGCTCCGGACCGTACTGGTACCGGGGGTGGATGATCCCCTCCGACCGGTACGCGGAGCTGGAGGCGGCGCTCGGCGCGCGGGGCTGCACCCTGCGCACCGGCGCCGCCGGCTACCGGCGCGCCCACGAACTCCCCGGGTGGTACGAGGAGTTCGCCCACCTCACCCCGCGCAGCGTCTGGCTCCCCACCGCCCGGGGGGCTCCGCCGCCCTCCGCCGACGCGCTGGCCGGGCTCGCGGCGCCCCTGGGGCCGGGGCCCGGCATCGTGAAGGACTACGTGAAATCCCGCAAGCACGAATGGCACGAGGCGTGCTACGTACCGGAGTTGACCGACCGGGAGCAGTTGGCGGCCGTGGTGGGCCGTTTCGTCGAACTGCAGGGCGATTTCCTCACGGGCGGCCCGGTGCTGCGGTCCTTCGAGCCGTTCGTCGCGGGCGGCGAGGCGCGGGTGTGGTGGGTGGACGGCAGGGCGGTGCTCACCACCGCCCATCCGGACACCCCCGGCCGGGCCCCGGCCCCCGGGCTCCCCGCCGTGCGGGAGGCGGTGGGCCGTCTCGGGCTGCGCTGGATCACCACCGACCTGGCGTTGCGCGAGGACGGCGCGTGGCGGGTGGTGGAGGTGGGCGACGGTCAGGTCAGCGGGCTCCCCGCCGGAGCGGACGCCGGGGGTCTGTTCGCCGCGCTGGTCGCCGCCGGAGCGCCCTGACCGGAGGCGGGCCCCCGTCCCGGCAGCCGCGGTCGGCGGCGACCGGCGGGGAAGACGAGCGACCTGCCGGAGCAGACCGCCGCGCCGGTGGCCGACGCCGAACGGCTGGGCCCGCCGGTCCTCGCCCCGGCGCGCCCGCGCCGGTCCGGTCGGGCGGGCCCCGGCGGCGGAGTGCGGGCAGGGCGCGCCTTCGGCCGGGCGGTGGACGGGCCGCGCGGCCCGGTCACAGGCGGTGGCGTACGGACGACCCCTGCCGCTCCTTCACCACTTCGAGCCGGGCGGGGATCCGGCGGCGCAGGTCGGCCACGTGGCTGACGATGCCCACGCTGCGATCCCGCTCCCGCAGGGAGTCCAGTACGTCGAGCACGTCGTCCAGGGTCTGGTCGTCCAGGCTGCCGAACCCCTCGTCGATGAAGAGGGTGTCCAGGCGTACGCCGCCGGCCTCCTCGGTCACCACGTCGGCGAGGCCCAGCGCGAGGGCGAGCGAGACGAAGAACGTCTCTCCGCCGGAGAGCGTCGCGGTGTCGCGTTCGCTGCCGGTCCAGGCGTCGACCACATGCAGTCCGAGCCCGGCCCGGCGGCCGCCGGTGCGGGCGTCGGAGTGGACCAGCGTGTAACGGCCGGAGGACATCCGCCGCAGCCGCGCGGTGGCGGCGGCGGCCACCTGCTCCAGGCGGGCGGCCAGGACGTACGACTCCAGCCGCATCTTGCGTTCGTTGTCGGCGGAGGTGCCCGCCGCCAGGCCCGCGAGCCGGGCGATCCGCTCGTACTGCCGGCGCACCGGACCCAGTTCGCGCACCTCGTCGGCGGCCTGCCGGGAGAGCCGGGCCAGCTCGGCACAGCGCTGCTCGGCGGCGGCGCGGACGGCGGACGCCTCGCGCACCAGCCGTTCCGCCGCCTCGAACCCCTCCTGCGCCGCCGACGGCCGGGCCGGGGGCTGTTCGGCGGCCTGGCGGGCGTCGCGTTCGGCACGGCGGTCGGCGACCGCGGCGGCCTCGGCCTGCCAGGCGTCGACGCGGTGCTGGAGGTCGCGTTGGGCCGCCGCGTCCAGGAGCGCCGAGGCGGCGGCCTCCGGGGTGTCGAAGCCGGCCCGGAAGGCCGCGTCGGAGAGCCGGCCGTCGGCCTCCTTGCGCCGCCGGGCCGCGTCCTGTTCGGCACGTACGGCCTCGGCGGCCTCTTCAAGCAGCGCCACCCGGCGGGTGAGGCGTTCCGCGTATGCGGCGACGGACCCGAACTCACCGCGTACGGCGTCGAGGTCGCCGCGCAGCACCGTCTGCTCGCGGTCGAGGGCCTCACGCCGGGAGGTGCGGGCGGCGGCCCGGCGTTCGGCCTCCTGGCGAAGGCCCAGGCGTTCGCGGTGCTCGCGCTCCGCGGCGTCGAGGGCTTCGCGGGCGGCGTGCGTGCCGGCGGCGGTGCGGTGGGCCTCGGCGTGCTCGGCGGTCAGCCGTTCGACGGTGGAGCGGAGTTCGTCGACGGACGGGCCGGGGTCCTCGTCGGCCCCGGCGTCGGCGCCCGCCCCCGGGTCCGCGTCGCGGGCCTCCGCGCGGGCGGCGGCATGGCGTTCACGGACGAGTCCGAGGGCCTGTTCCGCGCGGGCGCGGCTCTCCTCGGCGGTGCGGTGGGCGGCGAGGGCGGCCTCCTCGGCGGCCCGGTCGACGTGGCCGTCGCCCTCGCTCGCGGGGGCCGGGTGCTCGGCGGATCCGCAGACGGCGCAGGGCGTACCGGCGACGAGTCCGGCGGCCAGCTCCGCGGCGATGTCCCGCAGCCGCCGCTCCCGCAGCCCGAGCCAGGTCTCCTGGGCGTCCAACGCGCGTTCCCGGGCCTCCGCGAGCTCCCGCCGGGCGGTCTCGGCCTCGGCGGCCAGGAGGTCGCGGCGGCGGGCGGCCTCCAGTCGGCGGCGGGCCGGTGCGAGGAGCCCGGCGAGCTGTTCGGCCCGGGTGGCGGCCTCCTGCGCGGTCGCGATGCGCTCGCGGAGTCCGGCGTGGACGGCGTCCCAGTCCGCCAGCCAGGCGTCGGCGTCGCGTACGGTCGCCTCGTCGGCCCGGGACTCCCGTTCCAGCTCCTCCCGTTCCTCGTCGATCGCGAGGCTGCGGGCCTCGGCCCGGCGGGCCGACTCCAGGCCGCCCAGCTCCTGCCGGAACCGGCGTTCCAGCTCGGCGAGCCGGTCCGGCCCCGCGTCGTCGAGGTCGGGGGGCAGCTGCGCCCTGGCCCGGTCGAGCGCGGCGGACGCGCGGCGGTGGGCCCGCTCGGCCTCGTCGCGCAGCTCCAGTGCGGGGGCGACCCGGTCGGCCTTCCGGGCGCGTTCCAACCGCTCCCGGCAGCGGTCGTGCTCCTCCCGCCCCTCCTCCAGCGCCGCGAGCCGCGTCCTGGTCTCCTCGAACCTCGCCTGGAGGCGGGCGAGTTCGCGTTCGGCGTCCAGGGCACGGCGCGCCACGCGCTGCCGGTCCTCGGCGGCGGCGACGGCGCGGTGGGCGATGTCGAGCCGTTCGCGGGCGGTGGAGCGGGCGATCGCGGCCCACTCCAGCACGGCTTCGGCGAGTCCCGGTTCACCGGGGCGGGCCGTGACCGGGGCGGCCTCGGACCCGGCGGGCCCGGCCGCCTGGGCGGTGCGCTGGGCGAGGGCGAGGATCCGCTCGTCGGCGGCGGTGACCTGGGCCTCGGCGGTCCGGCGCAGTTCGGCGAGGCGCTCCTCGACGGCGGCGAAGCGGCGGGTGTCGAAGAGGCGGCCGAGGAGCTTGCCGCGCGCCTCGGCGTCCGCGCGCAGGAAGCGGGCGAAGTCGCCCTGCGGCAACAGCACGACCTGGCAGAACTGGTCGCGGCTCATACCGATGAGCCGCGTCAGCTCCTCGCCGATCTCCTGGTGCGACGTGCTGAGGGCGTGCCAGCCGCGGTCGGGGGCGTGACCGCGCAGCCGGCTCCGGGCCTTCTCCATGGTGAAGCCCTCGCCGCGCTTCTTGGGGCGGGGCTGGGCGGGGCGGCGGGTGACCTCCAGGCGGCGGCCGCCGACGGTCAGCTCCAGCTGGACCTCGGTGGGCAGGTCCACGGGCGCGTGGTCGCTGCGCAGGGAGGCGCCGGGGCTCTGCCGGGCGCCGGGAACGGCTCCGTACAGGGCGAAGCAGACGGCGTCCAGCACGGAGGTCTTGCCCGCGCCGGTGGGGCCGTGGAGGAGGAAGAGGCCGGCGGAGGAGAGGGCGTCGAAGTCGACCTCCTGGGTGGCGCCGAACGGGCCGAAGGCGGTGATGCTCAGGCGGTGCAGTCTCACCGGGTCACCTCGCGCACGGCCCCGTCCACCCGGACGTCGTCGAACGCGGCGCGCAGCACGGTGCGTTCGAGGTCGCTCGGGCCGCTGCCGCCGCGGACGTGGGCGACGAAGTCCTCGGCGATCTGGTGGTCGTCGCGGCCCTTCAGCCGCTGGGCGTAGGTGGTCCCCGGCTCCTCCGGCGGCCGCTCGGGGTCGAAGACGAGGCTGAGGGCGTGCGGGAAGCGCCCGGCGAGCCGGGCCATCGGGTCGGCGGGGCGTACCGGATCGGTGAGGGTGGCCTCGACCCAGGCGTGCTCGTGGCGGTCGAGGGCGGGGTCCTCCAGCAGCGTGTCGAGACGGCCGCGGAGCCGGGCGAGGGGGCGTTCGGCGGGGCAGTCGATCCGCTCCTCGGCGGCGATGTCCCCGTTGCCGTCGAGGTCGATGAGCCACATGGTCTTGCGGTGGCCGGCCTCGGAGAAGGAGTACGCGAGCGGCGAACCGGAGTAGCGGACCCGGGCGGTGACCCGCTGGGAGCCGTGGAGGTGGCCGAGCGCCACGTAGTCGACCCCGTCGAAGACGCCGGCGGGGACCGCGGCGATCCCGCCGACGGTGATGTCGCGTTCGCTGTCGCTGGGCTCCCCGCCCGCCACGAAGGCGTGGGCGAGGACGACGGAGCGGGTGCCGGCGGGGCGGGTGGCGAGGTCGGCGCGGACCTGGTCCATGGCGGCGGTGAGGACCGCCTCGTGCCCGGTCCCGGAGGCCCCCAGGACGTCCTTGGCCAGGGCCGGTTCCAGATAGGGCAGCCCGTAGAACGCCACCTCCCCGTGGTCGTCGGCGAGGACGACGGGAGTGGCGCAGTTCCCGGGATCGGTCCGCAGGTGGATGCCGGCCCGTTCGAAGAGACCGGCGCCGACGCCGAGCCGTCGGGCCGAGTCGTGGTTGCCGGAGATCATGACGGTGGGCACGCCCTCGGCGGCGAGCCGGTGCAGCGCCCGGTCGAACAGCTCGACGGCGGGGAGCGGCGGAACGGCCCGGTCGTAGACGTCGCCCGCGACGAGGACCGCGTCCACCTCGCGCTCCCGCACGGTCGCCACGAGGTGGTCGAGGTAGGCGGCCTGGGCGTCGAGCAGGGGGACGCGGTGGAAGGACCGGCCCAGGTGCCAGTCCGAGGTGTGCAGGAGCCTCACGTGATCACTCCGCCGCTTTCGACCTGCATCGTCCTCGTCCTCCACCCCGTGGGCCGCGCACGGGCGGCCCGTCCTGCCGTCCGGCAGCGACCACGCTAGCGCCGTCGGCCCGCCGGACCCGCATCGGCCGTGCACCGGCGGGCGCGGCACCGTCCTCGCCCCGCGCGTCCGGGCGCGGTGGCGGTCACACGTCGCCGTACGCCTCACCGCCGAGCTCCAGGGTGGCGGTCCCGGCGGTGGCGTCGGCGAGCCAGCCGGTGAACGGCACGACGTCGGCGTCCGGCAGCCCGATCTCGATGGTGACGGCCTCGGCGTACCGGACCTCGCGGACGTCCCGCCCGGTGGCCCGCAGGTCGTTCTCCAGCTTCCCGGCGCGCTGGTGGTCGACCCGGACCGTGGCGAGCCGGAAGCGCTGCCGCGTGAGGGTGCCGAGCGCGTCGAGGGCTTCGCCGACCACGCCCCCGTACGCCCGGATCAGTCCGCCGGCGCCGAGCTTGACCCCGCCGTAGTAGCGGGTGACGACCGCCGCGACGTACCGCACCTCCCGCCGCATCAGCATCTGGAGCATCGGGACGCCCGCGGTGCCGCCGGGTTCGCCGTCGTCGCTCGCCTTCTGCACGGAGGCGTCGGCGCCGATCACGTACGCGTAGCAGTTGTGGGAGGCGGTCGGGTGCTCCTTGCGGACGCGGGCGACGAACTCCTGCGCCTCCTGTTCGGTGGCGGCGGGGGCGAGGGAGCAGAGGAAACGGGATCGGTTGATCTCGCTCTCGTGCACACCCGCGCGGGCGACGGTCCGGTACTGCTCCTGCATCCGTCCACCCTATGCGCCGCCGCGCCGGGCGGTCCCGGCGGGAATGATCGGGCGGGGCCCGCCGGTTGTCCGGGCATGGACATCGACGGCACGCACGCGAACGACGGATACGCGGACCCCGCGACGATCAGGCGGATTCTCCAGGACACGGGCGACACCTGGGCGGTGGTGGGCCTGTCGGGCAACCGTTCCCGGGCGGCGTTCGGCGTGGCGGAGGTCCTGCGGCGGTTCGGCAAGCGGGTGGTGCCCGTGCACCCGAAGGCCGAGACGGTGCACGGGGAGCAGGGATACGCCTCGCTCGCCGACATCCCCTTCCCGGTCGACGTGGTGGACGTGTTCGTCAACAGCGGGCAGGCCGGCGCCGTCGCGGACGAGGCGGTGGCGGCGGGGGCGAAGGCGGTCTGGTTCCAGCTCGGCGTCGTGGACCCGGACGCCTTCGCGCGGACCCGGGCGGCGGGCCTGGACATGGTCATGGACCGTTGCCCCGCGATCGAGATCCCCCGGCTGGGCGGAGCCGCCTGAGCGGTCCGGGCGGGTGGCGGGAGCGGGTCCGGGCGGTCCAGGAGCACGGGACGGCCGGGCGGTCCAGGTGTGCGGGGTGTTCCACGGCGGGCAGGATTCCCGCCGTGGACGACGCGACCGAGGTGACCGAAGTGAGCGACGGGGCCCGCACGACGGCCGCGCTGAGCGCGCTGGGCGTCCGGCCCGGCGATGTGCTCCTGGTGCACGCCTCGCTGCGGTCGGTGGGCCCGGTGGCGGACGGCGCGCGGGGCGTACTGGCCGCGCTGCGCCGGGCCGTGGGGCCGGAGGGGACGGTGGTGGTCCCCTCCTTCACCCCGGAGAACTCCGACACCTCCCCGCACTACCGCGCCCGGGTGCGGGGCCTGGACGCCGGGGCGGTGGAGGCCGTCCGCGCCTCGATGGATCCGTACGACCCCTCGCTGACGCCCGCGCCGTCGATGGGCGCGCTGGCCGAGGCCGTGCGGACGGCGGCGGGGTCCGTGCGCAGCGCGCACCCGCAGACCTCCTTCGCGGCGCTCGGCCCCGGGGCGGGGCGGCTGCTCGCCGGGCACCGCCCCGACTGCCACCTCGGGGAGGACTCGCCGCTGGCCCGGCTGTACGAGGCGGACGCCCGGGTCCTGCTGCTCGGCACCGGCTACGCCACGTGTACGGCGTTCCACCTGGGCGAGTACCGGGCGCCCGGCCCGCCGCGCCGCGCTTACCGGTGCGTGGTCGCGCCGGGCGGGGTGCGCCGGTGGTGGGAGTACGAGGATGTGGCCCTGGACGACGGGGACTTCCCGGCCCTGGGCGCGGCCTTCGAGGAGGCCGCGGCCGAGGGGGACGTACGGGCGGGGCGGGTGGGTGCGGCGGAGTGCAGGCTCCTGCGGCTGCGGGCGGCCGTCGACTTCGCCGCGCTCTGGCTCACGGAGCACCGGCGGCGGCCCAGCGGCTGAGCGGCCGCCGCGCGAGGAGCGCCCCCCGGGGAAGGCGCCGAGGAGCACGGCCGGGAAGGCCGGGGCGGGAAACGGCCGGAGCGGAGGCCGGCCGGGAAGGCCGGGGCGGGCGGCCCGGGAGGGGTCAGACGCCCAGGCCCTCGACGACCACCGCTCCCGGCAGGGCCGCCAGCGCCTTGCCGGGCGCGATGAGCTTGCCGCGCCGGCTGCCGCTGCCGATCAGCACCCACTCCTCGTCCACCACGGCGGGGTCCAGCAGGAGGGGCCAGGCGGCGGGCAGCCCGATGGGGGTGATGCCGCCGTACTCCATGCCGCTCTCGCCGACCGCCGTCTCCATGGGGGCGAAGGACGCCTTGCGGGCCCCGAGGTGCTTGCGGACCGCGCCGTTGACGTCGACCCGGGTGCGGGAGAGCACCACGCAGGCGGCGAGGGTGACGTCCTGGCCGCGCTTGCCCGCCACGACGACGCAGTTGGCGGAGGTGTCGAGCAGGCCGGCGCCGTGGTGCTCGGCGAAGACGGCGGTGTCGGCGACGGCCGGGTCGCTGTCGACGTGGAGGACCTGGTCGGCGGTGAATCCGCCCCACCCGGCGGTGAGCGCCGCGACGACGGGGGCGGGCAGGAGGTCGAGCCGTTCCGCGGCGGGAGCGGCGTCCTCGAACGTTCCGATGGGTGCGCGCATGGCGCTCACGCTAACAGCGTCGGGACGGTCCGGACGGGGCGTCCCACCAGGTGGGAGCCCGGGCGAGCGTCCCGGCCCCCGGCGCCCCGGGCGGGCGGCTCAGCGAACCGGCGGGATGGCGACGGTCATGGTGAACACGGTCGGTTCGCCGCCCTCGTTGCGGTAGCCGTGCGGTACGTGTGCCTCGAAGGCGGCGGAGGTCCCGGCGGGCACCGGGTGGGTGCGCCCGTCGACCAGGAGCGTCAGTTCGCCCTCGGTCACGTGGAGGAGTTCGACGGTGCCCTCCGGGTGCGGGTCGGAGGCGGTGCCCTCCCCCGGCATCAGCCGGCAGCTCCACAGTTCGAGCGGGCCGCGGGCCTCCGCACCGACCAGCAGGGTGGTGGAGCTGCCCGCCTCGGTGGACCACATGCGGACGGCCCGGCTCTCCGGGACCAGCCTGACCTGGGCGCCCTGCTCGTGGTCGAGGAGGGTGGTGATGCTGACGCCGAGGGCGTCGGCCAGCTTCACGGTGGTGCCGACGCTCGGGTTCGTCCGCGCCTGCTCGATCTGGATGATCATCCCGCGGCTGACCCCGGCGCGGGCGGCGAGGGCGTCGAGGGTGAAGCCGCGCTCGCCGCGCCAGCGCTTGAGGTTGCGGGCCAGCGACTGGGTGAGCTGGTCGAGGTCGGACACGTACCGTCCCTGCGGTGGATGGCGGAGTGGGGAGACCGGGGCGTGGAGGCCCGGGTGCGGATACCCGAGTGCGGGTGGCTGAGTCGCGTACGGCGGATGCCGGGGTCAAGAATATTGCACCGCCCTGCGGGCGCCCCCCGCCCACCGGCCGTACCCCCGCCTCAGGGGGCGTCACGGGGTGTCGCGTGCCTCGTCCGGTTCGGCGAGGGCGAGCAGCTGTTCGGGCGTGACGCCCTCGGGTATCGGCACGGGAGCGGGCGTCCGCAGGGGCGGTTGCCACCCCTTCCGCGGATCCCAGCTGCGGACGACGCGGGCGGGCGCCCCGGCGACCACGGCGTGGTCGGGGACCTCGCCCCGGACGACCGCGCCCGCCGCGACCACCACGTTCCGGCCGAGGCGGGCGCCGGGCAGGATCACCGCGCCGGTCCCTATCCAGCAGCCGGGGCCGATCGTCACCGGTTCCATCCGGGGCCACTGCTTGCCCACGGGCTCGTACGGATCGTCGTAACTGTGGTTCGTCGAGGTGATGTAGACGTAGGGGCCGCAGTACGTGTCCGAGCCGATCGTCACCGTCGTGTCCGCGATCACGTGGCTGCCGCGTCCCAGCACCACGCCGTCGCCCAGGGTGAGGACGGTGTCGGGGCCCAGGTCCAGGTCCGGCATCATCCCGGCGGTGAGCGTGACCTGCTCGCCGATGACGCAGTGCGCGCCCAGCTCGATCCAGGGTTCGCCGAACACGGTCCCCTGGGGGAAGGCGAGCCGGGTGCCGGGGCCGATCGCGCCGAACCGCAGCCGCCCGGGGTGCTCGGCGGTGACCGCGCCCGCCCGCTGCGCCCAGCTCCAGCCGCGGTGGACCGCGCGGGAGGCGGCGCGGCGCGGGAGGCGGGCGAGGAGGGAGAACGGGTTGCGGTTCTTCGGCACGCGCTCACGGTAGTCGGCGGCGCGGCGGGCGATCGGCGCGGTGACCTGTGATGTTCGCCCCACTGCGCGGCGGGCCGCGGCGGCCGTCCCCTACCGTGTGGGACGGCACCACACCGGCGCGAAGGAGCAGGCGATGGCGGAGCAGGCGTTGATCACGGGCATGGGCGGCAAGGAGCCGGACGTCGACGCGGACGCGTTCACGGCCCCGACCTCCGTGGTGATCGGCGAGGTGACGCTCGCGGCGGGCTCCAGCGTCTGGTACCAAGCGGTGCTGCGCGCCGACTGCGGCCCCATCTCGATCGGTCCCGACAGCAATGTCCAGGACAACTGCAGCGTGCACACCGATCCCGGGTTCCCGCTGACCGTGGGCGCGCGGGTCTCGGTCGGCCACAACGCGGTGCTGCACGGCTGTGTGATCGAGGACGACGTGCTGGTCGGGATGGGCGCAACAGTCCTGAACGGGGCGCACATCGGTGCCGGTTCGCTGGTCGCGGCGCAGGCGCTCGTGCCGCAGGGGATGCGCGTGCCGCCGGGCTCGCTCGTCGCCGGCGTGCCCGCGAAGGTGAAGCGGCCGCTGACCCCGGAGGAGCTGGAGAGCATCCGCTTCAACGCGGCCGGGTACGTGGAGCTGGCCAAGGCCCACCGCGAGGCGCACGAGGCCGCGCCCGCGGAGGGCGAGGCGCACGGAGGCTGAGGCCCGCGCCCCCGCCGTGCACGACCGGGCCGCGGCCCCTCCCCGCCTCGGGAGGGGCCGCGGCCCGGTGCGTACGCGTGCGGTGAACGGTCAGCTGTGGGGGCGCAGGGTCCACACGACGGTCATCTCGCCCGTGACCGCCCCGTCGGCGCGCCGGATCTCGACGGCGACGGGGAATTCCGGCCGCTGCCCGGCGTCCAGCTCGGCGACGACGTCGGCGATGGGGCGGCCGAGGGTCGCGGTCGCCGTGACCTCGCCCTTGGCCAGCTTCTTGTAGCCGATCTCCGCCTTCACGGCGAGCGGCACGGCGCGTGACATCTGGTCGCCGAAGGCGGCGATGACGATCGCGCCGCTGGCGGACTCGGCGAGCGTGAACATCGCTCCGGCGTGCGGGCCGCCGAGGTGGTTGTGGTAGTCCGCCTGGTCGGGCAGCCGGACGACGGCGCGCTCCGGGGTCGTCTCCAGGAAGGCGAGGTTGAGGGTCCGGGCCATCGGAACGGTCGCGACGAGCATCTCGCCCACGGTCATCTGTTCAGCGCTCATGCCGGAATGTTACTCATCAGTAGCACCGTTTGGCCATCCCCTTGTGACGGCTCCGGTACAGGGCGGCCGTAGAAGTGGCCGCACGGTCCATCTATGGTTACTGGCCATGTGGCCAGGAACGCAGCCGCCCGGGGGCGAGCAGAACCCGCAGGACCAGAACCAGAACCCGTACCAGCAGCCGGGGTACCAGCAGCCCAACCCCTACCAGCAACCGGGGTATCCGCCGCAGGGAGAGCCCGCGCAGCCGGGTTACGGCTACCCGCAGGGCCCACCGCCCGGCGGGCAGCCGGGGTACCAGCAGCCCAACCCCTACCAGCAGCCGACGGTGCCGCAGTACGCCGTCCCGGGTCCGCCCGGCGGGCCGAAGCCCGGCGACGACAAGAAGAAGACGGTGATCACGGCGATCGTCGCGGCGACCGCCGTCGTGATCGCGGCGGGCGTCACGGGCTTCCTCGTGCTCGGCAAGGACGACGACGGCAAGACGGTCGCCGACCCCAAGAAGCCCGCCTCGCCGAGCGCCGAGCCCGCCGAATCGGCCACCGGCTCCACGCCGGCGGAGAACCCGCGCGGCTCCGACAGCGACCCCAAGCCGCTCATTCCGGGCTGGAAGGTCGTCACCAACCCCAAGTGGGGCACGCAGTTCGACGTGCCCGGGGACTGGGAGGTCTCCAGCTCGGGAACGTTCGCCGGTTTCGAGGACGCCAAGAAGGGGGACGGGTCGCCGGTCGCCGGCTTCTCCGCGCCCGCCTACTACAAGAGCAAGTGGTGCGTCGACGACTCCGACGGGGACGGCCGCGAGGAGGACACCGGACTCGCCGGCGTCGGGACGAAGGGCGCCCAGGGCGCCAAGAACACCGATGAGGCCGCGACGGCCGAGGCAGGCAACTTCGTGTGGGCCGCCTACGCCCAGCTCGACCCCAAGGAGAAGGTGAAGGTGGGCAAGCCCAAGCCCTTCACCACCAAGTCGGGCCTCTCCGGCAGCGTCGTCCAGGCCACCGCCCTGGGCCTGGCCAACAAGGAGAAGTGCGACAGCGACGGGAAGTCGATCGCCTTCTCCTTCAAGAACGCCAAGGGCGACTACTCCACCTGGGCCCTCTACGCCGCCGAGGGCGTCAAGGACGAGCTGCCGGACACCACCATCCAGCAGATCCTCAGCACGGTCCGCCTCGCCGGTCAGCCCACCGGCTGACACCGGCGGCCCGCACCGGCCCGTTCCCTGCCCGCCCCGCCCCGCCCGCCGGGCGCCTCAGCCCACGCTGAAGGCCCCGGCGGGCGGTTCGGGCGAGGCGACGGCGTCCGCGTCCGCGACCGGGCGGGCCGCGCCCAGGAACCGGGTCAGCGCGGAGCCGTGGGTGACCCGTGCGGGGAAGGCGTCCGCCGCGCAGCGCCGGACGAGCGGGGCCGTGTCGAGGGGCGTGTGCGAGGCGAGCAGGACGATGTTGCCGAAGCGCCGCCCGCGCAGGACCGCCGGTTCCGCCATCAGCGCCGCCTCGCGGAAGACCTCGGCGAAATTAGCCAGTTGCGAGCGGAGGAAGGCGAACGGCGCGCTGTCGGCCAGGTTGGCCGCGTAGACCCCGTCCTCCCGCAGCGCCCGTCCGGCGGCCCGCGCGTACTCCACGGAGGTGAGGTGGGCCGGCACCCGGGAGCCGCCGAAGACGTCCGCGATCAGCAGGTCCACGGAGGCGGGGGCCGTCGCCTCCAGCCGCTCCCGGGCGTCGGCCGCGTGGAGGATGACACCGCTCCCCTCGGGCAGCGGCATCTGCTCGCCGACCAGCCGCAGCAGCCCCCGGTCGGCGTCGACGACGTCCTGCCGCGAGCCGGGACGCGTCGCGGCCACGTACCGGGGCAGGGTCAGCGCACCGCCGCCCAGGTGCAGGACGTCCAGGGGCGCCCCCGGCTCCCCCGCGCCGTCCACGACGTGGGCGAGCCGCCGTACGTACTCGAATTCCAGGTGGTACGGGTCGTCGAGGTCCACGTAGGACTGGGGGGCGTCGTCGACCGTGAGCAGCCAGGCCCGGCCGCGGTCCACGTCGGGCAGCAGCCGGGCGGTCCCGTGGTCGACCTCGCGGATGACGGGTATCGGCTCGTTCACCCCACCATTGTCGCCTCCCCCGCACCGCGGCCCGCCGCCCCTTCCGGCGGAAGGGGCGGCGGGCCGCGGTGGTGCTCAGAGCAGCGCGGTGACCGTGCCCGCGCCGACCGTGCGACCGCCCTCGCGGATCGCGAAGCCGAGACCGGACTCCAGCGGCACGTCGCGGCCCAGCTCCACGGTCATCGTGACCGTGGAGCCGGGACGCGCGACGGCCGCCTCCCCGAGGTCGACGTCCCCGACGACGTCCGCCGTACGGATGTAGAACTGCGGCCGGTAGCCGGTGGCGACCGGGGTGGTCCGGCCGCCCTCCTTCGCCGACAGCACGTACACCTGCGCGGTGAACCGGCGGCTCGGCGTGACGCTGCCGGGCGCGGCGACGACGTGGCCGCGCCGGACCCGGTCGCGCTCCACCCCGCGCAGCAGCAGCGCCACGTTGTCCCCGGCCTCGGCGGACTCCATCGGCCTGCCGAAGGTCTCCAGGCCGGTGACGACCGTCTCGACGTCCGCGCCCAGCACCTGGACCCGGTCCCCGACGCGGACGGTGCCGCGCTCGACGGCGCCGGTGACGACGGTGCCCCGGCCGGTGATGGTGAGGACGTTCTCGACGGACAGCAGGAACGGGGCGTCGGTGTAGCGCACCGGCATCGGCACGTAGGTGTCGACGGCGTCCAGCAGCCCCTCGATCGCCGCCGTCCAGCGCGGGTCGCCCTCCAGCGCCTTGAGCCCGGAGACCCGGACCACGGGGACGGCGTCCCCGCCGTACCCGTGCGCGGAGAGCAGGTCGCGGACCTCCAGCTCGACCAGGTCGGTCAGCTCGGGGTCGCCCGCGTCGGCCTTGTTGAGCGCGACGACGATGTGGTCGACGCCCACTTGACGGGCCAGCAGGACGTGCTCGGCGGTCTGCGGCATGATCCCGTCGAGCGCGGAGACCACGAGGATCGCCCCGTCGAGCTGCGCCGCTCCCGTGACCATGTTCTTGATGTAGTCGGCGTGGCCGGGCATGTCGACGTGCGCGTAGTGGCGGGTGTCGGTCTCGTACTCGACGTGCGCGATGTTGATGGTGATACCGCGCCGGGCCTCCTCGGGGGCCCGGTCGATCCGGTCGAAGGACACGTAGGAGGTGCTGCCGCCGCCGCGCTCGCTGAGGACCTTGGTGATGGCGGCGGTGAGGGTGGTCTTGCCGTGGTCGACGTGGCCCATGGTGCCGATGTTGAGGTGCGGCTTGGTGCGTACGTAAGCCGTCTTGGACATGGTTCGTTCCTCTTGGAGAGCTCGAAGCTGAGATGGAGAAGACCCCAGGGCCCCGCCGACCCTCCCCTTGCGGGGTCCGCCGGACTGTCGGGGGAGGGTCAGCTTCGGGCGCCGCCGAAGGGCGCTGCGACGGCGGTGGACACCGCTGCGACGACTGCTGCTGCGAGGGCGGCCGGGGCGGGGGCCGCGGCGACCGCCTCGTTCACGGCAGCCTTCGGCGCGTCCGCGACCGCGGACGGCGCTGCGAGGAAGGCGTACCGGAACATGCCCCGATCATGGCCGGGCGCGGCGGGCGCGTCGAATGGTTTTCCGCCGCCCTCCCCTTCGCCCCGGACGTTCAGAGGTTCTTGAGGGCTTCGCGTTCGGAGAGCGGCGACAGGCGGTCCCGGGCCCCTCGACGAAGAGGCGTACGGCGGCGGGGGCGGTCCCAGCGTACTCGCGCCGCGCCCAGCCGACCGCCTTGCGGAGGAAGAAGTCCGGGTGGCCCGCGCGGCGCAGGCAGTAGTCGAACAGTCTCCCCGGCGGCCCCCTCCGCCCGTAGGGGGGGTTCGGCGGCCGGGGCGTACGCCGCGACGAGGCGCTCCAGGACGGCGTCGGCGAGCACGCTGTCGGACGGGGCGGGGGCCGCAGGGGCGGAATCCGGTGGGACGGGGGTCTCCGGGGCGGGGCCCACGCGACGCACGTTACGGCGATCACACACCCTTTTCGGTTACTCTCCCCGAATGTTCGACCCCGTCCCCACCGCCCGGCCCGCCGCCGGCCCGGCCGTGCGCCTCACCCGGGCGCTCCTGTCGCCGTGGTCCCGGCTCTCGCTGCTCGTGGTCGTCCTCCTCGGGGCCGCGTCGACGATGCTGCTGTTCGAGCCGCAGCGGCTGCTCGCTTCGGGGTGGCCGCCCCAGTTGGCCGGCGGCACGGCCGCGATGCTCTTCGGGCTCGCCTACGGGGCGCTGACGGTGGCGTTCGTGCCCCGCCCGCTGCTGAACATCGCCGCGGGCGCGTTGTTCGGCGCGCAGGCGGGGCTGGCCGCAGCGCTGGCGGGCACGGTGCTGGGCGCGGGCGTGTCGTTCATGCTGGGCCGGGTGCTGGGACAGGACGCGCTGCGGACGCTGCTGCGCGGGAAGCTGCTCACCGCCGCCGACGGGGTGCTGAGCCGGCACGGCTTCCGGTCGGTCCTGGCGCTGCGGCTCTTCCCCGGAGTCCCGTTCGCCGCCGCCAACTACTGTGCGGCGACCTCCCGGATGGGCGCTCCGCCGTTCCTCCTGGCCACCGGGCTCGGGTCGATCCCGAACACGGCGGCGTACGTGATAGCCGGCAGCGAGGCCGCCTCGCCGACCTCGCCCGTGTTCCTGGCCGCGATGGGCTTCATCGTGCTGTCCGCTCTCGGCGGGGGGCTGGTGGCCTGGCGCAAACGCCACCGGCTGGGCCGGGACACGCCGGAGGACTGAGCGCACGGCGGCACGTGGACGACCCGTGCGGTCAGCCTGGCGTTCACCTTCGGGCGATACGCTGCCCGCGACCTCGATGTCCTTGATCCTTGACCGCACTCTGCACTGTGCGCGCGGCCGGCGGGCCCAGCAGTCCGCGGCCGGCGCACGATCACCTCCGGGATGGCCTAACCCCCATGAGCTGGTTCGAATCATTCGTCCTGGGACTCGTCCAGGGACTCACGGAGTTCCTGCCGATCTCCTCCAGCGCGCATCTGCGGCTGACGGCCGCGTTCGCGGGCTGGCACGACCCGGGGGCGGCGTTCACCGCGATCACCCAGATCGGCACCGAGACCGCGGTGCTCATCTACTTCCGCAAGGACATCGCCCGCATCCTGTCGGCCTGGTTCCGCTCCCTGACGGACCGTACGATGCGCGGCGACCACGACGCCCAGATGGGCTGGCTGGTCATCGTCGGCTCGATCCCGATCGGCGTGCTGGGCCTCACGCTCAAGGACCAGATCGAGGGCCCCTTCCGCGACCTGCGGCTGATCGCGACGACGCTGATCGTCATGGGCGTCGTGCTGGGCGTCGCGGACCGGCTGGCCGCACGGGACGAGACGGGCGGCAGGCACCGCGTGGCGAAGGAGCGCAAGACACTGAAGGACCTGGGCGTCAAGGACGGTCTGATCTACGGGTTCTGCCAGGCGATGGCGCTGATCCCGGGCGTCTCCCGGTCGGGCGCGACGATCAGCGGCGGCCTGCTGATGGGCTACACCCGCGAGTCGGCCGCCCGCTACTCGTTCCTCCTGGCGATCCCCGCCGTGCTCGCCTCGGGCGCCTACGAGCTCAAGGACGTGGGCGAGGGGCACGTCTCCTGGGGCCCGACGATCTTCGCGACGGTGGTGGCCTTCTTCGTCGGCTACGCCGTCATCGCCTGGTTCATGAAGTTCATCACCACGAAGTCCTTCATGCCGTTCGTGATCTACCGCATCCTGCTCGGCATCGTCATCTTCGCGCTGATCTGGACCGGTGCGCTGAGCCCGCACGCGGGCGAGTCGGCGGGCTGACCCGGCGGATGTGCGCCCCGCCCGGGAGCAGCCGGGCGGGGCGATCCAGCAGCGCAGCAGCCAGCGGCGCGGATAGATGTCCTCACCGTACGGCGGGGGTCTGACAACGCCCGCGGCGTCAGGGCCC
This sequence comes from Streptomyces sp. NPDC017448, assembly GCF_044330565.1. NCBI lineage: Bacteria > Bacillati > Actinomycetota > Actinomycetes > Kitasatosporales > Streptomycetaceae > Streptomyces > Streptomyces sp. NPDC017448. The sequence goes on along the minus strand of NZ_JBIRLM010000013.1, from coordinate 44,701 downwards.
CGGGGGCCTCAGACCGGTGGCGGACAGGACCGCGTCGACCGTCTCGTCCACGGTCAGCTCCGCGTTGTCGATCCAGATCTTCTCGTCGGCCAACTCGTCGCGCATCACCGCGTCCAACGGGGACCAGTCCGTCGTCAGCCTCTTGTCCCGGCCGAGGTTGCGCTCCCTGGCCTTCGCCGCGCCCGGTGCCAGGACCACGACGTGCAGCGGTCCGGCGGTGAACGCGGCGCGGTAGAAGTCCCGGTGGGCACGGCGTACGACGACGTCGTCGATGACCGGCAGAAAACCCGCGGCGGCGAAACTGCCCGCCAGCAGGCAGGCGTTGCGGGCACGGAGGAAGAGCTGCCGGTCCGCCTCCCGGTCCCCCTCGGGCGTGGGCCACCGGCCGCCGGAGACGATGAGCTCCTGGAGCCCGTCCACCTCGATGTGGGCGGCGGCGTCGAACCGGGCGGCGAGCGCGGGGGCCACCGTACTCTTGCCGCTGCCGGGGACGCCGGTCAGCAGGACCGCGCCCGCGGTCGGCGATCCGGTGTCCACGGGTACGTTCGCCCAGGCCATCGCCATGCTCCCTCGTTCAGTACACGTCACGTACGTATCGGCGGTCCGAGGCTAGCCGCTTCACCTGCGCGGCGGCGGCTTCGGGTGCGAGGCCGCCGTGGGCCACGGCGATGTCGCACAGCGCCCGGTCCACGTCCTTGGCCATGCGGGAGGCGTCGCCGCAGACGTAGAGGTGGGCGCCGTCGCGGAGCCAGGACCAGAGCTGGGCTCCGTGCTCGCGCATCCGGTCCTGGACGTAGACCTTGGCGCGCTGGTCGCGGGAGAAGGCGGTGTCCAACCGGGTGAGGGTGCCCGAGCGGATCAGGGCGTCGAGCTCTTCGCGGTAGTAGAAGTCCGTGGCCCGGTGCTGCTCGCCGAAGAACAGCCAGTTGGCGCCGGAGTGCCCGAGCGCCCGCCGCTCCTCCAGGAAGCCGAGGAACGGGGCGATCCCGGTGCCGGGGCCGACCATGATCATCGGGGCGGCCGGGTCGGCGGGCGGGGCGAAGCGGTCGTTGCGCCGGACGGAGACGGGCAGCGGGCTGTCCGGTCCGGCGTCGGCCAGGAACGTGGAGGCCACGCCCTTGCGCATCCGCCCGAGGCGGCCCTCGTAGCGGATCACGGAGACGGTCAGCCTGATCCGGTGGGGGTCCGCGAGCGGGCTGGAGGCGATGGAGTACAGCCGGGGGCGGAGCGGTCCCAGCACCTCGGCCCAGACCGCGGCCGTGGCCCGTACCGGGTGTTCGGCGAGGACGTCGACGGCCTGCCGCCCCCAGGCCCACCGGTCCCGCTCGCCCTTGTTGTCGGGGCGCAGCAGCTTCCTCAGCGTCCGGTCCCCCGTCCGGTCCGCGACCAGACGCAGCAGGTCCGGGGTGATCCGGGTGATGTCGAAGTGGCGGTGCAGAGCCTCGCCGAGCGCGACCGTGCCGTGGGCGGGGACCTCCACCTCGGCGGCGGGGTCGAGGCCGGTGGCGTCGAGCCATTCGGCCACCAGGCCGGGGCAGTTGAGGGGCTGCACGCCGAGGGCGTCCCCGACGGTGTAGCTCAGGGGGGTGTCGGCGTGCCGCGTGTCGATCGTGAAGGCGCGGACCTCCTTCGCCGCTCCGGGCAGGCTCAGGAGGCGGTTCCCGGTGAGGAGGGCGGAGACGGGCGCGGCCCGGGCGGGGCGGGCGGGGGCGGGCGGCGTCATGGCGGGGGTACCGGCCGAGGGCGTTGTCCCGGTCCCGGCGCCGGTTGTGGAGGCGGCCCCGGTCGTGGGGGCGGTCGCGGTCGTGGGGGCGGTCGCGGTCGTGGGGGCGGTCGCGGTCGCGGTCCGGGGGTTCGGCCCTGCCTCCGCCTCCAGCGCCGTCCGGACCTCCTTGAGCCACTGCTCGAAGGGCTGTTCGTACTCGGGTTCGCAGTCGGTGCGCGGGACGAGCCGCTCCGCGCCCAGTTCGCCCAGCCGTTCGTCCAGTCGGCGGCCGTGGCCGCAGAAGTCGTCGTACGAGGAGTCGCCGAGCGCGAGGACGGCGTACCGCAGGCCCTCCAGGCGCGGCGCTCCGGGGGCGTTCAGCGACTCCCAGAAGCCGGAGCCGTTGTCGGGGGCGTCGCCGTCGCCGAAGGTGCTGGTGACGACGAGGAGGTCGGCGGGGCTCGGCAGGGCCTCGGGCGTTCCGTCGTCCATGCCGAGGAGCGTGGTGCGGTACCCCTCGGCGGCCAGCGTGCGGGCGGCCGTCGCCGCGGCCTCCTCGGCGTTGCCGGTCTGCGAGGCCCAGAGCACGAGGACCGGTCGGGCCTGCTCGGGCGGGGTGGTCGCCGGTGCCGCGGGGGCGGTCGCCGGGCCCCGCGGCTCCGGGAGGCGGGAGTGGGCTCCCGCCAGCATGCCGTTGACCCACAGCGCGTGGTCCGGGGCGAACGGGGCACCCGCCGGAAGCACCGGGGTGCCCGATGGGTGCTCCCCCAGACCCGCGAGGAATCCGGCGAGATAGCGGCGTTCGGCGCCGGTGAGGACGGGCGGGGCCGTGTCAGCCGGCCCCAGGGTACTCGCCAGGCCCCCACCGGCCGCCTGGGGCGGGGCGTCCGTGGGGCCGGGCGCCCCGGCGAGCGCGGACCGTTCGGCGGCGGTCGGAGCGGCGGCGGTCGGAGCGGGGCGCACGGCGGGGGCGGCCACCCTCGCCAGCCGTACCGCGCACACCTTCAGCTCCGGCTGGAGCGAGATCGGGTCGACCGCGTCGTTGGTGACGGCGTTCACCCCCAGGTACTCGCCGAACAGGTCGCTCCAGTGGAAAGGGGCGAAGCACTCCCCCGCCCGCACCCGGTCGGTGATCCGGGCCGGGAGCACCGCACGGCCGCGCCGCGACGCGGCCTCGACGCCGTCGCCCTCCGCGAGGCCCAGGGCGGCCGCGTCGTCCGGGTGGATCTCGATGAACGGACCGGGGTCGAGCCGGTTCAGCCTGTCGATCTTGGCGGTCTTGGTGAGCGTGTGCCACTGGTGCTGGAGCCGCCCGGTGTTCAGGACGAACGGGAAGTCGTCGTCGGGCATCTCGGCCGGCGGCAGGTGCGGGCGGGCGTGGAAGACCGCCCGGCCGCTCGGCGTGGGGAAGACGAGCCTCGGCACGCTCCCGTCGGGCCGTACGGCCGGCTCCCGGCCGACGCCGTCGTTGAGGTAGCGCACGGGGTTGCGGGCGGGCCCCCCGGCATCGGCGCTCGGCCACTGGACGGGGGTCGCGCGCAGCCGTTCGTACGTGACCCCGCGCAGGTCGTAGCCGGTGTGCGGGTTCCACGCCCGGGTGATCTCGGTGAAGACCTCCTCGGCGCTGGTGTAGTCGAAGGCGTCCTCGTACCCCATGGCGCGGGCGACCGCCGCGATGATCCGCCAGTCCGGCCACGCCTCGCCGGGCGGGTCCACGGCGCGGCGGGAGAGGGTGAGGGTGCGCTCGGAGTTGACCATGACGCCCTCGGACTCGGCCCAGAGCGCGGCGGGCAGGACGATGTCGGCGTACGCGTTGGTCTCGGTCTCGGCGAACACGTCCTGGGTGACGACCAGTTCGGCGGCCTCCAGCCCCTCGATGACGGTGCGGCGGTTGGCGACCGAGGCGACCGGGTTGGTGCAGATGATCCAGCACGCCTTGATCTCCCCCTCCGCCATGCGCCGGAACAGGTCGACGGCGCCGCCGCCCGAACCGTCCGCGCGCAGGGTGCCGGGCGGGATGCCCCACAGCTCCTCGGTGAAGGCGCGGTCCTCGTCGACCAGGAGCGACCGCTGGCCGGGGAGCCCGGGGCCCATGTAGCCCATCTCCCGGCCGCCCATGGCGTTGGGCTGGCCGGTGAGCGAGAACGGGCCGCTGCCGGGGCGGCAGATCGCGCCCGTCGCCAGGTGCAGGTTGATCAGCGCGTTGGTGTTCCAGGTGCCGTGGGTGGACTGGTTGAGCCCCATCGTCCAGCAGCTCGTCCAGTCGCCCGCCTCGCCGATCCAGCGGGCGGCCCGCCGGATGTCCTCCTCGGGGATGCCGGTGGTCTCCGCCACCGCGGCGGGCGGGTAGTCGCGGAGGAAGGCGGGCATCTGCTCCCAGCCCTCGGTGTGGTCGGAGATGAACTCCGGATCGGTGTGCCCGTTCTCGACCAGGAGGTGCAGCAGTCCGTTGAGGAGCGCCAGGTCGGTGCCGGGCCGGATGCGCAGGTACAGGTCGGCCTTGGCGGCGGTGGCGTTGCGCCGGGGGTCGACGACGATCAGTTTCGCGCCCGCCTTGACGCGCTCCATCATCCGCAGGAAGAGGACGGGGTGGCAGTCGGCCATGTTGGCGCCGATGACGAGGAAGACGTCGGCGCGGGCGAGGTCGTCGTAGGAGCCGGGCGGGCCGTCCGCGCCGAGGGACAGCTTGTAGCCGCTGCCCGCGCTCGCCATGCAGAGCCGGGAGTTGGACTCGACCGCGGTGGTCCGGATGAAGCCCTTGGCCAGTTTGTTGGCCAGGTACTGCGCCTCCAGCGACATCTGGCCGGAGACGTAGAGGGCGATCGCGTCCGGGCCGTGGGCGTCCAGCACGGACCGCAGTCGGCGCGCGGTCTCCGCGATGGCGGCGTCCCGGGCGAGCGGGGCGGGCTGTTCGCCCCGGTCGGGGCGGGCCAGGGCGGTGGTGAGCCGGCCGGGGGCGGCGAGGAGGTCGGCGCCGGTCGCGCCCTTGGTGCAGAGCCGGCCGGCGTTCGAGGGGTGTTCCTTGTCGCCGGACGCCTTGACGACGGCGCGGCGGCCGTCGGGGCCGGTGGCGACGTCGAGGACGATCCCGCAGCCGACGCCGCAGTACGAGCAGACCGTGCGCACCCGGTCGGTGGCGGGGGCGTCCGGCGGCGGGGTCGGCGCGGTCATGGAGGCCCTTCGGGGCGGGCGTTCCCGGGGAAACGCGGGTCGGGCGGCGGTCGTTCCCGAATCTAGGAAGAGCCCGTTACCCGGGGATGACACCGGGCGGGCGGCGACGGTTACGTCGCCTGCACACCGCCCGGAGCCCGCCGGTGAGGCGCGGGGAAGGGGCGGCGGGCAGGAGGGAACTCCCCGGCAGCGGCGGCCGACTACTGGAGGGACGGCAGACAGGCTCTGGCCCGTGAGGAGACCGCGAGGCATGCACTGGTACGAGGACGACGCGCTCTGGTCCGATTTCGCCCCGACGATGTTCCCACCCGCGCGGGCCGAGTCGGCGGCCGCCCTGGTCGCCGGCTCCCCCCTGCTGGACTTCCCGCCCGGCACGAGAGTGCTGGACCTGTGCTGCGGGCCGGGCCTCTTCGTGGTGCCGCTGGCCGCCCGGGGGTACGAGGTGACGGGGGTCGACCTCTCGCCCTCGATGCTGGAGAGGGCCCGTGCCGCCTGCGACGCGGCGGGGGCGAAGGTGCGGCTGGAGCGCGCCGACATGCTCGCCTACCGGGAGCCGGAAGCCTTCGACGTGGTGCTGAACGTCTTCACCTCCTTCGGCTACTTCGACGCGGCCGAGGACAACCTGCGGGTGCTGCGCAACGCGTACGACAGCCTCGTGCCGGGCGGCCGGCTCCTGGTGGACGTGATGGGCAAGGAGGTGCTGGCCGGCTGGATCGGCCGGCCCCAGGCGGTGGACCTGCCGGACGGCTCCTACGTCGTCCAGCGCGACACCGTCCTCGACGGCTGGCGGCGGCTGCGCACCGACTGGACGCTGGTGCGCGGCACGACGGCGCGGACGGCGTCCCTCACCTCCTGGCTCTACTCGGCGGCCGAGCTGCACGCCCTCTTCGAGGAGGCGGGCTTCACCGGCGTGGAGTGTTTCGGCGGGTTCGACGCGTCCGGCTACGACCAGCGCTCGGACCGGCTCGTCGTCCGCGGGCGGCGCGCATGAGGACCGGCCCCGGCACCCGCCCCCGCTCCACCCCGGGAGCCCGGCTCGCCTCCGCCCCCCACGACGCCCCGGAGCCCCGCGACGGCTCCGGCTCCCGGACCGCCCCCGCGGTGATCCACGAGCACATCACCGACGCGGTCAAGGCCCCCGACCTGATCCGGCTCACCGGCGACGTCGTCCTCGCCCGCTTCGAGACGATGAAGGTGTACGCCGCCCTCGGCGCGGTCCGCTCGCTGTTGCGCCGGGGCCGGATCGTCCCCGGGCAGACGCTGGTGGACAGCTCCAGCGGGATCTACGCGCTGGCCCTCGCCATGGCCTGCCACCGCTACGGGCTGCGGTGCCGCATCGTCGCCTCCACCACCGTGGACGCCACCATGCGGGCGCAGTTGGAGATCCTGGGCGCGACGGTCGACGCCATGCCGCCCTCCCGGAGCCTGCGCCTGGACCAGGAGGCGCGGGTCCGCCACGTCCGCCGCCTGCTGGCCGAGCGGCCGGACTTCCACTGGATGCGGCAGTACCACGACGGAGTCCACCACGAGGGGTACCGGGAGTTCGCGGAGCTCCTGACCGATGCGCTGCCCGAGGGCCCGGTGACCGTGGTCGGCGCGGTGGGCACGGGTGCGTCGACCGGTGGACTGGCCCGCGCGCTGCGGGAGTCGGGACGGCCGGTGCGGCTGGTGGGCGTCCAGCCGTTCGGCAGCGTGACCTTCGGGAGCGAGCGGTTCGAGGACCCGGAGGCGATCATCGCGGGCATCGGCAGCTCGATCCCGTTCGGGAACGTCCGCCACGAGCTGTACGACACCGTCCACTGGCTCGACTTCCGCCACGCGATGGCCGGGGCCGTCGGACTGCTGCGGGAACACGCGGTGTTCGCCGGCCTGTCCACCGGAGCGGCCCACCTCGCGGCCTCCTGGGAGGCGGCCCGCGATCCCGGGCGGCTGCATCTGGTGCTGGGCGCCGACACCGGACACCGGTACACGGAGCGAGTGTTCGCCCGCCACGCCGAGGCGCTGGACCCGGCCGGGCTGCGCCCCCGCGCCATCACCTCGCCGGCCGGCCTGCGACCGCCGTGGTCCGTGATGGAGTGGGCGGGCCGCCCCGCTCCGCCGGCCGCGCGGACCGCCGAGGGCGACACGTCCGTCGATTCCGCCGGGGCCACCGGGGGCGACGGGAAGTCCGCCGAGGGCGCGGCCCCCTCCCCCGCAACGACCGTGGAGCTGCTGCCATGACGATCGCCGCACTGGAGTCCCTCTCCTTCGGCCTGGGCCGGATGGCGGAGGCCGCCACCGGGGCGGGGCACCGGCTGTGCCTGCTGACCGGCGACCGTTCGGTCTACCGGCACGAGCTGGCGGTCCTGCGGCCGGACGCGCTGGACGTCGTGGACGTGGACACGGACGACCCCGAGGCCGTCCGCCGGGCGCTGGCAGCCGTGCCGGAGCTGGCCGGGCTGATCAACACGACGGACACCTGGAGCCTGCCGGCCGCGGAGCTGGCGGCCCGGCTCGGGCTGCCGGGCGCCGACCCCGCGGCCGTACGGCTGCTGCGCGACAAGCGCGGGGTCCGGGAGGCCCTGTACGCGCGGGGACTGAGCCGCGGCACGGCCGTGGCCGTCCCGCTGGGCGCCGAGGGCGCCGAGGCGGTGCTGCGGGCGGTCGGACTGCCCGCGGTCCTGAAGGACTCGGCGGGCACCTCCTCGCGTGCCGTGTGGGTCGTGCACGACGAGGAGGCCCTGCACCGGGCGGTGGCGGAGGCCGGCCGGCAGCGGCTCTCCGGCTCCCTGTTCGCCGAGGCGTTCCTCGCCGGCCCGCTGTACAGCGCCGAAACCCTCAGCTGGGACGGCGCCACCCGGCTCCTCGGGGTGCTGAGCCGCCAGACGTCCCGGGCCGCGGTGGTACGGGAGGAGGCGGCGGCGTTCCCGGTGGCGCTGCCCGCGGAGGAGCGGGCCGGGATCGAGGCGTGGGTGGGCCGGGTCCTGGCGGTGGCCGGCCACGAACGGGGGTTCGCCCACGTGGAGTTCATCCTGACGGCCGACGGCCCGGAGCTGGTGGAGATCAACCGCAGGATCGGCGGGGCGCTGGTCGGCGAGGTGCTGTGCCGGACGCTGCGGACCAATGTCTACACCGCGATGGTGGACGAGGCGCTCGGCCGCCGCCCGGCGCTGTTGGACGCCCCGCTCGACGCCGAAGGCCCGGCGTACGGTTTCGTCCTGGTGTACGCCGAGCGGCCCGGCGTGCTCAAGGGCTGGCTCGGACTCGACGAGCTCGGGGCGTTCCCCGGGGCGGTGGAGTGGTTCCCGGTCCGCGAACCCGGCGAGAGGGTGGAGCACGTGAACGACCAGCGCGGCTGCACGGGGATGGTGCTGGCGGAGGGGGCGACGGCGGAGCTGGCTCAGCACCGGGCGTGGAGCGCGGCCGTCCGGGTCCGGCCGGTCGTCGCCCACGCGGCGTGAGCCCGGCGGGATGAGCCTTCGGCGACCGGACGGACCGCCGGAGGCCGGGGCGGGCCGGGCCCGGCGGGGAGAGGACCGCCCCTGTGTCGGCCGTACGCCGTTCACCGGGCCCCGGCGGTTCCTGCTGGCCGGCTCGTTCCTGATCACGCTGGGCAGCTTCGCCGTACTGCCCTACATGTCGGTGCTGCTGCACCGGCGCATCGGCCTCGGACTCGGCACGGTCGGCGTCGTGCTGGCCGTCGCCTCGCTGATCCAGTTCGCCGGGGGCGCGGTGGCGGGCCCGGTGACCGGGCGGATCGGGCTGCGGCGCGCGATGCTGCTGGCACTGGCCCTGCGGACGGCGGGCTTCGCCGCGTTCGTCCCCGGGCCGCGCAGCCCGGTCCTGGCGGTCGGGGCCCTGCTGCTGGTGTCGGCGGGCGCGGCGCTGTACCTCCCGGCCAACAAGGCGTACCTGGTGGACGGCGTGTCCGAGGCGGCCCGCCCCCGGCTGCTGTCGGCGAGCGGGTCGGCGTTCAACGCGGGGATGGCGCTGGGTCCTCCGGCCGCCGCGCCGCTGGTCATGGGCTCGCCCGGCGTGCTGTTCGGGTGCGTCGCGGGGCTGTTCGCACTCGTCGGGGCGGGCCACGCTCTGCTGCCGCGCGAGGCGGCGGGTCCGCCCCGGGAGCGGCCCGCCGCCGCCCCGGCCCACGGCGGCGTCACCCCGCCCCCCGGGCCCTCGCCGTTCGTGGTGACCGTGCTGAGCGTGTACGCGTTCATGTTCTTCCAGCACTACCTGGCGCTGTACGCGGTCCCCCGCACGTCGGCGGCCTTCTACGGGGCCGTGCTGACGGGGTACGCGGTCCTCCTGGTCGTCGCGCAACCGCTGCTGGCCGAACGGGTCGCCGCGCTGAGCTACCCGGCGGCGCTGAGATGGGGCTTCGGTGCGATGGCGGCCGGTACGGCGGCGATCGGGGTCGGTGGGCGCGGGGGGATCGCGGTGGGCGCGACGCTGATGTGCTGCGGGGAGATCGTGCTCTTCCTCAAGAACGACCTGGAGGCGCTGGCCCGTTCCACGGCCGCCCCGGCGAGCGTGTTCGGGCGCCAGAGGCTGGCGGCGGGCATCGGGGCGTTCGCCGCCGGGCTCGTCGGCGGTCAGCTGTACGGAGCGGCGGAGGCGGCGGGCGCGGCGCGCGGGTTCTGGGCGGTGGTCTGCCTCCAGTGCGTGCTGCTGCCGGCGCCGCTGCTGTTGCGCCGCCGTGCCGCCCGGGGTCCCGCGGGACCCCGGGCGGACCCCGTCTAACCGGCCTTCGGCCCGGCCTGCGCCGGTTCCGCCCGCCACTGTCCGGCGAGTTCGCGGCGGGCGCGCGCCACGCGGGAGCGCACCGTACCGACCGGGCAGTCCGCGACGGCCGCGGCCTCCGCGTAGGACGCGCCCAGCAGTTGGGTGAGGACGAACGCCTGACGGCGTGCCGGTTCCAGGCGGCGCAGGGCGTCCACCACCGCGACGGACTCCTCGAAACCGGGCAGATGACGGGGCTGGGCCCGTTCCGCGGCCGTCTGCCAGTCCGCGGTGTCGGCGGTGCGGGGGCGGGCGGCGGCGGCCCGGCGCCGGTCGATGACGACGCGCCGCGCGATCGCCATCAGCCAGGTCCGGGCGCAGGAACGCCCCGCGAACCGGGCCAGTCCGCTCATCGCCCGCAGGTAGGTCTCCTGGGCCAGGTCGTCGGCGCCGGGCGCGTCGGAGCTGAGGTAGGCGACGAACCGGCGGACGTCCCCGTAGGTCGCCCGGACGAACCGGTCGGCGGCGTCCCGGTCCCCGCCCCCGGCGGCCAGCGCCCAGTCGGTGATCTGCCCGTCGTTCTGCCGGGCGGCCAGAGCCCGGGGTCCGGAGGGACGGGGGGCGGCGGGGTGGGAGCCGGACGGGTGGGGGTCCGGCGTGCGCGGGCCCGGCGGGCGGGCGCCGGACACGGGGACGAGCGGCGGGCGCAACGCGGGGGGGAGGGGGGTCGGAGGCCCGGCGGCCGGTGGTGCGGAGGCCGGCGCGGGCGCCTGGGGTGCGGGAACAGGAGGTTTCACAGCGGTCCTTCGCGTCCTTGCGGGGCCGGGGCGGCGGCCGCCCGGCTCCGTAGGCCGGTCGGGGGCGGCCGCGGAGGGCGGCGGCCCGGTGAGACCGGCATGGCTGTCACGGGTGTGCGCGGGCACACCCGTACCGCCTCCGGCGCAGGGCGGCCGGAGAGCGCGATGAGGTCAGCGGAGGCGGAGGGAGGGCGGAGGCCCGCGCCGGGAGATCGCGTGCAGGGCGAGCAGCTCCCGGCGGTGGCGCCCCTGTCGGCGGGACCGTCGCCGGACGGGAGGGGCCGGGGCGGGCGGCGTCGCGCACCACAGGCGCCAGGCCGTCCGCAGCGGGGCGCGGACGAACAGCACCAGGCAACGGGCCAGCCGGGCGAAGGCCACCTCGCCGCGCCACAGCCACCAGCCGCAGACCAGTCCGGCCAGCGCGTGGGCGGCGGCCATGCCGAGGGGGAACGCCGTGCCGTCGAAGGCGGACAGAAACCCCGTCAGCTCCGAGGGGGCGCCGAGGGGGAGCTCGTGGGCGGAGTGGCGCAGGGCGCTCGACGCGCTGTGCCCGTCGCCCGCGTGGTGCGCGCCGTGCCCGCCCGGCAGCCGGGATCCGGGGAGGGAGAAGAAGGCGTGCAGCCCCGCCTGGCCCAGGACATGGGCCGCGACGGTCACCGGGGCGCTCCGCCGCCGCGCGGCGAGCCACCAGCCGGCCCCGCACACCGGCAGCAGCGCGACGGCCTGGACGAGCAGGGGCAGGGGTGCGCCGGACATCAGCGCGTGGCCGAGCCCGGACACGGCGACGCACACCACCGCGAACAGTGCGGTGCGTCCGAGTCGGAGTGCGGTTCCGGCTCCCATGGGGTCATCGTGCCAGCAGCCCCCGCAGGGGTGAGAAGGGCACCAGATGCCGAAACAACGGGAGTTCGACGTGTTTGCCCCACCGGCGCCACCCTGTGATCCACGCCACAGGCGCGGTGCGGGAACTTTCCCCCTCCCCCGTCCGACTGCTCCAACAAGACGCCTGTGTACGCCTCGTGGCCCGGGGCCGCCGCATACGCCCCGCCCGCCACCGCCCGCCCCGCCCCGAAGAGGCCGCATGACGAACCCACCCCCCGCCCCCGACCCGGCTGCGGCCGCCGAGCCCCCCGGGGCCGCGCCGCCCCCCGCGGCCGGAGCGGCCGACGCGCCCGGATCGGAGGCGGCGTCCGTACCGGCCGTGGCGCCCGGCCCGGACGCCGCACCTCCCGGCACCGGCTCCGCCCCCGGCCACGGCCGCCTCCCCGCCCCCCGGGCGACGGGAGAGCCGAGGCGGCCGACGCTCCGCTCCGACCTGCGGGCCTCATGGCCCGACGGCCTGGTGGCGCTCCTCGTCACCGCGGCCGTCTTCGTCCTCCTCTACGTACGCATCCGCGACAAGTCCTCCTCCACCCTCACCGTGATGCCGTTCATGGCCGACGCGGGCGGCTTCTGGATGTACTTCCTCAGCCAGGCGTTCGGCTGGTCCGCCCTGCTCTGGGCCTGGGGCACCGTCGTCCTCGGGCTGATGCTGTCGGGCCCCCGGCCCGGCCGCCTGCCGCTGCCGGTCCCCCGGCTGGAACGCCTGCACCGCACCACGAGCCTCAACACCATGGCCCTGATCGCGGCCCACGCCCTGCTGTTCGCGGCCGAACTGGTCCGCCACGACACGGCGTCCTGGAACTCGGCGGTCGCCACCGCCTTCGTGGAGGCGTTCGTCCCCGGCGGCTACGGTTCGGGGACCGGGCGGGTCGCCGTCCCCATCGGCCAGGCCGCCCTGTACCTCGCGATCCCGCTGGGCCTGCTCTTCTACGTACGCCACCGGATCGGCCCCCGGACCTGGCGGGTGCTGCACCGCTGTGTGATCGTCGTCTACGTCCTCAGCGTCTGGCACACCCTGCTGTACGGGACCAACGTCTGGTACGACGGGTGGTTCCGCACCAGCGTCTGGCTGCTCCAGCTGCCTATCGCCGCGCTGCTGCTCCTGAGGCTGACGCGGCCCGCCCGCCGCTCCGAGAAGCTGGCCGTCCGGCCCGGGGCGACCGCCGGGGACCGGACGCGGTGGGCCTTGCGCCTCGGCGGCCGGCTCGCGGTGGCGGCGGTCCTGGTGCTGCTGGTCGCCGTGGTGGCCACCGGCAGGGACGGCGGGCGCAGCGTGCCCCCGGAGGACACCACCTCCACCCACGACCACGGTTGAGCCCCCGCCCGCCACGAGGGGACGGGTCCGGAGGGGGCGCCGTCCACCACCGGCGGGAGCCGGGCGAGGGCCGTCCTCCCGGCGACGTACGCTCGGTCCATGACCACCAACGATCTTCCCGTGATCGCCGCCGTCGACGGCTCCGCGCACAGCCGGCAGGCGCTCGACTGGGCCACCCTCGAAGCCGTGCGGCGCGGGCTGCCCCTCCTGATCGTCCATGTCCGCCCGGTCACCGGGCAGGTGGACGAAGAAGCCGGCCGGCGCGGGGCGGAGGAGCTGCTGGCCGAGGCCGCCCGGCGCAGCGCGCTCCTCGCCCCGGAGCTGCGGCGTTCGACGCTGGCCCCGCTGGACTTCCCGTCCGCGGCCCTGGTCTCCCTGGGCCGGGACGCGTCGATGATCGTGGTCGGTTCGCGCGGCCTCGGCGGTTTCCGTTCGCTGATGATCGGTTCCAACAGTCTCGCCACCGCCTCGATGGCGAGCTGCCCCGTCGTGGTGGTGCCGGACGACCGCCCGGCGGGGGACGGCGACCGGCCCGGCGGTGCGGAGGAGTTCACCGACATCGTGGCGGGGGTGGCCGCCGACGAGAGCAGCGAAGCGGTCCTGGAGTTCGCCTTCGCCACCGCGGCCTCCCGTCCGGGCGCCCGCCTGCGGATCGTGCACGGCTGGACGATGTTCTCCTCGATGCTCGCGGGCGGTCCCGTCCTGGACCGCCGGGAGGCGGCGGGGTCGGCGGCCCGGACCCTGGCCGAGCTGACCTCGGGATGGCACGAGAAGTACCCGCAGGTCGAGACCGTCAGGGAGCCGGTCAACGGTTCGGCGTCGCGCACCCTGGTGACCGCGTCGGCGACCGCGGCCCTGACGGTGGTCGGACGGCGCAAGGGAGGGGAGTCGCTGGGGCTCGGGCTGTCCCCGGTGGCGCAGACGACGGTCACGCACGCGCCGGGACCGGTCGCCGTCGTCCCCTGCTGAACCGCGCCCCTCGCGGGAAGCCGTCCGCCCGGCCGACGCAGGCCCCTCGGCCTCACGGGCGGCGGGCGTCCCGGAGGGCGTCCCGGAGGGCGGCCCGGCGGGCGGCCCGGCGGGCTGTGTGCCCGACTTCGCGACCGGCGCACTGCGGCGCCTTCGGCCTGCGGCGCGCCGCTCCGGGCGGGCTGGTCCACCGGGTCGCCGTCCACGAGAGGGGGCGCCGGGCTCCGGGGGCGGGAAGGAGGCGACCGCCCGCCGCCGTGCCCCGCTCGGCCCGTCTCCTGTGTCCGGCGGGGGCCGCCTCCCCCACACTGGGTAGTCCAGGGGTCCGGGGGCTGACGCGTCGACGGCGACCGCGGCGACCGTCCGCCCGTGCACGACCGAGGAGGGCACGGCATGCGCATGCGGGGCGGGCGGCGACTCCCTGACGGCGAGAACGAGGACGGTGTTTCCGAGGGCGGCTCCCCGGGCGGCGACGCCTTCGAGGGCGGTGCGGCCGGTGCGGGCCGCCCCGGCCGCGACTCCTCCGGGGGCTCCTCCCGTCCCGCCCCGGGCGGCACCGCCACCGCGCGGAACGGTGCCGCGTCCTCCGCCGTCCCGGGCTCCCCCCGCACCGGGCCGCTCGCCTCCCCCTGGGCGCGGGGGGCGGCGGCGCTGCTCGCCGGGGCCCTGCCCGCGCTCGCCTTCCCCGCGCCCGGCCTCTGGTGGTTCGCCTGTCTTGCGCTGGTCCCCTGGCTGCTGCTGATCCGCACCGCGCGCTCACCGCGCCGGGCGGCGCTGGACGGGTGGCTCGGCGGGATCGGCTTCGTCGTCGCCGTGCACCACTGGCTGATGCCGAGCCTCCATGTCTTCATCGTGCTGCTGGCCGCGCTGCTCGGGCTGCTGTGGGCCCCCTGGGGGCTGCTGGTGGGCCGGCTGCTCGGCGGGGCTCCGACCGCGCCACGTGCCGTCGCCGCCGTGCTCGTCGTTCCCTCCGGCTGGCTGATGATCGAGCTGGTCCGGTCCTGGGAAGGGCTGGGCGGGCCCTGGGGGCTCCTCGGCGCGAGCCAGTGGGAGGTGGGCCCGGCCCTGCGGCTCGCCTCGGTGGGCGGCGTGTGGCTGGTGAGCCTGCTGGTGGTGGCGGTGAACACCGGTGTGGCTCTGCTGATCGCCGACCGCGCGGCCCGGACGACCGCCGCGGCCCTGCTGGCGGTGGGCGGGCTGACCGTCGCGGCGGTGGCGGCCTGGGCGCCCCGCCCGCAGAGCGCGGGCACGGTCAGGGTCGCCGTCGTGCAGCCGGGGGTCGTGGAGGGGCCGGGGAGCGTCGCGCGCCGCCTCGACCGGGGCGAGGAGCTGACCCGGACGCTGGCGGGCCGGGGCGTGGACCTGGTGGTGTGGGGCGAGAGCGGCATCGGCGCGGGTGCGTGGCAGCGCCCGGAGACCGCCGGGCGGTTGGCGGAGCTGTCCCGGCGGATCGGCGCGGACCTGCTGGTCAACGTGGACGCCCGGCAGACGGACGGCTCGGGGCGGTCGGGCATCTTCAAGTCGGCGGTGCTCGTCGGGCCCGGCGGCCCGACCGGGGACCGCTACGACAAGATGCGGCTGGTCCCGTTCGGCGAGTACGTCCCGGCCCGTTCCCTGCTGGGGTGGGCGACCTCCGTGGGCAAGGCGGCGGGCGAGGACCGGCTGCGCGGCGACCGCCAGGTGGTGATGGAGCTGCCGCACGGGGCCCGGGGGCTGCGGATCGGCCCGCTGGTCTGCTTCGAGACGGCGTTCCCCGACATGAGCCGCAGGCTGGTGCGCGAGGGCGCGCGGGTGATCGTCGCGCAGTCCGCCACCTCGACCTTCCAGGACAGTTGGGCCCCGGCCCAGCACGCGTCGCTGGGGGCGCTGCGCGCGGCCGAGAACGGCCGCCCGATGGTCCACGCCACGCTCACCGGGGTCAGCGCCGCGTACGGGCCCCGGGGGGAGCGGGTCGGCCGCCCGCTCGGCACGGACGCGAGCGCGGCGGAGGTGTTCGACCTGCCGTTGGCGCGCGGGGAGACGCTCTACGGCCGGTTCGGCGACTGGGCGGTGTACGGGGCGTTGGCGGCGATCGCCGTGCTCTGCGCCGTCGAGGGGGTACGGGCGTTCAGGAAGCCTGCTCCAGGGCCTCCCTGACCACCCGCTCGCACAGTTCATGGGTGGCCAGCGCGTCCCGGGCGCTGAGCGTCTCGCCCCGGTGCACGGCGTCGAGGAAGGAGAGGACGCATGCCTCGATACCGCGCTGGCGGGCCACCGGCACCCAGTCGCCGCGCCGCCGCACGCTGGGGTGGCCCCGGTGGTCGACGACGTCCGCGAGGTTGAGGACCTGGCGCTTGGCGTCCTGGCCGGAGACTTCGAGGATCTCCTCGGTCGACCCGTTCAGCCGGTTCATCATGCCGATCGCGGTGAACCCGTCGCCGGACAGCTGGAGCACCACGTGGTGCATCAGTCCGTCCACGATCCGGGCGCGGACGGTGGTGTGGTCGACCGTGCCCGGGACGAGGAAGCGCAGCGTGTCGACGACGTGGATGAAGTCGTCGAGGATCATGGTCCTGGGGTCCTCGGGCAGCCCGACCCGGTTCTTCTGCAGCAGCACCAGCTCGCGCGGGTGCTCCGCGCACTGCGCGTACCCCGGGGCGAAGCGGCGGTTGAAGCCGACGGCCAGGCTGACGCCGCGCTGCTCCGCGAGGTTCACCAGCCGCTCGGAGTCCGCGAACGCGTAGGCGATCGGCTTGTCGACATAGGTGGGGACACCGGCGTCGAGGAGGCGTTCCACGATCTGCGGGTGCACGGCGGTCGGTGCGTGCACGAACGCCGCGTCCAGCCCCGTGTCGAGGAGGGAGTCGAGGGTCGTGTGGCGGTGTCCGGCCGGGACGCGGTGGACGTCGCCGACCGCGTGGAGCGTGGCGGGGGTACGGGTCTGCAGATGCAGTTCGGCCCCCGGTACGGCGGTGAGCACCGGCAGGTACGCCTTCTGGGCGATGTCGCCGAGCCCGATGCAACCGATCTTCACGAGGTCTCCCTGTCGCCGTGCCGCGCCGCTGTGCGCGGCTGTCCGCGCCCCGGCAGCATACGTCGCCGCCGCCCGCGGCCCCTCGGCCGGTGCGGCGGTAAAACCCCTGGCCAGCACCCTGATCACGCATCATGATGACCCTCATGACTTCTGTTGGACGCTCCGAACCCGCCCTCGACGCCGCCGAACGCCCCATGCTGGAGGGCTGGCTCGACTACCACCGCGAGACCCTGGCCGTGAAGTGCGCGGGGCTGACGGACGCGCAGTTGCGCGAAGCGTCGGCGCCGCCCTCCGCGTTGACCCTGCTCGGTCTCGTACGGCACCTGGCCGAGGTGGAGCGCTTCTGGTTCCGCGAGATCCTGGCGGGTGAGAAGCTGCCCGACCTCTACTCCACCGAGGAGCGGCCGGACGGCGACTTCGAGGTGGCGGAGACCGCCACGTGGGCCGGGACCGAGCCCGTCTGGCGGGAGCAGATAGCGGCGGCGCGCGCGAACACCGCCGCGCTGGGCCTGGACGACTTCTCCCGGGGCGTCGGCTCGGCGGGCGCGCCGTTCAGTCTGCGGTGGATCTACACGCACATGATCGAGGAGTACGCCCGGCACAACGGCCACGCCGACCTGCTGCGCGAGCGCCTGGACGGCGCCACCGGCGCCTGACGGCCGGCTCCCCCGTGCCCGGGGGCCGGGCCGGGCACGGCGAGAGGGGGTGGCGCCGCCCGGCCGTACGACACCGCCCTCCCCGGCCGGTCCGGGCCGGGGCGCCGTGCTGACCGGGTCACCCGTGCGGGCCATTCCTCGCGCACCGGCTCCCCGGAGCCCGGTCCGGGCCGCAGAGTTGCCGGGTGCAGAGAACCAGAATCACCACGAAGCTCCTGGTCGGCTTAGCGGTGACGGCCGTCTCCGGCTGCGTGACGGTGGAGCCCGGAGCCGTTCCCTCCCCGCGTCCCGGCGTCGGCGGTCCGGTGCAGGACGTGGCGCCGCAGATCGTGCAACCGCCCGCCCGTGAGGCGCTGGAGGCCGTACCCGACCCGGCTCCCTCCCCACCGGCCGTCCGCCGCTCCTCCTCCGCGCCCCCGGCCGCCGGCTCTTCCACCGCGCCCCGGCGTGCCGGGGCGTTCGGGTCCGCCCGCCCGGAGCCGCCGCATCGGCGGGCCCCTCACCGGCCCCGGGCCGAACCGCCCGTCGCCGTACCCGCCCTGCCACGCGTCCCCGGCGGTGCGGACGTCTGCGCCCTGGGCCGGGGGTACGGCATGTGGCCCGCGGGCAGCCCGCAGTCCCGCATCTGCTCGGAGGTGTACGGTCGCTGACGCCCCTGGCGCCGGGGCCGTGCCCGTACGGGGCCCGGCGGCCCGGTTCCCTCGCGGGCCTGCGGGGTCATCCCTCCCGCAGGCGCGACTCCAGGCGGTCGATGGCGGCGCGGACCCCGCCCCCGTACCCGTCGTCCGCGAGCACGACGGCCGCCGAGCGGGCCCGCTGGAGGTGGATCCTGGCGGCGTCGGGGCGTTGGAGCTTGAGGTAGTCCGCCGCGAGGTTGAGGTGCAGCGAGGGGTAGAACGCCCGGACTGCCGGCAGGTCCCGGTGCTCCGCCCGCGCGCCTCCGCTCTCCCCCGCTCCCCCGGACGCCTCGGCGCCCTCCGGCCCCGAGGCGTCCCCCGGCCCGTCGGCGTCGCAGGGGCCCCCGGTGGCGTGCAGCGCCTCCGCGGCCGTCAGGGCGCGCAGGTCCCAGGCCAGCTCGTCGCCGGGGTCGTCCTGGGTGTCGGCCATGTAGTGGGCGAGGGTGCAGCGGTGCAGGGGGTCGCCGTCCGTCCCGAGCTCCGCCCAGAGCGCGCCGAAGCGGTTGCGGGCCTCCTCGCGGTCGCCTCCGTGGAGCAGCATGATCGCCTGGCCGATCCGGGTCATGACGGCGTCCTCGGACGCCTCCTGCTGCTCCACCACTGCTCGCTCCTCGTCGCCCGTGCCGCCGGTCCCCCTCCGTCCGACGCTAACGCCGGGCCGGCGCGGAATCGGTCAGACACGGGCCCGGAGGGCGGCCCGTCCGTCAGCCGAGGTCGGGGATCCGCCAGTCGATCGGCTGGTGCCCCTGCGCGGCGACGGCCTCGTTGATCTGGGTGAAGGGGCGGGAGCCGAAGAACTTCTTGGCGGAGAGCGGGGAGGGGTGCGCGCCCTTCACCACGACATGGCGCTCCTCGTCGATCAGGGGCAGCTTCTTCTGCGCGTAGTTGCCCCAGAGCACGAAGACCGCCGGGTCGGGCCGGTCGGCGACGGCGCGGATCACGGCGTCGGTGATCTTCTCCCAGCCCTTGTTCTTGTGGGAGTTGGCCTCACCGGCCCGCACGGTGAGCACGGCGTTGAGCAGGAGGACCCCCTGCTCGGCCCACGGCATCAGGTAGCCGTTGTCCGGGATCGGCAGACCCAGGTCCTGCTGCATCTCCTTGTAGATGTTGCGCAGGGACGGAGGCGTCCTGACACCGGGCCGCACGGAGAAGCAGAGGCCGTGGCCCTGGCCCTCGCCGTGGTACGGGTCCTGGCCCAGGATCAGGACCTTCACCTTCTCGTACGGCGTGGCGTCCAGGGCGGCGAAGACCTGCTCGCGCGGCGGGTACACGGGCCCCTTGGCCCGCTCCTCCTCGACGAAGTCCGCCAGCTCCTTGACGTACGGCTTCTGCAGTTCTTCGCCGAGGACGGCACGCCAGGACTCGGGCAGCAGGTCGATATCGGTCACGTCCACAACCTCCGGTGAGCAGCAAGTTCTTGATCCCCGAACCTACCGGTCCCCACTGACAACGCCCCTCAGGAGCCCTCGTGTCCGGCAGCCGCCGGGCGGCTACCAGCTGGCCTTGCGGTACAGCTCCCACAGCTGCATGACGGTCTGCGGGTCGAGGGCGCGCTCGCCGCCGCCGATGTCCTCGCCCGCGGCGACGTACAGCTTGCCCTGCCACAGCGGCAGCAGGCGGACGTCGTCGACGAGGATCTCCTGGGCCCGCTCGAACTGCTTGCTGACCGCGCCCCGGTCGCTCTCCTGCCGCGAGGCGGGGATCAGCTGCTGGGTGATCTCCTTGTTGATGTAGGGAGTGCCGGTGACGCTCTCCTTGCCCACGAAGGGGGCGACGAAGTTGTCGGGGTCGGGGAAGTCCGGGAACCAGCCGCGGCCGAAGACCGGGTACTCGCCCTTGTTGAAGCCTTCCTGGAACGTCTTCCAGGGCTCGCCCTCGATGGTGATCTCGAACAGCCCGGACGCCTCCAGCTGCCGCTTCAGCTCCTCGAACTCGGGCTCGGTGGAGGAGCCGTAGCGGTCGGTGGTGTACCAGAACTTCATCTTCACGGGCTTGGTGATGCCCGCCCCGGTGAGGATGCTCTTCGCCTTCTTCACGTCCGGGTCGCCGAAGGTGTCGAAGAAGCTCGTGGTGTGTCCGGCGATGCCCTTGGGGACCATCGAGTAGAGGGGTTCGGCGGTTCCCCGGTAGACCTTGGCGACCAGGGCGTCGCGGTCCACGATGTGGGCGATGGCCTTGCGGACGGCGGGGTTCGCGGCGGCCGGGTCCTTCGGGTTGAAGACCAGGAAGCGGATGTCGGCGCCGGTGGACTCGACGATCCGGAGACCGCCGTTGTCGTCCTTGTCGTCCTCCAGGCTGACGACCTCCTCGGCGGTCAGACCCCGGTAGGTGGCGTCGATCTCGTCCGCCCGGAGCGCCTTCACCATGTCGGCGGACTCGCCGAAGTAGCGGATGGTGACCGCTTCGTTCTTCCGGTCGGCGAAGCCCTTGTAGTCCGCGTACTTCTTCAGTTCGGCGGTCCGGCCCTCCTCGTAGGACTCCAGGAGGTACGGGCCGGAGCCGGTGACCTTGCCGTCCTCGCGGATCTTGTCCTTGGGGTAGTCGCCGGGGGCGACGAGCGACATCGCGGGCGTGGCCAGGATGAAGGGGAACGTGGCGTCGGACTTGTTCAGGTGGAAGACGACCGTGTCCTCGCCCTTGGTCTCGATCCGGTCCAGGGAGCCGAGCATTCCGGCCGGTCCGCCCTTGAAGTGGATGTCCACGATCCGGTCGATGGAGTACTTCACGGCCTCGGCGTCGAGCTTCTCGCCGTTGGAGAACTTCAGGTTCTTCCTGAGCGTGCACCGGTACGCCATGCTCGTGGAGTCGGTGAACTCGCAGGACCGCGCCGCGTCCGGCTCCGGGCTCGTGCTGCCGGTCGGGAAGCTCACCAGGGTCTGGTAGACGTTCCGCATGAGCTCCCAGGAGCTGTCCCAGGCCGCCGCCGGATCGAGCGTGGAGGGGGAGCTGGTCGTCCCGACGGTTATCTTCTGCTCCACCTCCGATCCACTGTCGGAGAGGAGACCGCATCCGGCCAGCAGAGAAAGGGAAGCTAGGGCTGCAGCAGCCTGCAGACTGGCCCGGTAGAACACGCGCACGCTCCTCGATCAGCCTTGGGTCGGCAGACCATACCGCAGCGCCCCGCCGGGACAATCCCCAGGCCCGGCGAGGCACTTGACCCAATCAGGGCCAAATCGGCTCAGGCCGATCTCAGCCCACGCTCGCGTTGAGGAAAATTCCTCCGTCGACCACGAGGGTCTGCCCGGTGATCCAGTCGGACTGCGCGGAGGTGAGGAAGGCCGCCGCGCCCCCGATGTCCTCGGGCACCCCGAGCCGCCCCAGCGGATAGGCG
Source organism: Streptomyces sp. NPDC017448 (assembly GCF_044330565.1). Taxonomy (NCBI): domain Bacteria; kingdom Bacillati; phylum Actinomycetota; class Actinomycetes; order Kitasatosporales; family Streptomycetaceae; genus Streptomyces; species Streptomyces sp. NPDC017448. Next base: position 23,487 of record NZ_JBIRLM010000013.1, on the reverse strand, counting down.
GCGGCAGCCTCCTCCTCGCGCCCCTCGTAGAGCGCCTCGGCGAACTTCGTCTTCACCACGGCCGGGGCGATGGCGTTGACCCGGACCACCGGGGCGAACTCGTGCGCCAGCTGGAGGGTCAGGTTGACCATCGCCGCCTTGCTCATGCCGTACGCGCCGATGAACGGCGAGGCGGAGACCCCGGCGACCGAGGCGATGTTCACGATCGCCCCGCCGTTCTCCCGCTGCCATGCCTTCCAGGTCTGCTGGGCGAAGCCGAGCGCCGAGATCACATTGGTCTCGTAGACCTTGCGGGCCACGTTCAGGTCGAGCTCCGCCATGGGGCCGAAGACCGGGTTCGTCCCGGCGTTGTTGACCAGGTAGTCGACCCGGCCGAACGCCTCCATGGTGCGCTCGACCGCCGCCGCCTGGTGCGCCTCGTCGTGCGCCTTGCCGGGGATGGCGATCACCCGGTCGGCGCCCAGCCGCCCGACGGCCTCCTTGAGGGCCTCCTCCCCGCGCCCGGTGATGGCCACCCGGTCGCCGCGCGCCACGAGAGCCGCCGCGACGCCGTAGCCGATGCCCCGGCTCGCGCCCGTGACGAGCGCGACCTTTCCGCTGTCCTGCACCGTCATGATGTCCGTCGCCCTTCGGGTCAGTTGAGGGGGCCGCCGGCCACGTACATGACCTGGCCGGAGACGAAGCCCGCACCGTCGCCCGTGAAGAAGGCGATGGCGTTCGCGACGTCCTCGGGGCGGCCGACGCGCTGGACGGGAATCTGGGTGGCCGCCGCCGCCTGGAACTCCTCGAAGCCCATGCCGACGCGCTCGGCGGTTTGCGCGGTCATCTCGGTGACGATGAAGCCGGGCGCGACGGCGTTGGCGGTGACGCCGAACTTGCCGAGCTCCTTGGCGAGGGTCTTGGTGAGGCCCTGGAGCCCCGCCTTGACCGCGGAGTAGTTGGCCTGGCCGCGGTTGCCGAGGGCCGAGGAGGAGGAGAGCGAGACGATCCGGCCGAACTTGGCCTCGACCATGTGCGCCTGGACGGCCTTCGCCATCAGGAACGCACCCTTGAGGTGCACGTTCATCACGATGTCCCAGTCGGACTCGCTCATCTTGAACAGCAGGTTGTCGCGGAGCACGCCCGCGTTGTTCACGAGGATCGTCGGCGCGCCCAGTTCGGCGGCGACCCGCGCCACGGCGGCTTCCACCTGGCCGGCGTCCGACACGTCGCAGCCGACGGCGAGCGCAGTGCCCCCGGCGGCGGTGATCTTCTCGACCGTGTCCTTGCAGGCCGCCTCGTCGAGGTCGAGTACGGCGACGGCGCGGCCCTCGGCCGCGAGGCGTACGGCGGTGGCGGCGCCGATGCCCCGCGCCGCTCCCGTCACGATGGCGACACGCTGCTCGGTGGTGGACATGCTTGGCTCTCCTCGCCCTTGGATAGCGGCCCAGCGGGGGCGGGGCGCTCCCTGACGGAAGACCCCGATGGCTGAGCAACCGCTTAGTACCTTCAGCAGTCGAGACGCTAGAAGCCCTGGCACCCCGTGTCAACGGCGCGCGCCCCGGCGGGCCGCACGTCACACCGGGCGGGAGCGCCCGCCGTTGTGCCGTGGAGGTCCCGCCGGGGCGTGGATCAGTACACGAGGAGGCCGAGCAGCCTCTCCACCTCGCCGGCCGGGTCGGCGGTGAGGCCGCTGTGCACGACGCCGGGCTGGACGACCGTGGAGCGCGGGGCGATCAGCCAGCGGAACCGGCGTCCGGCGTCGTCGCCGGCCGCCTGCCCGGCCTCTTCGCCGCCGCCGCAGACCTGTTCGACGGCGCGGAGGGCGGCCCGCACGCCCACGACGTCGGCCCCCGGGTCGAGCGCCCTGAGCTTGGCCTCGTCCAGGTGCGTACGGGCCGCGACGAAGGACCGGGCCCGGCAGTAGACGAGCACCCCGGCGTTGAAGCACTCCCCGCGCTCGACCCGGGGGACGACGCGCAGGAGGGCGTACTCGAAGACGTCGCGTGTCATCGGCCGGCCTCCTCGCCGGTACGGGCGGCTGCCGCGTCCCGGCCGTCGCCGGTCCCCTTCGGCCGGGGCGGAAGGCGGTCGGTGAGCCAGCCCGGGGCCTGGGAGGGCCGGGCCGCGGTCGGGGCGTCCAACGTGATCCGCTCGTGGATGTCGGCGGCGCGGGCGAGCAGCGGGGCGATGTAGGCCCGGCGCACCTCGTCGGCGGAGCCGAAGCCGGGCTCGTCGGCCAGCCATACGTCCGGCACGTCGGCGGCGACCTCGGCGAGCAGCCCCTCGGTGACCAGCGGGGCCAGCTCGGCGGCGGCGCCCGCGATGTCCGGCGCGAAGGGGGCCAGCACATGGTCGGACGCGTTGTACGGCTTGGCGGCGGACGCCTCGGCCCCCGGCCAGTTGTGGTGCCAGATCATGGTCGCGCCGTGGTCGATGAGCCAGAGGTCGCCGTGCCAGACGAGCAGGTTGGGGTTGCGCCAGGAGCGGTCCACATTGTTGATCAGCGCGTCGAACCAGACGATGCGCCCGGCCTCGGCAGACCCGACCTCGTAGGCGAGCGGGTCGAACCCGAACGAGCCGGGCAGGTAGTCCATCCCGAGGTTCAGCCCACCGCTGGCGCGCAGCAGCTCCTGCACCTCCTCGTCGGGTTCGGCGAGCCCGATGACGGGGTCCAGCTCCATGGTCACCAGCTCGGGCACCCGCAGCCCCAGCCGCCGGCCGAGCTCCCCGCAGATGATCTCGGCGACGAGCGTCTTGCGGCCCTGGCCCGCCCCGGTGAACTTCATGACGTACGTGCCCAGGTCGTCGGCCTCGACGATCCCGGGGAGCGAGCCGCCCTCACGCAGGGGCGTGACATAGCGGGTTGCTACGACCTCTTGCAACACTTTCCTAGGCTACCCATCTCTTCAACCTTGCAATCCACGGAAGGCTTCTCTGGAGCGTAGAGGCCGGGAACACGGGTCGATAGCTCTGGGGAGAATCTGGGGAGTTTCAGCCGGCAAGCTGACCTCCCGCGCTCCCCCAGCAGACCGTCGATGGTGCCGCGCCCCTTGCTGCCGGCCTCCGGCATGAAGTGAGCATAGTAACCGAGAGTGATCGCAGGCGAGGAGTGCCCGAGCCACCGCGCCAGGGTCACGACGGACTCTCCGGCTTCCAACATGATCGAGGCGTAGGTGTGCCGAAGCACAGGGAAGCCGCCTTTCGGAGCTGCCGCCCACTGCCAGGCTTTCGCCCCCTCGGCCCGCGGCGGGATGACGCCCGCCTTGGCCAAGGCGGGCTTCCAGGTGTAGGTGTTCCGTGAGCTGTTTCCAACCTGAGGGCGCTGGTTGCGTGTTGGATGGAGCTGCGGTACGACGAAGCTCCTGGTAGACGGGTTCACGACCAAGATCCACCGTCCGCCAAGGGCTTCGTGTGCTTGTCTACCCGTCGTCGATCGACCTGTCCAGCCGCACACTGCGCTACCTGAGCACTCAACTGCGTGCTCGGCGGCGGGAGATCGGGACGCGCTGGCGACGTCTGCCTGCGGACCGACAGGCCCTGCTCGCCTTGGCTCACCTGCGGTGCGGCGATACCTCCACCCAGCTCGCCGCCGGGTTCCGCATCGGCGCCGCGACCGTCTACCGCTCCATACACGAGGTCATCGACGTCCTGGCCGCCCTCGCGCCGACCCTGACCGAGGCGATGAAGACCATCCGGACCAAGGCGTTCGTGATCCTGGACGGTACCCTCCTGCCGATCGACCGGATCGCCGCCGACACCCGTACTACTCCGGGAAGAACAAGCGCCACGGCATGAACGTCCAGGTCCTCACCGATCCGTTGGGTCGGCTGCTGTGGGCGTCTCCCGCCCTGCCCGGGTCCGTCCACGACCTGACCGCCGCACGGACCCACGGGATCATCGGCGCACGTACCACGGCCGAGCCGAAGTGCTGGGCGGACAAGGCGTACCAGGGAGCCGGGCGGCCCGTCCGGGTGCCGTTCAGGGACCTTCGGCTCAAACGCTGGAAGCGTCGGCACAACAGCACGCACGCCAAGATCCGATGCCTCGGCGAGCAGTCCATGGCCACTCTGAAGGGCTGGCGCCTCCTACGGAAGCTCCGCTGCAGCACCAACCGCATCACCGCGATCGTCCAGGCCGTTCTCGTCCCCCATCACGCGTCAGCATGAGGTTGGAAAGGGCTCAAGGGCGAAGGGGCGGGGGTGGCTCCAGCCGCTCCGGCCTTGCCGTCCTGTGCGCCGGAGCCGGTCGGCAGGAGCGCGTTTCTACGTCGGCCCGGCTGCCTCTGGGAAGGCAGCCGGGCCACGGTGGCTTCAGCGGCCGGGTGCGAGGGCGCTGCGACCGGCCGTCGAGTGACGCCCGTGGGGTGTGCTCAGGGCACGAGGACGACCGAGTTGATCGGCGTCATGTTGTACGGGGCGGACTCGCCCACGCCGCGCATCACGTCGGAGCACCTGCCGCCGTTGTAGTCGTAGCAGACCCGGAAGCCGGCGCCGCCCGTCTGGTTGTTGACCAGTACCCGGTTTCCGGTGACGTTGGAGAGGTTGTGGGCGCCGTAGCTGTAGAAGATGTTCCTGTTGAGGATGCTGCCGTTCGTCTCGCGGATGCAGACCGCTCCGGACGGACAGGGCGTCACCGCTGAGGCGCTGGGAGCGGTGGTGAGACCCAAGGTTCCCAGCGCCAGAGCCATACCCGCCGCGGTCGTCGCCAGTTTGCGCATTTTTCCCCCTGGTGTTGGGGTGTCCCTGTCTGGGGCACCTTTGCACACAAAAGGGTAGCCAGCGATGGTCACAGGGCACCAAGGGATGGCAGTAAGTCAGCTTATTCCGTGCGGTGTTGTGGCGGATGTGCCCAGGGAGCCGAACGGCTCACCGGATGTACGAAGACCCATTCGGATACCAAGCCGCTCAGGGCGGAGGTCTGGTCCGGTGCCAGCCGAGAGGGCGTCGGACCGGTTCGGCCCTCGGCCGTACTGCGGGGACCGCGGCCTGACCCGCGCGCTCCATGTCGGGGGATGGTGCCGCGCCCCTGTGAGGCGGTCATCGCGGCGCCTTGGCGTCGACGAAGGCGTCGTCCACGACGCCCCGCAGGGGCGGTTCCGTCGGGGCCGGCCGTTTGACGGTCGCGTCCAGGACGGTGGAGATCTCGTCGTACATGCGGATGGATTCCGCTTCCCGGCTGCGCCCCCAGGGCGTCCCGCCACTCGCCCCTCCGTGCGCGTCGTAATCAAGTTCGCGCAGGTAGTTGGCCAGTCACCACCACGGCAGACGCGGGAATGATGGTCACCGGCGCATCTTCCCGGCCCCCGCACCGCTGCGCCGCAGAGCGGACGCGGATCACCCGATCGATCGGGTGACCGAAGAGCCGCCCAGCTCCGATCGGGCCGGCACGCCCCCGCCGATCCCTCCCGCTCGTACCGGCGCCGCGTCCCGGAAGGAGGTTCCGGGGCGCGGCGGTGGTCGTTCAGGAGGTGGTGACGCCCCATCCGAGGTCGTGGTCGTGTCGAGCGCTGCGCGGGTTCGGTGAGGTGGTCATGGGCGGAGCGTACGCTCCGCGGCCCGCCCGGAGCACCCCTCACGGCCGGGCGCCGAGAAGGTGCGGGCTTCCCTTGGTCGCCTGGCCGCGGAAGGTCTGCTGGCGGGGGAGGACGGCCGGGTCGAAGGAGACGGGACGGTCCACCGGCACGGGGGCGCCCCTGGGGCGCGGTGGTCGTTACGGGTGGATGGTGAGCTGGGCCGCGCCCGAGGCGGGGGCGCGGCGGCGGGCGGGCAGGCAGTGGACGGCGCGGTCGACGCCGACCAGGAGGTCGGGGACGGGGATGCCGTAGTGGGGGGCGAGCTTGTCGACGTCGGCCAGCGACCAGCTCGCAGCGCCGGCCTGCTTGCGGCTGATCTGGGCCTGGCTCAGGCCGAGTCCGGCCGCGAGGTCGGCCTGGCGCTCCCCGGCGAGACGCATCAGGGCGGCGACGGTGAGCCTCAAAGTGGCCTCTGTACTGGACATACGCGTACTCCACATCAGGCATGCGTCGAGATGGTGTGGCAGTTTCTGAGCATCACAGTCGGCGGTCGACCCCCGCCGTACGCCGGCGGGAGTTGACCGGATCCGCCGCGCCCGGCCAGGAAACGACGACGGCCCCTTGGGCGCGTCCGTCGTGGGCTGCGGCCGTGACCTGGACCTTCGGTCGGTATGCACGAGGTGGACGCGGGAAGGCTGGCCCCCAGTCCCTCGAAGCAGGCGGGGAGCATGTGAGCTTTTACCGGAAATCAGGCAACCGTGTACCGCCGTCAGTCCTGGCTGAGTCGACCTGCTCCTCCCTCATCTCCGCGCCGGTCAGGTCCGCGCCGCTCAGATCCGCTTTTTGCAGAGCTGCCTCGGAATCAGCGAAGTTCAGGGCGACGTTGGGGAGTTTGACGCCCTGAAGGTCGAGGAGGAAGGCGCCGTCCCGGGACGTGTCGCGGGTGGCCAGGACCGTGAGAGCGGCTTGGACATCGGCCGGGACGTCCTTGCCCTTCGCCGGGGGCTTGGCAGCGTGGGTGCGGATGTAGGTCGCGAGGACGTTGGCGATGGTGGGCTGGTCGCGGCGGGAGTCCTGCATGATCCGCTGCAGGGCTTAGATGCCGCCCAGCCGTACGTCCATCTTGTCCTCGCCGAGGTTTCCCACCGCCGCCGTGTACCGGTCGGTGATCTGCCCCTCCTTGGCCAGCGCGCGGTCCTCCCGTGCCTGCTCGTTGGCCTGCCGGGTCTGAACGTTCGAGTACCACAGACCCGCCACCGCCACCATGGCGGCCACCACGACGGTGACCAGCTCGATCCGGCGTGCCCAGTCCATGCCCTCCCCACGTTCACCCTGAGCGGGAGCGGGCGTGATCGGTGGCCGGCCGGAGGTCCGGGCGGCGAGGCGGGTGGTACGGCGTAACCGGGGGCGACGGGCAGGCGTAGGAGGCATACCTATATTCGATCTCAACTACTGCGCCAGCGAAGCACTTTGGTGATCGTGCCGCTCTGCATGCACTGCGGGGCGGTTTGCGCGCCTCGCCCGGTGCCGGCCGTGCCCCAGCCGGAAGTCCGTCGTTTTGCGCGACGGCGCGACCGACCGGGGCGTCACCGGGCGGCGGCGCGACGCATCGCCGCGAACGTGCTGTCGTCCAGCGGCCGGGAGGCGAGTACGGGCAGCCGGTCCGCCCCCGACGTGAGGCCGGTCTGCTCGTTCCGGACGGAGGTCTGCTCGCGCAGTTGCGCCGTACGCGAGGACGTCGGCCACAAGGTCCGCACCTGCCGCGGCCACTTCGCCGAACTCTCTGCCGCCCTCGGCAGCGGCAGCCACGCCCAACTCGGCTACCTCATCACCCGCTCGGGCGTCCTCGTCGCCCGCACGGCCGGCCCGGCGGACTGAAACCGGCCCTCCTTCCCCATACAACCATCCGCCGATCCCCGCAGTCTTGATCCCCGTGAAGAAGACGCTCATCGCCTCTGCCGCCGCACTCGGCGCGCTCGCCGCCGTCGCCGGCCCGGCCGCGGCCCCCGCCGCGGCCGCCTCCGACGCCCTGTGGCTCTGGTCCGACCCGTACGAGATCACCCTCGCGGGCCCGTCCGAGGACGGCTCCCCCGCACCGTCGCAGTCGCTGACCGTGCAGATCAGCCACGACAACACGGCGACCACCGTCCCGGTCGGCACGCTCACCGTCGACGCCTCCGGAGTCGCCTCGTTCGCCGAGGTCACCTGGCCCGCGAACTGCCGCCCGGAGAACGAGACCACCGCCGTCTGCTCCACCCCCGAACTCCCCGGCGGCGCCAACGCCCCTGCCGCGCGGATCGGCCTGACCGCCAAGCCGGGCGCCACCGACGGCAACGACGGCTACGTCCGCTACACCGCCCAGGCCGGCGGCATGAACGCCTACCCGGGCGAGACCTACGTCGCCGTCAACGACGGCCCCGCGCTCGGCCTCACCCAGGCCGAGTACCGCACCGGCATGGCACCCAATCAGCCCTTCGACTCCTCCGTCGTCCTCGGCAACCAGGGCAACCGCACCGCCGACCGCACCCTGCTCACCGTCTTCACCTCCCGCGGCATCCGCCTCGGCATGTCCGTCCCCTCCAACTGCGAGTCCACGAACGCCGTCATCGGCCGTACGTTCCTCTGCGTCCTGGACGAGCGGACGACCCCGGGCTCGTACCACTCCCTCCCGCTGAAGTTCCGCACCAAGGACATGGCCCTTTTCGACCGCGTCGACTATTCGGCGCAGCCCTACTCCGAGCAGGCGCTCGCCGAGGCCCGCGCCGGCCGCGCCTTCACCCCGGGCGCCGGCCCGGAGCTGAACCTCACCCCGGCCGCCGCCCCCTCCGACGAGCTCCAGCCGTACCGCAGCTTCACGGTGAAGACCGTCAACCAGGCCGACTACCGGCTGACCGCCTCCACCGTCTCCGGCGCGGCCGGCGACACCGTTCCCGCCACCGTCACCGTCCACAACGCGGGCCCCGCCTGGGTCGCCTCCCTCGGCGCGGGCGAACCCGCCGCGACCGTCGACATCGACATCCCCGCCGGCACCTCGGTCGCCTCCGCCCCCGACGCCTGCTGGTCCCAGTCCGAGACCCGCTACCGCTGCAACACCCCCATCTACCTCACCGAATCCGGCAAGCCCGCCACCCACACCTTCCCCTTCACCCTCCACATCAACGAGGTCATCCCGAACGCCACCGCCCGCGCCGCCCTCTACAACGACGCCTACGAACCCCCCGTCCGCGCCTTCGACCCCGACCTGACGAACAACACGGCCACCCTCACCGTCAACCCCTCGACGAGCTGACGCCCGCCCCCTCCGGCTGCCCGGCCCGACCCCTGCGCCGGCCCTGTACGAGCCGGGCAGCCGACCCCCGCACCGCCCCGGTGACCCCAGCCGCACCACCCGTGGACGACTGGCCCGCCCAGAGGGCGGAACGGGCGGGCACGGGCGCGGACCAAAGCGCCGAGCGCCCGACGCCGCCCTCCGCCATGCCGCCCGCGACTACCGCCGCCCCCTGACCGCCCTCGGCCTCACCTGACCAACCCGGACAAGACCACCTCACGCAACGGCCCGGGCTGTGGAGCCGAGGGCACTGTCACGTTGGCTGATCGGTGGGATGATTTTCTGGTTGATCAGGTTGGGAGGGGGCGTCCGTGGGGAGGGTGTCGCTGTCGTACCAGGGGCACCGGTATCCGGTCGAGGTCATCTCCCACTGGGTGTGGCTGTACCACCGCTTCCCGCTGTCCTTCCGCGAGGTCGAGGAGCTCATGCTTGAGCGCGGCGTGATCGTCTCCTACGAGACGGTGCGCCGCTGGTGCGCCAAGTTCGGGCAGCAGTACGCAGGTGCGCTGCGCCGCCGGCAGCCTCGGCCTGGGGACAAATGGCATCTGGACGAGGTCTTCATCAAGATCAATGGGGAACAGAAGTACCTGTGGCGGATCAAGCCGGTCAAGAGGCGTACGCAGTTCCTGGAGTTCTGCCGCTACCTGCGCAGCCTCTACCCGCCCGACGTCCGAATCGCGATCATCAGCGACAACTTTTTCCCACATCTGACCACGAAGAAGTGCCAGCGCGTCGGCACCTGGGCCGCAGCGAACAACGTCGAGTTGGCCTACACCCCGACCGACAGTTCCTGGCTCAACCGCATTGAGGCCCAGTTCACGGCCCTGCGCTACTTCGCCCTCGATGGCACGGACCACGCCGACCATAAAGAGCAGGGCAGCATGATCCGCCGCTACATCATCTGGCGAAACCGCCACGCCGACGACCGGCGCCTACGCGCCGTCGTCGACAGGGCGAACGTTGCCTGATGCGGCACTAGCTCGGCCCGAAGCCCTATCACCCCCCACACCAAACTGATCAGCCCAGGCCAACACACCACCCACTGATCAGAAAAACCGCCCCTGGACAGCAGCCAAACAGTTCTACGAACGCGAGGGACACCTCCAGGTCCCCAGGAAGCACGTCGAGCGAATCGTCGGCGACGACCAGGAGAAGCGCGAGCACAAGCTGGGCGCCTGGATCGGGAACCAGCGCAGCAGGGCCGCGCCCCTGACACCGGAACGGATGGAACAGCTGTCCGCGATCGGAATGCGCTGGTCGTGACGGGCACAGGCAGCTGCATCAGCGACTGAAGATCATGAACAGGACGACTGTCGCTACCACACTGATGAGCAGAGACCCCAGGCAGCCGATCCGGTTACTGAAAAAGAACATGCCACCCGCTTACCCAGAACTCGTGATCGCATCAGCGGTTCAGGGGCCGAGAAGCCGGCAGTCCTCGGCCGGGTGCGTCCGTGGCGGCGCCTGGGCGACCGGGCGGCCGACCAGGTCCGCTTCACCGACACGTGGTTCCGGGGCGGCGCCGGGCGGCAGGCCGTCGTCGTCCTGGCCCACGCCGTCACTACGCCGCGCGCGATCCGCAGTGGGCGGCGCGGCGGGCCCGGGAAGACGAAGGAGGAACGGCATGAGCACGGGGTCGTACGACGCGGACGCCTACGGGCAGGAGCTCGCCCCGGGTCCGCCAGCCCCGGGACGAGGCTGTGAACACCCGCCTGAAGGCGTTCTGCGCCCTGGCCGCCGCCGGGCTACCCGCCGGACGCGCGGACGAGCTCGTCGCGCGGCTGGAGGCCGGAGTGGTCGCCGGGGCCCACACCTGGATCGTCGAGAGCCACGCCCCGACGGAGTCGAGGAGCGGTTCGGGGACTGCTGGGACGCGGGTGTACGGGCGGTCGCCGCTTACGTGCTGCGGCCTGGCTGGCCAGGCCGCAGCCCAGCGCGACCGCGCCGTCACCCACCAGCCCTCCCCCACTCGGTAGCCCGTCGCCCCGGCCGGGGCGACGGCACGGAGCCGCTGTCCGGGGCCGCGCGCCGTCAGTGACCGGAGTCCCGGGAGCTGCCGGACCGGCCCGTCCGCTTGCGGACGGCCACGGCGAGGACGGTGCCCGCAGCGACTCCGGCAAGACCCCAGGGAATGCTGGGGTGTCCGTCGTTCAGGTCGTAGCCGATGGCGCAGCAGAGCAGGAACAGGGCGAAGCCGTACACGAGGGCCAGCTGCCTGTGGTTCATGGTGGTCCTTCCGGGGTCAGATGTGCCGAGAGGGCCGGATGACGGGTGTCGTCCGGCCCCGTCAGGGTGCGTCGGTCACCGCTTGAATCCGCCTTCGCCGCCCTGTGCTCGCTCCTCGCCGCTGGAATGGTGGCCCTCAGTCTCCCAGAGCGGGGGCGGCGGCAGGCCCCGCACGGGCGGGCTAACGGCCCTTCCATCAGGAGCGGAACCGCGCGAGCCATCCCCCCTCCCTCTGCAGGGGCACAGCTTGGTCGTGCTCCTGGCGTTTGGGCCCGGCCTGCTCGGCTTGGCGTTCGGCGGTGTGGGCGCGCTGCTTGCAGTCGTCGCACAGGTGCGGGTGGGTCTCGCGTGGGGTAGCCCACCCTGCAGGCTCGATGATCTTCCACCGTTCGTCGGTGAACCGGGTGCCGCAGTCGGCGCACACCGGACGGCGGGCCTCTTGCTCGGGCTTGTGCTGTGCGGCGATGCGGCGCAGCTCCTCCTTGTGCTCCCGCTAGCGGGCGGCGTACTCGGCCTGCTGGCGAGCGTCGGCCGCTTCGCGGCGCGGGTTGCCGATCGTCTCGAGGAGCGTCTGATTGTGCGGCCGTCCGAAGCGCCGGAAGACCGCTCCAGCCGGGCCGTGTTCCTGAAGCTGCTTCATGCCGGTGACGAGCACACGACCTCCCGTCCACGCGGCCCTCGGCGACGCCCGCTCGCGGCCTCGGGCGAGCAGTTCACGCGGGCCCGCGCGGCCTGGTCATGGTGCGCCGGCCGGGTCGAGCACCTAGCCCGGCTCGCTGAATCCCCAGGCCCCCGCCGCCTCACCGGGACGGTGCTCCGGTGAGACGACGGCCGGGCCGCCCTCCGTCTGCGGGGTGAACCGCAGACGGCCGCTGGGGGCCCAGGTCGTGCGGCCGGTCCGGTCGGCGACCGCGCGAGGCAGATCCAGGCCCCGTGCACCCGCCTCCGGAACCAGCAGGACCACGGGAGTGGCGTCCGGCAGACCGGCCAGCAACGGGTCCAGGGCGAGCAGTTCGGCGAACACCTCCGTGGTCACGCGGTGCGGGGTGCCGTCACCGTCCAGCACCACGACGTGGTCGTGGCGGCCTTCGGCCGCCAGGACGACGTACGGCGCCGGGTCGGCCTCACCGAGCGGGGGCACCCCGTACGGCTGCTGGGCCACCCCGACCGCCTGTGACGTGTCCAGTTCCCTGATCCTGCCGCCCGTCCAGTTCCTGCCCCGGCTGCCACCGGTCCGGGGCAGTGTGCGGGCGACACAGGACACCCCGTCGAGCACGAGTCGGAACGCGGCGAGGCCGGCGAGGCTCCGGGCCCCTTCCACGTTCTCGTCGAGTGCCACCCGGAACAGCTCGCCTCGCTGCACCTTGGTCACGGCCTCCCGCTCACCCAGACCGAGGACGTACCGGGTGACCGCGTCCAGGTCGAACGGGCCCTCACGCAGAGGCGATCCGGTCACGGCCCGGCGCAGCGCGTCCAGCCGCACCAGGGTCTCGCGCAGTGCCGGACAGAGCGGGGCCTCGCCGATCCCGGGACCGTAGAGGTCCTCCAGGATCCCGGTGGCGGTCCGGCTCGGCGGACCGGCTGTCCTCGTCGCCGTCCTCCCAGTCCATGATCATGTCGAGGGAGTCGACGCTGCTCCCGGGGACGAGGGTTCCGGCGAGTCGAGCAGCAGCCGCGTGGGCGCCGAGGTGTCGGGCTCACCCCGCTGCACCCGGATGAGCCTGTGCTGCTCGGGCGTCAGCCCCAGTTCCTCCACGGGCAGTTTGTCGCGCAGGAGCGCCGCCTGTGTGGACTGCGCCAACGACAGCGTCATGCCGATCGCTTCGAGTTCCGCGACCGACACCATCCCCTTCAACGGCACCGCCGGCGGTGCAACGACGGGGGCGGGAGGCTGACCGGACGGCGCCGCCGTAGCGGTCTTGACCTGTTCGGGCACGACCCGCACGCCGAGCCGTTCCGTCAAGAGCTCCGCCACCTCCCGCAGCCGGCCCGCCGCGACGTCCGGGCCGGGGCCGGGCCGGGCGGATTCGCTCCTGTAGCGGCCCAACTTGTCGTTTACCGTCCACCGCTTCAGCTCCGGGCTCCACCGGACCTCGCCGGACCCCCGGCTCATCCCGGGCTCCGACCGTCCGGACCCCCCGAACCGGGCCGCGATGCCCGTGTGCCCCAGCTCGTCCAGGTCCTTCCGCAGTCCGTCCGCCGTCAGGTCCGGAGCCACGCTCCGCATGCCGGCGAGCAGTGCGTCGGACTGCTCCGGCGTGATGATCCCGCTCGGCTGCTCGCTGCCCAGCAGGATCTGTCCGTCCTCGGTCACCGTGTAGATCCACACGGTGTCCGGGTTCGCCGTGACCAGCAGATCGGGATCGACATCGTCCAGGGGGATCCACAGCGGATTCACCCGTACGTCGCCCTCACCGTCACGCTCCTCGGGCTTGACGCGCTCGGGGGCCACACTGTCGCCGTAGACGAGCAGGTCATGCGCTTCGGCGCTGCTCCCGTTGTAGTGGTCCACGCCGTTGTAGTGCACCTCGATCACACGGGATGCGCCGCTGGGGCCGGCCCGGCGGGTGTCGGCCAGACGACCGTCCCAGGCCACCTCGACCCGGGCCCCGAAGGTATGGGCGAGCAGGGGCAGGAAGATCTCGCCCACGTCGGTGATGTAATCCTCCTCCCAGCGGGCGACAGCGCGCATGACCGTACGCATCTCCGCGTCGTCCAGTGGAGCCGCGCTCGTCGGGTACAGAACGGCCAACTCCGCGCGCAGTCCCGCCTCCGAGCGGTCGATCAGCATGTCCGCGTCCACACCGTGGTGCGCGAGCAGCGAGACGAGCCCCGCCCGGTGCAGTCCCGCGATCCGGGCCCCGAACTCCGCCGTCGTCGACAGGCGCAACTGCCCGATGACGGATCGGGGCAGACGGCCTCCGCTCCCGGTCACATGGGCCTCGACGGCCTTGCGCATCGCGCTCACGACGGCGGTTTCCGGGCCGCCCGGGTAGTGCCCGGTGGTGGACTGGACGACCGCTCTGCCGCTGAGCCCCCCGCGCACGGCGTCGGCGTCGCCGAGCCAGGCGTACGCGGCGGGGGCGGACTCCGCCAGAGCGGGCAGCCGGCTGCGTACGTATCCGGGGTCGCTCGCGATGAATGAGTGGAAGAGACACTCCCCGGTGACCGGAACCCGAACGGGCCGCCCCCTGGCCGCACCGTCCGGAGGCAGGGCAGACGAGGGCTGCACCGGCTTCGGCTCCGGCTGAGTCCTGGCCTCCGTCTTGTCCTGGACCTTCGGCTCCGGCTGAGTGCTGGCCTCCGTCTTGCCCCCGGCCTTCGGCTCCGGTTTCGCGTCCGTCACCGCCCCCTCCCGTACCGCCAGTCGGTAATGGCGGTCCGCCAGGCTGAGCACCACGTGCGGCCGCGGGCTGCCGGGCGGCAGGCCCAGGGCCCCCGCCAGGTGGCCCGTGGGATCGGACGGTCCCGGGCCGAAGTCCTGGAAGCGCCCCGCGTCGTCCACGACGGTGATGTCCACCCCGAACGTCCGGGCGGCCAGCACCGGCAGCAGGTCGGCCGCCCCGTGGTTCCAGCCCGCCTCGCCCTCCGTGTTCCCCGGGCGCATCAGCTGGGCGACGGCCAGCGCGGCCCGGGCCGCCGGGTCCGGGGTCACGGAGTGCGGCATCAGTCCGCCCAGCCCGTCGAACTCGCGGCCTGCAGGAGTGTCCGCCGCCAGCGGCCCGGCCCCCCGCAGCCCCGCCCCGGTGACTTCGGCGTCGCTGAAGGCATCCATGGCATCGGGGGCGACGGCTTCGAGCAGGTCCGCGTCCGAGGGGTCCATGAGCCTGGCGGTGAGCATCCGCAGCACCGCGTCGGCCGCCGCACGCCGGTCGCCGAGGTCCACCCCCTGTTCGGTGAGCAGGCCGGGCGCGCTCCTGCTCAGCCCCTCCACCAGCGCGTGCAGGAAGGCGTCCCCGTCCTCCGGCACCTCGTGCAGGGCGTACGTGACCTGGTCGGGCGAGGTCAGCCGGGCGTCCGGACCGGTGCCGGTCCTCGTGTACGCCGGGAGCGCGGGCGGCACCGGGGGCGCTGGCACCGCGGGCTTCAGGTAGGTGACGGCCGGGGGCTCGGTCCTGCCCTCCAGGCGCTTCCGGCCCTCGACGGTGGCCGCTTCCTGGTGCCACCGGGTGAGCTGGTCCGTCCCCGCCCTCACCCGGTGGTACTCGGCCGCGGCGTCCTCCGCCGTCGTCCTCAGTATGCCGAGCAGCGTGCGCCGGTTACCGAAGGCGGTGACGGCGGCGTCGTGCCGCCGGGTGGCCGCCCCGACCCGGCGGTCCGCGGTGGCAAGCGCTCTTTCGGCCGTGTTCACCCGCCGGTCGGCCGCCGCCTTACGCTCCCGCAGGGCGGCGATGTGGACCTCGGCGGGCGAAAGCCGTTCCCGGAAGGTCCGTTCGGCGGCCGCCAGGGCCGCACGCGCCTCCGCCATCTCCTCGCGTGCCAGCTCCGCCCAACCATCGTGGGCGGCCTCACCGGTGTCCGAGGCCTCGGCGGCTTCGAGGGCTTCGCGGGCCTCGCGTATCGACTGCTGACCGGCGCTCCGTATCCGGTCCATGCGTTCCTCCGCGGCCTCCACGGCGTTGTGGGCCGCCTCGGCCACGTCGTACGACTGGGCCAGCCTTCGGCGGGCCGCCCCGGCGGCGGTCTCCGCGTCGTCGAGCGCGATCCGCGCCGCGTCCCGCTCCTCCCTCCGGCCGATCGCCGAACGGCGCTTCTTCCAGTACGCCTTGTCGGCGTCGACCCACGCCTTGCTCGCCTCGCCCACCGCGTCCCACGCGGCACCCACCCGGGCGGGGAAGTTCGTGTCGTCGATCAGGCCGAGTTCCCTGGCGACATCGTCCCTGACCCAGGTCAGGGCGTACGCCTCCGAGCCGACCGCCTTCGGGCCGGGCCTGACATGGCCGAAGGTGCCTCCGACGAAGCGTCCGACTCGGGTGTCCTTGATGCCCCGACGCACATCGGCGACGCTCAGCCACGAGGTGGGGACGGCGAACAGGAACACCCGGCCCGTCTTGGGTTTCGTGTTGATGGAGGTCAGCTGGTCCGCCGAGGTGGGCAGGGTGTCGCCTTCAGCGGCGTACGGCCCGGTGCCCGACCCGCCCATCTGGTGCATGCCCGTCTTGTCGGAGCTGATCAGCACGCCCGCCCCGAGCGCGGAGTCCTGGACGTTCTCCCGTCCCACGGACGACGCCGCGCCGGCGCCGGTCCGCCGGAGCATCTCCATCTTCTGGCCGTCGGCGACGGTCAGCAGCCGGGCGCGGCTGAAGTCGGGCTTGGCGTACAGCTCGAGCTGAGCGCTCTCGGTGCTGACGATGTTCTTCTCGGTCAGCCCGGGGACGCCGTATCCCTGGGGCGTCACCGCACGGTGGTAGTAGGCCGTGAGCGCGGCGTTACCGGTCCCGTCCTCCAGCGCCTGGGCCGAGCCGGTGCCCAGCCGGGTCAGCCCGGTGTCCCTGGCCCGGCGTGCGGCATCAGGTCCGTCCACGGAGAACCCCGCGTCGTACGACAGGGCCAGCGCGTAGGTGTTCGCCACCTGGATGTCCGCGAGGCCGACGATCCGGCGCACGTCGAAGCCGGTGGCGGGGAAACGGAACGGCTTGAGGGTGCCGTCACCGTGCAGGGTGTCGGGCCCCAGCACGTACGGCGGGACGCCCTGCCTCGGTGCGGCGAGCCCGGTCAGGTCCGGGGGCGGCAGCAGATCGGCGTCCGGCTCCCCGTCGGGGGCCATCAGGCTCAGCGGGACGTGCTCGCGCAGGGTTCCGGCGGAGTGCGCCACGCTGATGACCTGCTTGCCGCGGAACCGGTCGAACCCGGTGCGTACGGGCCCCCGTCGCCCCGGTGCCGGGTCGTCCGCCTCCAGCGTTATCCGGAGCGTGTAGGGCGTGGCGATCTCCGCGTACGGTTCCGTCGAGGCCGCCCGGAACACGGTCAGGGTGGATTCCGTACGGCTCTCGCCGTTGGACTTCCGGTCGGAGCCGGTCTCCGTGAACGTCGGTCCCGCCGCCACGGCCCCCGTGGGGTTCTCCGTGTGGACGGCCTCCCCGACGAGGTAGCCGAAGTCGGCACCCTTCGTGGACTCGGCACCTTCGGTGACCGTCTCGATGGCCCGCCGGTTCTCCTCCATCTCCACGCTGTGGTCCAGCATCTCGAACGTCGGCGTACCGGGTTCGAGCTGGACCCTGATCCGGATCTGCCGCTTGCCGATCCGGACGCTGTGCCAGCCCCACGCTCCGGTGCGGGCCGGGACCGAGGAGCCGCCGCCCGTGGTCTCCTTGTCCAGGGATCGCAGGACCCGGGACGAGACCAGGGTGCGGACGCGCTCCCGGCCGGCGTCGTCCAGCCCGAGCACGGCCACCTGCTGTTCGAAGGCGGCGAGCGCCGCGGTCGGGTCCAGCGCGTTGACGGCGTACGTACCGAAGTGGTCGTCCCGCAGCCACGGTTGCGGGGACCAGCTGTGGCGGGTGTAGCGCGGCACCTCGCCCATGCCGTCGTCGATCAGCCCAACGAGGTGGGCGCTCTTCTCCGGCACATGGGCCAGCCAGCCGCCGGGCACGGTCGTCATCCGCCCGGCCGCCGCGGCGATCCAGTCGGGAACGAGCGGCCTGCCCGCGGCACCGGAGCCGAGCAGGCTCGCCGTCAGGGCCAGCCAGTGCTCGGCGGCGCCCGACACGAGGACCTGGTGGCCGAAGCCCTTGCGGTTCATGTCGTGGACGAAGGAGCGGGTCACGGTTCTGCTCGACTGGTCCGCCGTCGACCAGGGGCTGGCGACCAGGCCGTAGGTGCCGAGCAGTCCGGGCCCTGCCGCGTGGGAGCGCGCGTAGACGAGCTGCCCGCCGACGAAGAAGGTGCGGGTCTTCGTCAGCTTACCCGCCGTCTGGCCGGTGCCGCCCAGCACCATTTCCGTGTCCATCGGCACCGACCCGGTCAGCGCCTGGATGCCGTCCACCGCCGTCAGATGCCGGAAGGTGGCCCAGAGCGTGGCGTACGGGCCCTTCCCCATCAGCCCTGAGGCACTCCAGCCCAGCGGCCCGGAGCTCTGGTCGAAGTTGGCCGTCAGGTACTGCGGCTGGAAGGCACGGAGTACGGCCTCGCGGGTCGGCGCACCCTCCTCGGTGAGCTGCCAAGCGCCGCCTGACCCGGCGGCCATGGCCTGCCCGAGTGCCGAGACCAGGGCCGGTGACGGCATCACGCCGATGGTCAGGAACGGATGGTTCTGCAGGTCCCGGAACATCTGCGAGCCCCGGCCGTCCGGTGTCACCGGGCCCGGGTCCCCCACCAGGTCGGAGGCGCGCACCAGGCTGCCCGGCCTGGACAGGTCGCCGAGGGCGAGTGCCCGCGCCCGGTCGGGCCGCAGGGTGCGTACCGGCTGGAGGGCGACGCTCGCGTAGGGGTTGGCAGCAGCCCGGCGGTGCGGGTCCACGGCTGGCGCGTGCGTGCCAGGGATGCTGATGAGCACCTGCCCGGTACGGTCCCCGCCGCCCACCTGACGGCCGCCGGGGGCCGTACCGATGAGCAGGTCCTGCGGCTGCCGGAAGACGAACGGCTGGGTGCCGAGCAGCCCCAGCGTCGCTGTTCCGCGCAGCAGGCCCCGGAACCGCCAGTACCCGCCGCGGTCCACGGTGATCGAGAGGTCGTAGCGGTAGAGGTGCGACGGACCGGCACTCACCGTCATCGGCTCGTACGTGGCCGTCGCGCCGAAGCTGGTCTCCTCGTCGGCCTGCCAACCCCAGCGCACGCCGGCGCTCGGCCCGCCCGCGTTGTTCGGTGCGCCGATGTCGTCCGTCAGGGGGTCACGGAAGGCGATCAGCCCCTCGACGCCCGCCTCCCCGATGCGCTTGGCGCTCTTCTGGCCGTCCACCCGCTCCACACCGACCGAGCTGTAGCGCAGCTTGAAGTCGTCCTGCACGCCCTCGAAACGGCGGTTGGTCAGCTCCCCGTGCAGCCAGATGTAGCGGTGGCCCTGTCCGATCCGGCCCGGCTCGTTGAACCGGATCCGGATGCCGGTCGTGGTCAGTGCCTCCAGGTTTCCCGCCATGCTCCGGTACGACAGGGCGCTGAGGACCTCCAGGGTGTTGGCGAGGGCCGTGCGGTACTCGTCGTCGTTCTTCCACCGCGTCGTCGGCGCGGGGCGTGCGCCGGCGGACGGACCGGGCGGGCCCAGAACTGCGTTCGCCCGCTCCCGCCAGGTCCTGTGCTCCGGCGGCGCCAGCTGGTCGAGCCGTGCGACCAGCCCGGGATAGGCCGCCGCGAGAGCCGTCAGCACCTCGTCGGCGAGGGTGTCCAGGAAGGTGCGCTCCCGTCCCGTGGCTCCGGTCGGCCCGGTCTTCGTACCGTCGCCGAAGGCGAACTCCTCCACCCGGTGCATGCCCAGGGTGGGCGGCCTGTCCGGGGTCAGGTACGCGGGGGCGAACGGTTCCGGTGCTCCCGCGCGCAGCGCACGCCGCAGGCCGTCGTCCCAGCCCGCCAGCCGACGCGCCTCCGTGCGGGTCATCCGGTCCACGCTCCAGGTGTGGAACTGCTGCGGCCGGGAGCCGCTGCCGCTGCGCTGGACGTACACCGTCTTCCGGACCAGGTAGAGACCCGTCGCATCGCCCTTGACCTGGCCGGCCGTCTTGATCGCCCCGGAACCGCCGAGGCCGGCGGTGCGCGACACGGAGAAGAGGTATCGGAACGCCGCGCCGAACTGGAGCCGGAGATTGAGGGCACCGTTCCCCAGGTCGAAGAAGTTGAAGGCCGGGCCCGCGACGCCGTCGATTCCGAAGGCCGCCGTCTTCTGGACACTCCGGTCGTTGCGTACGGCCAGGGTGTTGATGTCGCGCATCTCCGCGTCGGGCGTCTCCGTGATCAGCGTCGCCCGGCCTGGCACCACATCGACCACGAAGACGCCCAGCGGCGTACGGGTCCTGTCGTCGGCGAAGAGAGGCACGGTGGTGACCCGTCCCCTGGACAGTGCGGGGCTCTGCCGCTGGAAGCTCAACGAGGAGAAGAAGGAGTTGAGTTCACCGTAGGCGGTACTGCCCGGTGCCACGCCGATCTCCTGGGCCGCCCAGTCCCGCATCCGGGAGACGGGGCCGAACCCCTCCGTCCGGACCAGCCGGTAGGCCGACTGCCGGCCGAGCTCCATGGAGCGGGGGATGCGCCCGGGGGCGGCGGTCGCACTCATCACGCTGTCCGGCAGCCGTACGGACAGCCCGTCCCTCACCGCGAACCCGAAGACCGCGGGCTCGGGACCGCTCACAATCCTTCCGTCCGCATCGGTGACCCGCAGGTCGTAGTAGACGTGGTCCAGATACACCCGCGAGCCGTCGAGCGCGCGGGTCTCCGTCTGGCTCGTCCCCTGTTCGGTCTGTCCGTATCCCACCCGGTCGGTGAAACCGAGCCGCAGACCGAGCCGGCCGAAACCGCTGAATGCGGCCGCGCCCACGGGCCCGATGGGCCCGCCGAGCGCGATCTGGAACGCCGACTGCATGGTCTTGCTCTGCCCGGCGGTGAAGACCGAGCGGTGCATCCCGTCCACCTTCACGGGGCTGCCGTAGGTGTCGGTGAACTGTTCCCAGTCGCCGTAGTGGCGCGCGACGACCGACAGCTTCCGCGCACTGCCGTCCTGCGCCGTGTACGGGAACACGCGCCCGTCCCCGGCCAGTGTCTTGGGCTCCTGGGTGAAGGCGTACGTGACGTCGGCCATCAGGTTCGAACCGGCCGGGCGGCCTTTCTTCGGCTGCTCGGGCCGCACCCCGTCGGACCCTGTGGACAGCAGCCGGCCGATCTCGGCCAGCGCCTCGCCGGTGCCGCGCAGGACGACGTCGCTGTGCCCGAAGGTCATGCCGCCGGAGACCAGTTCGAGGAGGACCTCCGGAGGGGCGTCCTGCACGAGCTCCTGCACGTCGTCGATGTACGCGGGCATCCGGGAGCCGTCACCGAAGTCGGTCCGGTCCCGCCGCCCGCCGAGCGGCCGGGGCAGGTCCCGGTCCAGCACGGGGGGCCGGGTGCTGGGGAGCACGGGCACGTACGGCTCGGCACCAGGGGCGCTGCTGGTGGTGGCCGGACGGCCGACGGGCGGCGGGGAGGCCACGGTCGCCGTCGCGGACACGGTTGCCGTCGCGGTCGTGCGCGCGGATGCGGATGTGGGTGTCCTGGCGGGTGTGGGCGTGAGGTCCCCGATGAGTGTGCTGATCAGCTGCAGATGGCGGCCGCGCAGCCCGCCCTGGGCCAGCCCCTCGGGGGCCGGGCGCCGGTAGTCCCCCAGGAGGCTCCCCTCCACGTCCGGGCGTTGAGGTGCGACCGCGTGCCGGGACTCGTCGCGGAGGCCGAGCATGTGCGTGATCTCGTGCGCGTAGTCGACGGGGTCGGCATCCGCCCACCAGGCGGACCGGGTCATCTGCTGGTCGCGGCCGACGAATTCGACGTTGAGCCCGTTGGGGTGCGGGTCGCTCTCGACGCGCACCACCGTCACATGCAGGAGGTCACCGTTCGGCAGCCGGTGGCCCGGTGCGTTGATCGCGGTATCGACGCCGCTGAGCACCTTCGCCCAGACGCCGTCGGGCATCCGGTCCGGGCTGCCGACACCGACCTCGACGGTGAGGTCGGTGACATGGTCGCCGCCCACCCCGAAGCGGCGTACTTCGAACTTCGACCTCACCACGAACTGAGTTGTCCGACCCTGCTGTTGCGGATCCGGTGGCGTCGACACCGGGTCGACCCAGGTGTGCGAGCGCGGCACCGGTTCCACCCCGGCGCGCGCCGCCTCCCAGGCGGGCGACCCGGGGGCGGCGTCGGCGGTGGTCCCTGAGACGGGGCCGGACGCCCCTACCGCCTCGGCCCCGTCCGGGGCCAGGTCGGCATCCGGGCCGGAGAGGCCGGGCAGGTCCCCCTGCTGGGGCCCTGCCCCCGGAGCGGGCAAGGACGACGAAGAAGTCGCCAGAGCGGTCGGCGGGGAAGGGGAAAGGGGCGGGGAGGACGACGGTGAGGACATGCCGGGGAAGCTCGACGACGTAGCGGACCGGCCGTCGGACGCCTCGGCCGACGAGGTGTCCGGCGACACGGCCGGTGCTTCCGGCTCCGTTGTCGGCACCGCCGGTGCGTCGTGGGCCCCGGCCCGCCGTTGCTCGGGGCGCACCGGATCGGCGATGGGCAGGGAGGGCTCCGGCGTCGGCCCGGTGAGCGCGTCCGCGCCTGTTTCGGCGTCCGTGCCGGTGTGCTCGGCCGGGGCTTCGCCGCTCAGCGGTGCCGCGTCCGGTTGCGGTGCTTCGGAGGAGGTACGCAACCCTGTCGGGGGCGCCGGGTCACCTTCGGGCACGGTCGTGTTCGTGGTCGTGTTCGTGTCACGGGGTGCCGGGGTGAGCGACTGGTCCGTACCGTCGGACAGGTACTCCTGACCGTTTCGGTCGGCCTGCTGGTCAGGCAGGCCGGTCACATCGTCGTCTGTCAGGCCTGTCGCGTCGGTCCCGTCTGTCAGGTCGGTCCGGGAGGACTGCTGTGACTGGCTTCCCGGCGTACCGGGCGATGCGTTGTGAGCCCCGGGGGCGGATGCGGGTGCTGTCGTGTTCGGGCCGGCCGAGGTGCCCAGGGGCGTCGGCGCTGTGACGGTGTCGGATTCGGCGTCGGTTGCCGGTGGGGCGCCGTTCACCTGCTGGTGTGTGCCGTGTTCCGTGCCCGGCTGGGCGCCGGTGTTCCGGGCGGGCTGTCCTTGCCCGGGCAGGTCCTGCCCGGTGGTGTCGTGAGGGACGTCCCGTGTCCCGTCTTGGCCGAACGGTGCGTCGCCCGGATCGGTATCCACGTGCGTGGCGTCCATACCGCCCGGGGTGTTCGAGTCCGGTGCGGTGGAGGAGCCCTTCGGCGTGGTGAGCCCCTGGGGGAGGTCACTTGTCGATCGTGGCACGTTCGAAGGCGTGTCCGGCGTGAGGCCGTCGGTGAGGTCCTGCGGCGTGAGGTCCGGTGTCGTGAGGTCGGCGTTCGAGACGGACGACGGCCCGGAGGTGTGCCCGGACGGCAGCGTGGACGGGGTGAAGGCCGACGAGGTGGACGGCGGCACGTAGGGGGCCGGTGGCCCGCTCGGGTCGCTGAAGCTGTTGCTGCCGTTGAAGCCATTGCCGCTGTTGAAGCCGTAGCCGCCGAGGTTGTTCGTGTCGTTCGGGCTGTTCGAGTCCCGGGTGGTGAGGTCGAAGGGTCCGGACAGTACGTCGCGGCCACCGGTGGGCAGGATGTTCAGCGCGGACGGCGACGTGTACGGCGGCGGGGCCGTGTACGTGGGCGGCGGGATGCTGAGACCGCTGCCGATCCCGCTCGGGAGTTCGGTCGAGACGGTGTCGGGGAAGGAGGCGGCGGGGCCGGGGGTGAAGAGGTCGGCGTTCACCGGCGGAGGGCTCTTGACGCCCGGCCCGCCCGCGGGGCCGCCGGACTT